>CAVRUP010000026.1:0-20108 GCA_963724335.1 uncultured Alphaproteobacteria bacterium | reverse complement strand
TTCGTCGCAATTTCAAAGCCGTAAAAAGCCAATTTGGCCGGTGCGGGCGCTTGGTCTAACCTCGCCGACGACGGCTGATTCCGGTGCCGTTGCGCCCGAACAGTCCATGCAATGCCCTGCGGAGAGCTCAGGTCCGCCGCATCTCCTGGGTCCTCGTGGGGTTCGGCCGGCGCGGAAGCGGTGAGAGTGGCCTCCTCAAGACACCGCTTTCGGCCGGCCACCATTTTCTGATTGTCGTCCCGGCCGAGCGAAGCGAGGGCCGGGACCCATAGCCACCGGCCTATCGATAGTCCGTGATGTATGGGTTCCCGCTTTCGCGGGAACGACGACGCTACGGCCTGACGATCGTCCAGCCCTTTTCGCCCAATTCGATCAGCGTGACCACGCCGGCGGGGACGCGCGTGGCGTTGTCGACCAGCGGCGGTTCCTTGCCTTCGTGGCGGGTCATGGCGGCGAGCGTGTTCTCGCAGGCCATGAACGAGACATTGGGCATGCCCTGCTGGAAGGATTTCAGCCGCTCGAGCACCGGCGACTTGTCTTTGCGCAGCATGTTGAGGCCGGCATTGAAGGCCACGATCTCGATTTCAACCTCGTCGCCCTTGTCGGCATAATATTTCGACACGTTGGCGGCGACGTTGAGCACGGCATTCATCTTGGCCGGATCGTTGTCGCTGATCTGCAACGCGAGCCGATGCTTTTCCATCGCGTTCGCCGAGGCGAAGGCCAGCGGGACGAACAGCAGCGCGGCGAACAGCGTGCGCAGCATGGCGCTCACTTGATCTTGGATTCCTTGTACTCGACGTGCTTCTTGGCAATCGGGTCGTATTTCTTCTTCGCCAGCTTGTCGGTCTGGGTGCGCGAATTCTTGCGCGTCACGTAATAGTGGCCGGTCCCGGCGCTTGAGACGAGCTTGATCTTCAGACTGATGGCTTTGGCCATGGATTTTCCCTCGCAACGGAACTGTCGAGACGTTGATTGGCGCGGAACCTAGCGGTCGCGCGGCAAATGTCGAGAAACTCCCTTATTTTGCTGCATTTACAGCAACTCCCCGGAAGAACTGCTGCTCGATCATGAAATAAAACGGCACCGCAAGCTCGTGGCCCATGCCGGCCGCGACGCGGGCAGCAAGTTTCCTCCAGCACCACGCCGGTGATGGTCGGCATGTCCAAGTGGGTCGCTTCCTCGATCGGCACCCAGGTGAGCTCGACCAGTTCGAAGTCCGGCCCCACGATGCCCTCGATTTTGTACGCGACCGCGTTGGCGTCGGCGGTGAAGAAACGTGTGTCGTAGCGCTTGGGCCGCCGCGGCGGTGTGATGGCGCGGGCGATAAGATGGATCTGCGCGAGGTCGGGATGCACGCGCGCCTTGGCGAAGGCGGCCCATATCTCCCCCGGCACCGCCGGGGCATCGTCGCGTCTGGTGCCGAGCAGCAGGCCGGTTTCCTCGGCCATCTCGCGCACCGCCGCCAGCGCAAGGCCGCGTGCGAAGGCTTCACCGGGGGCCTTCACCCGCTCCAGCAGTTTTTTCTGGTTTCCGGATGCAGTTCGTTCGCCGCCGGCATGATGCGGTCGAGCAGTTCGATGCGCCCGCCCGGGAATACGAACTTGCCGGGCATGAATTTGTGACCGATGTGGCGGCGCCCGAGCAGCACTTTCGGCTTTGCTCCGGAGCGGTCGATCAGCATCAGCGTCGCCGCGTCGCGCGGCTCGCTGTCGGGGAACGTCTGGTCGCGTTCCTGCTTGGTCATGCGCTCGGCCCAGACTTTGCCCAAGTCTCTGGTCTGCGGGTCTTGCGTCATCGTGCCTTCCGTTGCTTGCCGCGCGGGCGGTAGTGTTGGCGCTGTTCGTGGCGCGGGCGGCGGCTCGGTTTTCCCGGTCTGCCTTCCGATAAAAGCTCAAAGCGCAAGGCGCCGGCAACGGGGGCCGCTTCCACCAGCTTGAGGGTGACGCGATCACCCAGCCGGTAAGTCGCGCCGGAGCGCGAACCGACCATGGCGTGGCCGGCTTCGTCGTGGCGGAAATACTCGTCGCCGATGGTGCGCGCCGGCACGAAGCCGTCGGCGCCGGTTTCGTGCAGTTTCACAAACAGGCCGGCACGGTGCACGCCGGAGACGCGGCCGTCGAAAGTGGCGCCGACGCGGTCGGACAGAAAATGCGCGATCAACCGATCGTTGGTTTCGCGTTCGGCCAGCATGGCGCGCCGCTCGGTCGCCGAAATCTGCGTGGCGATTTCCGCCAGCGCCTTGTTGTCCATCGCCGCGGGCAGGCCATCGCCGCCAAGCTTGAGCGCGCGGATCAACCCGCGATGCACGATCAGGTCGGCATAGCGGCGGATCGGCGAGGTGAAATGCGCGTAGCGGCGCAGGTTCAAGCCGAAATGGCCGTAATTCTCCGCCGCGTATTCGGCTTGGGCCTGAGTGCGCAGCACGACTTCGTTGATCAGCGGCTCGGCGTCGCGGCCCTTGGCCTGGGCGAGCACGCGGTTGAAAGCGTCCGCCCGCAACACGCCGCCTTTTGCGAACGGGATGTCGAGCGTGGCGAGGAATTCGCGCAGCGCGTTGACCTTTTCGATGCCCGGCTCGTCGTGCACGCGGTAGATCAGCGGCACCCGCGCTTTTTCCAGCGTTTCGGCGGCAGCGACATTGGCGAGGATCATGAATTCTTCGATCAGCCGGTGCGCCTCCAGCCGCTCAGGGACGATCACGCGGTCGACGGTGCCGTCGGCCTTGAGCAGGATTTTCCGCTCCGGCAGGTCCAGATAGAGCGGTCCGCGTTCGGCGCGCGCGCGCATGAGCGTCTCGTAAGCCGCATAAAGCGGTTCGAGCACCGGCTTCACCAGCGTCTCGGTATCCTCGTCGGTGCGCCCGCAGATGGCGAATTGCGTCTGTTGGTAGGAAAGCTTGGCGGCCGAGCGGATCATCACGCGGTGAAACGTGTGCGAGCGTTTGTGGCCGTCGGCGCTGATCACCATGCGCACGGCAAGCGCGGCGCGGTCCTCGCGCGGGCGCAGCGAGCACAGATCATTGGAGATGCGCTCCGGCAGCATCGGCACCACGCGGTCGGGGAAATAGACTGAATTGCCGCGCACCAAAGCTTCGCGGTCGAGCGCGGAGCCGGGCGTCACGTAATGGGCGACGTCGGCAATCGCGACGGTGACAATGTAGCCGCCGTGGTTGTTCGTCGCCGTGTCGCGCTCGGCATGCACGGCGTCGTCATGATCCTTGGCGTCGGGCGGATCGATGGTGACGAAAGGCACGCGCCACCAGTCCTCGCGATGGGCAAGGGTCGCCGGCCAGGCGGCATCTGCTTCAGCCTGCGTGTCGTGGCGGAACACATGTGGAATGCTATGGGCGTGGATGGCGATCAGGCTGACCGCGCGCTCGCTAGCGAGCGAGCCGAGGCGCTCGACCACGCGGCCGGTCGTAAGCCCTAAGCGTGGCGCGGGGCTGGTTTCGATCGCGACCAGGTCGCCGTATTGTGCCTCGGCGGTAGCGCCAGCCGGAATGCTGAGCTCCTTGCCGAGCATCTTTTTGTCGACCGGTTCCAGCCGGCCGCCGCCATGCGGGCCTTTACGGAAAATCCCCAGCACGCGGTGCCTGGGATGATCGATGATCTTGATGACGCGGCCGCGGTGGCGGATGCCGTCATCGTCTTCGGTTTCCTCGACATGCAGCAGCACGCGGTCGCCGACGCCGGCGGCCTCGGCGGGGCGCGCCTTGCGCGGGGTGTGAATTCGGATTTTCGGCGCGGGCCCATGCGCCTCCTCGTCCCATTCGTCGGGGGTGGCGAGCAAATCGCCATCGGCATCGCGCGCCGTGACGTCGGCGAGCACGGTCGAGGACAAAGTGCCGGCGTGATGCAGCTTCTTACGGCGTTGCTCGACCGCGCCATCGTCGGTGAGTTCGCGCAGCATGCGTTTGAGTTCGGCGCGCATGGCGTTCTTGAGCCCGAAGGCGCGGGCGATCTCGCGGGTGCCGACTTTGCCGGGCCGCTTGCCGATGAAGGCGAGAATGTCAGCCTTGGAGGGGAGGGAAGGTGTTTGTTTGGTTTGCTTGTTCAAAATAGATTTTCCTGCGCCGTAACAGCGCGACTGAAGTCAATGTAATGATTGGACGCGGGCTTCGCTAGCTACTCGGCGGCGGCGGCCTTGGTACGGCGCACCGGCTTTGCCTTGGCAGCGGCCGCTTTCTTCGGCTTGGCCCCGGGTGAAGCGGCTTTCTTACCGGAAGCCGTCTTGCGGCCGGCGGCGCGGCGTCCCTTCGGCGCGTTGCCGACCTTGGCGGCGCGCGCTTCGATCAAGCCCACGGCTTCTTCGAGCGTAATCGTGTCCGGCGTCTTGTCACCCGGCAACGTGGCGTTGATGCCGGCGTGGCTGACGTAAGGCCCGTAGCGTCCGTTCTTGACGGTGATTGGCCCGCCTTTGTCGGGGTGCTCGCCCAACACCTTGCCGGGATCGGCGCCAAAACGACGCCCGCGGCCAGGGTTCGCTTTCTTCTCGGCGATCAAGCTGACGGCGCGATTGAGGCCGACGGTCAACACGTCTTCGTTGGAATCGATGTTGGCGTAGGTCTTGCCGTGTTTGACGTAGGGGCCGAAGCGTCCGATGCCGGCGACGATTGGTTCGCCGTCTTCCGGATGGATGCCGACCTCACGCGGCAGCGCGAGCAGCGTGAGCGCCTTTTCAAGATCGATGTCTTCCGGCGCTAGCCCCTTCGGCAGGCCGGCACGCTTGGGTTTCTCCGCGCCTTTTTCCTTCGACTGTTCGCCGATCTGGAGGTAGGGGCCGAAGCGACCACCGCGCAGCGAGACTTCGAGACCGGTCTCCGGATCTTCGCCCAGTACTTTGGTGCCGTTGACCCCGCCATTCGCACCCGGCGTCATCTGCCGCGTGAAGGTGCAATCGGGATAATTCGAGCAGCCGATGAAGGCACCGAAGCGGCCGAGCTTGAGCGAGAGCCGGCCGGTATCGCAGGACGGGCATTTTCGCGCGTCGCCGCCTTCGGGACGTGGCGGGAAGATATGCGGCGCCAGCAGATCGTTGAGCGCATCGAGCACGTGGGTCACGCGCAGGTCCTTGATCTCGTTGACCGCGCCGATGAAGTCGATCCAGAAGTCGGCCAGCACCTTCTTCCAGTCGAGTTCGCTGTTGGAAATGCGGTCTAGCTGTTCTTCCAGGTTGGCGGTGAAATCGTATTCGACATAGCGCTGGAAAAAGCTCTCCAGGAAGCCGACCACCACGCGACCCTTGTCCTCGGGCATCAAGCGCTTCTTGTCGAGGCGTACATAGCCGCGGTCTTGCAGCACTTGCAGGATCGACGCATAGGTCGATGGCCGGCCGATGCCGAGCTCTTCCATGCGCTTGACCAATGCTGCTTCCGAATAGCGCGGCGGCGGTTCGGTAAAGTGTTGCGAGGAGTTGATCGCCTGCTTCTCCAGCAATTCGCCTTCGCTCATCGCAGGCAGGCGGCGGGACTCGTCATCCTCGTCGTCCTCGTCATGGCCTTCGTGGTAGAGCGTGAGGAAGCCGTCAAATTTCACCACCTGGCCGGTGGCGCGCAGTTCGAGATTGCGGGCGCCGACTTGTGCCGCAATGTCGACGGTGGTGCGTTCGAGTTCGGCCGATTGCATCTGGCTCGCGACCGTGCGGTTCCAGATCAGCTCGTAGAGCCGGGCCTGGTCGCGATCGACAGAGCGCGCGACATCCTTAGGCGAGCGGTTGGGATCGGTCGGGCGTACGGCTTCGTGGGCTTCCTGCGCGTTCTTCGACTTGTTCTGGTAAGTGCGCGGTGTCTCGGGAACGTAAGACGCGCCGTAATCCTTGCCGATCATCTTACGCACGGCGGCGATCGCCTCTGGCGCCATGTCGATGCCATCGGTGCGCATATAGGTGATGAGGCCGATGGTCTCGCCGTCGATGTCGATGCCTTCGTAGAGCCGCTGCGCCAGCCGCATGGTGTGCGCCGGCGAGAAGCCGAGCTTGCGGCTCGCTTCCTGCTGCATGGTCGATGTGGTGAAGGGCGGTGGCGGATTGCGGCGCGCGGGCTTGGCCTCGACCGCCGCGACCTTGAAAGTGGCCGCTTCCAGATCGCGGGTGAACGCCTCGGCTTCCGCGCCGGAGCCGATATCGAGCCGCTGGATCTTCTGGCCGTCGGCGCCGGTGAGGCGCGCCTCGAAGGTTTCTTGGCGCGGCGTCGCCAATGTGGCGGCGATCGACCAGTATTCCTTGGCGACGAATTTTTCGATTTCCAGCTCGCGGTCGCAGACCAGCCGTAGCGCCACCGATTGTACGCGGCCGGCCGAGCGCGCGCCCGGCAGCTTGCGCCAGAGCACCGGCGAGAGGGTGAAGCCGACCAGATAGTCCAGCGCGCGGCGGGCGAGATAGGCATCGACCAAAGCGGCGTCGATGATGCGCGGATGCTTCATCGCCTCGGTCACCGCCTGCTTGGTGATGGCGTTGAATACCACCCGTTCCACCGTCTGCTTCTTGAGCGCGTTCTTTTCCTTAAGCACTTCCAGCACGTGCCAGGAGATCGCCTCACCCTCGCGGTCGGGGTCAGTGGCCAAAATGAGCTTGTCGGCGCCTTTCAGGGCCCTGGCGATCTCGTTGAGGCGCTGGTTGGACTTGGCGTCGACCTCCCAAATCATGCGGAAGTCGTTATCCGGGTCGACCGAGCCGTCCTTGGCCGGCAGGTCCCGGATATGGCCAAACGACGCCAAGACCTCGTAGCCCGGCCCCAGGTATTTATTGATCGTCTTCGCCTTGGCCGGCGACTCAACAACGACAATATTCATGAAAATCCAATGGGTTATCCGCCAGAATCGCTTCGATGCTCGGCGGAATTGGCCGCTTGCTTTGGCCGGAACATGGTGAAGGCATCCCTTACTGTCAAATAAGGGTGCCCGGAAAACCTTTATGAACAGCCAATTCGGGCATCAAAGAGACCGGAGCTGCGCCCTAATACAACCAACAGAGGTATTTTATTGAAAAGCAATTTAAAGGCTACTATTCGGAGGCAGATTGTGTATTTTCGCCATCGGGAACCGGCGCGCAGCGATCGTGCTGGACCGAAACGGAGCCAGGATGGCCGACCAAACCGCCGCAGGCGAAATCGGCGACCGCGCAATGGTAGCCAATTACGTGGCGACCATGTCGGCCGACCTTGCCACCATGGCGCGGCGGACCGGTCTCGACACCCTCGGCTACCTGCTGGAAATGGTCCGCCTGGAGGCCGAAAGCGTCAACCGCCACAGCGATCGGACAAACGGTAGACGCTAATCAAGGCCCCTTCACGCCGAGCCGAGCGAGGAACGCTGCCGTCGGGTTGCCGTCCGGCAGCATGCCGAGCTTGACCTGCTCGGCGCGGATATTGTCGCGCAGGTCAAAGTCGATATGACCTTCGAAATCGAGCACCTTGTAGCCGAGCGCGGACAATTTTTTCTGCAAGGCGATGCGCGCGTCGCGCGAAATCGGATGGTCGTCGGCCGGCCAGGCGGCCTTGATCGGCGGACCGCCACTCATGCGGTCGGCGAGATGGCCGACCGCGATCCCGTAAGGATCGGAGTTGTTGTACTCCTTGAGCACGGCATAATTTTCCGTAGCAATGAAGGCGGGGCCATTGGCGCCGCTCGGAAAAAATAAAATGCCGGGGCCGGACGCGGGAAACGGTTTGCCGTCGGCGCGGCGGACGCCGAGCTTTGTCCACTCCGCGAAGCTGCCGCGGCTCTTCATGTAGTCGAAGCCTTTCGGCACGCTGACCTCGAAGCCCCAGGGCAGGCCGTGAATCCAGTGCTCTTTGGCGAGATAATTGGCGGTCGATCCGAGCACGTCCGGCACATTGCTCCAGATGTCGCTCTTGCCGTCGCCGGAGAAATCGATGGCGTAATCGATGACATTGCTCGGCATGAATTGGGTCTGGCCCATGGCGCCAGCCCATGAGCTAACCATCTTCTCGCGCGGGAATTTGTTGTCCTGCATGATGCGCATGGCGACAAGCAGCTCGTTGCGGAAATAGGGATGCCGGTAGCGCACAAACCCAAGCGTTGCGAGCGAGCGGAACACGTCCCAATGGTCCTTCTCGGCGCCGTAATCGGTCTCGATGCCCCACAGCGCGATCAGCACCCAGCGCTCGACCCCGAATTTCTTTTCCACTGCGTCGAAAGTCTTCGCCCATTCCTTGGCCTTACGCTGGCCGTTGGCGATGCGGGAGCGCGAGGCGATATCATTGACATAGGCGCCGACCGGCTTGCCGTATTCGGGTTGGCGCTTGGTGGCCGCGATCACGCGCGGGTCCGGCGTCACGCCTTTCAGCGCGAGATCGAAAGTGGAGCGCGTGATGCCTTTGGCCTGCGCGTCCGGCCATAGCGCGGTCTCGAAGGCGACGAAGGATGGCTCCTGCGCGCGCGCCGGCGCGCAGAACAGCGCCAAGATCATGAAGAAGAACACTAAGTTCCGGAGCATTGCAGCGGTCCGATACGATTCGTCCCGCATCTTATAGCAGCGACACCAAGCCGCCGCCGTGGCGCTCAAGCCGGCCGGCGATCTCGAGTTCCAACAGCACCGTGCGCACGATTGCCGGCGAGGCGCGCGACAGTCGCACCAGATCGTCGATCGACACCGGCGTCGGCCCCAGCAGGCCGGTGATGCGGGCGCGCTCGTCCTCGCCGGGCTCGACGTCGAGCGGGCCGGGAACGTCGGGCGCGGGCTCCTCCACCGGTACGTCGAAGGCGCGCCCGAGGATCGGGACCAGTACGGCGATCACGTCGGCCGCCTCGGTGACCAGCGTGGCGCCTTGTTTAAGCAGCCCGTTGGTTCCTTCCGCGCGCGGATCGAGCGGGGAACCGGGCACCGCGAACACTTCGCGGCCTTGCTCGCCGGCGAGCCGCGCCGTGATCAGCGAGCCGGAGCGGCGCGCCGCCTCCACGATCACCACGCCGAGCGAGAGCCCCGAGATCAGCCGGTTGCGGCGCGGAAAGTCGCGCGCGCGGTTCCCAGGCGAGCGGCATTTCCGACACGGCGGCGCCTTCGGCGAGGATCGATTCCAAAAGGTCGCCGTGCTCGGCCGGATAGACCCGGGGCCGTATGGCCGAGGTGCTGCGCGATGTCGCGCATGGAACGGCCAAGCCGATCTACAAATTTCTCGACGACCTGCCGGAGATGGCCGCCGCTATTCTCCCGATCTTGCCGCGCTCCGTGGTCACGCGGGTCGCCGGGCACTACTCGAGCTTCGATGCCGGCCGCGGCTGCCCGTTCCAGTGCAGCTTCTGCACCATCATCAACGTGCAAGGGCGCAAGTCGCGCTACCGCACGCCGGATGACGTCGAGGCGATCGTGCGCGCCAATGCGGCGCAAGGCATTACGCGCTTCTTTGTGACCGACGACAATTTTGCGCGCAACCGCAACTGGGAGCCCATTCTCGATCGCCTGATCGAACTGCGCGAGCGGGAGAAATTCAAGATCCGCCTCATCCTTCAGGTCGACACCCTGTGTCACCGCATTCCCGGCTTCATCGAGAAGGCGGCGCGCGCTGGCTGCAACGCCGTGTTCATTGGGCTCGAGAATATCAATCCCGAGTCCCTGATGGGCACCAAGAAGCGGCAGAACAAGATCTGGGAATATCGCGAGATGCTGCTCGCTTGGCGGAACCAGAAGGTCATGACCTTTATGCCGGCTACATTCTCGGCTTCCCGACCGACACGCCCGAGTCGATCGCGCGCGACATCGAGATTATCAAGAAAGAGCTGCCGATCGATCTCCTGGAGTTCTTTTATCTGACGCCGCTACCCGGTTCGGAGGACCATAAGAATCTATACATGCGCGGGGTGCCGATGGAACCCGACATGAACAAATACGATCTGGAGCACGCCTGCACCGCGCACCCGCTGATGTCGAAGGAAGCCTGGATGCGGACCTATGCTGACGCGTGGACGCGCTATTACACCGACGCACACGTCGAAACCATATTACGCCGCGCGGTCGCCAGCGGTATCAATCCAACCAAAATATTGGATGCGATGATGATCTTTTCGGGATCGTCGCGGATTGAAGGCGTGCATCCGCTCCAGTTCGGAATAGTTAGACGCAAGGTGCGCACCCAGCGGCGCTACGGAATGCCGATTGTCAGCCCGCTCGTCTTCTATCCTTGGCGCGCCTTCGATTTTCTCAAAGCGGCGGCGCAATGGCTGCGGCTCATTCGCCGTTATCGTCGTATCATGGCGCGCGTCGTCGCGGACCCCGCCGCGCGCAGCTATATCGATGAGGCATTGCGTCCGTACGCCGGCAGAAACGAGCCCGATCACTTGGTCGAAATTTTTGCCGACAAGATTCCACACACCCACGGCGCCCCGGTGCGCGCCGCGGTCGTCGGCTAGGCGGCCGAAGAGCGCCCGATCCGGCTCTCGGTGCCGGCGATCAGCCGCGCGATGTTGGCGCGGTGCATGATCCAGGAAAGCGCGGTCAGCAGTAGAAATAATGCAGCGGCGCGCGGCTGCCCGAGCAGCCACAGCGCGAACGGGGTGAGGGCGCTCGCGACCATGGCTGCGAGCGAGGAGTAGCGGCTCAACGCCGCGACCACGAGCCAGATACCGCAGAAGATCGGCGCGCCCGGCCAATAGAGCCCGATCAGCAGACCGATATAGACGGCGACGCCCTTGCCGCCTTTGAACTTGAGCCACACCGGAAAGAGATGGCCGAGGAACGCGCCGAGCCCGGCGACAAGCGCGGCGTCCGGCGTCGCATAATGCGCCGCTAGCAAGACCGCGGTGGTGCCTTTGAGCGCGTCGAGCAGCAGCGTCGCGCCGGCGAGGCCCTTTCGGCCGGTGCGCAGCACATTGGTGGCGCCGATATTGCCGGAACCGATGGCGCGGATGTCGGGCCCACCGGCGGCGCGCGTGAGGATCAGCGCGAACGGAATTGAGCCGAACAGATAGCCGACCACGAAGGCGAGCGCGGAGATCATACGAACTCTCTGGTCATTCCGGGGCGCGGGCGAAGCCCGCGAACCCGGAATCCAGAAACGAACACAGTGTCTGTATCTGGATTCCGGGTCCGCGCCTTCGGCGCGTCCCAGAATGACAAAATTATTGTCATACGTATTCGTAGACGGTGCGGCCGGCGACGATGGTGCGCACCACGCGGCCGGTCAGCTTGGCTTCATCGAACGGCGTGTTCTTGCATTTCGATTTGAGCTCGGCCGGATCGAGCACCCACGGCAGCTCGGTATCGACGACGATGACATCGGCCGGCGCGCCACTTTTCAGCGTGCCGCCGGGCAGCCCGAGCAGCTCGGCCGGCCGCGTCGACATCGCGCGCAGCACGGCCATCAAGTCGATCTCGCCGGAATGCACCAGGCGCAGCCCGGCAACCAGCATGGTCTCCAGCCCGATTGCGCCGGGGGCTGCTTCCGCGAACGGCAGGCGCTTGGTCTCCACGTCCTGCGGATTGTGGTCCGACATCACCATGTCGACGAGCCCGCTCGCCAGCGCTTCGACCAGCAGCTTGCGGTCGCCCTCGGCGCGCAGCGGCGGCGATAGTTTCAGAAAGGTGCGATAGGGCCCGATGTCGTTTTCATTGAGCGTGATGTGATTGATCGAGCACGAGGCGGTGACGTCGAGGCCGGCATCCTTGGCGCGGCCCAGCACTTCGAGCGATTCCGCGCAGGTGATCGAGGCCGCGTGATAGCGCCCGCCCGAAAGCGCGACCAGACGGATATCGCGTTCAAGCATCACCGTTTCCGCCGCCTTCGGAATGCCGAGCAGACCGAGGCGTGCGCCGAATTCGCCTTCGTTCATCACGCCGTCGCCGATCAGGTCCGGGTCCTCGGTGTGATGCACGATCAGCGCGTCGAAATCGCTGGCGTATGTGAGCGCGCGCCGCATGACCTGGGCATTGGTCACGCTCTTGTCGCCGTCGGTGAAGGCGACCGCGCCGGCCGCTTTGAGCAGGCCGATCTCGGTCATCTCATCGCCTTCGAGGCCCTTGGTCAGCGCCGCCATCGGATGCACGTGCACGATCGCGGTGTCGCGTGCGCGGCGCAGCACGAAATCCACCGTCGCTGGATTGTCGATCACCGGCGAGGTGTTCGGCTGGCAGATGATGGTGGTGACGCCGCCGGCGGCGGCCGCTTGGCTCGCGGAGGCCAGCGTCTCGCGATGGCCGGCGCCGGGCTCGCCGACGAAGGCGCGCATGTCGATCAAGCCGGGCGCGACCAGTTTGCCACGGCAGTCGACCACGTCGGTGCCTTCCGGCACGCCGCCGGCGCCGATGCCCCTCTTGGCTTCGCGGATCGCGCCGTCGGCGATCAAGAGGTCGCCGACGATATCGAAGTCGCGCGACGGATCGACGATCCGGGCGTTGGCGAGCAGGATCGGGCGGCGGTCAGACAACATATTGCAACATCACACTCAGGCGTTCGGCAGGTTACGCGACAAGGCTTCCAGCACGGCCATGCGTATCGCCACTCCCATTTCGACTTGTTCGCGGATCAGCGATTGCGCGCCATCGGCGACGATGGAGTCGATCTCGACGCCGCGGTTCATCGGGCCCGGGTGCATGACCAGCGCGTCGGGCTTGGCATAGCTGAGCTTTTTCTCATCGAGGCCGTAATAGTGGAAATATTCCGAGATCGACGGCACGTAAGAGCCGTTCATGCGCTCGCGCTGCAGGCGCAGCATCATCACGATATCGGCGCCGTTCAGGCCCTCGCGCATGTCGCGCGCAACTTCGACGCCGAAGTGCTCGATGCCGGGCGGCAGCAGCGTGGAGGGAGCGACCACGCGAACGCGCGCGCCCATGGCGTTGAGCAGGATGATGTTGGAGCGGGCGACGCGCGAATGCAGGATGTCGCCGCAGATTGCCACCAGCAGGCCCTCGATGCCGCCTTTGTTGCGGCGGATGGTGAGCGCGTCGAGCAGCGCCTGCGTCGGGTGCTCGTGCGAGCCGTCGCCGGCGTTGATCACCGAGCAGCCCTCGAGCTTGCTCGCCAAGAGTTCGACCGCGCCGGAGGATTGATGGCGCACGATCAGAATGTCGGGATGCATGGCATTGAGCGTGATCGCGGTGTCGATCAGCGTCTCGCCCTTGCGCATGGACGAGGAGGCGGTCGACATGTTCATCACGTCGGCGCCGAGCCGCTTGCCGGCCAGTTCGAACGAGGACTGGGTGCGGGTGGAGACCTCGAAGAACAGATTGATCTGGGTGCGGCCGCGCAGCGAGGTGCGCTTTTTTTCGACCTGGCGATTGAGTTCGACGAATTCCTCGCCGAGGTCGAGCAGGCCGGAAATCTCCGCGTGCGAAAGTCCTTCGATCCCCAACAGATGCCGTTGGTTGAGGACGAACGAGGATTTCGGCGCAATGTTCATTAAAGCGATTGCTATAGGCGGAACCAGGGTTCCCGGCAAGACCCGATCGCGCAACGGTCCACACGGAAGCGTTATCGCGCGCAGCGCGGTTAACGGAACGCGCGGCGGCGGCAGGTGTTGACCCCCGAGGCGCCGGCGGCGCCGCCGGAACCGGTTTCGTCGCGGCGGAACCGGAAACGGGCGCAGGCCGGACGAAAACCAACCGGAGGAACGCCCGCGCGACGGGCGAAGGAACGTTCAGACACGGAGACGAACCATGAGAACGCTTTCGAAATATGCGGCCGCGGCGACCCTTGCGGGCGCGCTCGCGCTTGCCGCGGCGACGCCGAGCCAGGCGCGCTGGCACGGCCACGGTTGGCACCATGGCCCGGGCGCCGCGATCGGCTTTGGCGTCGGTGCGCTGGTCGGCGCGGCGGCGGCGAGCGCCGCGTATCCACCTTACTACGGCTATGACTACTACGGCCCCGCTTACGCCTATGCGCCCGATGAGGGCTACGCGCCCGGCCCCTATGACTCCTACGCCTATGCGCCATCCTATGGCGATTATTGGAGCAGCGCGAATTCGCACCGCGGCCCCGGATGCGCGCGGTCGCCGGCGTCGATCCACTTCACGTCCTGCGACTGACGCTTGACGGCGACCCGAAACGGGGGCGGGCTTTCGCGCCCGCCCTTTTGCTATTTGTCGAGCCGCGCGAGGCGATCGAGCGCGCCTTGCAGGATATAGGCGGCGGCGTGCTGGTCGATCACTTCGGCGCGCCGGGCGCGGCTCATGTCGGTCGCGATCAGCTCGCGCTCGACCGCGGCGGTGGACAGCCGCTCGTCCCACAGCGCGATCGGCAGTGGCGTGAGTTTCTCGAAATTGCGCGCGAAGGCGCGGGTCGATTGCGCGCGCGGGCCTTCCGAGCCGTCCATGTTGACCGGCAGGCCGAGCACGAAACCGGCGGCGGAACGCTCGGCGGCGAGCGCCAGCAGGCGGCGCGCGTCGGCGGTGAAATTCTTGCGCGCGATGGTTTCGACCCCGGCCGCCAGCCTGCGGTCGGGGTCGCTTGCGGCGACGCCGATGGTCTTGCTTCCAAGATCGAGCCCTATCAACGCGCCGCGCGCGGACAGAAGCGGCGCGATGTCCACCAGCGTGCCGATCGTCATCGTCAGGCGATGCCCGGCGGTTGGTCGGGATCGAGCGAGGTCACCAGGCGCTTATAGGCGTCCTTGTCGGCCGCGCCGAGACGGCTCAATGCGTCGCGCGCGGCGTCGTAGGCGTTGGCCTTTCGACGTTTCTTGATCGCGTCGATTTTCTGCATGGCCTCGGTGAGACTGTTCAGCGCGCCTTCGGCATCCTTGTTTTCCTTCAGCGCGTTCGGCTCCGCTTTAGCAAGCGCCGCGACAATGTCGTTGAGCCAGCCGATCTGTTTGCCGTAGCTGGCGACGTCCTCGTTGACCTCGCGTTCGACGCCGGCATTGCCGGCGAAGTTGACCGACACGCGCGGCGACCAGAAATCGAAAGACTGGAAGTTGCCGCCCGCGCCGGGAAACATGATGTTGAGTGGATTGGGGAATGTATACATGGCGCGTTCTCCTTCCCGGCAGAGCAAGTCTATCACGGCACGATGCCCGGCGGCAGCGCGGCCGCATGCGCGGCGATTTCGCCCGCAGTGGTGAACCAGACCTTGTCGTCGGCCTTGCGCGCGATATGGCTAAACGCGCGCGCCAGATGCTTGAAGCGGTGCGGCTGGCCGACGATATAGGCATGCAACGCGATGCCCATCACCAGCGGGCGCATGGCGCATTCACCGTGCAGCACGTCGAAGGCATCGACGATCATGTCGGCAAAGTCGGCGCCTTCGCGCTTGCGCGCGACGATCTGCGGAATGTCGTTGAGCTCCTGCGGGTAGGGCACCGAGAGAATGCGCCCGTTGCGCGTTTTCATCCAGGTCGGCTGGTCGTCGTGGCACCAGTCCAAAAGATAGCTGTAGCCGGCTTCCTGCAGGAGATCGGGCGTGAGCGGCGACTGCGAGATCCAGGGCCCGAGCCAGCCGCGCGGGCGCGCGCTTGAATGTTTTTCGATCGCGGCCGTCGCCTCCGCGATCAACGCGCGTTCGTCGTTTTCGCTGAGCGTGCCCTGGCGCTCGGAATTGCTGCGGCCGTGGCCGACGATCTCGGCGCCGGGAAACGCCGCGACCGTCTGCGGCGCCTGCTCATATATCTGCGAATTCACCAGCAGCGACACCGGCAGCTTCAGTTCGGCGAACAAATCGGCCATGCGGAACACGCCGACGCGGTTGCCGTAGTCGCGCCAGGCATAATTGAGCACGTCGGGCGGCGGCCCGCCCGGCGCCAATTCGGCGCCAAGCCCTGCGCCGAACGAAAACCATTCGAGATTGAGCGCGATGTAAATCGCCAGCCGCTTGCCGCCCGGCCAGTCGTAGAGCGGACGCCCGGAAATCGGCGAGTAGGGGTAGCGGTCGTGATGGCGGGGCGGGGGCATGCGGGGAATAGTATCTCGTCTTTGTCGTCCCCGTCTGCGCGGGGACGATGGCGCTTAGCCAACGCTCCGCCGCCCGAATTCTTTGCGGCCCCGGGTAGGCCGTCTTCCCTTTCCGTCCCCCTCGAAAGCCGAGGGGATGGCGCGCCAAGCGGCGCGGCCATTGCACTTCGTTCACACCTTCTTGCGAAGGTGTGGCGCCTCTCGGCGCGCCATCGCGGCGTCTTCCTTCCGGCGCCGGGCCGCGCTTTCGGTCAAGCTCTTGGCGTGCCTTTCGGTTTCTTGGCGCCAGTCCCCTCAACGGGTGGTCGCGCCGCCAAACCTCCTGGCCGGCCGAGCCGAGCACCGTCAGCGAGCTCCTCGCGGGCGGCTCCTAGTGGCCGCCGGGCGGGTCCCGGCGCCGCCCGGGAGGGGGAGGTACGTTCGTCTCCCCCGCGCGGGCGCCGCATCCGGTCCCACTGTCCTGACGCCTCTAGATGACGCCCTCAGTGAACCGGACTTTCTGAATATATTCCTAGTACGTCAAAGCGTCAAGCCGGCCGCCGGGGCGCAGCGGGCGCGTTCACGACATTGTGATTATAGTCCTAGTAGTTGCGCGGGGCGGCCTGCGCTTTATCTCTTGCCTGACGGCCATCCGCAGGAGCATCGCCATGCACAGCCATTCGATCGAGCCCTGGCAGCACCCGCACGTCTTTCTCGGGCAGCGGCATGACCGCCACGAGCGGCGCACCTGGTTCGTGGTCGCGCTCACCGCGGCGATGATGGTGGCCGAGATCGTCGGCGGCAGCATTTTCGCCTCGATGGCGGTGGTGGCCGACGGCTGGCACATGTCGACGCATGCCGGCGCGTTGGGCATTGCCGCCTTCGCGTATCGCTTCGCGCGCCGGCACGCGCGCGACGCGCGCTTTTCCTTCGGCACCGGCAAACTCGGCGAACTCGCGGCTTTCGCCAGCGCGATTTGCCTGGCGCTGATCGCGCTGCTGATCGGCTACCAGGCGGTGACGCGGCTAATGCAGCCTGTCGCCATTCATTTCACGCAGGCGATCCCGCTGGCGGCGGTCGGCTTGGCGATCAATATCCTGAGCGCCTGGCTGTTGTTCGACCACGACGAGCATCAACGCGGCCACGCGCACGATGACGACGACGACCACGCGCAGCACGGCCATCACCACGGCCACGATACCAATCTGCGCGCGGCCTATGTGCACGTGCTGGCCGACGCGCTCACCTCGGTGCTGGCGATTGTCGCGCTTTCCTGCGGCTTGTTGTTCGGCTGGGTGTGGCTCGACCCGCTGATGGCGCTGGTCGGCGTCGCCGTGATCTTGAGCTGGTCCTATGGGCTGATCCGCGCGGCGGGCGCCGTGCTGCTCGACATGGTGCCGGATCGCCATCTCGCCGGCACGATCCGCCAGCGGCTCGAGGTCGACGGCGACCGCGTCTGCGACCTGCATCTATGGCGGCTCGGGCCTGGCCATACCGGGCTGATTGCGGTGGTGGTATCGGACCGCCCGCAGGCGCCGTCATTCTATAAGGCGCGCCTTGCCGGCATTGCGGGCCTGTCGCATGTGACCGTCGAGGTGCATGTTTGCGAGGACCACGAGCGCAAAGCCGCCTAGCATTGCGACACCAAACGGCCGTCTGCTATACGCGGCGATATTCCTTGAGGTTTGCATGTCCGTCGACGCCGATACCGTCCGCCGCATCGCGCATCTGGCGCGCATCGCCGTCGCCGATGGCGAGGTGGAGAACCTGCGTGCCGAGCTCAACGCCATGCTCGCCTTTGTCGAGCAGTTGCAGGAGGTCAATGTCGAGGGCGTCGAGCCGATGACCTCGGTGACGCCTATGCGCATGAAAAAACGCGCCGACGTGGTCACCGACGGCGAGATCGCCGACGATATCGTGAAGAACGCGCCGGCGAGCGAAGATCATTTTTTCCTGGTGCCGAAGGTGGTGGAATGATGGGCGAAGCGCATCATTCCACCATCCCCGGGCGAGCGCTGCGAGACCCGGGGATCTCGTGCAGTAAGACGTGGATGGCCGGGTCAAGCCCGGCCATGACGGAATAAACCAATGTGCATCGCGTGCGAACTCAGCTTCTGGAACATGATCGACGCGCTGCCGCCGGAGGAGCGCGAGCGCATCCTGCGCCAACAGGCCGAACGCTTTGCCTGCGAGACGCCCGTGGACAAGTCGCCGCCGGCGCCGCAGCCAAGCGCGGATGAGCGCAAACCTGCCGTGAAAAGCCGTGAGTGATTTGAATTCGCTCACGCTGGCGCAAGCGCGCGACGGGCTGCGGAAGAAATCCTTCTCGGCGCTGGAACTGGCCGACGCGCATCTCGCGGCCATGGAAAAGGCGCGCGCGCTCAACGCCTATGTGCTGGAGACGCGGGAGCGCGCTTCCGCGATGGCAAAAGCGTCGGACGCGCGCATCGCGACCGGCAGAGCCGGGCCGCTGGAAGGCATTCCGCTCGCCATCAAGGACATGTTCTGCACCGAGGGCGTGCGCTCGACGGCCTGCTCGCACATCCTCGACAATTTCGTGCCGACCTACAACTCGACGGTGACCGCCCATCTTTGGCGCGACGGCGCCGTGCTGCTCGGCAAGACCAACAATGACGAGTTCGCCATGGGCTCGTCGAACGAGACCTCGCATTTCGGCCCGGTGATTTCGCCCTGGCGCCGCAAGGGCTCCAATACGGCGCTGGTGCCGGGCGGCTCGTCCGGCGGCTCGGCGGCGGCGGTGGCGGCGCAATTGTGCCTGGGAGCCACCGGCACCGACACGGGCGGCTCCATAAGACAGCCGGCCGCCTTCACCGGCACGGTCGGCATCAAGCCGACCTATGGCCGCTGCTCGCGCTGGGGCATCGTCGCCTTTGCCTCCTCGCTCGACCAGGCCGGACCGTTCGCGCGCACCGTGCGCGACGCCGCCATCCTGCTGCGCTCCATGGCCGGCAACGATGCGAAGGACACCACCTGCGCCGATCTGCCGGTGCCGGATTACGAAGCCGCGGTCGGCCAATCGGTGAAGGGGTTGCGCATCGGCATTCCGAAGGAATACCGGCTCGACAGCATGCCGGCGGAAATCGAAAAGATCTGGCAGCAGGGCAGGGACTGGCTCAAAGACGGCGGGCGCCGAACTGGTCGAGGTGTCGCTGCCGCACACGAAATATGCGCTGCCGGCCTATTACATCGTCGCGCCGGCGGAAGCCTCGTCCAATCTCGCGCGCTATGACGGCGTGCGCTACGGCCTGCGCGAGAGCGGCCGCGACATCATCGATATGTATGAGCGCACGCGCGCCAAGGGTTTCGGCGCGGAAGTGCGCCGCCGGGTGATGATCGGCACCTATGTGCTCTCGGCCGGCTATTACGATGCCTATTATCTGCGCGCGCAGAAGGTGCGCACGCTGATCAAGCGCGATTTCGAGCAATGCTTTGCGCAAGGCGTGCACGCCATGCTGACACCGGCGACGCCGTCGGCCGCCTTCGGCCTCGGCGAGAAGGGCAAGGCCGATCCGGTCGAGATGTATTTGAACGACGTGTTCACGGTGACGGTGAACATGGCCGGCCTGCCGGGGATTTCGGTGCCGGCGGGCTCGGATGCGCAAGGCCTGCCGCTCGGCTTGCAATTGATCGGCCGGCCATTCGACGAGGAGACGCTGTTTTCGGCAGCTTCGGTGATCGAGCAGGCGGCGGGACGGTTTACGCCGCAGCCGTGGTGGTGAGGCAGTCGTTACAGCCGTAGAAGATTTTGATATTTTAATAATGTGTCTTCAACCGTCAAATCGCGGAATTTGGCATGAGCACAAAAAAGAAAGCTGGCCCATCGTCGGGATCAAACATAGCCAAGAAGGCTCGTCGCCGACGCATTGGTAGCCGCCCGGCCGTTTCAAAACGTCATCCGTTAATTGGATTTATGAAGGGGGCGGTCGTCATTGCGCCGGGAGTCGACCTCACAGAGCCGGCCGATCCTTATTGGGAACTCGATGTGGAAGTGTTCGAAGAAAGTTTGAAAGATCGGGAGCCACCGCGCGGCATTGCCCCCGCTTTATCGGCGCTGTGGTGGGTGAAGAAAGGCGACTGGGACAAAGCGCATTTGCTGGTGATGGACGCGGCAGGGCCTGAGGCGGCCTGGGTGCACGCCTATCTGCATCGCGCCGAAGGCGATCTTGGTAATGCGTGCTATTGGTATCGGAAGGCGGGCAAGCCGACGGCGCTAGGCCCACTCAATTCCGAATGGTCCGCGATCGTCGAGGAGTTGCTCGCGCACCGCT
>CAVRUP010000025.1:0-144473 GCA_963724335.1 uncultured Alphaproteobacteria bacterium | reverse complement strand
ATTGTGGGGCGAAAACTCCGACCCCTACCGCCAATGTCTCGCTCGCGGCCTGGGAACCTTATCTCGAGCCGTTGTGATGCTGGACAGGTTGCGACGGTATCGAATGACCTCCCATGTCCGTATCGGTAATTTTCCTGATCGTGAAATTCCTGACTTGCTGCTCAGCCTCCCGACCCACTATTTGGGATCATGCTCAAATTTTTCCCGAGATGTCCCAAATGCGGTGAGCCGATGCGCTTCGTTCGGAGTTTGCCGGCAGTTGCACGGCATCCCGAATTGCAGAGTTTCGAATGCCGTCGTCGTCGGGAAGCCACGGCCGCTCGCCGTGGAACGCAGAGGCGAAATGCAAGGCATTAGCTCTACAGCCGGATATCGGTTTGCCTAGCTTCTCTCGACCCATCGCGCCTTTGCGACCTGTGTGTACCGAATATCTGATTCAGCATGGACGCGGGGAACAGACGGGATAAGCTCGCAGCTTGATGACTGATCTGCCCATGCTGATTCTCGGTGTCCTGGTTCGCTCTTCAAGTCGAGAGCAAAGCTGGAGGCAGAAATCCTGGTCCTACGGCAACAGATCAATGTGCTTCGCCGGCGGGCACCAAAACGACCACACCTCAACAATACCGATCGTTTTCTGTTTGTTTGGCTTTATCGCTGGTTCCCCTCCGTTCTTGGCGCGATTGCGATTGTCAGCCCGGAGACGATCATTCGCTGGCACCGCGCTGGGTTTCGAGCGTATTGGCGCTGGCGATCGCGCAACCATGCTGGCAGACCGAAGGTCTCGGCAGAGCTGCGCGCGCTCATTGGCGAGATGAGCCGGGCAAACCCGCTTTGGGGCGCCCCACACATTCACGGCGAACTGCTCAAGCTCGGCTTCGAGATCGCTCAGTCAACGGTTGCTCGGTATATGTGCCGCTAACCGCAGGTTGCCACCGTCTCAGGGCTGGCGCACGTTTCTGAGCAACCATGCCGACGGCATCGCAGCGATCGACCTTTTTGTCCTTCCAACGATCGCGTTCCGGATCCTCTATTGTCTTGTCATCATACGGCATGGACGACGAATTTGGCTGTCGTTTAGCGTGACGGAAAACCCGACTGCGGAGTGGATCTCGCGCCAGATCACCGAGGCTTTCCCATGGGACCAGGCGCCGCGATACCTCATTCGGGATCGGGAGACTTCCGGTATGGGCCAGTCTTCATGCAGCGTCTGCGCGCCATGGGTATTCGAGACCGGCCGATTGCATTCCGATCACCCTGGCAAAACGCTTACGTTGAGAGGCTCATTGGTTCGATCCGCCGGGAGTGCCTGGACCACATGATCGTATTCGGCCGAAGCGCACCTGCGCCGGATCCGAGGCGCATATGCCGTCTAGACTATAATGAGTTGAGGATCCATCGTTCCCTGAACAAGGACGCGCCGTTCCATCGCGCGATCGAGCGCCTCGGTGCCATCACGTCCCACCCAGTTCTCGGTGGCCTTCACCACGAATATTGCAGAATTTAATTTTCGGTACACACAGATATGCGGAGACCTCGGGAATTGAAGCCTCAACATCCAAGCAATCGCAATACACGGTCCTTAATTGCTGCTATTGGCATCCTCGCTGTGACAATTGCGGTGCAACTGCCGGGTAATTCTCAATCGGAGGAGATTCTAAAACAAGCCACCTGTAAAGACCGACTTTATAAAGTCGTCGCCCACAACCAACTGAAGCGCCGCCGAAGCTGGACCAGACGACACCAAAACGCCCTACCTCCACCAATCCTCAAGACGCGCTTTGGTATTTTCTCGCCAAAAATGGCGGATTGCAGGGCGGCGGCACGCTGTTAGGGGCTTTGATTGGATTTGGCGGTCTCATCTGGGCCACAAGTCGGGGATATCGCAATCTCATTAACGCTCAGAAGGAAGCAGCTGTAGCCCGGAAAGTTGAGCGCCAAGAACAAGTTGGTTTGGATACTCAAACACTCGCGCTGGCACTTTTTGGGGAGGTTAATTCTATAAAAACTAAGTGTGAAATTCACCATGCTTTACTGAAGATGCTCGAAGCCGACTGGAAGGAAAGGGTCGCTTCCGATGAAAACCTGGCGGCCGATACTATTACAATTGGTCCAAGGCCGCAAATTTCCGCGACCATTTATGAAAGCAACGCGTCTCGTTTGGGGATGCTCGGGATTCCGACAATTGAACGAGTTGTAGATTTTATTCTCGGTTCATTCCTTATCAGGACGCCGCTACAGCTCCGGACGGAAAGCTGCATGTTAGATATTTTGTGCAGTTTGTCGACGCATGGGTCAACAACTTAACCCTAGACATAGAGTTAGCAAAACTGACTACAGCTCAACTGGGCATAATTGCTACAACGGGAGACTGGCACACAGTGTCCACGCTTCAAGAGATAGGAAAGCAGGCATCAAAATCCTGATGCTGCTCCCCGTTACAAGGAAAGCCCCGCACACAATGAGTGGCGGGGCTTGAGTTTGCAGCGTAGCGCAGATGCGAGCTGCGAAGTTCAAAGAGCGGTTATCAATTCCTGCGGTTTCTTGAGACGCCGAACTTTTGTTTTCGACGGCGGCGCCTCGTTCTGCGCCTGGGCTTCCTTAGCTAATCGAAGCGCCTTCAAATGTGCGGTCTTATCGCGCATGGCGAGAACTTGAGCTTCATATTCGGTCATCGCCTTTCGACCATCTAACGCGCGCGCTTCCTGCTTGAAGCGTGCCCTGCTCGCTTCTTCAGGACTTCCTTTGAATTCATCGTCACAATCATCTTCTTTTCGGCGTGTCTGTTCCGCCACAACCCCTTTCATTGCGGTGTTGATAGATGCTGCTAGCACACAGCACCACTGACCTAGACGATAGCAACCGACTGCCTTACGAACGAAAGCGCCCCGGAAAACGGGGCGCTCCCCAGATTAACCAGTCAGAGCCTCAAGCCGCGACCTTGGTCGGCTTGACCTGCAGAATTCTGCTGGAGCTCGCGATCGGAATCGCCCGAGGCTTCATCGCCTCCGGAATCTCGCGCACGAGGTCGACGTGTAAAAGCCCATTCTCCAGGCTCGCGCCCTTGACCTGAACATAGTCGGCGAGCTGAAAGCTACGCTCGAAAGCCCGCGCGGCGATGCCCTGGTAGAGCACCTCGCTGGTTTTCTCCTCGTCGTTGGTCTGCTTCTCGCCGTGGATCGTCAACGTGTTCTCCTTCGCCTCGATTGAGAGATCTGCGTCGGTGAAGCCGGCGACTGCAACCGAGATGCGATAGGTGTTCTCGCGGTCCGGGTGATATTGTAGGGCGGATAGCTCGGCGCCGAGTCCTCCACACCTTTGAGTTGGTCGAGCGTGGAAAACAGTCGGTCGAAACCGACGGTCGAACGGTAGAAGGGAGCAAAATTGAATGTCTGCATAGCATGGCCTCCTTTTTCGAGGGACATGCGAACTGTCCGCCTTCAAGGCCGGACCTTCCGTATCACGCAGCCTAATGGCCTACGCTTGCGATATGTATTAACGCCGCCAAGCCCTCACAAGGGGTGAAACTAAATATTCCCTGGACAACGCGGCGTTCGACGCAGAGCGGCAATGAAAAGCCCCGCGCACGTAAGTGGCGGGGCTTGAGTTTGCAGCGTAGCGCTGATGCGAGCTGCGAAGTTCAAAGAGCAGTTTGTGCCGCGAGCCGGAAGCGATGTAGATACAGCGGACGGTTCGGCGACTTGTTACTTCTTCATCGCCTTCTTCGCCGGCTTGGCCATGGCGGTCTTGGCCGGCTTCTCCGGGCATGCCTTGTCTGACACCACCGTGGCGCCGTCGTTGCCCGCGAAGCAGGAGCTGGCATAGGTGAACTTCATACCACCCTTGACCGCGCATACCGGCGTGCCGCCGAAGCACATCGCCTCGTATTCAGGTGCCTTGGCCATTTCTTTTTTCTTCTTAGCTTGGCTGATGCCGGCGGTGCCGAACACCAACGCCGCAGATATGGCGGAGATGATCGCGAGATAGCTGCATTTGTTGCGGTCAATATTCATGGTCATTCCTCCCTGTTGGTTGCACGGGAACTTTATCAGACGTTAGATCGCGCGGATATGACACGACAAAAATTAAAAGGCGACAGCCCGAAGCTCGTGTATTTTCAGTTCGTTGGTGGGGCAGGATGTTGAGCAATGGGTGGCGCACGCGGTTTGGGATGGGGGGCGTTGCGCCGCGTGCGCCGGGCCGATGGGGCTCGGCCTTTGGGCAATTAATTAGGTATCGAGGATGCGCAGTTCAATAGTCTGAAGCAGGCGTCTGGGCCACCTGCCGCTCGCAATTCGGGTCGCAGTCCGCCGCGCCGAAATCGCAGACCCACGCATGCTTGGCGAACCATTCGTGTTCGTTGCCGCACAGAGGGCAGAGGGTGCGGCTGAAAAACACGGGCGTGGAGTGGAAGGTTGCGCGGTCAACCTGCATGCCAGCGGAAATGGCCCGCTTTGTCTCGGGGCAACGTATCATCACCATACCCATTGAGCGGCTCCTTCTCGTGCGTTCGTCCGCATCGGGTACCGTGCTTATGCGAAAGAAATGTAAAGGCTCGGTGGCAATTCCGAGGCCATGTCGGGGCGCTCCACAGGCGACGAAACACACACTATTGTGATGTTGAGGTTGCTTCGCTTGTAGTCGCGCTCAAAAAATTGGCGGAGCTGGGGCGTTGTCGTCCCAATGGCGACGCGATAAGCGACCCGCGCCGCATTTTGAATCAGCTGCACGTAATTGCGACATTGGTGCGATGCATTGCATGAGTCAGGCGCATGGAGCGCGTGGACCGCATGCTATCCCGCCACTTCTGCCGCTGGCGAATCCGCGTATATTGCGGTGCAACAACAAAAAGACTTAGGGGAAAACGCCTGGGATTGTCGGACCTTTGAATGGAGATGACCCATGGCTTACGCCCCGTCCGCGGTTTCCCCGCGTGACCTCGCTCCCACCCACGTACCCGCCAGCAACCGCCGCGGGCTCTTGCGACGCTTTTTCGACGCCATGATTGAGGCGCGCCAGCGTCAGGCCGATCGAGAGATTGCGCGCTATATCCACGATAACGGCGGCAGATTGACCGATAGCATCGAGCGCGAAATCGAGCGTCGTTTCCTGTCCACACCGTCGCGCTGGTGAAATGATTTGGCACTGGCGTTTTCGCCTGCGAGCGCAGGATTCCGGAAAGGCAGATCCAATCAAACTCTAAGGAGAATTGAAGAATGTTGACGTTATCGATTCGCGCTCCGCATGCGCTGTATGGATGGTGGCTCTCCAGCTTTGCGCGCACCCTTTCCTTTGTCGAGGCCGTGCTTGACGTGCTTGCCGATGCGGACCGGCAAGCCTGCGCGGCAACGCGCGCACTATCCCGTCGCCGATTGATGGGGAAGGAAAGCGGCATTCCATCGGAGCCGGCAGGTTCAATCGCGCGTCCGCGACCAGCGGCGTCAAGGTTGCGTAGCATCGAAGGCTTGACCTTGACGCCAGAGCCAGGCGGGGCGCGCGATCGCAGGCAAGTCACGGTTCAATTCGATCATGAATTTTACTACGCGGTTCAATAACGAATAACCAGGTAGCAAGGCCAAACAAAGCTATTACCATAAGCACAATGATAATCTCGCTCATGATCCTCAACTCCAGTTCTGATGAGGAAACAAAGAAGTCGTTCAAACACGCGGATTGTCAATGACGTGGATCAGACAGCACCATTGACGTATCTAAATAGACTACCGAGCCCCCGCAGGCTTGGCCTGTCCGTCGTCAGATAATTTGAGACAGATGGCGGCGTGATTTACGGGAGATGCCGGCTCATCTGGATTTAGTTTACGCGGCTTTCTTTTGGTGCTGCAAGCGTCGATTTCGGATTGTGTTCCGTTTGATCCTTTCTCTTTCCAGCAGGATTGTTTGACCGCGGCCGAAGTACACGTCGGCCGGCGTCAGATTGCTCAGGCTCTCATGATAGCGCCGATGATTGTAGTGATCGACGAACCGGCCAATGCTGGCCTCAAGATCACCCGGCAGGTAGTAGTTTTCCAGGAGGATGCGGTTCTTGAGCGTTTGATGCCAGCGTTCGATCTTGCCCTGTGTCTGCGGATGGTAGGGCGCGCCGCGAACGTGTCCCATGTTCTGTGCAGTCAACCAATCTGCCAACTCAGCCGAGACGTAGCTGGAACCATTATCGCTAAGCAGGCGCGGCTTATGGACGATCCGTACCTGGTCACAGCCTGAGGCCGCGAGAGCAAGATCCAGCGTGTCGGTCACGTCCTGCGCCTTCATCGTCGTGCACAGCTTCCAGGCGATGATGTAGCGCGAGAAGTCATCCAGGACCGTGCTGAGATAGAACCAGCCCCAGCCGGTCACCTTGAGATAGGTGAAGTCCGTCTGCCAGAGCTGATTTGGCGCCGTTGTCTTGTCCTTGAACTCATCGGCTGCCTTCATGACGATGTAGGCCGGGCTGGTAATCAGGTCATGCGCCTTCAGCAGCCGATAGACCGAAGCCTCTGACACAAAGTAATTGGCCGTATCGGTGAAGCGCGTGGCCAGTTCCCGTGGCGATAGCTCGGGCTCATCCAAGGCCAACTGAACGATCCGCTCGCGTATTGCTTCAGGAATGCGGTTCCAGACGTGCTTCGGCCTTGGTGCCTTGTCTTCCAGCGCCTGCGGAGTTAGCGCTCATCCATGAGGTGGGCACCTGCTAGCGCACTACCGCAGAACTAAATTCCACCAAGAGCTCAAGCGCCCCCAAAGGACGCCGTTAGGGCTGCCCATCGAGAGCGTGCCGGCGCGCCGATCTAGCACGGGAACAGTACGGAAACGAGCTGCTACCATTTTGCTACCCAACTCGGTAGCACCGACTGGTATTCGACGGGCCATACAAGGACGCCTAAGCCAATTCTTTAGATAATTCAATATCAGGCAGGACAGAACAAAACAGCGCAGTACACCTGTAAGCGAATTTCGAGTGCGGTGCATTCAACCGCTCTGCCACCTCTCCGGAGCCCGAAAAGAGCCTGAAAAAGCCCGATTTGGACGGCTGCTATCTAACCAAGCGGGCCAAGACAGACAAGGCTTCGGCGGCGTATATTGTGCGCAGCCAAGGGAAGGCCGCCCAGCGGCCGCCATGACGATGCTCGACGCCCTGAAATTCGGCCGCGTGCGCAAGGAATTGCGCGGCATTTTGCTGACGCTGTGCCTGGTCGCGGCCGTCACCGGCTTTGTCTATATCATCATCGTGGAGACCGGGCTCGGCCATGGCTCGGTCGTCTATCTGATCCCGGTGGTGATCGCGGCCACCCGCTGGGGCATCGTGCCGGCGATCTTCGGCGCTGTCGGCGGGGTACTCGCCTCCGCCTTCTTCTTCTATCCGCCGCTCTACAGCTTTCGCATCAAGGACCCGCACGAGGTCCTCAATCTCATCCTGTTCATCTTTGTCGCGGTGGTGGTGAGCCAGCTCGCCACAAGGCTCAAACGCCAATTGGAGACGGCGCGCCAGCGCGAGATCGACCTGCGCGACCTCTATGCCTTCTCGCGGCGCCTGGCGGTGGCCTTCGACGTGTCCGACATCCATGCCGCGATCGAAGACCACCTCGCCACCGTCATGCAGCGCAAGGTGGTGCTGTTCGCCAGCGCGCGCGAGGCATCCGGCAGCAGTGGACGGCGCGCCGGCGTCACGGTGCCGGAGCCGGTGCTCGCCGAGGTGGTCGAAGTCGCTTCCGGGCGGCGCGACGCCAACAGCGGCGTGACGGTGACCGCCGAGACCGGCGACATCTGGCTGATCCGCGCCGTGTCGCCCAAAAGCTCCGAGTTCGGCGTCATCGCCATCAATCTCGGCCGCGCGTCGCAGGAAGGCTCGGACGAAATGCGCATCCGCGTCGACGCGGTGCTGGCCGACGCCACCGCCACGCTGGAACGGCTGGGCGTCGCGCACGCCATCAGCGAGGCGCGCATGCGCTCGCAGACCGACCAGTTGCGCGAGGCGCTGATCGGCTCGGTCAGCCACGAGCTGCGCACGCCGCTCGCCTCCATCCTCGGCGCCGCCACGGTGCTGAGCGCGGCGCCGGCGCTGGCCAACGAAAAGAAACTCAGGGCACTGGTGCACGACGTGCGCGACGAAGCCGAGCGCCTGAACAACGATATCCAGAACCTGCTCGACGCCAGCCGCATCTCCAGCGACGGCATCAAGCCGCATGTCGAATGGGCCGACCCCGCCGACATCGTCAGTTCGGCGATCGAGCGCTGCCGCAACCGCATGGCCGATCGCCGCATCGTGCTCAATATGCCGGCCGACCTGCCCCTCATCCATGTCGACCCGGTGCTGGTGCTAGCAGGCGCTGGTGCAGATTTTCGACAACGCGGTGAAATATTCCCACGCCGGCTCGCAGATCACCGTGGCCGCGCGCGCCCGCGACGGCCGCATGATCCTGAGCGTCAACGACGAAGGCGCCGGACTGACCGCGGTCGAGCAGTCGAAAATTTGGGATCGTTTCGTGCGCGGCGAACGCCATGCCGCGACCACCAGCGGTTCCGGCCTCGGCCTCTGGATCGCCAATGCATTTATCGCGGCCAATGGCGGCAAGATGAATGCCGTCAGCGAGGGGCCCGGCCTCGGCACCGCGATGGCGATCGAACTCCCGGTAACGCAAGCCACTGTCACGCAAATGGAAGGCGATGCAGATGAGTGAGCCAGCCCCGATCGTGCTCGTCGTCGACGACGAGATTCAAATCCGCCGCTTCCTGCGCACGGGTTTCGAACTCAACGGCTTCGTGGTGCACGAGGCCGGTACCGGCGCCGAGGCGATCCGCTCGGCCACGCTGCGGCCGATCGATCTGCTGATCGTCGATCTCGGCCTGCCCGACATGGACGGCTCCGAGGTGGTCGAGCGCATCCGCTCCTGGTCGAGCGTGCCGATCATCGTGCTCTCGGTGCGTTCGACCGAAGCGCAGAAGGTGCATCTGCTCGAATTGGGCGCCGACGATTACGTGGTCAAGCCGTTCGGCATGGCGGAACTGCTGGCGCGCGTGCGCGTGGCGCTAAGACGTCAAATGCGCGCGGCGAGCGGCGAGCCGACGGTCAAGGTCGGCCCGCTCACCATCGATCTCGCCGTCCGCGCCGTGACGCTCAACGACAAGCGGTTGACGCTCACGCCGAAGGAATACCGGCTGCTGCAGGTGCTGGCGCAGCACGCCGGCAACGTAGTCACGCATCAACATTTGCTGAAAGAAGTGTGGGGCTCGATCCACGTGCACGACACGCATTATCTGCGCATCTTCGTGCGCAAGCTGCGGCAGAAGATCGAGCCGCATCCGGATTCGCCCAAGATTCTTGTGACCGAACTGGGCGTCGGCTACCGGCTGGCGCAGTCGGGCAGCGAGGCCGAGAACGGCGCCTTTGCCGGTGCCGAAGCGGCTGCCAAGAGCGAGGGTTGAGGGTGCCCGCAAGGGCGCCTTTTCTTGACAGGATGCACTCTTCCCCGCCATAAGAGCGCCGTCGCGGGCCTTTGGGTCCGCGTGTTGTTTCAGGGCACACTAAGCCCTTAAAAACACAACGTAAATCCGACTGAAAGAAGCCGGTCCGGAATCCTCCGAGCACCGGGATCGAACACGAGGGAAGAACGATGTTCGCAGTCATTAGAGCCGGCGGCAAACAGTACCGGGTGACCGCCGAAGACGTGATCCGGATCGACCGGGTAAACGGCGAGCCGGGTGAAATCGTCGAGTTCGGCGAAGTGCTGGTGCTGGGCGGCGACACGCCGACGATCGGCATGCCGACCGTGGCCGGGGCCTGCGTTGCCGGCGAGGTGCTGCAGCACACGCGCGGCGACAAGGTGATCGCCTTCAAGAAGCGCCGGCGCAAGAATTCGCGCCGCAAGCGCGGCTACCGCCACGAGTTCTCGGTGATCCGCATCACCGAGATCCTGACCGACGGCGCCAAGCCGTCGAAAACGGCGGCGCCGCGGCCCAAGCGCGAGCCCAAGCCGAAGCCGGAGGGCGAGGCCGAGGCCAAGGAGGCAAAGCCCGCCAAGGCGAAGGCCAAGAAACCGGCCACGAAAAAGCCCGCCAAACGGGCTACAAAAGGTAAGAAGAAGTGAGATGATTCCTTCATGGAATCGGTGTAAAGAATAACGGAATTCGAGAGAGTACTCATGGCGCACAAGAAAGCAGGCGGATCTTCGCGAAACGGCCGCGACTCGGCGGGCCGGCGGCTCGGCTTGAAGTCGACCGGCGGCGAGATCGTGCTCGCCGGCAATATTCTGGCGCGCCAGCGCGGCACCAAATGGCATGCCGGCCGCAATGTCGGCGTCGGCAAGGATCACACGCTGTTCGCGCTCGTAAACGGAAAGGTTCAGTTCGCTACCAAAGCCAAAGGCCGCACCTACGTGTCCGTTGTACCGATGACGGAGGCTGCGGCCGAGTAAGACGGTGGACAAAATCGAGGTCCGCCGGTCATTCAGTCAAACCGGCGGGGCCTCGTAGGGCTTCGAGAGGGGGAGACGGGTGACCGGCTCCCCCTCTTCGCTTTTCAACCGCGTTGAAAACCTGGAGCCCGTGCCATGACACTGCTGGAACGCATACCGAGAGAGACCTTCCACGAGGGCAGTATCCCCGTCCTCGAGACCAAGCGGCTTGCCTTGCGCGCGCCGCGCCTCGAGGACGCTAAAACGGTAGCGACGCTCGCCAACGACCGCCGCATCGCCGAAAACACGGCGCGCATTCCGCATCCGTACAAGGTCGCGGATGCCGAAAGTTTCATTGCCGGGGCGAGCAAGTCGGGCGAGGCCGTATTCCTGATCACGCTGCGCGACAAGACGGTGATCGGCGCCTGCGGCATCGTGTTCCAATACGAGGCGACGCCGGAACTCGGCTACTGGCTCGGCGTCGAGCATTGGGGCAAAGGCTACGCCACCGAGGCGCTGCACGCGGTGATCGACTACGCCTTCACCGATCTGGCGCACGCGGCGCTGCAAGCGGGCAGCCGCGTCACCAACCCGGCCTCGCGCCGGGTGCTGGAGAAATGCGGCTTCCAGTGGACCGGCGTCGGCCTCTACCGCATCTCGTCGATCAAGTCGTCGGCGCCGATCGACCGCTTCCGGCTCGAGCGCGGCATCTGGTCGGCGCTCAAGACCTGGGGACGCTCGAAGAAGGTGATGTGAGGCCTGTCCCGGATGCGGTGCAGCGCGATAGCGGTGCACCGCTGATCCCGGACCTTCTCGGGCTCGGCGTTTGGAACGGTCCTGGGTCTGCAGCGCAACACTTCGTGCTGCGCTGCGCCCGGGACGGGCAAAGTCCCCCTGGCGCCTACCCGCTGTTTGCGCGAAAATCCCGCAAAATAAAGTTCAGGGAGGACGCCATGGCCCAAGAATCGAAATACGACCTCGACCAATTCATCGCCGATTGCAAAAGCACGCTCGCCCGTGAGCCGGGTCCGCCGGGGCGCGAAAAGGTGCGCGCCAATCTCGAACGCCTGCTCGCCAATCCCGACTTCATCCGCGCCTATGCCGGCGACGACCAGCCGAAGGGCGTGAAGGTGCTCTACGAAGACCCCAAGCTCGGCTTCCAAGTGCTCGCCCATATCAACGAGAAGGCGCACGCGTCGCCGCCGCACGATCACGGCGCCTCCTGGGCGATCTACGGCCAGGCCACCCAATACACCGATATGATCGAATGGGCGCGCGAGGATAACGGCGCCGATCCCAAGCACGCCAAGCTCAAGCCGGCGAAGAAATACCGGCTTAACCCCGGCCACGCCGGCATCTACCAGGACGGCGCCATCCACTCGATCGATTATCCCGAGCGCGCGCGCTTCATCCGCGTCACCGGCACCGATCTCGAAAAGATCGACCGCATCAAGATCGACCTGAAGACCGGCGAAGTGCAATCGATAAACTCCCGGCAGGCTTCGTAGCCGGAGGCCACAACGCCCAAAACCGTCATGCCCGGCCTCGTGCCGGGCATCCACGCCTTGGCTGCAAAGGAAGGCGTGGATGGCCGGGACAAGCCCGGCCATGACGCAGCAAGGACCTCATGCCCCAACAATCTTCCCCCCGTCCTCTCTCCCCCGCCGCCCTCCGCGCCATGCTCGGCGACGGCGGCGAACTGGCGCCGATCGATGTGCGCGAGGAGTTGATCTTCTCGCGCAGTCATCTGCTGTGGGCGCGCAATGTGCCGCTGAGCCGGCTCGAATTGCGCTTCGCGGCGCTGGTGCCGCGTCGCGCGACGCGCATCGTGCTGATCGACGACAATGACGGCTTAGCGCAGCGCGCCGCCCGCGTGCTCGCCAATGCCGGCTACAGCGATCTTTCTTATCTCGACGGCGGCACCGCGGCCTGGGCGGCGGCCGGCTTTGAGCTGTTTTCCGGCGTGCATGTGCCGAGCAAGGCGTTCGGCGAATTCATCGAGCACGCCAGCCACACGCCCTCGATCGCCGCCGACGAACTCAACGCGCTGATGCGCGCCGGCGCCAATCTGGTCGTGCTCGACAGCCGGCCCTATGACGAATATTCGCGCATTTCCATCCCGACCGGCATCAACGTACCGGGCGCCGAACTGGTGCTGCGCGTGCGCGACATCGCGCCCTCGCCCGACACCTTGATCGTAGTCAACTGCGCCGGCCGCACCCGGAGCATCATCGGCGCGCAGTCGCTGATCAATGCCGGCGTACCGAACAAGGTGGTGGCGCTGCGCAACGGCACCATGGGCTGGCATCTTGCGGGCTTGACCTGCGATCACGGCAAGGACAAGCGCGCGCCGGGGTTAAGCGGTTCGGGCCTCGCCTGGGCCAAATCGAAAGCCGACGATGTCGCGCGCCGCTTCGGCATCGCGCGCATCGACCGCGCCACGCTCGAGGCCTGGCGCGCCGACCACAGCCGGACGAGTTACCTCTTCGACGTACGCGATCCGGCCGAATACGAAGCCGGCCATTTCCCCGGCGCGCGCTCGGCGCCTGGCGGCCAACTGGTGCAGGCGACCGACCTCTACGCCGGCACGCTGCAAGCGCGCATCGTACTCTCGGACGACAACGAAGTGCGCGCGGTGATGACCGCTTCCTGGCTCAAGCAGATGGGCTGGATCGACGTGGCGGTGCTGCCGCAAGCCGGCAGCGAAACCGGCACGCCGGCCGACGAGGTGCTCGGCGCGGTGCCGGCGGACGCCGCGGTCGAGTTCTCCGCTGTGCTGGCGATCGACGACGTGACCGTTATCGATCTGTCGCGCAGCCCGGATTACCGCCGCGGCCACATTCCCGGCGCCTGGTTCGCGATCCGCGCCCGCCTCGCCCGGGCGCTCGCGAAAATCCCCCAGCACGGCACGCTGGTGCTCACCTCGGAGGACGGCGTGCTCGCCGGCCTCGCGGTCGAGGAAGCGCGCGCGCTCACGAAAATTCCCGTCCGTTGGCTCAAGGGCGGCAACGCCAACTGGGCCGCCGCCGGCTTTCCGCTCTCCACCGACGTCAAAATGGCCGACGAGCCGCTTGACGCCTGGCTCAAGCCCTATGAGCGGCCGGGCGATCCGAAGGCCGCCATGAACGAATATTTGTCGTGGGAGATCGATCTGCTCGAGCGCATCGAGCGCGATGGGACAACGAATTTTACGACTGCAACCTAACCCTTCGTCCCCGCGAAAGCGGGGACCCAGGCTAAAGAACTGGATTCCCGCTTGCCGCGGGAATGAACGGGAGAGGCGACGCTCTTACTGCTTCATCGCCGCCTCGAATTTCTCGCCGAATTCGGCGAGCTCGTCGGCATTGATGTCGCTCACCGCCCAGAGACTGAGACCGTTCTCGCGCCAGCGCCGCACATTGAAGCCGTGCAGGCTCTCCATCGCCGCCGCGCGGTCGCCGGCGCCAGGCGCCGGCGCGCAGAACAGATTGATGATGTGCACGCGGCGGCGATAGACGATGGCCGCCACCGGCTTGGCGTCGACATAATCGAGCCGCCCGCCTAGAAGCGTGAAGCCCTGCGCGGTGAGGTCGGCAACCGGCGGCGCCACGTCGAGCCGGCCGTTGAACCAGGGCTTGACCGTGTGCTGGTCGCTCGATTGCACGTCGATCAGATGCTGCGCCTGCAGCGAGCGCAAATGCGCCGACACCACCTCGCCCAGCACGCGCCGGTCGTCGTCCCGCCGCGTCACCATCACCAGCAGGCCGGAGGCGGCAATCGCGCTGAGCGCCGCGCCACCCGCGAAACCCTTGATCATCGCGCGCCGGCTGGAGACACCCGCGGCCGGCGTCGGCAGCTTGCCTTCGATGCGCGCGCGCAACTCCGCCGGCGCGGTCAGGCGCAGACTTCCCGGCGTCATCATTTTGCGCAGCTCATGGAATTCGCGCAGGCGCGCCGCGCAACTCGGGCAGGTCGCGATGTGGCTCTCGAGTTCGCGCGCATGCCCGGCGTCGAGCTCGCCGTCGATCAACGCATGCATCAAAATGCCGGCTTCGTCGCAATTCATCTGCGTTTACCCTCGCCTTCGGCCGCGATCCAGGCCTCGCGCAACAGGCCGCGTGCGCGCGCCAGCCGCGACATCACCGTTCCGATCGGCGCCTCGATCACGGTTGCGATGTCGCGATAGGACAGATCGTTGATCTCGCGCAGCACGATCACTTCGCGGAATTCCGCCGGCAATTCGCCGATCAGCCGCCGCATGGTGTCCGACTCGTGCCGCCGCAGCAGCGCCTGCTCCGGCGTGTCGGCGCCCGCCTGCCAGACCGGCTCAGCCGGCGGCTCGCCGGCGTCCGCCGTGAACACCAGCCGCGCACTGCCGGCATATGCCGCATGGCAGACGTTGCGCAGGATCGCCATCAGCCAGGGCTTGATCGGCCCGCCGCGGAACGTGTCGAAGTGGCGGAACGCGCGCAGGTAACATTCCTGCACCGCGTCGTCGGCATCGCTCGCGCTGCGCATGAGATAGCGCGCCAGCGTGTAGACGTCGTCGAGATAGGGCAAAGCGAGGCTCTTGAAGCGCTCCGCTCTGCCGCCTTCGTTCAAGTCAGCTACGCCGCCCGCCATCATCGGACACCCGGCCCGCTATTTGCCCGCGGCCGCCTCGACCACAATCGTGCCGGTCATATGCGGATGCAAGGAGCAAAAATACGGGAAGCTGCCCGGTGTCGCGAATGTGAACGAGAATTTGTCGTCGCTGTCGAGCGCCTTCGAGCGGAACAGCATGGTCTTCGACGTCACCGTATGCGGGATGTCGTCGTGATTGATCCAGGTGACCGTGTCGCCGGCCTTCACCGTGACCTGCTGCGGGTTGAAGGTGAAATTGTCGATCTTCACTTCGACCGTCGCCGCGCGGGCCGGCGCGGCAAGCGCGACGAGCCCGATCGATCGCGCCCAGCGCGAGAGTTCTTTTCAATGTTCATGGCGCTCAGCCCTGCAACGGCGTGTCGATGATGGCGAGACGCTGCTCGCCCGGCTTGAAGGTCACGCTGGCGGTGCCGAGCATGCTGCGCAATTTGTCGTCCGGCACTTTCATCGGGCCGGGCGACGGCGCGCTGCCGGGCGCCGGCTGCGGGAAGGCGGTCGAGCGCGCGGTGTGGAAGGTGACGTTGCCCTCCACCTTCTGCATCACCTGGTGGATGTGGCCGTTGAGCACGGTGACCGAGCCGAAGCGCTTGAGATAGCCGAGCGCGCGTGCGCTGTCCTCGGTGCCCCAGCCCCATTGCGGATAGACCGTCCACAGCGGGATGTGCGCGAACACCACGATCGGCGTCGAGGCGGACTTGCCCTTGAGGTCGTCCTCGATCCATTCGAGCTGCTCGTCGCCGAGGCTGCCCATGCCGCCGCCCTTGAGGTTGGCGACGTTGACCAGGCCCATGAAATGCACGCCGTTGGCGTCGAACGAGTAATAGCCCGAGCCTTTGGTGCCGCGACCGTAGCGTTCCTTGTAGAGCTTGATGTCGGGATCGATGATGTCGTGCTCGCCCGGCACGTAATGCACGTCGAGCCGGGCCTGCGAGATGATCTTCTCGGCGTCGTCGAATTGCGCCTCCTTCGACAGATGCGTGATGTCGCCGGTGTGGATCATGAAGGCGGGCTTTGCCGGGATCGCCTTGATATGGGCGATCGCCTCCTCCAGCGTGCCCTTGGCGTTGGGATTGGCCGGCTTGTCGAAGCCCATATGGCTGTCGCTGATCTGCAGGAAGGTGAGCCCCTGGGCGTCGGCGGCGCGCGCTTCGTCGACCAGGCCGAGCGAATGCGGCACCCCGCCGGAAATCGTCCACAGCACCCCGGTGCCGGCCCAGGTCATGCATTCCAGCACCTTGCGGCGGCTTAAGCCTTCGTCGCGGTCGGTCATCGTCGATCTCCCCTGACGCAGCATGCGTTGCGGGGACTAGATCGCGCCGCGCGGCGATTTATTCCCGGGTGGCGCGGTTAAGTCGGGCTGCCACCCCGGTTGACATTTGTATAGACAAACGCCTATATAGGCCTATGGCCATGGCGGCGGATGGCTTCGATTGGGACGACGGCAACCGCGACAAGTGCATCAAGCACGGCCTCTCGCTTGCCGAAATCGAGGCGTTTCTGCTGGGTAATCCCCGGATCGCCCCGGCGTTGCGGCATTCGGCCACCGAAGAACGACTGATGGCGGTCGGTCGGAACAGCCAAGGCCGCGCCATCTTCGTCGTTTTCACGATTCGGCAAAGGAATGGAATGCGCCTGATCCGACCGCTGAGCGCTCGCTATATGCACAAGAAGGAAATTGAGAACTATGAAGCAAAACGTTCCTAAACTCAGAAAAGTCCCCAGGTTCAAAACTGACGAAGAAGCCGAAGCATTCCTCGAGCAGGACCTCTCGGACCTCGATTTCTCACAATTCAAGCCGATGCATTTCGAAATTCGGCCCAAGGAGAAGAGCATCAATCTCCGTCTTTCGGAGGGATTGCTCGACGCCGTCCGTGAGAATGCCAAACGCGAAGGCGTGCCTTATCAGCGCTTCATCCGCCTTGCGCTTGAGCGCGCGGTGACGCCGTTGAAGCGCCCCAAGGTCAAGGCCGATTGAACGAATGAAATTCCTCGACGAAGCCAAGGTCTATGTCGCGTCCGGCGCCGGCGGCAACGGCTGCATCGCGTTCCGGCGCGAGAAGTTCATCGAATTCGGCGGGCCTTCCGGCGGCGACGGCGGCAAGGGCGGCGACGTGATCGTCGAAGCGGTCAACGGCCTCAACACGCTGATCGACTACCGCTTCCAGCAGCACTTTAAGGCAAAGAGCGGCGGCAACGGCATGGGCAAGGACATGCACGGCGCCAACGGCAAGGACGTGGTGCTGAAAGTGCCGGTCGGCACGCAGATCTACGAGGAGGACGGCGAGACATTGCTCGCCGATCTCACGCGCGCCGGCGAGCGCATCGTGCTGATGAAGGGCGGCAATGGCGGCTTCGGCAACGCCTATTTCAAAACCTCGACCAACCAGGCGCCGCGCAAGGCCAACCCCGGCCAGCCGGGCGAGGAGCGCACCATCCGTCTGCGTCTCAAATTGATCGCCGATGCCGGGCTGATCGGCCTGCCCAATGCCGGCAAGTCCACCTTCCTCGCCGCGGTCAGCGCGGCCAAGCCGAAGATCGCCGACTATCCGTTCACCACGCTGCATCCGCAGCTCGGCGTCGTGCGTATCGACGAGCGCGAATTCGTGCTCGCCGACCTGCCCGGCCTGATCGAGGGCGCGCATGAAGGCGTCGGCCTGGGCGACCGCTTTCCTCGGCCACACCGAGCGCTGCCGCGTGCTGCTGCATCTGATCGACGGCACCGGCGAAGACGCCGGCGCCGACTACAAAACCGTGCGCGCGGAGCTGGAAGCCTACGGCCAGGGCCTCACCGACAAGCCGGAGATCGTCGCGCTGTCGAAAGCCGACGCGCTGACGCCGGCAGCGATCAAGACGCAAACCGCGAAGCTGAAAAAGGCGTGCAAGAAAACGCCGCTGATCTTGTCGTCGGCCTCGGGCCAAGGCGTTCCGGAAGTCCTGCGCGCGCTGTGGAAGCTTATCGACAAGGCGCGCGAAGACGCTGACGAGACGCCATCAAAAGAAGCGGCTTGGCAGCCGTAGCTGCCGCGCGTCGATGCACACTCCGTTCGTTCCCGCGCAAGCGGGAACCCAGGGCGACAAGCAATGAATATTTGCTAAGTACTGGGTCCCGCTTTCGCGGGGACGACAAAAACCTATTTCTCGCACAGCCGGCGCGGCCCCTCGAGCGGCTGGTAGGTGCAATCCGACGGATTGAACGAACTGTAAGCTTCGGCGCAGGCCCTGATATGGCATCGCGCGACGGTCGGTTCGGCTTGCGTATCGGCCGCGCTGTCGGCGTCCGCCGCCGCGCCCTTGGTGCAAAGCCGGCGCGGGCCCTCGTAAGGCTGCCAGGTGCAATCCGAGGCGCGGAACGATCCATAGGCGCTGGCGCAGGCGGCCACATCGCACTGCGGCGCCGGCGGCTGTTCGGCCGCGGCCGGCTGTTGCGGCGCGGCCGGAGGCGGTGGCGCGGCGGCGACGGCCTTGGCGGGTTCGCTCGCCGGTGGCGGCGCGCTCTCGACCGCTTTCGCAGGTTCCGCCGGCGCCGGCGGCGCGATATCCACCTCACGCGGCGGCGGCGCGATATCCACCTCGCGCGGCAGCGGCGCGCTCACTTGCGTGATCGCGCGCATGGCGTGCCGGGTCGCCGCGGAAGGCTCGACCAGCGCGTCCCATTCCAGCGCCACGCTAAACACGGTGGTCAGCAGGATGGCGAGGTAAACGAAAAACGGCATCGCTCGGCCCAAATCCCGCCCTCCGCATGAAACGCGCGCCCACGGCCCGGGTTCCGCCTCTGCCGGCCCTGGTGTAGCCTTTGGCCGTGCCGAGAATACTCCTCACCCACGTCCGCGACATGCTGAATAACTATTATGGTGAGCGCGCGCTCGCGGCCTTGCGCGCGCTCGGCGATGTGCGGCTCAACGAAACCGGCCGGGTGCTCGATGCCAGGGCCTTGGCGCAGGCCGCGCGCGGCTGCGAGATTGTCGTCTCCGACCGGCAGACGCCCGGCCCGGCCGAATTTTTCGCCAACGCCCCCGATCTCATCGCCTTCCTGCGCGTCGCGGTCGACATCCGCAATATCGACGTCCAGGCTGCGAGCGCGCAAGGCATCCTGGTCACCCACGCCACGCCCGGCTTCACCGCCGCGGTGGCCGAGATGGCGATCGGCTTCATGATCGACTGCGGGCGCCAGGTCACGCAAGCGGCGTCCGCCTACCATGCCGGCGCCGTGCCGCAGGCGCGCATGGGCCGCCAGCTCAAAGGCGCGGCGCTCGGCATCATCGGCTATGGCGTCATCGGCGAATATTTGGCGGACCTAGCGCTCGCCTTCGGCATGACCGTGCTGGTCGCCGACCCTTATAAGAAAGTCGTCGCGACGGGACTCGCGCAAGTCGCGCTTGCAGACCTCTTGGCGCGATCGGATTTCGTCGTGTGCCTGGCTATCGCCAACGAGGAGACCGAGAACCTGATGAACGCCGCGGCCTTTGCCGCGATGAAACCGACGGCTTATTTCATCAATCTGTCGCGCGGCAATCTGGTGGACGAGGCGGCGCTTGCCGCGGCGCTTGCGGAAAAACGCATCGCCGGAGCCGCGCTCGACGTCGGCCGCGCGCCGGATCAAATGCCTTCGCCCGCCCTCGCCCGCCGCGCCGATGTGATCGCCACGCCGCACAGCGCGGGCCTCACCCCGGAGGCGGCCGAGCACCAGGCCTTCGATACGGTCAATCAGGTCGCGGCGCTCATCGCCGGCCGCATGCCGGCGGGCGCGGCCAATGCGCAAGCCGCGCACCGCCTGAGCCGGTTGAAGAGCCGGTGACGCGCCGATCGACGCGCCGTCCGCACTCTTATGCATGCAAGGCCGCACTGCCGGGCGAGACCGAGAGCTTTTGCATAGCCGGCCGATTGCAATTGCCGGTTGGCCATAGGACCATGCACGGCCAAAGGATGCGAGTCCTCGAACGGCATGAAATAAATAAATGAGCGAGATCGAAACCCGGTTGTTTCGGTATTTCGTGGCGCTGGCCGAAGAGCAGCATTTCGGGCGCGCGGCTATTCATCTGGACATCAGCCCGCCGACGCTCACCCACCAGATTCAGAAGCTCGAAGCGCGGCTGGGCGCCAAGCTGGTCGAGCGGCGCGGCAATACCCATATCGAGCTCACCGAAGCGGGCAAACGTTTTCTCGAGCGCGCGCGCAATGTGTTGCGCGAGGCGGCCGAGGCCGAGGCGGTGGCGCAACAGGCGGCGCGCGGCGAGACCGGCCGGCTGCAGATCGGTTTCATGACCGTGGTCACGCTGACCGGCATGCTCGATAGCCTGATCGGCAAATTTCAGAAACAGAATCCCGGCATCGAGCTGGTGCTGCGGGCGATGGTGACCATCGACCAGATCAACGGCATCCTTGGGCGCACGTTGGATTTCGGCTTCGTGCGCCCGCCCGACGCCTACCCGATCGGGATCCAGGGCTTCACTATTTCCCGCCAGCAGATGCTGCTGGCGCTGCCGCGCGACCATCGGCTCGCCAATGAGAAGCGGATCGACCCGGCCTCGCTTAACGGCGAGGCGTTCATCAACACGTCGCCCGATCTCGATGTCGGATTCTGGAAGCACACCAATGCGGTGGGGACGCTCGGCGGCTTCACGCCCAAAATCGTGCGGCGCGCCAAGGATATGATCAGTATCCTGTCCTGTGTCGCCGCCGGCCAGGGCGTCGCCGTGGTGTCGCGGCCGTTCGCGCGCATGGACATGCCCAACGTGGTCTATCGCGAATTCAAGACCGACACGCCGCCGATGGGATCGATCGCCTTCGTCTACCGCCACAATGAATCCGCGCCGGCGGCCCAGCTGCTGATCAAATTCATGCGGCGGCACGCGCCGGCGGCTTAAGCGCCGAGCACGCGGGCGAACATCGGGAAGATCGCTTCCCAATCGCGGTTGGTCGCCTGCTTGTCGTGGATATCGCGGTTGGGCAGCGCATAGCCGTGCGCCGCACCGCGATGCAGCACATAGCGGTAGCGCACGTTCGGGCAGGCGGCGAAGACTTCCGCCAGCGTTTGGCGCGTCGCCGGCGGCGCCAGATCGTCGTGTTCGGCGAAGCCGCAGTAGATTTCGCCGCGGCAGGCGGCGGCGAATTTGTGCGGCGACAGCGGCGCATCGGTGACCAGCCGCGTGCCATGCAGGCTGGCGCTCGCCCTGAAGTCGTCGGGAAAATGCGCCGCCGCCTGCAGCGCATAGCGGCCGCCGAGGCAATAGCCGATCGAGCCCTTGGCTCCCGGCTTGACCGGCTGGCCGCGCAGGAAATCGAGCACCGCGCGCAGGTCGTTCATCGCCATGGCGTCGGTGATGCGCGCCATCTGCTCGCGCATGCGCTGCAACGCCTCGGCCGGAATATGCTCGGCCGATTTCATGCGGCCGCGCTCGTCGCGGAACTCGAAGCGCACCGCGCCCTGGCGATAATAGAAATTCGGCACGATGGCGTAGTAGCCGACCACGGCGACCTGCCGGGCGATGTCGAACAGTTCCTCGCGCAAGCCCCAGATGTCCATCAGGATGGCGACCGCGGGGAACGGACCGCCCTGTTCCGGATAAGTGACGAAGGCCTCCATGCGCCCGTCGGGCGTCGGGATGTCGGCCATGGCTTCGATCATCGTCCGGCTCCGCGCCCGCGCTCAGTTGGCATCGAGCTTGATGTGTTCCTTGGCGATGATGGGGGCCCAGGCGGCGCGGTCGTGCTGGATGACCGCTGCGAGCTGCTCCGGCGTGCCGCCGAGCGGGCGGATTCCGGCTTTGGTCAATTCCTGCTTGCCTTCGGGCGAGACGAGGTACTCGTTGATCGCCTTGTTGAGCTTCATGACGATGGCATGCGGCGTGCCGGCCGGCGCCATGATCGCGACCCAGGTGGAGGCGATCAGGTCGACGCCGCTTTCGCGCGCCGTCGGTACGTCGGGCAGGAACGGGATGCGCTGGTCGCTGGTCACCGCCAGCATGGTGACGTTGCGCACCGGCGGAATATAGACCGGCACGCCGGCCTGGATGGCGCCGCTCAGCACATCCATCACCACCGGCCCCGCTCCGCGATAGCCGACCAGCGTGCCCTTGATGCCGGTGCGCGCGAGAAACAGCGCGCCGGTGAGATGCCCCATCGAGCCGGCGCCGGCATGGCCGATATTCAGCTTGCCGGGATTCTTGCGCCCGTAGTCGATCAGGTCCTGCAGCGTCTTGAAGCCGAGCTTCGGGCTGCTGACGATGAGCTGGGGAATTTCGCCGACCAGGATGATCGGCGTGAAATCCTTTTGCGTGTCGTAGGGCACGGTCTTGAACAGCAACTGGTTGAGCACGGCGGGCCCGATCGCCGTATTGAGCAGCGTGTAGCCGTCCGGCGCGGATTTCGCGACATAGACCGTGCCGACGATGCCGCCGGCGCCGGCGCGCACTTCGGCCGCGACCGGCTGGCCGAGCCTGGCGCTGAGCGCGCGGGCGACCGCGCGCGCCAGAAAATCGCCGTTGCCGCCGGCGGCGAAGATATGGACCAGGGTGATCGGCCGGGTCGGCCAGTCCTCGGCTTGCGCGCGGCCGGCGGCGAGCGCGATGAGGAGCAACGAGAAAATGAGATAGCGAGGTTTCATGGCGCGCCCGTTCACAGCAAAAGCGGCGCGAACCGAGCGGACCCGCCGCGCCTTGGCCGATTGCCGCCCTATCAAAGCACAACGCTGAATTGATGCAACGTTTACGGGAGCCTGACCTGCGGCCGATGTGCGCGCGGCTGGGGGGTTGGCATCCGGCAGCGCAGGCAAGACAAGATAGCAAGCGTTCAGCTCGCCTATGGCGTGACACTAACCCATGCTAAACCCCCCGCGCCATTAACGCGCTCCGCCGGGTCCCATGCCCAAAACGCCTTCCCTCTCCTCCTTCCGCCGCATCGTCGTGAAGGTCGGCTCCTCGCTCCTGGTGGACGCCGCCGCCGGGCAGCTCAAGCGCGCCTGGCTCGCTTCGCTCGCCGCCGACATCGCCGGCCTCCATAAAGATAAGCGCGACGTCATCGTGGTGTCCTCGGGCGCCATCGCGCTCGGCCGCGCCGTGCTCAAGCTGCCCGCCGGCGCGCTCAAGCTCGAGGACAGCCAGGCCGCCGCCGCGGTCGGGCAGATCGCGCTGGCGCGTGCCTGGTCGGAAGCTCTGGGCGCGCACGCGCTCACCGCCGGCCAGGTGCTGGTCACGCTCGGCGACACCGAAGAGCGCCGCCGCTATCTCAACGCGCGCTCGACTATCGCCAAGCTGCTGGAATGGCGCAGCGTGCCGGTGATCAACGAGAACGACACCGTCGCCACCAGCGAGATCCGCTACGGCGACAACGACCGGCTGGCCGCGCGCGTCGCCACCATGATGAGCGCCGACCTGCTGGTGCTGCTGTCGGACGTCGACGGGCTCTACGACAAGCCGCCCGAACAGGGCGGCGCCAGGCTGGTGCCGCTGGTCGCGCGCATCACGCCGGAGATCGAGGCGATGGCGGGCGCGTCGGCCTCCGCGCATGCGCGCGGCGGCATGCTGACCAAGATCGAGGCCGGCAAGATCGCCACCACCGCCGGCACCCACATGATCATCGCCTCCGGCCACGTGCAGCATCCGCTTGCGTGCCATCGCCGACGGCGCGCCGTGCACCTGGTTCCTGACGCCGGCCAATCCGGTGACCGCGCGCAAGAAATGGATCGCCGGTTCGCTTGAGCCGCGCGGCGCGCTCATCATCGACGCCGGCGCGGTCAAGGCGCTGCGCGGCGGCAAGAGTCTATTGCCGGCGGGCGTCACGCGCGTCGAGGGCGCCTTCGGGCGCGGCGACGCGGTGGTGGTGCGCGGGCCGGACGGCCACGAGGTCGGCCGCGGGCTGATCGCCTATGACGCGGAAGACGCCGAGCGGATCAAGGGCCGCTCCTCGGCGGATATCCCCTCGATCCTCGGCTTTGCCGGGCGCACAGAAATGATTCACCGCGACGATCTGGTGCTGGGCGGGGAGTGACGGCGCTCGCTAATGCCGGTGGCGTAGCGCCTCCACCAACAGCGCAAAGGCCGCGGAGGACTGGCGTCGGCTTGGATAGTACAGGTGGTAGCCCGAATACGGAGGGCACCAGTCCTCGAGCACGCGCTTGAGGCGGCCCTTGGCGATGTGGGGCCGCGCCAAATCTTCCGGCACATAGGCGAGGCCAAATCCGGCCAGCGCCGCATTGAGCATCTGGTTCGTGCCGTTGAAGACGAGTTGGCCTTCGACGCGCACCTTGAGTTCGCGGCCGCCTTTTTCGAACTCCCAGGCGTACAGTCCGCCGAGCGTTGACAGACGCAGATTGATGCAGTCGTGATCGACGAGTTCCTGCGGCCGCTTCGGTTCCGGCCGCGTCTTGAAATAGGCCGGCGCCCCGACGACCGCCATGCGCAAGTCCGGCCCGATGCGCACCGCGATCATGTCCTTCGCCACCTGCTCGCCGGCGCGCACGCCGGCATCGAAGCGCTGGGCAACGATATCGGTCAGCGCGGGGTCGCTGAACAGCTCGACCTTGATGTCCGGATAGCGGCCCAGGAATTTCGCCAACTTCGGCCACAGCAGCGTATCGACCGCATATTCGGTGGCCGTGATGCGGATGGTCCCGGCGGGCTTCTCGCGCAGTTCGCCCAATGCCGCGAGCTCGGCGTCGATCTCCTCGAAGCGCGGGCCGAGTGTGTGCAGCAGACGTTCACCGGCATCGGTTGGCGACACGCTGCGCGTTGTGCGGGTCAAGAGCCGCACGCCCAACCGGGCCTCCAGTTCGCGAATGGTATGGCTTAGCGCCGACTGCGACACGCCCAGTTTCGCGGCGGCTTTGGTGAAGCTGCGCTCGTGCCCGACGGCGACGAAGGCGACGAGATCGTCCAGCTGTCCGCGCTCCATTCATGAGCCTCATTCATAAGTCCATGCCGATTATAGCGCCTAGTCGCCAAAAATGCGCGCGCTAAATCAAAGGCCGACAGACAGAAGGAATTCGGCCATGGACATCAAACGCAACGGCTCGCAGCCGTCGGCCAAGGGCCCGGCCGACTGGTTTACCGGCTCTGTCCGCATCGATACACCGTTCAAGGGCGAGGCCCCCGTTCGCGTTGGCGGCGCCATCGTTACCTTCGAGCCCGGCGCCCGCACCGCCTGGCACACCCACCCGCTTGGGCAGACCCTGATCGTCACGTCCGGCTGCGGCCGCGCGCAGCGCGAGGGCGGCCCGATCGAAAAGATCCGGCCGGGCGATGTCGTCTGGTTCGCGCCGGGCGAGAAGCACTGGCATGGCGCCGCGCCGACAACCGCGATGACGCATATCGCCATCGCCGAAGCGCACGACGGCAAGGTCGTCGATTGGATGGAAAAGGTTTCCGACGCGCAATACCGCGCTTGATCGCTGGCAGCTCCGATTCCTTACGCAACGATAGGATGACTAACATGCAGAAACGTAAACTTGGAAAGAGCGGCCTTGAAGTCTCGGCCATCGGCCTCGGCTGCATGGGCATTAGTTTCAGCTACGGCCGCCCGTTGTCGAAGAACGAGGGTGTCGCGCTGATCCGCGCCGCCGTCGAGCGCAGCGTCACCTTCTTCGACACGGCGGAGGTTTATGGTCCCTATGTCAACGAGGAGGTGGTTGGCGAAGCGCTCGCACCGTTCCGCGACAAGGTGGTGATCGCGACCAAGTTCGGCTTCGAGTTCGACCCGGCGACCCGCGCCAACCGCGGCATAAACAGCCGCCCTGAGCACATCCGCGAAGCCGTCGAAGGTTCGCTCAAGCGCCTCGGCGTGGACGCGATCGACCTCCTCTACCAGCACCGCGTCGATCCAAACGTTCCCATCGAGGACGTGGCCGGCGCTGTGAAAGAGCTAATCGGTCAAGGCAAGGTCAAACACTTCGGCCTTTCCGAGCCGAGCGCACAGACGGCTCGCCGCGCACATGCGGTGCAGCCGATCACGGCCCTTCAAAACGAATATTCGCTCTGGACCCGCGGCCCCGAAACGAATGGCATCCTCGATGCCTGCGAGGAACTCGGAATCGCCCTCGTCGCCTACAGCCCGCTGGGCAAGGGCTTCCTGACCGGCGCGATGAGCAAGAACACGAAGCTCGTTGAAAATGATTTCCGCAAGGGTCTGCCTCGCTTCACCCCCGAAGCGATGGAAAAGAACTAGGCTCTGGTCGACCTATTGCAGCGTATCGCGCGCAAGAAGGCCGCAACTTCGGCGCAAATTGCCCTTGCCTGGCTGCTGGCACAGAGCCCGTGGATCGTGCCCATCCCGGGCACGACCAAGCTGCACCGGCTGGAAGAGAACATCGCGGCGGCCGACATCGACCTCACCGCGGCAGACCTCGCCGAGATCGAACAGGCCGCGGGGCACCTCCATGTCGAAGGTGAGCGCTATCCGCCACACCTGATGGAATGGGTCGGGCGGTGATCGATATCGCGTCGAAAGGAAAGAGCATGAAAGAAGTCATCGTCGTGATCGGACCCGGTCAAATCGGTCAAGCCATCGCGCGCCGGGTTGCCTTCGGCAAGCACGTCCTTCTCGCCGACAAACAGCGGGAGAACGCCAGCGCCGCGGCGGAAGTCCTCGGCAATGCGGGATACGACGTGAGCGCCGCGACGGTCGACGTGTCCTCGCGCGAGGCCGTGCATGCGTTGGTCGAGGCCGCGACAGGTCTCGGACAAGTCACCGGGCTGATCCATGCGGCGGGCGTCTCACCCTCCCAAGCGTCGCGTGACGGCCATCCTCAAGGTCGATCTGTATGGCACCGCCCTCGTGCTCGAAGAGTTCGGGAATGTGATTGAACGCGGCGGTTCGGGCGTCGTCATCGCGTCGCAATCCGGACACCGGCTTCCGCCGCTCTCGGTCGCACAAAACAAAGCCTTGGCCACGACACCCGTGGAAGAGCTGCTCGGTCTCCCCTTCCTGCAACCCGATCAAGTCACCGATACTCTTCAAGCCTATCAAATCTCGAAACGCGGCAACTCGCTGCGCGTCATGGCCGAGGCAGTACGCTGGGGCAAGCGTGGCGCGAGGGTCAACACGATCAGCCCCGGCATCATCATGACGCCGCTGGCGAAGGACGAGCTCAACGGTCCGCGTGGCGAAGGCTACCGTCGCATGATCGCAATCTCCGCGGCTCGACGAGCCGGCACTCCTGACGAAGTCGGGTCTGTCGCCGCGCTGCTAATGGGCCCGGACGGTGGGTTCATCACTGGCAGCGACTTCCTCATGGATGGCGGCGTGACGGCGGCCTACTGGTTCGGCGACCTCGCTCCGACCTGAGAACCGCCTCAAATTCAAAAGGAAACATCTGTGACACAAAGTATCCAAGGCAAAGTCGTAGTCATCACCGGCGCGAGCAGCGGCCTCGGCGAGGCAACCGCGCGGCATCTGTCCGCGCTAGGCGCGAGCGTCGTGCTCGGTGCGCGGCGCGCCGATCGCATTCAATCGTTGGCCGCCGAACTGACCGCAAAAGGCGGCAAGGCCATGGCACTGACTACGGACGTCACGCGGCACGAGCAAGTGAAGCGATTGGTTGACGCCGCCGTGCAGAGCTACGGCCGCGTCGACGTGATGATCAACAATGCCGGGCTGATGCCGCAGTCGCCGCTCGATCGTCTCAAGATCGACGAATGGGACCGCATGATCGACGTCAACATCAAGGGGGTGCTGTACGGCATTGCCGCGGCGCTGCCCCATATGACGCAACGGAAGGCCGGCCATATCATCAATGTCTCCTCCGTGGCCGGTCACAAGGTGCGCGCCGGCGGCGCGGTCTACGCGGCGACCAAGCACGCCGTGCTTGCGTTATCCGAGGGGCTGCGCCAGGAAGTTAAGCCCTACAACATCCGCACCACAGTGATCTCGCCGGGCGCGGTGGCGACCGAACTGCCGGACAGTGTCACCGAGCCGGACCTCGCCGACAGCTTCCACAAATTCTATGAGGAATTCGCGATCCCCGCCGACTCGTTCGCGCGCGCCGTTGCCTTCGCCATCGGCCAGCCTGACGACGTGGACATAAACGAGATTTTGTTCAGGCCCACGCGCCAGGAATTGTAAGCTGGATTGCGACACGCGCCGAGCGCGCCGTGCTGCGTGGTTCCTGACGCCGGCCAATCCGGTGACCGCGCGCAAGAAGTGGATCGCCGGTTCCTTGGAGCCGCGCGGCGCGCTCATCATCGACGCCGGCGCGGTCAAGGCGCTGCGCTCCGGTAAAAGCCTATTGCCGGCGGGCGTCACGCGCGTCGAGGGCGCCTTCGGGCGCGGCGACGCGGTGGTGGTGCGCGGGCCGGACGGCCACGAGGTCGGCCGCGGGCTCTCCGCCTATGACGCGGAGGACGCCGAGCGGATCAAGGGCCGCTCCTCGGCGGATATCCCCTCGATCCTCGGCTTTGCCGGGCGCACAGAAATGATTCACCGCGACGATCTTGTTCTGGGCGGGGAATAGTGAGACGAACAAATTGCTCTGGGGCGATCTTGGGTCGGTTCTGACAACGTCTGGATTTGACCAAGGCCAAGCTCGCGCACTTCCGGCGGCCGGCTGGGCCATTGGCCGACTTGGCGCCGTCGCCCATCCCGGCGCCCTTTTACCCTCGGCCAGCGGCCCAGTCAGTGGCGGCGGCTGCGCGGCTTGCCGGAGCGGCGGGTGGCGCCGGATTTGCGCTGCACCGGGTGGGTGGGCAGCGCGAAAAACGTGCCGTCGGGAAATTCCAGATATCGGCTAAAGACTTGCACTTCGTCGCCGGATTGGCCTTCGCCGCTGCGCCGGCCTTCGATCACGAACTTGGTGCCGACCGGGAAACGGCTGGGAAGCCGGCTTAAGCTGGACGCCATGACACACACCTCCTGCGAGGTCGCCACCCTGCCAGCCCAATGTGTAGGTCAATTGACCTGTTCCAGGCGCTGGCGAGTTATCCACACTATCCCCAACTACCTCTGCCAATGCCCGCAAAACGGGCCGACCTCGCCCCCGTCCCCCCGACGTGATAGGAACCAACCGGACTGGGGTTCGACATGAGCGCACCGCTGAAAAGCATTGAAGGGACAGGCGATATCGCCGCCGGCATGGGCGAGATTGGCCGCCAGGCGAGGGCGGCCGCCCGGGTGCTGGCGCTTGCCTCCACGGCCCAAAAAGACCGCGCCCTGGAATGCATGGCCGGCGCCGTCCGCGGGCAGCAATCCCGCATTCTGGCCGCCAATGCCGAGGATATCGCCGAGGCGCGCGCCTCCGGCATGACCGGCGCCTTCCTCGACCGCCTATCGCTCGACGCTGGCCGCGTGGAGGCGATCGCCGCCGGCATCGATGCGGTGCGCGCGCTCAAGGATCCCGTTGGAGTCGTTACCGAATCCTGGAAGCGGCCGAACGGCATGACGATCGAACGCGTGCGGGTGCCGCTCGGCGTCATCGGCATCGTCTACGAAAGCCGGCCGAACGTGACCGCCGACGCCGGCGCGCTCTGCCTGAAATCCGGCAACGCCGCGATCCTGCGCGGTGGCTCCGACAGCCTACGCTCGAGCCGCGCCATCATGGCCGCGCTCGGCCAAGGCTTGCGCGAGGCCGGCCTGCCGGAGGCCGCCATCCAACTCGTGCCGACGCGCGACCGCGCCGCGGTCGGGCTGATGCTGGCGGGGCTGAACGGTGCGATCGATGTGATCGTTCCGCGCGGTGGCAACAGTCTAGTCGCGCGCGTGCAGACCGAAGCGCGCGTGCCAGTATTCGCGCACCTGGAAGGCGTCTGCCATGTCTACGTGGACAAGGCGGCCTCCCTCGATATGGCCAAGAAAATCGTGCTCAACGCCAAGATGCGGCGCACCGGCGTTTGTGGCGCGGCCGAGACACTGCTGGTCGATCGTGCGGCGGCGGCGACGTTCCTCAAGCCGCTGGTCGAGATGCTGATCGACGCCGGCTGCGAAATCCGCGGGGATAAGGCGACGCAGGCCGTCGATAAGCGCGTGAAGCCGGCGACGGAAGAGGATTGGGGTGCTGAATATCTCGACGCCATCATCGCTGCCAAGGTGGTGGACGGTGTCGCCGCTGCCATCGACCACATCGAACGCTACGGCTCCCATCACACCGACGCCATCGTGACCGACGATGCGGCGGCAGCGGAGAAATTCCTGCGCGAGGTGGACTCGGCGATCGTGCTGCACAACGCCTCGACCCAGTTCGCCGATGGCGGCGAATTCGGCTTCGGCGCCGAGATCGGCATCGCCACCGGCCGGCTGCACGCGCGCGGGCCGGTTGGCGTCGATCAACTCACCACGTTCAAATACCGCATTCGCGGAAGCGGTCAGACCCGGCCGTGACACCGCAAAGACCCGCCCGCACCGCGCGCGTTCTGCCACCTCACGCGCCCGGCATGCGGATCGGCCTGTTCGGCGGAACGTTCGACCCGCCGCACCAGGCCCACCTCGCCGCCAGCCTGCTCGCGCTCAAACGGCTCAAGCTCGACAGCGTCTGGTGGCTGGTCACCCCGGGCAATCCGCTCAAGAACACCAGCGGGCTCGCCCCCTTGCAGCAGCGCATCGCCGCCGCCCGCGGGCTCACGCAGCATCCACGCATTGTCGTGACCGGTCTCGAAGCTGTCATCAAGACAAAATACACCTATGACACGATGAAGTGGCTGCTGGCCCGCTGCCCGCGGGTCCATTTCGTTTGGATCATGGGCGCGGACAATTTGCGGAGCTTTCACCGCTGGCAGAAATGGCGCGGAATAGCGAAGCTGGTGCCGTTCGTGGTGATCGACCGCCTCGGGCCAAGCCTCTATGCCGCCGCCAGTCCGGCGAGCCAGGCGTTTGCCCGCGCACGCATCGCGGAACCGGAAGCCGTCTCCCTGCCCTACCGCAAACCGCCGGCCTGGGCGTTCCTGCATGGTCTCAAATCAGCTTTGTCATCCACCGCACTGCGCGCCATGCGCCAGCGCGGCGGGACTTCCGGCCGCGCCGGCAGAAAGAAGATGACCAAGAGTGGAAAGAATCGAGCAAAATAGCTATCTTGATCGTGTCACCGGTACGCGCCGGGGCGTGTGCAACGAACGTAAAGGGAAACAACCTCTGACCAAACCTGCACTCTCTCGGGCGTTGCGTCGCATGCCCGAACCGGTCTCCCGGCACCCCAGTGCCAAGGAGACTCTTCGCATCGTCCTCGCGCGGCTGGAAGACATGAAAGCCGAGGACAGTGTGACCATCGATCTCACCGGCAAATCCTCGATAGGCGATTACATGGTCGTGACCTCCGGCCGGTCGCAGCGTCACGTCGGCGCGGTCGCCGACCATGTGGTCAAGGACATCAAGGCAGCCGGTGTTTCCGGTGTACGCGTCGAGGGCATGCGGCAAGGCGACTGGGTCCTGATCGACGCCGGCGACGTGATCGTCCACGTCTTCCGGCCGGAAGTGCGCACTTTCTATAACCTTGAGAAGATGTGGTCGGCGGGCCGTCCGGACGGAAAACGATCGAACTGATACACTCCGCGGCACGATGAGAATCGTTGTTGCCACGATCGGACGCCTGAAACAGGGCCCGGAAACCGAGCTTTCCGAGCGCTTCCGCAAACGCGCGGCGCAGACTGGCCGCAATCTCGGTCTGCGCGACGTCGAAGTCATCGAAATCAGGGAAAGCCGGGCGGACGATGCCGGCAAACGCATGCTCGAGGAGTCGATCGCGCTCGCCAATATCATTCCGCAAGGCGCGGCAGTCGTGCTGCTCGACGCTCACGGCGAGAACCTCGATAGTGCCAGCCTTGCCGCCCAGCTGGCGAAATGGCGCGGCGATGACCGGCCTGCGGCGGTCTTTATGATCGGCGGCGCCGACGGCCTGGCCGCGAGCTTGCGCGCGAAGGCCGACTTGCGGCTGGCGTTCGGTGCGGCGACCTGGCCGCACCAATTGGTACGGATCATGCTGCTGGAACAGCTTTACCGCGCCACCACGATCCTGACCGGCCACCCGTACCATCGGGCGTGACTACGCTTTCTAATCCATCCCCTGAAAGGGGAGGGTGGCGAGCGAAGCGAGCCGGGTGGGGTCATGGTGCAAGCGCCCCCACCCGCTGCTCGCAAATGCTCGCGGCCGCCCTCCCCCGCAAGCGGGGAAGGGATAATAAGAAGCGCCGCAGATCGGTCTTAATCCGACGGCAATAGTCTGGATGGAACAATCGCCTTGCCGTCCCAAGCTGCGGGCCTAATGTGGCTGCAATGATTTGCCTTGCGGGATTCGATTCGCGCTCCGCGCTCGTCGCGGCGCTTGCGCTCGGATTGCCGGTAACGCTCGCCGCCGCCGTGCTGGCGCAGGAGCGGCCGGTTCACGCCGCCCAGAACGGCAAGGCTGAAAAACTTGATGCGCTCAAGCAGCGCGACCAGGACCTCAAGGCCGCACGCGATGCGCAAAGCAAGTCGATCGAGACCGAGGCCGCGCTCAAGCGCGAGATAGAACAGATCGGTGCCGACCGCCGCAAACTCAATCAGGACCTGATCGACACAGCCAGCCGCATCCGCGGCGTCGAAGCGCAGGTAACCGCGACCGAAGCGCGGCTCAAACCGCTCGACAACAATGAGCGCAGCATCCGCAAGTCGCTGGATGGGCGCCGCGCCGTGATTGGCGAAGTGCTGGCCGCGCTTCAGCGCATCGGCCATCGTCCGCCACCGGCGCTGATTGCCAGCCCGGAGGACGCGCTGCAATCGGTACGCACCGCCATGTTACTGGGCGCGGTACTGCCCGAGATGCGCCACCAGGTCGAGGCGCTCGCCAATGATCTCACCGAACTGCTCAACGTGCGCAAGCAGATCTCCGCCGAACGCGACAAGCTGAAAATCGAGGTCGCCTCGCTTAATAGCGAGCGCACGCGCATGACCGCGTTGGTCGGCGAGCGCCAAAAGCAGCAGGCCGAGCGCGAGAGGGCGCTCGACGCCGAGCGGGCGCGGGCCGCCGAACTGGCGCATCAGGTCGACAATCTCAAAGATTTGATCGCCAAGCTGGAGCAGGGGCTCGATCCCGCGATTCGGGCTGCCCGCGAGGCCGCGCGCGGCGATACGCGCCCGGCCATGTCGGCGCTGCACGATCCGGGGCGGCTAGCGCCGGCCGTCGCTTTCGCGTCCCTGCGTGGACAAGTTCCGATTCCGGTTAATGGCGTCAAATTGAAGGATTTTGGGGCGCCCGACGGCATCGGCGGGGTGGAAAAAGGCGTTTCCATCGCGACCCGCGCCGGTGCCCAGGTTACCGCTCCGGCCGACGGCTGGGTGGTCTATGCCGGGCCGTTCCGATCCTATGGGCAACTCTTGATCCTCAATGCCGGCAACGGCTATCATATCTTGCTCGCTGGGATGGAACGGATATCAGTAGATCTCGGACAGTTTGTGCTGACCGGAGAACCCGTTGCGGTGATGGGAAACGGCTCCCATATCGCGGCAATCCTCGCGACAGGTTCCAGCCAACCGGTGCTGTACATCGAGTTTCGTAAGGACGGGATTCCCGTCGATCCAGGCCCATGGTGGGCGGCTGGCGAAGGCGAAAAGGCTCGTGGATGATGCGCAAGACCACACTCATTCTACTCGGCGCGGCGGCTGGAGCGGCAATGACGCTGCTCGCAACACAGCCCCACATGATCTTCATCGGTGCGAGCGCCAAAGCGGCGGCCGCGGACACCTACCGGCAGCTCAATCTGTTCGGCGACGTGTTCGAGCGCGTGCGCGCCGATTATGTCGAGAAGCCGGACGACTCAAAACTGATCGAAAGCGCGATCAACGGCATGCTGGCCGGGCTCGATCCGCATTCCAGCTACATGGATCCGAAGAGCTTCCGCGACATGCAGGTGCAGACCCGCGGTGAATTCGGCGGGCTCGGCATCGAGGTCACCATGGAAGACGGCCTGATCAAGGTGGTGGCACCGATCGACGAGACGCCCGCCGCCAAGGCCGGCATCATGGCCAACGACATCATCACCCAGCTCGACGGCGAGCAGGTCCAGGGTCTTACCCTGAACCAGGCGGTCGAGAAAATGCGCGGCCCGGTGAACACCAAGATCACACTCACCATCATGCGCAAGGGCCACGACAAGCCTATCGAAGTCTCGATCACGCGCGACATCATTCGCGTGCGCTCGGTGCGCTCGCAGGTGGAAGGCGACGACGTCGGCTATATCCGTCTCACCCAGTTCAACGAGCAGACCACCGACGGATTGAAGAAGGCGATCACCGACATCACGGCAAAGGTCTCCAACGACAAGCTCAAGGGCTATGTCCTCGATCTGCGCAATAATCCTGGCGGCCTGCTCGACCAGGCGATCTCGGTATCGGATGCGTTCCTGCAAAAGGGCGAGATCGTGTCAACCCGCGGCCGCAACCCGGAAGAGACACAGCGCTTCAACGCGCGGCCGGGTGACCTCACCAACGGCAAGCCGGTGATCGTCCTGATCAACGGCGGCTCGGCCTCGGCCTCGGAAATCGTCGCCGGCGCCTTGCAGGACCACAAGCGGGTCACGGTCATCGGTACCCGTTCGTTCGGCAAGGGCTCGGTGCAGACCATCATTCCGCTCGGTTCCGGCAACGGCGCGCTGCGGCTGACCACCGCGCGTTACTTCACGCCGTCCGGCCGCTCGATCCAGGCCAAGGGCATCGTGCCCGACATCGAGGTCCTGCAGGACGTGCCGGATGAAATCAAAGCGAAGACCGATACCAGCACCAAGGGCGAGGCCTCGCTACGCGGCCACCTCAAGGGCGACGCCGGCAAGGAGCAGACCGGCTCGCAGTCCTACATTCCGCCAGACCCCAAAAACGACAAGGCGCTCATCATGGCGGAGGAGCTGCTGCGCGGTACCCAGGTCAATTCGGCGTTTCCGCCGAATCCCAAGGCCCCGGTGCCGAACTAAGGCCGGCCTGATCGGAAAGAAGCAAGTTTCCGCGAGGCGGCCCTTGGGCCGCCTCGTCCGTTTGTGGCGAACCCCGCCGGAATCGTCGCGTGCTAGACTTTGCCGATGATTCGCGAGGGTTTGGTCCTTGTCATCGGATGATCTGAACGCCCCGCTCGGCCAGGACAAACGCAAGGGTCTGCCGAAGCTCCCGGCCGCCGCCCCGCAAATTCTGGCGGGCGTGCTTGGATTGTTCGGGATCGCGGTAGTGGCCTGGGCGATCCTGGTCAACGATCCCCTGGGCGGCGAGCCTACTGCGGTGGTCGCCACCGGTTCGCTGGTCAAAAAGCAGGCGAAACCGGACAGCGACAGCCAGCAATATTCCCGCCACGACGGGCCGTCATCCGGCACGGTGCCATCCGCGACCGTGCCCATACCGGTCGTTGCCGCCCCCACCCCGCCGCCCGGCAGCAAGACCATCACCATCATCGACGGCTCCAGCGGCAAACATGAGAACGTTATCGTTCCGGGTAAACCGAGCGACAATTCGCCGATGGCGCCGGACGGCCAGCGGCTTTTGGAAAATACCCATCATGGCGCCATCCCGAAGATCGCGGCCGACGGCGCGCGGCCGTTCACGCTCTACGCCCATCCGCGCCAGCTGCCGGCAGACAAGAGCAACGCGCCACGCATCGCTATCATCGTCGGCGGGCTCGGCATCAGCGCGACGGGCACCGCCGACGCGTTGTCGAAGCTGCCGGCGCCGGTGACGCTTGCGTTCGCGCCCTACGGCGCGAATCTCGACAATCTGGCGGAGCGCGCGCGGGCGGAAAATCACGAAGTCCTGCTGCAAGCGCCGATGGAGCCGTTCGACTATCCCGATAACGATCCCGGACCGCAGACGCTGCTGACCTCGCTCACTCCCGAGCAGAATATCGATCGGCTGCACTGGCAGATGAGCCGTTTACAAGGTTATGTCGGTATCGTGAGTTATATGGGCGCGCGTTTCACCGCGTCCGAACCGTCGCTGGCGCCGGTGCTGCGCGAGACCGCCAAACGCGGGCTGATTTACGTGGATGACGGGGCCTCGCCGCGCAGCGTCGCCAGCCAGTTCGCTAGCAGCCATAACTTGCCGTTCGCCAAAGCCGACGTCGTGATCGATGCCGTGCCGACCCCGGTCGAGATCGATCGCGCGCTGGCGCGGCTGGAACTAATGGCGCGCGATCATGGAACCGCCGTCGGGCTCGCCAATGCACTGCCGGGAACCATAACCCGCATCGCCGAATGGGCGAAAAAAGTGGAAGCCCGCGGCTTTGTGCTGGTTCCGATCACCATGGTGGCGGTGAAGGAAAAGTCATCATAGTGTCATTCTAGGACGCGAACAGCTTGCGACCGGAATGACGGAGTGCGAATGTCCCCCTTCGAATCCCTGCCCTATCGTCCCTGCGCCGGCATGATGGTGCTCAACCGCGCCGGCCTCGTATTCATCGGCCGGCGATCGAGCGGCCCCGAACACATCGATGCGACGCATGTCTGGCAGATGCCGCAGGGCGGCATCGATGAGAACGAAGACCCTTATCAGGCCGCGCTGCGGGAGCTTTACGAGGAAACCAATATCCGCACCGTGGAAAAGCTGGGCGAGATCGCCGAATGGCTCGCCTACGACATCCCGCGCGACATCGTCGGCCAAGCCTGGGGCGGCAAATATCGCGGGCAGAAGCAGAAATGGTACGCGCTGCGCTTCACGGGCAGCGACGGCGAGATCGACATCATCAATCCCGGCGGTGGGCACGACCCGGAATTCATCGACTGGCGCTGGGTCACGATGGGCGAGTTGCCCGATCTCGTGGTCCCATTCAAGCGGCAGACTTACGAGCGGGTAGTGAAGGAGTTCGCGAAATTCGCGATCTAATGAATCGCCGTGCCGGTCAAATGCCGGTCGACGGTCTTGAAATGATCGATTCGCGTGATCAGCTTGTCGAGTTCGGAGCCGGGTTCCTGCTTCTCGATGCGGCTTTCCAATTCGCTGATCCGCTTTGCGATCATGGCGCGGTCGATCGCCTCGACCGTTTCGGCCACATCGGCGAGCACGGTGAGGCCCTGCGCCGACACTTCGGCGAAGCCGCCGAGCACGACGATCTTCTGTTCGCCGTCCGTGCCGTGCACGGTCAGTATGCCCGGTCGCAGCGTGGCGACGAATGGCGCGTGGTTGGCTAGTACGCCGAAATCGCCCTCGGCGCCGGGCACATCCACCTGCTCGACGTCGCCGGAGAACAGCAGCTTTTCCGGCGAGACCAGATCGAAATGAAACGTGGCCATGACGCGTTCCTAATCCAGCGTTACGCCGCTTCCGCCGCGAGCTTCTTGCCCTTCTCGACCGCCTCTTCGATGGTCCCGACCATGTAGAAGGCAGCCTCCGGCAGGTGGTCATACTTGCCTTCGCACAGGCCCTGGAAGCCCTTGATGGTGTCGGCGAGGTCGACCAGCTTGCCGGGCGAGCCGGTGAACACTTCGGCGACGAAGAACGGCTGCGACAGGAAGCGCTCGATCTTGCGCGCGCGCGCAACCGCCGTCTTGTCCTCTTCCGACAGCTCGTCCATGCCCAGAATCGCGATGATGTCCTGCAGGGCCTTGTAGCGCTGCAGAATCTGCTGCACCTGCCGCGCCACGGCGTAGTGCTCCTCGCCCACGATCAGCGGCGAGAGCATGCGCGAGGTGGAATCGAGCGGGTCGACCGCCGGATAGATGCCCTTGGCGGCGATGTCGCGCGACAGCACGGTGGTCGCGTCCAAGTGGGCGAACGAGGTGGCCGGCGCCGGATCGGTCAGGTCGTCGGCCGGCACGTAAATCGCCTGCACCGAAGTCACCGAGCCCTTGTGGGTCGTGGTGATGCGTTCCTGCAGCGTGCCCATGTCGGTTGCGAGCGTCGGCTGGTAGCCGACCGCCGAGGGAATGCGCCCGAGCAGCGCCGACACTTCCGAGCCGGCTTGCGTGAAGCGGAAGATGTTGTCGACGAAGAACAAAACATCTTGTCCCTGGTCGCGGAAATATTCCGCAACGGTGAGGCCCGAGAGGCCGACACGGGCGCGCGCGCCCGGCGGCTCGTTCATCTGGCCGTACACCAGCGCGCATTTCGAGCCCTCGACCGAGCCCTTGTGCGGGTCCTTGTTGACACCCGATTCAATCATTTCATGATAAAGATCGTTGCCCTCGCGGGTGCGCTCGCCCACGCCGGCGAACACTGAGTAGCCGCCGTGCGCTTTGGCCACGTTGTTGATCAGTTCCATGATCAGCACCGTCTTGCCGACGCCGGCGCCGCCGAACAGGCCGATCTTGCCGCCCTTGGCGTAGGGCGCCAGCAGATCGACCACCTTGATGCCAGTGACGAGGATTTGCGCCTCGGTGGATTGGTCGGTATAAGTGCGGCGCGTCTTGATGGATCGCGCGCTTATTCGCGGCCTTCACCGGGCCGGCTTCGTCGACCGGCTCGCCGATCACGTTGATGATGCGGCCAAGCAGTTCCGGGCCGACGGGGACCGAGATCGGGGCGCCGGTGTCTATGACTTCCTGGGTGCGCACCAGGCCTTCGGTCGAATCCATCGCGATGGTGCGCACGGTCGATTCGCCAAGATGCTGGGCGACTTCCAGCACCAGCCTATTGCCGTGATTCTTGGTCTCTAACGCATTAAGAATCGCAGGCAATTCGCCTTCGAACTGCACGTCGACGACGGCGCCGATGACCTGGGTGATCTTTCCGACTGCGTTCTGGGTTGTGGCCATTTTATTCCTCTTGGAAACTCAATTCCTTGGGCTTAGAGCGCCTCTGCTCCGGAGATGATCTCGATCAGTTCCTTGGTGATCATCGCTTGGCGGGTGCGGTTATAAGTCAGTGTCTGCTTGCGGATCATCTCGCCGGCGTTGCGGGTGGCGTTGTCCATCGCGCTCATGCGCGCGCCCTGCTCGGAGGCGGCGTTTTCCAACAGCGCGCGGAACACCTGCACCGACAGATTGCGCGGCAGCAGATCGCTAAGGATTTCGCCTTCTTCCGGCTCGTATTCGTAACTGGTGGCGGCAGCGCCCGCTTTTTCCGCCTCGAACAGCGGCGGAATGATCTGCTGCGCGGTCGGGATCTGCGCGATCACCGAGCGGAAGCGCGAGAAGAACAGCGTGCAGACGTCAAATTCGCCGGCCTCGAACAAGGCGACGACCTTCTTGGCGATCATGTCGGCTTGCTCGAAGCCGATCTGTTTGACGCCACGAAGCTCGATGGTCTCGATGATCTGCTTGCCATAGACCCGGCGCAGCTGATCCTGGCCCTTGCGGCCGACGCAGAGAATCTTGACGTCCTTGCCCTGGTTCGTCAGCGCATTCGCCTTCTCGCGCGCCAGCCGCACGATCGATGAATTGAACGGGCCGCACAGGCCGCGCTCGGCGGTGCAGACCAGCAGCAGATGAACCCGGTCGTTGCCGGTTCCGGCGAGCAGCTTCGGCGCCGAGTCGCTGCCGGCAACGGCTGCCGCAATCGAGCCCAGCACCTTGCTCATCCGCTCCGCATAAGGACGCGCGGCTTCCGCCGCCACCTGCGCGCGGCGCAGCTTGGACGCCGCGACCATCTGCATGGCCTTGGTGATCTTCTGCGTCGCCTTGGTGGCGGCGATGCGAACGCGCATGTCCTTGAGGGAAGCCATCCGGGATCAATCCTTGCGGATCACGCTTTCTCGATCAGGTGAACGTCTTGGCGTAGCCGTCGACCACGTCCTTGAGCTTGGCCGCGTCAGCATCGGACAGGTCGCCACTCTTGCGAATCGAGTCGAGCAGGCCCGCATTCTTGGTGCGCATCAGCGTCAGCAGACCCTGCTCGAAGGCACGCACGCGCGCCACCTCGAATTTGTCGAGGTAACCGTTGACGCCGGCATAGATCACGCAGACCTGCTCTTCCATCTTCAGCGGCGAGAACTGCGGCTGCTTCAGAAGCTCGGTCAGACGCGAGCCGCGCGCCAGCAAGCGCTGGGTGGTGGCGTCCAGGTCAGAGCCGAATTGCGCGAAAGCCGCCATTTCGCGGTACTGCGCGAGCTCGCCCTTGATGCGGCCGGCGACCTTCTTCATCGCCTTGGTCTGCGCCGACGAGCCGACGCGCGATACCGACAGGCCGACGTTCACCGCCGGGCGAATGCCCTGGTAGAACAGGTCGGTCTCCAGGAATATCTGGCCGTCGGTGATCGAAATCACGTTGGTCGGGATATAGGCCGACACGTCATTGGCTTGCGTTTCGATAATCGGCAGCGCCGTGAGCGAGCCGCCCTTGTTGTCATCGTTCATCTTCGCCGCGCGCTCGAGCAGGCGCGAATGCAGGTAGAAGACGTCGCCCGGATAGGCCTCGCGGCCGGGCGGGCGGCGCAGCAGCAGCGACATCTGCCGGTAGGCGACCGCCTGCTTCGACAGATCGTCATAGATGATGACCGCGTGCATGCCGTTGTCGCGGAAATATTCGCCCATGGTGCAGCCGGCGAACGGCGCCAGGAACTGCATCGGCGCCGGATCGGACGCAGTGGCGGCGACGATGATGGAATAGTCGAGCGCGCCCTGCTCTTCCAGCACTTTGACAAACTGCGCCACGGTGGACCGTTTCTGCCCGACCGCCACATAGACGCAATAGAGCTTGATCTTCTCGTTGTCCTGCGCGTTGAGCGGCTTTTGATTGAGGATGGTGTCGAGCGCGATCGCGGTTTTGCCGGTCTGGCGGTCGCCGATGATCAATTCGCGCTGGCCGCGACCGATCGGGATCAACGCGTCGATGGCTTTGAGGCCGGTCGCCATCGGCTCGTTCACCGATTTGCGCGGAATGATGCCGGGCGCCTTCACGTCGACGCGGGCGCGCGTGTCGCTCTTGATCGGGCCCTTGCCGTCGATCGGATTGCCGAGCGCATCGACCACGCGGCCGAGCAGGCCCTTGCCGACCGGCACGTCCACGATGGCGCCCGTGCGCTTGACGGTTTGGCCTTCCTTGATCTCGCGGTCGTTGCCGAAGATCACGATGCCGACGTTGTCGGTTTCGAGATTGAGCGCCATGCCGCGCACGCCGTTCTCGAACTCGACCATCTCGCCGGCCTGCACGTTGTCGAGGCCGTAGACGCGGGCGATGCCGTCGCCGACGGACAAGACCTGGCCGACCTCGGAGACTTCGGCTTCCTGGCCGAAGTTCTTGATCTGCTCTTTCAGGATGGCGGAAATTTCTGCGGCGCGGATATCCATCAGCGGGCCTCTTTCATCGCGATCTTGATCGCATTTAATTTGGTGCGGAGCGAACTATCGACCATGCGGCTGCCGACCTTGACGATGAGCCCGCCGATGATGGCGGGCTCGATCTTGACGTCGAAGTCGATCTCCTTGCCGCCGGTCACCGATTTGAGCGCGCCCTTGAGCGCTTCGAGATTCTTGTCGTTAAGCGGCTCGGCGACGGTGACTTGCGCGGTGACCTCGCCCTTGTGGCGCGCGGCGAGCGCGCGGTAGGCGCGGATCATGTCGCGCACGGCGAATAGCCGGCGGTTGGTAGTGATGACGCGGAGGAAATTGGCGGCCAGCCCGGTGATGCCGGCGCGCTCGAGGATCGCCGCCAGCGCGCGCAACTGCGAGTCGGCGTCGAACACCGGGCTGCGCACCAGCCGATTGAGGTCGGGATTGTCGGCGATCAAGGCGTCGAAGCGGTCGAGATCGACCTTGACGGCGTCGACCGCCTTGTTGTCGAGCGCCAACTCGAACAAGGCATTGCCGTACCGTCCAGCCATGCCGGAAATGATCGGATCTTTGCCAGCCACTTGACGCTCGTTTTCGTTACTTCATTCACAGGCCGGGCGCCGTCGCAGAGCGGCGGCGCAAACGATTGGAATCCAAGAGGGAATTCCGATTTATGAGGACGGCGCGGGAGCCCGCGGAAACGCCCATGAAATCGAGGCGCTAGCTAACACAGGGGCGAGGGCGGTGCAACATGGCGCGACATGCACGCTAGCGCCGTCGCCGGCACGGCGGGCCACAATTTTGCATCACAGGGATACCTCGCCACGCGAGCAGGCTCCCTATAGCGTGCGCCGCGTTCGAAGCCGCCGGGGACCGATGGAGAAATCGCAAGCAAGGAAAAAAGACGCCGCCACGACGGCCAAGCTGCTGGTCGTGCTGCTGGCCTTCGCCTGGGGCTTCAACTGGATCGCCGCGGCGGTGGCGCTGCGCGAAGTATCGCCCTGGAGCCTGCGCTTTGCCGGCGCCGGCATCGGCGCCGCCACCCTGTTCGCTCGCCGCCATCCTCACCGGGCATGATTTGCGGGTGCCGCGCGGCGAAGTGCGGCACGTCATGGTGGCCGGTTTCTTCAACGTCGCCGCGTTCCAAATTCTCTCCGGCTTCGCGCAATTGAGCGGAGCAACCAGCCGCGCCATCATCATCACCTATTCGATGCCGATTTGGACGACGCTGCTCGAGCCGCTGCCGTGCTTGGCGAAAAGCTGACCCGCATTCGCATGCGTCGCCTTCTGCCTTGTGCGTGGCCGGCTTGTCGGTCCTGCTCTGGCCGCTGTTCTCCAACGGATTTCCGCCTTTCGTGTTCTACTCGCTCGGCTGCGCGCTGAGCTGGTGCATCGCGACCGTCTACATCAAATGGGCCAAGGTCAAAATCGAACCGCTGGCCAATGCGGCCTGGCAATTGCTGTTCGGCTTCTTATTTCATCGCCGCCGGCACATTCGTGTTCGAAGGCTGGTCCGCGCCTGTGGCCGCTGCGGCGGCGAGACGATGCTGGCGATCCTCTATGTCGGCCTGTTCGGCGTCGGCCTGGCGCATTTCCTGTGGTGGTCGATCGTCGGACGGCTATCGACCGCATACCGCTTCGCTCGGCTCGCTGCTGGTGCCGGTGATCGGCGTCAGCGCCTCGACGCTCTTGCTCGGCGAACGCCTGTCGGTGCCCGACATCGTCGGCTTCGTGTTGATCTTCGCCGCCGCGGCCTGCGTGCTGCTGCAACCGAACGTGCAGCACACCGAGATGCCGGAGTGACGCACGGATCGCGCCACGACGCGGCGTCCGGCGCCAAGCTCATGGTTTTGATCATGGGGTTGGCCTGGGGCTTCAACTGGGTCGCGGCGCGCATCATTCTTACGGCGCTGCAACCATGGGCGCTGCGCGCGGTCGGTATCGGGCTCGGTACATTGACCTTGTTTGCCGCTGCCTATTTCGGCCGCGTTCCGCTGACGATCGCGCGCAAAGACCGGCTGAAGGTCGTCGTTGCCGGATTTTTCAACGTTGCAGCCTTCGGTGTCGGCTCCGCCTATGCGCAAGTGTACGGCACGACGTCGCGCGCCATCGTCATCGCCTATTCGATGCCGATTTGGGCGGCGCTGTTGGCGCGCATCGTGCTCAAGGAGCGGCTCACCGCGGTGAAGCTCATCGCGCTCGGCCTCTGCGCCGCCGGCTTGACAATTCTGATCTGGCCGCTGGCGCGCACCGGCTTTCCGCTCGGCGCGCTGCTCGCGCTCGGCTGCGCCTGGAGCTGGGCGGCCGGCACGATTTATCTGAAATGGGCGAAGATCGCGGCGCCGACGCTCGCCGTCGCTTCCTGGCAATTGCTGTTCGGCTGGCTGATGCTGATGGCCGGCATGTTATGGTTCGAGGGCCTGCCGCGGCTTTGGCCGCTGCCAACGCATGTGGTGGTGTGGCTCGCCTACAATGGCTTCGTCGGGATGGGCTTCGCCTATTTCCTCTGGTTCATGATCATCGAACGGCTCCCGGCAATGACGGCTTCGCTCGGCTCACTGCTGGTGCCGGTGGTCGGCGTGATCGGCTCGGCGCTGGTGCTGGGCGAACGGCCGGGCCTGACCGACGCCGTCGGCTTCGCGCTGATCTTTTCCGCCGCGGCCAGCGTGCTGCTGCAACCGAACGTGAAGCACACGGAGATGCCGGAATAAGCATTCCTGCCATGGCCTTGCAAACGAGTTGCGCGGGGCTAGCCCGCGCATGACAAGGAAGAATTCAGAAAAAGCTCTGCGGATCGACATCCACCTCAAGCCGCACATTGCCGCGCGGCTTGGGGGCGGCGGAAAGCCACCGCCGCAAATAGGCCGATAGATCGTAGCCGCGCGGCGCCTTCACCAGCAGGCGAAAACGGTGACGGCCGCGCACCACCGCGATCGGCGCCTCGGCCGGGCCGAGAATGCGGACATGCTCGTCGCGCGGCGCATGCGACACCAGCACGCGCCCATAAGATTCGGCGCCGTGCCGGTCGTTGGCGGTGATGACGAGACTGGCGAGCCGGCCGAACGGCGGGTAGCCGGTGCGTTCGCGCAATTCGATCTCGCTCGAATAGAACGCCTCGCGGTCGCCCAGGATCAGCGCCTTCATCACCGGATGCTCGGGCTGATGCGTCTGCAAAAAGCCGAGGCCCCTACCCTCCTCGCGGCCGGCGCGGCCGACCACCTGATGCAGCAATTGGAACGTGCGCTCGGCCGCGCGCGGATCGCCGTTGCCGAGGCCTAAGTCGGCGTCGACGATGCCGACCAGATTGAGCTTGGGAAAATGGTGACCTTTGGCGACCAGTTGCGTGCCGATGACGATGTCGAAGCGGCCTTGCGCCACGTCGTCGAGTTCCTGGCGCAGCCGCTCCATGGATTCCACGAGATCGGACGACAGCACCAAAATGCGCGCGCCGGGGAACAGCTCGGCGGCTTCGTGCTCCAGCCGCTCGACGCCCGGGCCGATGGGAGCGAAGCTTTCGGTGGCGTGGCATTGCGGACATTCCGCCGGCGGCGGCACGGAGAAGCCGCAATGGTGGCAAACCAGCCGCCGCTTGAAGCGGTGATCGACCAGCCAGGCGTCGCAGTTCGGGCATTGCAGGCGGAAGCCGCAGGCGCGGCAGAGCGTGAGCGGCGCGTAGCCGCGCCGGTTGAGGAACAACAGCGCCTGCTCCTTGCGCTCGAGTGCGGTCTTGACCGCCTCGGCCAGCCGCGGCGCGATGAAGCGGCCGCGCGGCGGGCCCTCGCGCCGCATGTCGATCGCCTCGATCGACGGCAGATGCGCGCCGCCGAAACGCTCGGGCAGATGAATGCGCTTGTAGCGCCCGCGCCGCGCGTTGACCTCCGATTCGACCGACGGCGTCGCCGACGCGAGTATCACCGGGATCTTCGCCACGCTGCCGCGCACCACCGCCATGTCGCGGGCGTGGTAATGCGCGCCGTCCTCCTGCTTGTAGGCCGGATCGTGCTCTTCATCGACGACGATCAAGCCGAGATCGGCGTAAGGCAGAAACAGCGCCGAGCGCGCGCCGACCACCACCGATACTTCGTTGGCCGCCACCGCGCTCCAGGTGCGCGCGCGCGTGCGCGGCGACACCTGCGAATGCCATTCGGCCGGCCGCGTGCCGAAGCGGGCGGTGAAGCGGTCGAGCGACTGCGCGGTGAGCGCGATCTCCGGCATCAGGATCAGCGTCTGCCGCTTACGCCGGATATTTTCCGCCACCGCCTCGAAATAGACTTCCGTCTTGCCGGAGCCGGTGACGCCGTCGAGCAGCGTCACCGTGTAGCCGCCTTGATCGACCGTGGTGCGCAGCGCGTCGGCGGCGGCAAGCTGGCCGAGCGAAAATTCGGGCTTGCGGAAATCCGGATCGGGCGGCTGCGTCACCGGCTCACGCCGGCAGCACCACCGTCTCCAGCGTGCCCTCGTCGATCAGCCCATCGATCACGCCGGCGCTCACGCCGGCCTCGCGCGCGGCATCGCCTTTGGCGCGCGTCATGCCATCGGCAAACACGGACAGCACGCGCGCGCGCGCCGGCGTCATTCTTGCAGGAGAAGGTCCGGCCAGCCGCACGCCGATGCGTTCGCGCGCGGGTCCGAGATGCTCTCCCATGCGCAAAGCCATGCGCAGCACCATGCCGCGCGGCGACAGCGTGTAGTCGGCGACCCAATCGACGAATTTGCGCAGCTCGGTTTTCAACGGCGGCAGGTCTAGCTTGTCCGCCACATCCTTCATGCGGTTGTGCAGGCGCGGATTGGGATTGGCGTTGTCGGCCCAGACCACGCCCATGGTCTCGCCGCGCGCGCCGAGCGGCACGCTCACCAAGTCGCCGGGCGCGAGGGCAAGACCCTCCGGCACCCGGTAGGAATAGGTCTGGTCCAGCGCCACCGGCACCAGAACGTCGATAAAGCGGGTAACTCATAGGATTAAGGTCTGGCCGATTCCGGGCGCTTAAGGAAGGGTGAAGAAAACGCCTCTACTGTCGTTCCGGCCAAGGCCGCGTCGCATAAATGGAAATGCAAACCAAAACCGCCCCTGACGTCTCCGCCGAAATCGGCCGCTGGCTCGGCTATCTCGGGGCCGAACGGCGCATGTCGCCGAAAACCCTCGAGGCTTACGCCCGCGACGTCGGCCAGTTCCTCGATTTCCTCAGCCAGCATCTGGGCGGCGCGCCGTCTCTCAAGCAACTGGCCAAGCTTTCGCCCGCCGACGTGCGCGCTTTCATGGCGGCGCGGCGCAGCGAGGGCCTGAGTAGCCGCTCGCTGATGCGGGTGCTGGCCGGCGCCCGCTCGTTCGCGCGCTTCCTGGAACGTAACGGCAAAGGTAAAGTCGGTGCACTGACCGCCGTGCGCGCGCCCAAGGTCGGCAAAACTTTGCCGAAGCCGCTGGCGATCGCCGCGGCCAAACGAATCTCGGACACGGATTTGCGCGCTGGCGAGACCCGCGAGCCGTGGACAGTCGCGCGCGACGCCGCTGTGCTGGCGCTGCTCTACGGCTCGGGCCTGCGCATTTCGGAAGCGCTCTCGCTCAAGCGCAAGGACATCAGCGCCAGCGACGCCATCACCGTCACCGGCAAGGGCAACAAGACGCGCATGGTGCCGGTGCTGCCGCAGGTCGCCAAGGCTGATCGCCGACTATATCGCGCTCTGCCCGCTCGACCTGCCGGACGACGGCCCGCTGTTCGTCGGTGCGCGCGGCGGGACCGCTTAGCCCACGCATCGTGCAACTGGCCATGGCGCGGCTGCGCGGCGCGCTCGGCCTGCCCGATACCGCGACGCCGCACGCCTTGCGCCATTCCTTCGCCACCCACCTATTGGCGCGCGGCGGCGACCTGCGCGCCATCCAGGAACTGCTCGGGCACGCCTCGCTGTCGACCACGCAAATCTATACGGCGGTCGATTCCGAACGTTTATTGGAAGTTTACGCCAGCGCCCATCCGCGCGCGTAACACCCCTTGCGCAGACCTTAAGTTTCATATCAAGGTCGCCGCCCAATTCACCGTGGAGGGGGCGATGAGCGCACACGAAAATCTGGAGCACGCCGAGCACGCCGAGCATGCCTCGCATTCCAACAAGAAGATCGCACTGCTGATCGCCGTGCTGGCGCTGTTCCTGGCGTTTTCCGAAACCCTGGGCAAGAGTTCACAGACTGCCGCCATCACCTACAACGTCACCTCCAATGACTTGTGGGCCTTCTTCCAGGCCAAGACCATCCGGATGACCGTGCTGAATACGGCGCGCGAGCAGTTGCAGATCGAGGCCGATCGGGCGACCGATCCCGAGACCAAAGCGCGGCTGGCGAAGACCATCGATGCCTGGAAAAAGACCGCCGCGCGTTACGACGACGAGCCTTCGACCAACGAAGGCCGCAAGCAGCTCGCCGAGCGCGCCAAGGAAGCCGAGGAAAAACGCGAACTGGCGATGGCGCGCTATCACAACTACGAATTTGCCTCCGCCGCTTTCCAGATCGGCATCGTGCTGGCCTCAGCAGAGGTCATCACCGGCATGGCGATGTTGGGATGGCTATCCGGCCTGCTCGGCGTGGTGGGCTTGGTCTTCACGGGCATCGGCCTGTGGGCGCCGGAAGTCGTTCATATGTTGGTGCACTGACTAGGCCGCCCGGCCGCGATAGGCACGGCGGCGCAGCTTTATCAACCGGCGCAGAAATCGCCCGGCGCGCTGCGGCTTCAACAGCCAGGTTAATCGGTGCAGGCGCTGCCGGATCGGGGCGGTCTGCGCATGCGCCCAATCGCGCGCCCACAGAAACCAGTCGTACATCCGGCGGAACCATGCCATCTCCAGCAGCTTCTCGCGCGTGACCTCGAAGATGAAAGCGGTAAGCCCGAGGCCGAGCAGTTTGATCAGGATGATGACGCTGAATGCGCCGATCCAATTGCGGGTCGCCAGAAAATAGACTTCGAGAAATTTCAGCGGCAGCATCACGAGGATGGGAATAACGAACACGAACAATACGGCCCAGGGCGGCAGCATGTCGATCAGCCGCGCCAGCGTTACTTTGAGCTTGCCCCAGGGGAAAAGATTGACGACGCGCGCGACGATGGGTTCGAGATGGTCCCATAGCCACGCTTCCAGCAGAAACAACAGGGCGAGGACGACCCAGAACGGGCGAAGCCAACGGCGCATGGAGGGAATGTAAGACCGATTAAGGCCGCAAGAAAGGCGGGCGGTCCCCGCCATGCGGGGAAAGGTGCGCGCCCTACGACCTCACCCGGCCGCCGTCCACATTCAGTGTTTGCCCGGTCATGAAGGCGGCGTCGTCGCTGGTCAGGAACGACACCGCGCCGACCAGGTCTTCCGGCACTTCAGGCCGCTTGATCGCCTGCATCTGGGCGACCGCGGCGAATTCCTCCTCCATGGACTTGAAGCCGGGACGCGGCGCGCGCACCAGCGTGCCGGGCGAGCGTGTCAGGCCCGGGGCGATGGCGTTGACGGTGATGCCGTCGCCGGCAAGATCGGACGCCAGCGCGCGGGTGAAGCCGACAATGCCGCCTTTGCTGGCGACGTAATGCGCAAAGCCGGTGACCACCGAGCCGAGCGTCGACGACGCCAGGTTGACCACGCGGCCCCATTTGCGCGCGCGCATGCCGGGGACGAAAGCGGCGGTGACCAGAAACGTGCCGTCGAGATTGATCGAGAGAACTTTCCGCCAGTCGGCGAAGGTCATGTCGGGAAATTCCTTTTGCGGGAAGATGCCGGCGCAATTGATGACGATGTCGACGTGGCTGAACTTTAGCGCCGACCGCCTTGGCCATGGCGGCGACGGATTGCTCCGACGACACGTCGCATCTTGACCGCAGATGCGCCTGCCGGCCGGCGGCTTCCACCAATTTCACCGGTCGCGCGCCGTCGACATGTCGGCAATCGCAATGTGCACGCCGTCCTCGGCCAGCCGTTTGGCAAACGCCTGCCCGATGCCGCCGGCGGCCCCGGTGATGACGGCGACTTTATCCTTGTGACCTTTGGCCATTGTTTTCCCCGCACGGTTTTCTGTCATCGCCGGGCTTGTCCCGGCGATCCCGTAGGAGCGCACTGCCCCCCTAAGCGAGATGGCCGGGACAAGCCCGGCCATGACAGATGCTACATGTGCATTGCGCGCTTGGCGACCGCCATGGCGGCTTCCTTCACCGCCTCGGGCAGCGTCGGATGCGCGTGGCAGGTGCGCGCGATGTCCTCGGCGGAAGCGCCGAACTCCATGGCGAGGACCGCTTCCGCGATCATATTGCCGGCGTCGGCGCAGATGAGATGCACGCCGAGCACACGGTCGGTCTTGGCATCGGCAAGGATTTTCACGAAGCCTTCGGTGGTCTGGTTCACCTTGGCGCGGCCATTGGCGGTCATCGGAAACTTGCCGACATTGTAGGCGATGCCGGCGGCCTTCAGCTCTTCCTCGGATTTTCCGACCGTGGCGATTTCCGGATAGGTATAGACCACGTTCGGAATGGCGTCATAGTTCACGTGGCCGGCCTGCCCGACCAGGATTTCGGCCACCGCCACGCCTTCGTCTTCGGCCTTGTGCGCCAGCATCGGTCCGGCGATGACGTCGCCGATCGCCCAGATGCCGGGCACGCTGGTCGCGTAATAGTGATCGACCACGACGCGGCCGCGCTCGTCCAACTTGACGCCGACTTCCTTGAGACCGAGCCCGTCGGTGTAAGGCACGCGGCCGATCGACACCAGCACGACGTCGGCTTCGATGGTTTCCGCCGCGCCGCCTTTGGCCGGCTCGACCGTCGCCTTCAGCTTTTTGCCCGAGGTGTCGACCGCGGTGACCTTGGACGACAGCTTGAACGTCATGCCCTGTTTTTCGAACAGCCGCTGCGCCTGGCGGCGCACCTCGCCGTCCATGCCGGGCAGCACGCCGTCGAGGAATTCCACGACGGTCACCTTGGCGCCGAGCCGGCGCCACACCGAACCGAGTTCGAGCCCGATGACGCCGGCGCCGACCACCAAGAGATGCTCCGGCACAGAACCGAGCACCAGCGCGCCGGTCGACGACACGATGCGCTTTTCGTCGATCTCGATACCGCGCAGCCGCGCCACGTCGGAGCCGGTGGCGATGACGATGGATTTGGTCTCCAGCGTTTGCGTCGTGCCGTCGGCGCCAGTGACCTCGACCTTGCCGGGGGCGGCGATGCGGCCGGCGCCGAAAAATGCATCGACCTTGTTCTTCTTGAGCAGGAATTCGACGCCCTTGACGTTGCCGTCGACGCCCTGATCCTTGAACGCCATCATCGCCGCGAGATCGAGCTTGGGCGCCGGCACGCCGATGCCCATTTTGCCGAAGCTGTGGCCCGCCTCCTCGAACAGTTCGGAAGCATGCAGCAGCGCTTTCGACGGGATGCAGCCGATATTGAGGCAGGTGCCGCCGAAGGTCGCGCGTTTTTCCACCACGGCGGTTTTCAGCCCGAGCTGCGCCGCGCGGATGGCGCAGACATAGCCGCCGGGGCCGGTGCCGATGACGATGAGGTCGTAGGGCATGAGGCTTACAAATCCAACACCAGCCGCGCCGGGTCCTCCAGGCACTCCTTCACCCGCACCAGGAAGGTGACCGCCTCGCGGCCGTCGACGATGCGGTGGTCGTAGGAGAGCGCGAGATACATCATCGGCCGCGCCTCGATCTTGCCGCCGTGCACCACCGGCCGCTCCTGGATCTTGTGCATGCCAAGAATGCCGGACTGCGGCGCGTTGAGGATCGGCGTCGACATTAGCGAGCCATAGACGCCGCCGTTGCTGATGGTGAAGGTGCCGCCCTGCATTTCCTCGATCTTGAGCGTGCCCTCGCGCGCGCGCTTGCCGAAATCGTTGATCGCCTTTTCGATGCCGGCGAGCGACATCTGCTCGGCATCGCGCACCACCGGCACCACCAAGCCGCGCTCGGTGCCGACCGCGACGCCGATGTGGTAATAATTCTTGTAGACGATATCGGTACCGTCGATCTCGGCGTTGACCGCGGGGATTTCCTTCAGCGCCTGGATGCAGGCGCGCACGAAGAAACCCATGAAGCCGAGCTTCACCCCGTGCTTCTTCTCGAACAACTCCTTGTACTGGTTGCGCAAGCGCCATTACCGCGCCCATGTCGACCTCGTTGAAGGTCGTCAGCATGGCGGCGGTGTTTTGCGCGTCCTTCAGCCGCCGCGCGATGGTCTGGCGCAGCCGCGTCATGTGCACGCGCTCTTCGCGCGCGGCATCGTCGGCCGGCGACGGCGCCCGCATCTGCACGGCGGCGGCGGTGGCCGCGACCGGCGTCGGCGCCGCCGCGGCGCGCTCGATCGCCGCCATCATGTCGCCCTTGGTGACCTGGCCGTGCATGCCGGAGCCGTCGACCTTGGCGGCGTCGATGCCGCTTTCGGCGGCCATTTTGCGCACCGACGGCGGGAGCGGCATATCGGCAGGTTTCGCAGCCGGAGCCGGCGCCGGTTTCGGCGCTTCGGGAGCCTTGGCAACGGGCGGCGCGGCTTTAGCTGCCGGCGCGCCGGCGCCTTCGCTGATCTGGCCGAGCAGCGCGGCAACCCCGACGGTTTCGCCAGTCTTGGCGGCGATGTCGGACAAAACGCCGGCAGCGGGCGCCGGCACTTCCAGCGTGACCTTGTCGGTTTCCAGTTCGACCAACGGTTCGTCCACCGCCACCGCCTCGCCCGGTTGCTTGAACCACTTACCGACGGTCGCTTCGGTGACCGATTCGCCGAGGGTGGGCACGCGGATGTCGGCCATGACTTCTTCTACCTCTTATTTGTCAGGCCCGGCCTCGTGCCGGGCATCCCACTTAGGTGAACACCGAGCCTGCCCAAGCGGGATGGCCGGGACAAGCCCGGCCATGACAGGTCATTTAATTACCCCAACGCCTCTTCCAGCAATTGCTTGAGCTGCGCGAGGTGCTTCGGCATCTGCCCGACCGCGGTCGAGGCGGAGGCTGGACGCCCCGCGTAGCGCACGATGCGATGCTTGGCCCCGATCTGGTTGAGAATCCACTGCAGGAACACGTCGACGAAGAACCAGGCGCCCATGTTGCGCGGCTCCTCCTGACACCACACCATCTCCGCCTGCTTGAAGCGCGAGAGCTCGTTGACCAGCGCCTTGGTCGGGAACGGATAGAGCTGCTCGAGGCGCAACAAGTAAATGTCGTCAAGCCCGCGCTTCTCGCGCTCCTCGTAGAGGTCGTAATAGACCTTGCCCGAGCACATGATGACGCGGCGGATCTTGTCGTCGGATACCAGCTTGATCTTTTCGTTCGGCAGCGCCTGCGCGTCGTCCCACAACAGCCGGTGGAACGCGGTGCCGGCCGCCATCTCGTCGAGCTTCGAGATCGCGCGCTTGTGGCGCAGCAGCGACTTCGGCGTCATCAGGATCAGCGGTTTACGGATTTCACGCTTCAATTGCCGGCGCAAAGCATGGAAGTAGTTGGCCGGTGTCGTGAGGTTCGCTACCTGCATGTTGTCTTCCGCGCACATTTGCAGGAAGCGCTCGAGCCGGGCGCTGGAATGCTCCGGGCCCTGGCCCTCGTAGCCGTGCGGCAACAGGCAGACCAGGCCCGACATGCGCAGCCATTTGCGCTCGCCGGAGGAGATGAACTGGTCGAACACCACCTGCGCGCCGTTGGCGAAATCGCCGAACTGCGCCTCCCACAGCGTCAGCGCGTTTGGCTCGGCGGTCGAATAGCCGTATTCGAAGCCGAGCACGGCCTCTTCCGACAGGCTCGAGTTGAGCACCTCGAAGCGCGCCTGCCCCTCGCCCAGATGGTTGAACGGCGTGTGGCGTTCCTCGGTCTGCTGATCGAACAGCACCGAATGGCGCTGCGAGAAGGTGCCACGCTCCGAAGTCCTGGCCGGACAGGCGGACGGGGTGGCCTTCCTTGAGCAGCGTGCTGAAGCCGAGCGCCTCGGCGGTGGACCAATCGATGCCCTCGCCCGATTCGATCGCCTTGGCGCGATGATCGAGGAAGCGCTGGATGGTCTTGTGGACGTGGAAGCCTTGCGGGACGTTTGTGATCTTCTTGCCGATGGCGCGCAGCTCGGCGATGTCGACGCCGGTATTGCCGCGGCGCGGATCCTCAAATCCGCGGGCGGCCTTCAGCCCCGTCCAACGGCCGTCGAGCCAGTCGGCCTTGTTTGCCCGGTAGCCCAGCGCCGCCTCGAATTCGGCGTCGAGATGGGCGCGCCAGCCGGCCTTCATCTTCTCGACTTCGCCTTCGGTGATGACGCCTTCGGCGGTGAGCTTCTTGCTGTAGATTTCCAGCGTGGTCGGATGCGCGCGGATTTTCTGGTACATCAGCGGCTGGGTAAACGAGGGCTCGTCGCCTTCGTTATGGCCGAAGCGCCGGTAACAGAACATGTCGATGACCACCGGCCGCTGGAATTTCTGCCGGTATTCGGTCGCGACCTTGGCCGCGAACACCACCGCTTCAGGATCGTCGCCGTTGACGTGGAAAATCAGCGCCTCGATCATCTTGGCGACATCGGACGGATAGGGCGAGGAGCGCGAATAACGCGGATAGGTGGTGAAACCGATCTGATTGTTGACGATGAAATGGATCGAGCCGCCGGTGCGGTAACCTTTCAAGTCCGACAGTCCGAAGCATTCCGCCACTACGCCCTGGCCGGCGAAGGCAGCGTCGCCGTGCATGAGCAGGGGCAACACCATCCGGCGTTCGTCGGGCATGGCGCCGTGCTGGTCCTGCTTAGCGCGCACCTTGCCGAGCGTCACCGGATCGACGATCTCCAAATGCGACGGGTTGGCGGTGAGCGACAAGTGCACCTTGTTGCCGTCGAACTCGCGGTCCGATGAGGCGCCGAGATGATATTTCACGTCGCCGGAGCCTTCGGTCTCGTCCGGCGTCGATGAGCCACCCTTGAATTCGTGGAACAGCGCGCGGTGCGGCTTGCCCATCACCTGTGTCAATACATTGAGGCGGCCGCGATGCGGCATACCGAGGCAGATTTCCAGCACGCCGAGATTGCCGCCGCGCTTGATGATCTGCTCGAGCGCCGGGATCAGCGCTTCGCCGCCGTCGAGGCCGAAACGCTTGGTGCCGGTATATTTGACGTCGAGGAATTTTTCGAAACCTTCCGCTTCCACCAGCTTGTTGAGGATCGCGCGCTTGCCCTCACGGGTGAAGCTGATTTCCTTATCGCGGCCCTCGATGCGCTCCTGGATCCAGCTTTTCTGCGCGGCGTTGGAGATGTGCATGAACTCCACGCCCAGCGTCTGGCAATAGGTGCGTCGCAGAATAGCGACGATCTCACGCATGGATGAGAATTCGAGCCCGAGCACCTTGTCGAGAAATATGCGGCGGTCCATGTCGGCTTCGGTAAAGCCGTAGGAGCGCGGCTCGAGTTCCTGCTCGTCCTTCTCCGGCTCGAGGCCGAGCGGGTCGAGCTTGGCGTGGAAATGGCCGCGCATGCGATAGGCGCGGATCAGCATCAGCGCGTGGATGGAGTCGCGCGTCGCCTGCTGCACCTCGGTCGAGGAAATCTCGACGCCCTTGCCCTGCGCCTTGGCGGAAATTTTGTCGCCGATGCGTTTTTCGGTTTCCGCCCATTGCCCGTCGAGCGCGGCCACCAGATCGCCGTCCGGCCGCAGCGGCCAATTCGGTTTCCTCCAGGAGGCGCCGCGCGCAGCTTTAGCGACGTCGGAGCCGTTGTCCTTCAGGCTGGTGAAAAACTCCCGCCACCCGGCGTCGACCGTGGCGGGGTCGCTCTCATATTTGGCGTAGAGGTCTTCGATGTAGGCAGCGTTGCCGCCGTACAGGAAGGAGGTGCGGGCAAAGGCGGCATTGGCGTCCTGGCGGGACATGGCTGATCCTTGCAAAGCTTTGAACGGCGCGTCGCTAATGGCGACGGCCCGTGGGACCGGCATCCAACGGCGGAGTGCTGTTTTAACGCTATTTATGACGCCTGTAAGTCTACAAAAGACCTAAGCATTGAATCAGGATTTCAGTACTTCTACCAGGGTTTTCCCAATTCGGGCGGGCGAGGGCGACACTTTAATTCCCGCCGATTCCATGGCCGCGATTTTGGATTCGGCGTCGCCCTTGCCACCGGAAATGATCGCGCCGGCGTGACCCATGCGCCGCCCCGGCGGCGCCGTGCGCCCGGCGATGAAGCCGACCACCGGCTTTTTGCGGCCGCGCTTGGCCTCATCCTTTAGGAACTGCGCGGCATCCTCTTCAGCCGAGCCGCCGATTTCGCCGATCATGACGATCGACTCGGTCTTCGGATCCCCTAAGAACATTTCCAGCACCGCGATGAATTCAGTGCCTTTCACGGGATCGCCACCGATGCCGACCGCGGTGGTTTGCCCCAGGTTCTCGCGGGTGGTCTGGAACACCGCTTCGTAGGTCAACGTGCCGGAGCGAGAGACAATGCCGACCTTGCCCGGTTTGAAGATGTTGCCCGGCATGATGCCGATCTTGCATTCGCCGGCCGTCATCACGCCCGGGCAATTGGGCCCGATCAGCCGCGACTTCGAGCCGGCGAGCGCGCGCTTGACCTTGACCATGTCCATCACCGGGATGCCTTCGGTGATGCAGACGATGAGCGGGATTTCGGCCTGGATCGCTTCGCAAATCGCGTCGGCCGCGCCGGGCGGCGGTACATAGATCACGCTGGCGTCGCAGCCGGTCTGCTGGCGCGCCTCGGCCACGGTGTCGAACACCGGCAGGTCGAGATGGGTCGAGCCACCTTTGCCGGGCGAGGTGCCGCCGACCATCTTGGTGCCGTAGGCGATCGCGGTCTGCGAATGGAAGGTGCCGTTCTTGCCGGTGAAGCCTTGGCAGATGACCTTGGTGTTCTTGTCGATCAGGACGGCCATTACGCGGCCTCCTTCACGGCCTTGACGATTTTCTGCGCGGCATCGTCGAGATCGTCGCCCGAGGTCACGTTGAGCCTGGACTCGGCGATGATCTTCTTGCCGAGCTCGACATTGGTGCCTTCCAGGCGAACTACCAGCGGCACTTTCAATCCGACTTCCTTCACCGCCGCCACCACGCCCTCGGCGATCACGTCGCACTTCATGATGCCGCCGAAGATGTTGACCAGAATGCCCTTCACACTTGGATCGGAGGTGATGATCTTGAACGCCGCCGTGACTTTCTCCTTGGTCGCGCTGCCGCCAACGTCGAGGAAGTTGGCCGGTGCCATGCCGTAGAGCTTGATGATGTCCATGGTGGCCATGGCGAGCCCTGCGCCGTTGACCATGCAGCCGATCGCGCCGTCGAGCGCGATGTAGTTGAGGTCGAATTTCGACGCCTCGGTTTCCTTCTCGTCTTCCTCGCTGAGATCGCGCAGCGCGACAATGTCCGCATGACGGTAGAGTGCATTGTCGTCGAAGCCGACCTTGGCATCGAGGCAGATCAGTTTTCCGTCCTTGGTCATCACCAACGGATTTATCTCCAAGAGGCTCATGTCCTTGGTCGTAAAAGCCGCATAAAGCTTGGGCAGGATGACCTCGACCTGCTTGGCCAGATCGCCCGAAAGCCTGAGCGTCTGCGCCACGCGGCGGCCATGATGCGGCATGATGCCGGTGGCTGGATCGACCGAGAATGTGAGGATTTTCTCGGGCGTCTTGTGTGCCACTTCCTCGATGTCCATGCCGCCTTCGGTCGAGACCACGAAAGCAACGCGCGAGGTTTCCCGGTCGATCAGCGCGGACAGATAGAATTCGCGCTCGATGGCCGAACCTTCCTCGATATAGAGCCGGTTGACCTTCTTACCGTGCGGGCCGGTCTGATGGGTGATGAGCGTGGAGCCGAGGATGCGCGCGGCCTCCTTTTTCACGTCATCGATGGATTTGACAACCTTGACGCCGCCGGCCTTGCCGCGCCCGCCGGCGTGGATTTGCGCCTTCACCACCCAGACCGGACCGCCGAGTTCCTCGGCACCCCTAACGGCCTCATCGACGGAAAACGCCGGCACTCCGCGCGGCACCGGCACGCTGAATTCGCGCAGAACCGCTTTGGCCTGATACTCGTGAATGTTCATGCAATGCTCCGGGCCGAGGCCGCCGGCGTGTACTAGCCGGCGAGATTGGGGGCGATCTTCTTGCAGGCTTCGACCAGGCCCTGCACCGAGGCCACCGATTTCTCGAACATGCCGCGCTCGGCGCCATTGAGCTCGATCTCGACGATGCGTTCGACGCCCTTGGCGCCGATCACCACCGGAACGCCGACATAGATATCCTTGATGCCGTACTCGCCGCTGAGCCAGGCCGCGCAGGGCAATACGCGCTTCTTGTCGAGCAGATAGCTTTCCGCCATCGCGATTGCGGATGCCGCCGGCGCGTAGAAGGCCGAGCCGGTCTTGAGCAGAGCGACGATCTCGCCGCCGCCATTGGCGGTGCGCTTGATGATCTCGTCGACGCGCGCCTGCGTGGTCCAACCCATCTTCACCAGATCGGGCACCGGAATGCCGGCGACGGCCGAGTAGCGGATGAGCGGGACCATGGTGTCGCCATGACCGCCGAGCACGAAGGCGGTGACATCTTCCACCGAAACGTTGAATTCGTCGGCGAGGAAATAGCGGAAGCGCGCCGAGTTCGAGCACGCCGGCCATGCCGACCACCTTCTGCTGCGGCAGGCCGCAGGATTTCTGCAGCGCCCACACCATGGCGTCGAGCGGGTTGGTGATGCAGATCACGAATGCATCGGGCGCGTATTTCTTGATGCCGGCGCCGACCTGCCCCATCACCTTGAGATTGATATCGAGCAGATCGTCGCGGCTCATGCCCGGCTTGCGCGGCACGCCCGCAGTGACGATGCAGATAGACGAGCCTTCGATCGCCTCATAACTATTGGTGCCGGTGAATTTGGCGTCGAAATCGTTGACCGGCGAGGATTCGGCGATGTCGAGCGCCTTGCCCTGCGGGATACCTTCCATGACGTCGAACATCACGACGTCGCCGAGTTGCTTGAGACCTATGAGGTGGGCGAGCGTGCCGCCGATTTGGCCGGCACCGATCAACGCAATTTTATTACGCGCCATGGTGGGAAAACTCTCGAATTGCTGAAGCCGCAGGACGCGGCCCAAGCGTGACTTATCGAGTTTGCTGTATTGCAGCAATACGGTCCTGTACTTAAAACGATCGTGTATACATTATACCGCCCGAATACACCCCCCATTTGCCGGCCGAGCGGGGTCCAGCGGTATCTCGCTGCGTACGACGGTCAGCGCTTGCGGATCGCCGGATCCTGCATCAGCTCCAACTGGATCTGCTGGATTTCCGCCAGCCGCTCCCACTGGCGCGTGAGGATGTGATCGATTTTTTCATGCAGGTGTCTAATTTCCAATTCGGCCTTGAGATTGACCCGGTAATCGTTCTCCGACCGCAGGCGATCCTTCGCCTCCTGGCGCTTCTGGCTCATCATGATGATGGGCGCCTGAATGGCCGCCAGACATGAAAGGACGAGGTTGAGCAGGATGTAAGGATAGGGATCGAACCGTTCCTGTTCGATGATGACCGCGTTGAACCCCATCCATATGACAAGGACGACAAAGAAAATGATGATGAACGTCCAACTGCCGCCGAAGCTCGCCAGATGATCCGACAGCCGTTCGCCGAACGTCCGCTGGCCGACCCACTCGGCTTCGATGTTTTCAGCCAGCGTCTCGTGATCGGCGAGGCTCTGCACCACTTCCTGCTCGAGCTTGGTGAGCTCGCCGCGCTCCTGCCCGAGCAGTTCGGACACATAGCGTGAGCGGAAGCGGTCGAGGTCGTCGCTGCAGATATAGCCTTCCGCCGGTAAATCCGGATTGTCGGCCTTGATCCGGTCGAACAGGCTCGGGCGCACGACGTCGAGCTGGGTGCTTTCGCGGGCGGGCCGCTCGCGACCGCAAATGACGCAGGGAAAGCGCACGGGCCGCACCCGTTTCGGCCGGGCCGGCACGGTTTGCACGGCCACATTGCCGTTGCCATTACCCGGTACCGCGGTGTCGCCGTTATTCGGCGTGCCAGTGCCAGTCGTCGCGGCTTCCGGCGCGAGCGGTTGGTCGGCCATTTCCGGCTCCTGCTTCTTGCCTGTCCCTCAGAGCGAATATTTCGCGCGTGAACGCGCAATTGGCAATCGAAAACCGACGGCGGCGTTAACTTGAAGCGCCAAGTCAGGTCTCCACAATTTTGCCCGTATCGACCGCGGGCCCCTGGCGTGGACCGTGCGGTAGGCCGAGATAGGATTGCGATCGCATCTCGATCAGGCGCGAGGCGGTGCGCTTGAACTCGTTGGCTTCGTAGCCTTCGGTAGCAATGTAAAGCGCGTCCGGCTGCGTCTCTGCGGACGCCAAAAGCTTCACCGCATGGTCATAAAGCGTATCGATCAGAATGATAAAGCGCTTGGCTTCGTTGCGGCGGGCGTAATCCATGACCGGAATGCGGTCGAGCACGACGGTGTGGAATTCGTGCGCGATCTTGAGGTAGTCGGCGGCGGCAAGGGGCTGCGCGCAGAGATCGTCGAATGAAAAGCGGGCGACCCCCATCGCTGTCTTCGGCACCTGCACGACATGGCCCTTCACCACCAGTTCGTGCCGGCTCCCTGCGTGCTCGCCGGCAAGGCGCCCCCAGGCATCGTCGAGCGCGGCTTCGGCTTTCGTATCGGCCGGCACATGCCAGGTCGGCAGGCCGGTGAGCTTTTCAAGCCGGAAATCGATGCGCGCATTCAGCCGGACGATTTCGCAGTGCCGCTGCAGCAGCCCCACGAAAGGCAGAAACAGCGAGCGATTGAGCCCATCCTTGTAGAGTTCGCCGGGAGCAAGATTCGATGTCGCCACCATGACAACGCCGAGTTCGAACAGCCGCGTGAACAGGCGGCCGAGGATCATGGCGTCGGTAATGTCAGTGACGTGAAATTCATCGAAGCACAACAGCCAGGTTTCCTCGGCGATAGCCGCGGCGGCGCGCTGGATCGGATCCTGTTCGGGCAGTGCGCCGTTCTTAATCTCCTGCCGGTAAACGTGAACGCGCTCGTGCACATCGGCCATGAATTCGTGGAAATGGACGCGGCGCTTACGTTTCACCACGCTGGTCGCGAAGAACAAGTCCATCAGCATGGTCTTGCCGCGGCCAACCTCGCCGTGGACGTAGAGCCCCTTCAGCGGCGGGCCAGCCTGCTCGCGCTTGCCAAACAACCAGCCAAGCGAGGACGATTTTCGCGCCAGCCGGTGTTCCTCGAGACGATGCGCGAGCGCATTGAGTCGTGTCGCCAGTATCGCCTGGCCGAGATCGGGCTCAATCTTCCCGGCTGCGATGAGCGCCGCGTAACGGATGCTGAAGGTGTCGGGCATGAAACTTAGGACATTGCGAAGCGGGCGAACGAAGTGTCGACGGAGAGCGTTGCGGGCCGGGCCCGGTTTGAGGCGAGACCTAGGGTGATCCGCGCCGTCTGTAAATCGAGCATCAGGGCGGAGCAGTCCCCGCGCCACCGCGCAACGCAACGGTATTAATAGCGGCACCTGTTGCACAAAAAATACGTTAATCCTTTGTTACCTATGCATTTTTTGCAGGAAAGGGTCCCGCCCTTCGGAAATTAGTCGTCTTTTTGCTGCATTGCACCATATAGGTTGGGCGTAGGCGATTCGCCCGGCTACAGATGAATCCGGCGGAACCGACAATGCAGGACGGTATGAAAGTCAGGAGACCCGACATGAGTGAGCTTTTGCCCGACGGCGGAACCATCCGCAAATTGTGGATCGGCGAGACCGACGCCTATCGCGACCATCTGCTCCGCCTCGACAACGAAAGCCGTCACCGGCGCTTTTCCGGCGCGGTATCGGACGAGGTGATCGCCCGCCATGCCGCGACCGCCAACGGGTTCGGCGTCGTGGTGTACGGCTTCTTCGTGGACGGCGTGCTGCGCGGCGCCGCCGAACTGCGGCAGAACGGATCGCTGTTCTCGCACGAGGCGGAAGCCGCCTTCAGCATCGAGCAGCCCTGGCAAAGCCACGGCGTGGGAACCGAACTGCTCGAGCGTACGCTGCTGAGTGCACGCAACCGCGGCATCAAGTCGCTGCGCATGGATTGCCTTGCCGAAAATCGGCGCATGCAGCAGCTCGCCCGCAAGTTCGACGCCGAGTTTTCGTTCGACTTCGGCAGCGTGACTGGCGAAGTCGATCCGCCGCGCTCGACACTGCTCTCGCTGATGCGCGAGGCCTTGGCCGACACCCACGCAATCACCGCCCGCGTCTTCGAAGTGCAGTCGCGCCTGTTCCGGCCGGCGTGAAATAATTGTCATCACCGGGCTTGTCCCGGCGATCCCGATAAGGGACGCAATGCCCTTCCTAAGCGAGATGGCCGGGTCAAGTCGCGGCCATTACAAATAAGCGAACGAGAAGCGCAAGTCGCTAATTGAGCGGATAGCTCGCCTCGACCACGTAAGGGCCGCCGCCGACCGAGGCGCGCGAGGAAAACAGCACGAAGCGCGTGACGCGGAACGCCGCGCTGCGGAAATAACCGCGCGCTGAAAGATACTCGGCGACCGCATGGCTTGAAGAATCGCGCAAGCGCGCCAGCGTCACATGCGGCGTGTATTTACGCCCCTCCGGCTCCAATCCGATGCGCTGCATCAGCCGTTCGTGCTCGGCCTGTACGTCGAGCAGCGGCTGCACCGGTGTCACGGCGGCCACCACCGCGCGCGGCTTGCGACCGCCGAACGAGGTCAGCCCCTCGAGGTAAAGGTCGAACGCATCGCGCTTGACACGGCCAAGCAAGGACGCGACTTCGCGCGCGGTCATGTCGTCCACGTCGCCGATGAAGCGCAGCGTCAGATGGTAATTTTCCGGATCGATCCAGCGCGCGCCTGGCAATCCGCCGCGCAGCATGCCGAGCGCCTGTCCAACGTCGGCGGGGATTTCGACACCGGTGAAGAGACGCGGCATTTTTAAGTCTTTCAGACTATAATCCGCGCGCCGCACGTGCGCGGGCGATCAATTCCTCGACCTGCGGCATGATACGCGCCACAATCACGTCGACGCCGGCGGCGTTCGGGTGCAGGCCATCGCGCTGGTTCAGTTTGGGATCCGTGGCCACCCCGTCGAGGAAGAACGGATAAAAGACGAGCCGGTGCGCCGAGGCAAGCGCCGGGTAAATGGCATCGAAGGAGCGCACATAATCGGAACCCATATTGCGCGGCGCCTTCATGCCGGCGAGTAGGACGGCGATATGTCGGCCATCGAGTTTGCCTAAGATGCCGTCAAGCGCGGTCTTGGCCAGCTGCGGATCGAGCCCCCGTAAAGCATCGTTGGCGCCGAGTTCGACAATCACGGCGTCAGTTCCGTCCGGAACCGACCAGTCCAGGCGGCCGAGCCCGCCGGACGCGGTATCGCCCGACACTCCGGCATTGACGACACTCGCGCCAATTCCTTTGGCCTTCAACGCCTGCGCCAACTTGGCGGGAAACGTGGCGGCGGCCGGCAGGCCGAGCCCGGCGCTGAGTGAATCGCCCAGCACCACGATTTTCACCGGCCGCTCATCGGCCGCCCGGGCGCCGCCCGCCAGAACGCAAATCAGCGCAGCCAGCACCAGCGCCGCAAAGCATTGGACCCGGACGGGTTTTGCCCCATATGTGCGGGGTCGTGAACGGCGGAACCACATGAAAGCACCTTCGGAGGCGCGCCCGGCCATTGCGCTTGCCGGGGTCAATCTCTCGCTCGGACAGGGGGCGGCCCGCGTCCATATCCTCAAAGACATCGACCTCAATATAGGCAGCGGCGAGGCCATCGGCCTCATCGGACCGTCCGGGTCGGGCAAATCCACGCTGCTGATGGTGATGGCCGGCCTGGAGCGCGCCGACAGCGGGATCGTCATGGTGGCCGGCGAGGACCTGAACGCGCTCGACGAGGACGCGCTGGCGCGCTTCCGCGGCCGCCACGTCGGCATCGTGTTCCAGTCGTTCCATCTGATCCCGACCATGACCGCGCTGGAAAACGTGGCGGTGCCGCTGGAGCTTGCCGGCATCGCCGACGCGCAGCAACGCGCGCGCGAGGAGCTCGTCGGCGTCGGCTTGGGCGAGCGGCTCAACCACTATCCGGCCGAGCTGTCCGGCGGCGAGCAGCAGCGTGTTGCGGTGGCGCGCGCGCTGGCACCCAATCCAGCCATCGTGGTGGCCGACGAGCCGACCGGCAATCTCGACGAGGATACTGGCAAGCAGATCATCGATCTCCTGTTCGCGGGCCACGCCAAACGCGATTCCACGCTGGTGCTGGTCACGCATGATTCCGCGCTCGCCGCGCGCTGCGGGCGGATCGTGCGGCTGCGTTCCGGCCGCATCGACAATCTCTCTTATACCTCCCCCTCTAAGGGGGAGGTCGGCGAACGAAGTTCGCCGGGTGGGGGTCGCCTTGATACGTGACCCCACCCGACCCGCCTTCGCTATCGCTTCGGCGGGCCACCCTCCCCTTTCAGGGGAGGGAAAAGGAAGAATGCTGCCGCTGCGCTTCGCGCTGCGCGAAATGCGCGGCGGCTTGCGCGGCTTCTATGTGTTCATCGCCTGCATCGCGCTCGGCTGCATGGCGATTGCCGGCGTCGGCTCGCTGGCGGCGAGCCTCGCCGACGGGCTGGCGCGGCAAGGCCGGGTCATCCTCGGCGGCGATCTGGCGTTCACGCTGGTCCAACAGGAGGTCATGCCGGACGAGCGGGCGTTCCTCGACCGTCAGGGCAAGGTCTCCGTGGCCGCGACCATGCGCGCGATGGCGCGCACCGTTGACGGCAAGGCGACGCTGGTCGAGATGAAGGCCGTGGACGATACTTATCCGCTATTTGGACAAACTAAGCTCGATCCGCCGGGGGCGGTCGCCGACGCGCTGGCGCCGCGCAACGGTGTTTTCGGCGCTCTCGCGGACCCGGTGCTGCTGACGCGGCTCGGCATCAAGCCGGGGGCGCGGCTCACCATTGGCGGCGCTCATTTCGAAATCCGCGCCGCGCTCGCGAGCGAGCCGGACAAGCTCGCCGGCGGCATCGGCTTCGGGCCGCGGCTGCTGGTGAACCAGGACGCGTTGCGCGCCACTGGATTGCTGCAGCCCGGCAGTCTCGTGCGCTGGCATTATCGGCTGCGGCTGCCCGAAAACGACTCAAGCGACGCGGCCGCCAAGGCGGTCACCGCGCAGGCGCGCTCCCAATTTCCCGAAGCCGGCTGGGACATCCGCAGCCGCACGAATGCTTCGCCGCAGCTCGAGCGCAACGTCGACCGCTTTACGCAATTTCTCACCATCGTCGGCCTGACCGCGCTCTTGGTCGGCGGCGTCGGCGTCGGCAACGCGGTGAAAAGCCATCTCGACCGCCGGCGCGAGACCATCGCCACCCTGAAGGCGCTCGGCGCTTCGGGCAAACGCGTGTTCGCGGTCTATCTCACGCAAGTGCTGATGCTGGCGGCGCTCGGCGGCGGCATCGGCATGGCGCTGGGCGCGACGCTGCCGTTTCTGATTGCCTGGACATTCGGTTCGATCATCCCGCTGCCGATCGAGCCGGCACTGCATCCGGCCGAGCTCGTGCTTTCGCTGCTCTATGGGCTGATGACGGCGCTTGCCTTCGCGCTCTGGCCGCTCGGCCGTGCTCATGACGTGCCAGTCGGCGCGCTGTTCCGCGACGTGGTGGCGCCGCAGCCGCGTTTGCCGCGCAAAATCTATATCGCGCTAACCGCCGCCGCGGCGGTCGCCTTGGTCGTGCTCGCCGTCGCGCTCGCCTACGACCGGCGCGTCGCCATCGTCTATGTCGGCGTCGCCGCCGGCGTGTTCGTCACCTTGCGGCTGGTCGCCGCGCCTGCTGATGCTCGTCAGCCCGCCACGCGCCGCGCGCGCGCTCGACCGTGCTGCGCATGGCGGTTGCCAATATTCACCGCCCCGGCGCGCTGACCGCAACCATTGTGCTCTCGCTCGGCCTCGGCATCGCGCTCTTGGTCACCGTGATCGAGATCGACGGCAATCTGCAGCGGCAGTTCTCCAACGAACTGCCGGCCAAGGCGCCGTCGTTCTATTTCCTCGACATCCCGGCCGACCAGGCGGCGCGCTTCGATGCCTTCGTGCGCGCGCAGGCGCCAAGCGCCAAGCTCGAGGAAGTCCCGATGCTGCGCGGCCGCATCGTCTCGGCCAACGGTATTGCGGCCGAAAATCTCAAACCGAAAGAGGGCGCCGCCTGGGTGCTGCAAAGCGACCGCGGCATTACCTACTCGGGCGTGATCCCGTCCGGCTCGCGGCTGGTCGAGGGCAAATGGTGGGGACCGGATTACAACGGGCCGCCGCTGCTCTCGTTCGAAAAGAAAATCGCCGACGGCCTCGGCCTCAAGCTCGGCGATCCGGTCACCGTCAACGTGCTCGGCCGCAACATCACCACCCGCATCGCCAATATGCGCACCGTCGACTGGGAAAGCCTCGGCATCAACTTCGTGATGGTGTTTTCGCCGCACGCCTTCGACGGCGCGCCGGCAACCCATCTCGCTACCCTCACCTATCCCGATGGCGGCACGCCGGCGCAGGAAGGCGCGATCGTGCGCGCAGTCGCCGAAAGCTTCCCCATGGTCACCGCCGTGCGGGTGAAGGATGCGCTGGAGGCGATCGGCGCCATCGTCGCCAATCTGGTGCTGGCAATCCGCGGCGCCAGCGCGCTCACGCTGCTGGTGGCGGCGCTGGTGCTGGGCGGCGCGCTCGCCGCCGGCCACCGCCACCGCGTCTATGACGCGGTGATCCTCAAGACGCTGGGCGCCACGCGGGCGCGGCTGCTCGCCGCCTACACCATCGAGTACTTGCTGCTCGGCGCCGCCACGGCGCTGTTCGGTGTGCTGGCCGGTTCGCTCGCCGGCTGGCTGATCGTGGCCGACCTGATGCATCTGCCGTTCGCCTGGCTACCGCTGCCGGCATTGGCGGCGGCGCTGGCGGCAGTGGCGGTGACGGTCGTTTTGGGGCTGATCGGCACCTTTACCGCGTTAGGCCAGAAACCGGCCTCGGTATTGAGGAATCTGTGAGTTTTTGCGGCATTCCGACGCGCGGCGGCGCCCCCTGCGCAGCGGCCGGTTTTGGCCTATAGTGCCACCACAGGACTGTTAACGATTGGCAATGATGCCAGGCCATGATCGAGCCATATCTGGCGTAGAGGCTTGGCCCACACTAAATTAAGTCCACGAGAACGCGGACGGCTGCCGCCGCCGCGCCTGAGGCAACCGGCGACAAGCCGGGACAAAGAGAGGGAACTTCGATGTCGGACTTCGACCGTAACGTAGCTGCCCGCGGCATCGGCACCGCGCGCGCGACCGCGATCGATGCAGGCCTGCGCGCCTACATGATCCGGGTCTACAATTACATGGCCTCCGGCGTCGCCCTGACCGGCGTCGTCGCCTGGCTCACCTACAATGCCGCGGTGGTGACCGATGCCACCGGCAAGATCACCAGCCTGACGCCGTTCGGGCATGCGATCTTCGGCGGACCGCTGACGATCGTGCTGTTCCTCGGCACGCTCGGCATCGTGTTCTTCATGAGCTTCCGGATCAACAAGCTGCAAGCAGGCACGGCGCTCGGCCTGTTCATGCTCTATGCCGGACTGCTCGGACTGATGCTGTCGTCGGTGTTTCTTGCCTATACCGGCGCCTCGATTACCCGCACCTTCTTCATCTCGGCGGCCTCGTTCGGCGCGCTTAGCCTCTATGGCTACACCACGCAGCGCGATCTCTCGCCGATCGGCTCGTTCCTGATCATGGGCCTGTTCGGGCTGATCCTGGCGATGGTCGTCAACATGTTCCTGAAAAGCACGGGCATGGACTTCGCGATCTCGGCGATCGGCGTGCTGATCTTCGCCGGCCTCACCGCGTGGGACACCCAGCGGATCAAGGAGATGTATAGCGCCAACGACGACGGCACCGTCTCCGGCCGCAAGGCGGTGATGGGCGCGCTGGCGCTCTATCTCGACTTCATCAACCTGTTCCTGTTCCTGCTGCGCTTCATGGGCGACCGCCGCTAAGTCACAGCACGAACCGATACCTGTTGAGCGCCCCGGCCTAGTGCCGGGGCGTTTTCGTTTTGATAACGTGGGCGAGCTATGACGCTCTCCATCCGCCCCGCCACCTTCGCCGATATCCCGGCCATTACCCGCATCTATGCGCACGCGGTCGAACACGGCACGGCGTCGTTCGAGCTCGCGCCGCCGGATGCGGCCGAAATGACCCTGCGCATGAAAGCGGTGCTTGACGGCAAATTCCCTTATCTCGTTGCCGAAGCCGACGGCGCCATCGCCGGTTATGCCTACGCATCGCTCTATCGCACGCGCCCGGCCTATCGCTTCACGCTCGAAGATTCGGTCTATGTCGCGCCGGAGATGCAGCGCCGCGGCATCGGCATCGCCCTGCTCAGGAAGCTCATCGAACTTTGCACCGCGCTCGGTTACCGGCAAATGATCGCGGTTATCGGCGATTCAAATCAGGCGGCATCGATCGGGGTGCACAAGGCCTGCGGCTTCACCGACGCCGGCAACTTGCGCGGTATCGGTTGGAAATTCGGCCGCTGGCTCGATACGCCAATGATGCAGCTCGCATTGGGGCCGGGAGCGACCATGGCCGCCGCAAGAGCTTGCGCCATGCCCGGCGGCGGGCCATCGAGCGCGAACCTGCACTGAACGCAAAGCCGCCAATCTACATTCATTGTCATTCCGGGACGCTCGCGTAGCGAGCGGACCCGGAATCCAGAAAGCGCACACGGACTTTGTGGCTGGATTCCGGGTTCGCGCCACGCGCGCCCCGGAATGACCGAAGCGGCTAATTCACCACCAGCGACAGTGGATCGATCGAGCGCAGCACGCGGTCGAGTTCGTGGCCGCGGCGCACGATCAGGCCGGTCGCCGAGATCACGCTGTAGGTGCCTTGGCGGCGCGCGAGCTTGGGACTTTTTTCGATGCGGTAGATCGGGACTTCCGAGCTGCGGCGAAACACCGAGAACACCGCGCGGTCTCTCAAGAAGTCGATGGCGTAATCGCGCCATTCGCCGGCGGCGACCTTGCGTCCGTAGAGATCGAGGATGCGCTTAAGCTCGCGGCGGCTGAAGGTGACTTGATTCGCGGGGGCGGGGATACTTCGCGCCGGGGATCCGCCCCCGAGGGACTGGCTGGGATCAATTTCGCCGGAACCGAACGTCATGCGGCGCCTCCTTTTGTTGGCGCCAATGATCGCGCCGGGAAAGGCCGACGGCAAGTGCCTCATTTTGGCAATAAATGCCGGGGAAACGCCCAAAAACCGGGCTGACCGATCACGAACTCGTTAAACGCCCCCACAATAAGGCCCTATTTCCGTCAATCGCCGGTCACTCTGGGTGGCGATAAGTGCGAGCGTTGCCTCAAAGGCCCGGTCCGGTTCGAGTTCCGGATTCCTCAGCCCCCCAGCCCCCCGGGGCCCAGCCGACCGGGCCAAGTTGAGTTCCGCGTACGGTTCAATCCCCTAAGTCTTCGGGTCGGCTTGTCGCCGGCCCGAATTTTTTGCGCCGCACGCCATTCGTCATTCCGGGACGCGAGCGAAGCGATGGCCGGCATACGCCTGCAAGCAAGACGTATGGCCGAAACCCGGCTCGAAATGATCGGAAAAAATTAGTGCAAACTCGCTTCGGCGGCGCCGAGCATCAGGCCCGGCTTGGCGGCGACGCCGCTTTGCACGATCACAGCCACGCGGTCGATGTCCTGAACCGAAAAATCGGCATCGGGAAGATTGGCCACCGGCACGCTGAAGGTTTCGGCCTTGCCGGTCCATTCACCGAGCTTCACCCAGCGGCGCACCACGTTGGTGTAGGTCAGCGTGTGGCCGCGGTTTTCGCCGCGTTCGATCGCGACCTGCGCCTTGCCGGTAATCGGGCAAAGCCAAACCTCCGCCATGCCATGCTCGCCATTGGCCGCTGGAACATTCACGGACACTTTGCCGTCCTTAACGGTCAGCGTCACCGGCAGCGTCAAGGGCGCCGCGCTTTGGCGCGTCTGCGCGATCGCCCGTTCGATCGCCGCCTTGTCGCTGCCCAGCACATGCACAATGCCATTGACCACGACCTGCGGCGTGTAGACTTCGCGGTCGCCGCGCGTATCGGCATAGGCGCGCTCGCGGTTCGAATGGCCATGCAGAGCGAGCGTGTCCTTCCAGCCCAGATAGTCCCAATAATCGACGGGCAGGCTCATGGTGACCAGCGTCGGGTCGTGCGACAGCTCGCCGAGAACCTTGTCGGCGGGCGGACAGGACGAGCAGCCCTGGCTGGTGAACAATTCGATGACCGCGCGCGGCTCGCCCGCGCCGGCGGACGGCGGCAGCATCGAGGCGGTGCAAATCAGGGCGCCCGCAAAGGCGATGTGGCGATAGTTCATGCCGATCCCACGATCCCCCTGCCCGGCGAGGCACCATATAAAACGGCTCGCCGATCACCCGCCACTCACTTCGCGGTGAGCGGAATTATACGCTGGGGTCGCGGCCAACCGCCGTTTAGCCGGCCAAATGGCGCAGCACGTACTGCAGAATTCCGCCGTTCTTGAAGTAGTCCAACTCGTCCAGCGTATCGATGCGGCAGAGGAGCGGCACGCGCTTGAGCGTGCCGTTGCCGGCGACGATCTCGGCGATCAGCCGCTGGCGGGGTTTAAGTTCGCCATGCAGGCCGCGGATCGTGACCTGCTCGTCGCCCTTCATGCCGAGCGACTGCCAGGACGTGCCCTCCTCGAATACCAGCGGCATCACGCCCATGCCGATCAGGTTGGAGCGGTGGATGCGCTCGAATGACTGGGTAATGACCGCGCGCACGCCGAGCAGCACCGTGCCCTTGGCGGCCCAGTCGCGCGACGAGCCGGTGCCGTATTCCTTACCGGCGAAAATGACGAGCGGAACGCTGTCGGCTTTATACTTCATCGCCGCGTCGTACATCGTCATCTTCTGCTTCGACGGGTAGTGGATGGTGACGCCGCCTTCGACGCCCGGCACCATCTGGTTCTTGATGCGGATATTGGCGAAGGTGCCGCGCATCATCACCTGATGATTGCCGCGGCGCGTGCCGTATTGGTTGAAATCCTTCGGCCGCACCTGATGATCGCGCAAATATTCGCCGGCCGGGCTCGCTTCCTTGATCGATCCCGCCGGCGAGATGTGGTCGGTGGTGATCGAGTCGAGGAACAGCCCGAGCACGCGGGCGTCGACGATGTCCTCGATCGGCCGCTGGCGCTTCTCCATGCCCTCGAAGTACGGCGGGTTCTGCACGTAGGTCGAGCGATCGTCCCACGCATAGGTCATTCCGCCCTTGACCGCGATCTTGCGCCAGTTGCTGTCGCCTTTGAACACGTCGGCGTATTTCTTGGCGAAGATCTGCCGGGTGATGTTCTTGGCGACGTATTCGCCGATTTCCTTGTTCGACGGCCAGATGTCTTTCAGGAAGACTTTCTTGCCTTTCTGATCGACGCCGAGCGGCTCCTTCGCCAAGTCGACGTTCATCGAGCCGGCGATGGAATAAGCGACCACCAACGGCGGCGAGGCGAGATAGTTGGCGCGCACGTCGGCGTTCACGCGACCTTCGAAATTGCGGTTGCCCGAGAGCACCGCGGCGGCGACCAGGTCGCCGTCGTTGATCGCCTTGGAATTCTCCGGCGGCAGCGGGCCGGAATTGCCGATGCAGGTGGTGCAGCCGAAACCGACAAGATTAAAGCCGAGCTTGTCGAGATCCTTCTGCAGGCCGGATTTGTCGAGATATTCGCCCACCACTTGCGAACCCGGCGCCAGCGAGGTCTTCACCCAAGGCTTGGCCGTGAGGCCTTTGGCCGCAGCCTTGCGGGCGAGCAGGCCGGCGCCGACCATGACGTTCGGATTGGACGTGTTGGTGCAAGAGGTGATCGCGGCGATGACTACGTCGCCGTGGCCGATATCGTAGTCCTTGCCTTCGACCGGCACACGTTTCTTCGCCTCGGCGCTCTTGCCGAATTCCTTGTCCATTGAATTGGCAAAGCCCGTCTTCACTTCCTTCAAGGCAACGCGGTCCTGCGGGCGCTTGGGACCGGCGAGCGAGGGCTCGACCGAGCCGAGATCGAGCTTGAGCACGTCGGTGAACATCGGGTCGGGCGTGGTCTTGACGCGGAACATGCCCTGCGCTTTTGCGTAAGCTTGCACCAGCGCAATCACCTCGGGCGGCCGCGCAGTGTCCTTCAGGTAACGGATGGTGTCGTCGTCGATCGGCGAGAAACCGCAGGTGGCGCCGTATTCCGGGGACATGTTGCCGAGCGTGGCGCGGTCGGCAATCGTGAGATGCGTGAGGCCGGGGCCGAAGAATTCGACGAACTTGCCGACCACGCCGCGCTTGCGCAGCATTTCGGTGACGGTGAGCACCAGATCGGTAGCGGTGACCCCTTCCTTGAGCTTGCCGGACAGTTTGAATCCAATCACCTCGGGCAGCACCATCGACAACGGCTGGCCGAGCATGGCGGCTTCCGCCTCGATGCCGCCGACGCCCCAGCCGAGCACCGACAGGCCGTTGACCATGGTCGTGTGCGAGTCGGTGCCGACCACCGTGTCGGGATAGGCGACATCCATGGTCGCTTGCTTGCCATCGACCTTCACCTTGTCCTTGCGGCTCCAGACCACGCGCGACAGGTATTCGAGATTGACCTGGTGGCAGATGCCGGTGCCGGGCGGCACCACGCTGAAATTGTCGAACGAGCGCTGCGCCCATTTGAGGAACTTGTAGCGTTCCTGGTTCTGCCGGTATTCCTCGTCGACGTTCTTCTTGAACGCCTGGTTGTTGCCGAAAAAGGTTACCGCCACCGAATGATCGATGACCAGATCGACCGGCACCTGCGGATTGATCTTCTTGGGGTCGCCGCCGAGCTCTTTCATGGCGTCGCGCATGGCGGCAAGATCGACCACCGCCGGCACGCCGGTGAAATCCTGCATCAATACGCGGGCCGGGCGGAAGGCGAACTCGTGCTCCGACGTCTTGGTCTTGAGCCATTCGGCGAACGCCTTGATGTCGTCCTTGGTTACCGTGCGCCCGTCTTCGTTGCGCAACAGGTTTTCCAACAGCACCTTCATCGAGAACGGCAGGCGGGAAATTCCCTTCAGCCCGTTTCTCTCGGCGGTGGGAAGACTGAAATAGGCGTAAGTTTTGCTACCGACCTGGAGGGTCTTGCAGCATCGAAAACTGTCGAGCGAAGTCATGTCGGAGGTTTCCATTCCCGGCTGGGACAGCGGCGCTGGTTCGGTCTAAGCTCTTAGCAAGACAAGACTTTTCTCGCCGGGGAGACTTGCGCCCGAATTCCACTAGGTTAACGCCATAACGGCGGGCTTATAATTGCTTTTTGCGCCGGACGCCATATTAACCAGGGAACCTCGCAAAAAAATGCGCAGAATATCGGGGTATTCCGCGGCCGGCATGGCTTTCCCGACCGCCGCGGGCAGGCTAAAGCGCGCCTGATGCAGCTCAAAGCCGATAATCTGGCGTGCAGCCGGGGCGGGCGCGAGGTCTTTGCCGGCCTCAATTTCAGCCTGTCCGGCGGCGAAGCCCTGGTGGTGACCGGGCGCAATGGCGCCGGCAAATCTTCGCTGCTGCGCATGATCGCCGGGCTCGTGCACATCGCCGGCGGCCGGCTGACGCTCGACGGCGGCGCGGCCGATGCCTCGATCGCCGAACAGTCGCATTACGTCGGCCATCAGGACGCGGTGAAGCCGTCGCTGACGGTCGCTGAAAACCTGCAATTCTGGGCGCGCTATTTCGGCGCCGATGAGCCAACCATCGACCCCGCGCTGCAAGCGGTTGAGCTTGCGCGGCTCGCTAACCTGCCGGCCGCATATCTGTCGGCCGGGCAACGGCGGCGGCTGTCGATCGCTCGCCTGGTCGCCGTGGCGCGGCCGCTTTGGCTACTGGATGAGCCGACCTCGGCGCTCGACGTGCCGTCGCAAAACCGGCTCGCCGATCTGATGCGCGACCACCTCGCCGGCGGCGGCATGATCGTGGCCGCCGCGCATGGACCGATCGGACTTGATCACGCCCGCGAACTGAAAATGGGGCCGGCATGAACGCCTTTACCGCCCTTATCGTGCGCGACATGCGGCTCTCCGTGCGCGTCGGCGGCGGCGCGCTGATGGGCGCACTGTTCTTCCTGATCGTGGTGACCATGATGCCGTTCGCGCTTGGCCCCGACCTTGCTTTGCTGGCGCGCATCGGTCCGGCGATCCTGTGGCTCGGCGCCTTGCTCGCAACCCTGCTCGCGCTCGATCGGCTATTTGCGACGGACCATGACGACGGGTCGCTCGACCTTTTGATGATGGGCCGCATGCCGCTTGAATTGGCGGTGGCGGCCAAGGCCATCGCGCATTGGATGACCACGGCCCTGCCGCTGGTCGTGATCAGCCCGGTGCTCGGTCTCATGCTCAATGTCGAACTGCGCGCCATGGGCACGGTGGCGCTGACGCTGCTCGCCGGCACGCCGGCGCTCACTTTCATTGGGCTGATCGGCGCCGCGCTGTCGGTGGCGTTGCGCCGCGGCGGCTTGCTGCTGGCGGTCTTGGTGCTGCCGCTTACGGTCCCAGTCCTGATTTTCGGCGTCGCCGCGGCCAATGCTGCCATCGTCGGACCCGCGCCGTTCGGCCCACCTTTCACCATTCTTTGCGCATTATCCTTGGCAAGCTTGGTGCTGGGGCCCCTTGCCGCGGCCGCAGCGCTGCGCCACGGCCTGGAATGATTGATTTTCCAGCGAAATATCGGCTCGGCGGCATGATGCAAATCAAACCGGGCGGGCCTGGAAACACGCATATCTCCGCCGCCGGCCGCCATTGCCCGGGCCGGCGCGTCTGATTAAAAGGCTGCCGATGGCTGTTATCGATCTCGCCAACCCGACCCGCTTCCTGACGCTGGTCAACCGCGTGCTGCCCTGGCTGGCGGCGGCGACGATCGTGTTGTTCGCGTTCGGGCTCGCGCGCGCCATGAATGCGCCCGACGACTATCAGCAGGGCGCCACCGTCAAGATCATGTTCCTGCACGTGCCGGCGGCCTGGCTCAGCATGATGGGCTGGGGCCTGATGAGCGTCGCCGCGCTCGGCACGCTGGTATGGCGGCACCCGCTGGCGGATGTGGCGGGCAAAGCGGCCGCGCCGGTCGGCGCCGCGTTCACGTTTATCTGCCTGGTTACCGGCTCGCTCTGGGGTCGCCCGACCTGGGGCACCTATTGGGTCTGGGATGCGCGGCTCACTTCGGTGCTGGTGCTGTTCCTGCTCTATCTCGGCGTGCTGGCGCTTTATTGGACGGCGGAAGATCCCGGCCGCGGATCGCGCGCGGCGGCGGTGCTCACGCTGGTCGGCGCGGTCAACATTCCGATCATCAAGTTTTCGGTCGACTGGTGGAACACGCTGCATCAGCCGGCCTCGATCCTGCGCATGGGCGGCAACGCGATCGATCCTTCCATCCTGTGGCCGCTGCTGATCATGGCGGTGGCGTTCACGTTTCTGTTCTTCACGCTGCATCTCGCCGCCATGCGCAACGAAATCCTGCGGCGGCGCGTGCGCAGCATGCGGATCATCCAGGCACAGGAGGTGCGCGCATGAATCTCGGGCCGCATGCCGATTTCATCGTCGCCGCCTATGCGGTGACGGCCTTCGTGGTGGCCGCTTTGGTCGCCTGGGTCGTGCTCGATTATTCGGCGCAGCGGCGCATCCTTGGCGATCTCGAGGAGCGCGGCGTGACGCGGCGCTCGCAGCGCAAGGAAGACCGATGAGCACGGCCACGAGCGAACCGTCCAACAAGTCGCGGCGCGGCATCCTGGTGTTGCTGCCGCTCGTTGTCTTTATCGCGCTTGCCGGCTTGTTCCTCTACCAGCTCGGTCGCGGCGATCCCTCGCGTCTGCCGTCGGCGCTGATCGGCCATCCCGCGCCGAAGACCGATCTGCCGCCGCTCGCCGGGCTTGCCCGCGACGGCCAGGCGGTGCCGGGCCTTTCCAATGCGGCGTTCCCGGGCGAGGTGACGCTGGTCAATGTCTGGGCGTCATGGTGCATACCCTGCGCCGACGAGGTGCCGTTCCTCGAACAATTGGCGAAGGATAAGCGCATCAGAGCTGGTCGGCATCAACTACAAGGATCCGACCGACAATGCGCGGCGCTTCCTCAATCGCTACGGTAATCCGTTCGTCGCCGTCGGCGTCGACGCCAGTGGGCGCACCTCGATCGATTGGGGCGTCTATGGCGTGCCGGAGACCTATCTGATCGGCCGCGACGGCACCATCGCCTACAAGCTGGTCGGGCCGGTCACCGCCGAGAATCTCAGCCCAGGCGCTGGATCCGGAAATCGCCAAGGCGGCGGCCAAACCCTGACTGTCATGGCCGGGCGAAAGGCGCGAAGCGCCGTCTTCGTGCCTGATGTCCCGGCCATCCCGCTTAGGGTGGCAACGCTTTTGCAATAATTAATCGGGATCACCGGGTCTCGCCGCTTCGCGGCGGCCCGGTGATGACAAAGTAGAGACGCTGTATTTATTGATCAGCGGCATTTGCAGCGCGCCGAACAGAAACGTCAGCGGCACCACGCCGAATAGTTTGAAGCTAACCCAGAAATCGGTGGTCTGGGTGCGCCAGACGATCTCGTTCAACACCGCCAGCGCGAAAAAGAACAGCGCCCAGCGCCAGGTCAGCTTGCGCCAGCCCTCTTCGGTGAGATGGAACATCTGATCGAACAGCATGCCGAGCAGCGGCTTGCCGAGTGCGAGCCCGCCCAGCAGCGTCCCGCCGAACAACAGATAGATGATGGTCGGCTTGAGCTTGATGAAGGTCGCGTCGTGCAGCACCAGCGTCAGTCCGCCGAAGATCAGCACGATCACCGCGGTGACCAGCGGCATCACCTCGACGCGCCGCGTCACGGCATAGGCCACGGCCAGCGCGATCAGCACCGCCGCCATGAAAACGCCGCTGGCGATAAAAATGCCGTAGCGCGAATTGGCGGCGAAAAACAGCACGAGCGGCCCGATGTCGAGCGCGAGTTTGAGGATGGGATTGAGCTGTTTCTTTTCGGGGCTATTTGCGGTCATGAGCGGCTTTTATCGGGTACCGTCTTCTTTGTCATTCCGGGGCCCGAGCGAAGCGAGGGAACCCGGAATCCAGAGCCCCATTATGATCATCTGATTCCGGGTTCGCGCCACCGATCTCGGGTTTACCCGAGATCGGCGATTTGTATTGCCAAGTCGGCTATAGCCGACTTGGGTGGCGCGCCCCGGAATGACGATTACTCCAACCCCACAATGGCCCGCGCGAAATCGCGCGCGGTGAAAGGGCTCAGGTCCTCGACGCCCTCGCCGACGCCGATGAAATGCACCGGCAGGCCGAACTTGGCGGCGATGGCGACAAGAATTCCGCCGCGCGCGGTGCCGTCGAGCTTGGTCATCACCAAGCCCGTAACCCCCGCGATCTTGCCGAAAATCTCGACCTGATTGAGCGCGTTCTGCCCGACCGTGGCGTCGAGCACCAGCAGCACGGCGTGCGGCGCCGCCGGCTCCACCTTGCGCATCACGCGCAGCATCTTTTCCAATTCGCCCATCAGCTCGGCGCGGTTCTGCAAGCGGCCGGCGGTATCGACCAGCACGATATCGACGCCTTGCGTCTTGGCGGCGCCGAGCGCGTCAAACGCAAGGCTCGCCGCGTCGCTGCCCGGCTCGCGCGCCATGACGCTGGCGCCGGTGCGCTCGCCCCAGATCTTGAGCTGATCGATGGCCGCGGCGCGGAAAGTGTCGCCCGCGACCAGCATCACCGTCTTGCCCTCGGCGCGGAATCTCGCGGCGAGCTTGCCGATGGTGGTGGTCTTGCCGGAACCGTTGACGCCGGCGACCAGAACGATGAACGGCTTGGCCGTCACCTCCAGCGGCTTGGCCACTGGCGCGAGCACTTTCTCGATCTCGGCCGCCAGCACCGCCTTCACTTCGTCGGGCGTGATGCCTTGCGGGTAGCTGCCTTCGCCGAACTCGGAGACGATGCGGGCGGCAAGCTCGTGGCCGAGATCGGCGCGGATCAATTCGTGCTCCAGCTCATCGAGCGTGGTGACGTCGAGCCTGCGGTTGAGCACCAGGGCGCCGATGGCGGAGCCGAGCGACGACGAGCTGCGCTTGAGCCCGCCGCTCAGGCGTTTCCACCAATTTGTCTGGCTGTTGTCGTTCATAGTGCGTCCTTGGCGCGCCCGTGATAGCCGTTTCGGCATGACTACCGGTAAGTCACGATTGTCATCCGAAAGCCGCACAATGGCTTTTCTGTCATTCCGGGACAAATCAGGCGCTAGCGTCGGATCCCGGATTCGCAGATGGCAATCTCGGGTGCAACGGATCTGCGATATTGCCCAGTCGGCTTCGCCGACTTCGGTCGCGCCCCGGAATGACGAGGCGAATAATGACACCGGAAGAGATGCTTGCACGGCTGCTCTACCGCGACGGGCTGATGCTGGTGATCGACAAGCCGGCAGGCCTGCCGGTGCATCGCGGGCCGAAGGGCGGCGAGAGCCTGGAGGATTATTTCGAGCCCTTGCGCTTCGGGCTGCCGCGCAACCCGGCGCTGGCGCACCGGCTCGACAAGGACACCTCGGGCTGCCTGGTGCTCGGCCGTCACCGCAAGGCGCTCGCTTTGCTCGGCAAGCTGTTCAAGCAAGGCAAGATCGGCAAGACCTATTGGGCGGTGGTCGAGGGCGCGCCCGAGGCCGAAGAAGGCCGCATCGATCTGCCGCTCGGCAAATTGGATGAATCGCGCGGCTGGTGGATGAAGCCAGACCCGCATGGCGCGCCGGCGGTGACGACCTGGAAGGTGATGGGGCGTTCGCACTTCTCCCCTCCCCCTTGTGGGGGAGGGTCGGGGGTGGGGGTCGAAGTTGATCGGCTTGCGAAATCCTAAAAGCTACCCCCCTCCCCAACCCTCCCCCACAAGGGGGGAGGGAGCGCTCAGTGCTCGTGGCACGTCACCACAACTCACCTGGCTCGCGCTCGAGCCGCTGACCGGGCGGACGCATCAGTTGCGCGTGCATTGCGCCGAGATGGGCTGGCCCATTTTGGGCGACAATATCTACGGCCGCGCGCCGCGCACGGCGGGCCGCCGTTGCATCTGCATTCGCGCGAAATCGTGGTGCCGATTTCCAAGAACAAGCCCGCGGTCACGGTCACCGCGCCGGTGCCGGCGCATATGCGCGAGGCGCTGACCGCCTGCGGGTGGAAAGAAGAATGCTATGATCCGCCCTCATGAGGGGTCCGAGGACGCGTCCGGCGGCCATGCACGCCTTGCTTCATCGTAAACGCAAGTTCGGCGTGGATGCCTCGGCATAAAGCCGCCGGCATGACGGCTCAGTAAAGCTGCGCCTTGATCTTCTCCGGCGCTTCGCGGTCGTATTTTTCGCCGCCGAGTTTGCCGTGACTGAGCTCCGCCACGATGGTGCCGGTCGACGGCAGGCTGCTGCGCTCGATCTTGGTCGCTTCGTCCCACAGCTTCGAGCGCACGATCGCCTTCGAGCAATGGAAGTAGGCGGTCTCGACGTGCACGATGAGCACGCAACGCGGCAGCTTGCCGTTGACCGCAAAGCTTTGCATCAGTTCGGGATCGATCGAGATCGACGCGCGGCCGTTCACGCGCAAAGTCTCGCCGATGCCCGGAATCAGAAACAGCAGCGCGATGCGCGGGTCGCGCAGGATGTTGCGGAAGCCGTCGAGCCGGTTGTTGCCCGGCCGGTCGGGAATGGCGAGCGTCTTGTCGTCGAGGATGCGCACGAAGCCGCGCGCGTCGCCCTTGGGCGAGCAGTCGAGCCCTTCCGGACCGGCGGTCGCCACCGCCACGAACGGCGCCGCCTCGATCAATTTGCGATAGCTGCCGATGAGGTGGTCGATCTCCTTGATGATCGAGTTGGGATTTTTCTCGCCATAGAGCGATTCAAGCTGCTCGATGGTCGTCACCAGATGCTCGCTCGCGCCCATGCCGTTCTCCCGCTAGGCCGCCAGCAACTGACGGCCGTCATGCCCCATCATCGTGAGATCGAGAATTGCGCCCGGTTCAACCGGCGCCGCAAGCTTGACCGACGTGAATTGCTCGGTGTGGCCAACACCGCCGCGTTCGGTCAATACCAGCCGGCTGTGGCCGACTTGCTCGTCGAGATGCGCGCGCAACGCCGCCTCGCCCTTCTCGCGCAGGCGCCGGGCGCGCTCCTTGACGACGTCGCGCGCGACCTGCGGCATGCGCGCGGCCGGCGTCCCTGGCCGCGCGGAGAATGGAAACACGTGCAATTGCGTGAGCCCGCATGCGTCTGCCAGCTCGAGCGAGCGAGCGAACATGGCCTCGGTCTCGGTCGGGAAGCCGGCGATGATATCGGCGCCGAATACGACATCGGGCCGCAATCGGCGCACTTGCGCGCAGAACGCAATCGCATCGGCGTGTGTATGGCGGCGCTTCATGCGCTTGAGGACCAGATCGTCGCCGGCTTGCAGCGACAGATGCAAATGCGGCATCAGCCGCGGTTCGTTCGCCAAGGCATCGAGCAAGGCCGCGTCGGCTTCCACCGAGTCGATCGAGGACAGCCGCAAGCGCGCGAGTTCGGGAATCTCCTTGAGAATGCGCTTGACCAGCGCGCCCAGCCGCAGGCCGCCGTCAGTCGCGTAGCTGGTGATATCGACGCCGGTGAGCACCAACTCGCGATGACCGCGCGCGGCGAGCCGGCGAGCCTGCGCCACGCAATCGACCAGCGGCAGCGAACGCGAATTGCCGCGCCCGAACGGAATGATGCAGAACGTGCAGCGATGGTCGCAGCCGTTTTGTACCTGCAGAAACGCGCGCGTATGACCGACGATAACGTTTACCGGGTGCCCTGTGTGCCGTCTCACCGCCATGATGTCGCCGACCGCGACGCGCGGGCCGCCGGTCCATGTTCGTGGATCGAGCTTTTCCTCGTTGCCGATGACGCGCTCGACCTCGGGCATGTTGGCGAACGTGTCCGGCTCGGTCTGCGCCGCGCAGCCGGTGACTATAATGCGCGCGCCGGGACGCTCGCGCCTGATGCGGCGGATATTCTGGCGCGCTTGCCGCACCGCTTCCGCGGTCACCGCGCAGGTGTTGACCACCACCGCGTCGCCCAGCCCGCACGCCGCACGCCGGATCACTTCAGACTCGGTGATATTGAGCCGGCAGCCGAAGGTGAGGACGTCGAGGCTCATGACCCCCTCCCTATCCCTCCCCCGCTTGCGGGGGAGGGTTGGCTGGGGGCGAACAAGGCCGGATCGAAGTGGCCCTCGAATTCGAACTCGACCGGCCCGGTCATCAGCACGTGGTCGTCGCTCTCGCGCCAATCGATGGTCAGTTCGCCGCCGGGCAGCGTCACTTTCACCTTGCGGTTCGTGCGCTTGAGCCGCGCGGCGGCAACCGCAGCCGCACAGGCCGCCGAACCGCAGGCGCGCGTCAGCCCGGCGCCGCGTTCCCAGGTGCGGATGACGATCGCCTCGCGCGAAACAATGTGCGCCAGCGTGATATTGGCGCGCTCGGGAAAGATCGGATGGTTTTCCAGCATCGGCCCGAACTTAGCGAGATCGTAGGCGTTCACGTCCTCGACCCAGAAAATCGCGTGCGGGTTGCCCATGTTCACCACCGAAGGCGAATGCAGGATCGGCTTGTCGATCGGACCGATCTGCAATTCGATGGCGCGGGTGTCGCGGAATTCTTCCGATAGCGGAATCTCGTTCCACGCAAAACGCGGCGGACCCATGTCGACCGTGAACATGCCGTCGGCGCCCTTCCAGCAATTGAGAATGCCGGCACTGGTTTCGAAGGTGAGCGCGCTCTTGCCGCTTTCCTTCGACACCAAATCGGCGACGCAGCGCATGCCGTTGCCGCAGGCGCCGGCTTCCGAGCCGTCATTGTTGTAGATGCGGATGAAGGCATCGGTGCCGGGCGTGCGCGGCGCATAGAGTGCCATCAACTGATCGTAGGGCGCGCCTTGCGGCGCCGCCGCCGCGCGTGCTTCCTCGGGCGCAATCGCGCCGCCGCGCGCGCGCAGATCGACCACGACGATCTCGTTGCCGATACCGTTCATCTTCACGAAGGATTGGTTGGCGAGCACACCCAAAGTAACGCCTTTGCATCCGGCTTTAGTCCGAGCTATCGCCCGGCTTTCGCCCGGTTTATATGGCGAATAAACACCGATTGACCAGAGGCGTATGATAGCATGCCGCGAATTGCCGGGATCGCCGCGCCTAAACGGCGGAGAAGCCTGATGTCGTGCATGCGCATTGCGACGCCGATCCTACTCACATTGGCGTTCGCTTTCGCCGCCGGACCGGCGCTGGCGCAACGCGCCGCGCCGCCGCCGCCCGGCATGGATTCGCCGGCGCCGCTGCAGCCGGGCGACGCCTTCGGCGAGGAAGTGACGCTGCCGGAGCGCACGATCGTCTACCTGAAGGGCCACAGCAAATGGGATGCGGCCTTCGATACGCTGGTCGACGCCTTCAAGTCGCTTGACGAGTATCTCGACAAGCAGGGCATTAAGCCGGCCGGCGCGGCCATGACCATCTACACCGAGACCGATGATGCCGGTTTCTCGTTCGAGGCCGCGGTGCCGATCGCCGCGGCACCGGAAAATCCGCCGAAAGGCGACATCGCCGTCGGACTGGCGCCGTCCGGTAAGGCGCTCAAATTCGTCCACCGCGGCTCCTACGACGCCATGGATTCGACTTACGAGGCGATCACCAATTATCTCGACGATAAGCACCTCGAGTCCAAGGATCTGTTCATCGAGGAATACGCAACCGACCCGGTAAAGACCGACGCGGAACATCTGGTGGTTAACGTGTTCGTTCCGGTGAAATAGCACGTGATCCCGAAAAGAAGCGGAAACCGGTTTTCGGAAAAGGTCATGCGCAAGGAAAGGCAATGACGATGCCGATATCGCGTGTTCTGTTTTTCGCTTTGGCGATCGCCGCCGCGGCGCTGGCGCCCTGTTCGGCGCCCGCCGCCGAGAAGCTCGACAAGCTGGTGACGGTCACCGGCGAGGGGACGGTCGCGGCCGTGCCCGACAATGCGGTGATCCGCCTCGGTGTCTCCAGCCAAGCCAAGACCGCGCGGGCCGCCAGCGATGCGAACGCCAAGGAGATGACCGCCGTGATCGCGGCGATCAAGGATAGCGGCGTCGCCGACCGCGATATCCAGACCACCTCGCTGACGCTGCAGCCGCAATACGACGCGAACAAGACCGGCGCCGCACGCCTGATCGGCTTCCAGGCGAACAATCAGGTCACGGTCAAGCTGCGCGACATCAGCCGATTGCCCGCCGTGCTCGACCGCGCCATCGCGGCCGGCGCCAACGAAATGTCCGGCATCGAATTCGTTGTATCGGAACAGGCCAAGCTGCTCGACAAGGCGCGTAGCGCGGCCATCGCCGATGCCCGTCACAAAGCCGAACTCTACGCCACGGCCGCCGGCATGAAGGTCGGCCGTGTCATGGCGATTTCGGAGGAGGGTTCCGTCCCGCAGCCGCGGGCGTTCCAGGCGATGCGCGCGGGTGCCGCCGTCCCTATCGCTCCCGGCGAGCAGATGCTGCGGGCGGTGGTCACGGTCAGCTATGAATTGACGTCGTAAATCAGCGCCTTGACTTGGCCACAGGGCAACCCTAGGTTCCGCCCGCTCTTAACTGAGACATAGAATACCAACTTCGCCGCCCGGTCCTTGAGAGGCCGGAGGCCACCGCCCGACAGCGCAATGCGCCCTCGGGCGCAGAGGTGTTTGCTAGCATAGGCCCATCGCCGAAGGGATGGGCCGTTCTTAAGAGCGCTAAAGAGTGGATGTTCGACTCACTGTCGGAAAAACTCGGCGGCATTCTCGACCGCCTCACCCGCCGCGGCGCGCTCAGCGAAGCCGACGTCGATGCGGCGTTGCGCGAGGTGCGCCGCGCGCTGCTCGAAGCGGACGTCGCGCTCGACGTGGCGCGCGCCTTCACCGACAACGTCAAGAAGCAGGCGGTCGGCGTCGAGGTGATGAAGTCGGTCACCCCCGGCCAGATGGTCGTCAAGATCGTGCACGACCAGCTGGTCGCCACGCTCGGCGGCGACGGCCAAAGCGGCAATCAAGGCATCGACCTTAACGCCGCGCCGCCGGTCGCCATCATGATGGTCGGCCTACAGGGTTCCGGCAAAACCACCACGACCGCGAAAATCGCCCGCCGGTTCACCGACCGGCAAAAGCGCAAAGTGCTGATGGCCTCGCTCGACGTGCGCCGGCCGGCGGCGATGGAGCAGCTCGCCGTGCTCGGCCGCGAGGCGCAAATCGACACGCTACCGGTGGTCGCAGGCCAGCAGCCGCCGCAGATTGCCAAGCGCGCGCTCGAGGCTGCGCGCCTCGGCGGCTACGACGTGGTGCTGCTCGACACCGCCGGCCGCACCACGCTCGACGACGATATGATGAGCGAGGCGGCCGAGGTCAAGAAAGCCGCGCAGCCGCACGAGGTGCTGCTGGTCGCCGACGCGCTCACCGGCCAGGACGCGGTCAATCTGGCGCGTTCGTTCGACGAGCGCGTGGGTCTGACCGGCATCGTGCTCACCCGCGTCGATGGCGACGGCCGCGGCGGCGCCGCGCTTTCGATGCGCGCCGTCACCAACAAGCCGATCAAGCTGATCGGCACCGGCGAAAAACTCGATGCGCTGGAGGAATTCGACCCCGCGCGTATCGCCGGCCGCATTCTCGGCATGGGCGACATCGTATCGCTGGTCGAAAAAGCCGCCGCCAATATCGACGCCGAAAAGGCCATGCGCGCGGCCGAGAAAATGCGCTCTGGCAAGTTCGACCTCGGCGACCTGCGCGAACAGCTCACCCAGATGCAGTCCATGGGCGGCATGAGCGGCCTGCTCGGCATGATGCCGGGCGTCGCCAAGATCAAGAACCAGATCGCCGCCGCCGGCCTCGACGACAAACTGGTGAAACGGCAGATGGCGATCATCGACTCGATGACGCCGCAGGAACGCCGCAACCCGGACATTCTCAAAGCCAGCCGCAAGAAGCGCATCGCCTCAGGCTCCGGCACCACGCCGGAGGCGATCAACAAGCTTCTGAAAATGCATCGTGGCATGGCGGACATGATGAAGATGATGGGCAAGGGCAAGCGCGGTCCGCTCGCCGGCCTCGGCCAGATCATGGGCTTCGGCTCCGGCGGCATGCCGACGCCGGAACAGATGGCCGAGATCGCGAAAAAGATGCCGGGCGGGGCGCTGCCTCCGGGAATGCCGGGCAGCGCGCTGCCGCCAACGATGCCGAATTTGCCGCCGAATTTCCCCGGCGCGCCCGGCTTGCCCGGGCTGGGCGGAAAGTTTCCTGGATTGCCGGGCCTGCCCGGTCTGGGGAAGAAGAAATGAACGCGTTCACTCTCACCCGTCATTCCGGGACACGCGCGAAAGCGCGTGGACCCGGAATCCAGACACAGCCACGGCGCTTGGTTCTGGATTCCGGGTTCGCGTGCTGCGCACGCGCCCCGGAATGACCGGATTTTTTGAAAGGAAAACCTGAAATGTCTCTCGTCATCCGCATGGCCCGCGCCGGCACCAAGAAGCGGCCGGTCTATCACATCGTCGTCGCCGACTCGCGTAGCCCGCGCGACGGCCGCTTCATCGAGCGGCTCGGCTTCTTCAATCCGCTGCTGCCGAAGGAAAAGACCGAGCGGCTCAAGCTCGATCTCGACAAGGTGCAGGCCTGGATGAAGAAGGGCGCGCAGCCATCCGACCGCGTGACGCGCTTTCTCGATGCCGCCGGCATCGTGAAGCGGGAAAAGCGCAACAACCCGGAAAAGGCGGTGCCGCGCAAGGAGCGCAAGGCCAAGGAAGAGGAAGCCACCAAGGCCAAGGAAGCCAGCGACGCGGCCGCCAAGACCGCCGCCACCGCCAAGGCCGCCGCGGAAAAGGCCAAGCCGGCTGCAGCGCCGGCGGCGAGCTGACGCTTCGCTGCCGTGGCCGACCGCATCCGCGTCGCCCGCATCGGTGCCGCGCACGGCATTCGCGGCGAGGTCAAGCTGTGGTCGTTCACCGAGGATCCGCTAGCCGTCGCCAATTACGGCCCGCTGGAAAGCGCGGACGGCGCGCGGCGTTTCGAGATCGAAGCGGCGCGGCCGGCTAAGGACCATCTGGTCGCGCGGCTCAAAGGGGTCGGCGACCGCAACGCGGCGGAGACATTGCGCAACATCGATCTGTTCGTGCCGCGCGACCGTCTGCCGCCGATCGAAGAAGCCGACACGTTCTATCACGCCGACCTCATCGGCTTGTCGGCGGTGACGCTTAGACGGCGCCGCGCTTGGCACCGTCACCGCGATCCATAATTTCGGCGCCGGCGATCTGATCGAGATCGCGCCGGCCAGCGGCGAGCCGTTGCTGATCGTGTTCAACGAGACGACGGTCCCGACGATCGATCTGAAGGCGGGATGCATCGTCGTCGTGCCGCCGGCCGAGATCGAGGCGAAGGGAGAAGACTGACGATGTGGCGCGCGAGCATCCTTACCATCTTCCCGGAGATGTTTCCCGGGCCGCTAGCGTTGAGCCTCGCCGGCAAGGCGCTGGCCTCCGGCATCTGGTCGCTCGACACTCATGATATCCGCACCGCTGCCACCGACAAGCACCGCACCGTCGACGACACGCCGGCCGGTGGCGGCCCCGGCATGGTGATGAAGGCCGACGTGCTGGCGCGCGCGCTCGACACCGTTCCGCACGACCAGCGCCCACGCCTGCTGATGAGCCCGCGCGGCACGCCGCTGACGCAAAAGCGGGCGGCGCTGCTGGCCGCCGGGCTCGGCGTGGTGATCGTCTGCGGCCGCTTCGAGGGCGTCGACGAGCGCCTGATCAAGACCCGCAAACTGGAAGAGGTCTCGCTTGGCGATTTCGTGCTGTCGGGCGGGGAGCCGGCGGCGATTGCTTTGCTCGACGCCTGCGTGCGGCTGTTGCCCGGCGTCATAGGCAAGGAGGCCTCGATCGCCGAGGAGAGTTTCGCCGACGGCCTCTTGGAATACCCGCAATACACTCGGCCCCCGGTGTTCGAAGGCGAGCCGATCCCGGAGGTGCTGCTGTCGGGCGATCACGGCAAGATCGCGCAATGGCGGCGCGCCGAGGCAGAACGGCTGACGGCCGCTCGCCGCCCTGACCTCTGGGCGGCCTATTTGGCCCGTAAAAAGCCCCAAAACGGACCTAAAAGGCGAGGGTGACAAGGCCCGCGCTTTGTCGTAGAAGCTCGCCCAACCCATTAAAGACCAGACAAGACCGCGCGCCGGTTGCTGGCGCTGCCGACGGAGAATTAACCCATGAACATCATCCAGCAGCTCGAAAAAGAGCAGGTCGAGAAACTCTCGGCCGGCAAGGACATTCCCGACTTCGCGCCGGGCGACACCGTGCTGGTCAACGTCAAGGTGGTGGAAGGCGACAAGAGCCGCATCCAGGCCTACGAGGGCGTGTGCATCGGCCGCGCCGGCGGCGGCGTCAACGAGAACTTCACCGTGCGCAAGATTTCCTACGGCGAAGGCGTCGAGCGCGTGTTCCCGCTCTACTCGCCGATGATCGACTCGATCAAGGTCGTGCGCCGCGGCAAGGTGCGCCGCGCCAAGCTCTATTACCTGCGCGGCCTGCGCGGCAAGAAGGCGCGCATCGAGGCGCAAGCGACCGGCGGACCAGAGGCGGCCGGGGCCGGGGCCAAGGAATAGTCGCGACACCGCGATGACACGGGAAGGGGCCGCCGTTCGGCCCCTTTTTCTTGCGCGCTGATGGCGCTAGATAGAGGCTCCGGTGTAAAGGAGAGTGAGACGATGGCGAAACCGCGCACCCTCTACGACAAGATCTGGGACGACCATCTGGTGGACGAGCAGCCCGATGGAACCTGTTTGATCTATATCGACCGCCATCTGGTGCATGAGGTGACCTCGCCGCAGGCCTTCGAAGGCCTGCGCACGGCGGGGCGCAAGGTGCACGCGCCGGACAAGACGCTGGCCGTGGTCGATCACAACGTGCCGACCTCCGACCGCACGCAAGCCCAATCCCGATCCGGAGAGCACCGAGCAGATCGCCGCGCTGGCGCAGAACGCCAAGGACTTCGGCATCGAATATTTCAACGAGTTCGACAAGCGCCAGGGCATCGTCCACATCATCGGCCCCGAGCAAGGCTTCACGCTACCCGGCACCACCATCGTTTGCGGCGACAGCCATACCGCGACGCATGGCGCCTTCGGCGCGCTCGCCTACGGCATCGGCACCTCGGAAGTCGAGCACGTGCTGGCGACGCAGACGCTGATCCAGACGAAGTCGAAGAACATGCGCGCGGTGGTCGACGGCAAGCTGCCGCCGGGCGTCACCGCGAAGGACATCATCCTCGCCATCATCGGCGAAATCGGCACCGCCGGCGGCACCGGCTACGCGCTGGAATATGCCGGCGAGGCGGTGCGCGCGCTGCTCGATGGAAGGGCGCATGACCATCTGCAACATGTCGGTGGAAGGCGGCGCCAAGGCCGGCTTCATCGCGCCCGACGAGAAGGCCTACGCCTATCTTAAGGACAAACCGAAAGCACCCAAGGGCAAGGCCTGGGACGAGGCCATGCGCTATTGGGAGACGCTTGTCTCCGACGAGGGCGCCCATTTCGATCGTGAGATCAGGCTCGATGCGGCGAAGCTGCCGCCGCTGGTCACCTGGGGCACCAGCCCCGAACAGGTGGTATCGGTCATCGGTCGCGTGCCGGTCGCCGCCGAAATCCAAGACGAGAAGAAGCGCGCCGCCGCCGAACGTTCGCTCGGCTACATGGGCCTGCAGGGCGGCGAGAAGATCACCGACATCAAGCTCGACCGCGTGTTCATCGGCTCATGCACCAACGCGCGCATCGAGGATTTGCGCGAGGTCGCGCGCGTCGCCGGCGGCAAGACGGTGAACGCCAACGTCTATGCCATGATCGTGCCCGGTTCGGGGCTGGTGAAGGAGCAAGCGGAAGCCGAAGGGCTCGACAAGATTTTCAAGGCCGCCGGTTTCGACTGGCGCGAACCGGGCTGCTCCATGTGCCTGGCGATGAATCCCGACAAGCTGAAACCCGGCGAGCGCTGCGCCTCCACCTCGAACCGCAACTTCGAAGGCCGCCAGGGCTACAAGGGCCGCACCCACCTGGTGTCGCCCGCCATGGCCGCGGCCGCCGCGATCGCCGGCCATTTCGTCGACGTGCGGGAGTGGAAGTAGCGCGACCCGTCATCCCGGCCGCGCGCATAAGCGCGGGCCGGAACGACAAGTTAGAGATTGATCACCAGCAGCGCCAAGCGCGGCGCAAGACCCAGTGGTGATTGTGCCAGACGCGCACGCGCGCCCAGCCGCAGGGCGGGCCGGCGTAGTAGTCGTCGTAATACGAATAGGGATAGCCCCAGCCCCAAGCCGGGCCAAAGCCAAAAGCGAAGCCGGGTCCCCAGCCGCCACGCCAGCCACCGCCGCGCCAACCACCACCGCCGTGCCATCCGCCGCCACCGTGCCAGCCGCCGCCGACATGGCCACCATGACGTTGAGCCGCGGCGGGACCAGGCGTCATGGCGAGCGCGCCGGCGAGGAGGGCCGCGATTGCGAAAAATTTCACGATTTTCGACATGGATAACCTCCAATGCCCCCAGACTAAGAAACGTTACTCTAGGAAGTTCCCTGCGCGCTGGCTATTCCCACCAGCAATACTGTTGCGGCACGATCACCGGCCCGCTGACGCGATATTCCTTCGCCAACCACGAGCGGCAATAGCGTTTGGCGTTGGGGCCCGGGCGGATTCGCCGCGGATGGATGGTGACGCGGGGGCGCGATTGGGCGGCCAATTCATGCGTGGAGACCTCGGCCGCGGCCGGTAGCAGCATTTCGGCGCTCAGGCCGAACAACGCCAGAACAGCGACGAAAACCCACTTCCTCGGCATATTCCAGGCCCTACCCGTACGCATCCTGCCGAACGGTCGCTCTTTCGGGCCGCGCCGTCAACCGCTTGGTGGCCGCGGCGACCTGGCCTAGAACGTTGGCATGAAAGGCAAATTTGACGATGCCACGGCCTGGCGCGGGCGGCCGGCGCCGTCGCTCGGCGAAATCGAGGCGCTGGCGGCGGACGCCTATGCGCGCCTGCCGGAGAATTTTCGCGCCCTTTGCGACAATCTCGTCATCCAGGTAACCGATTTTCCGACCGAGGATGTGCTTGATCAGATGAACGCCGAGACAGAATTCGACCTGCTCGGCCTGTTCCAAGGTGTTGGTCTGCCATTTCAATCGACCAGTGTTCTAGAACCGCTGCCCAACATGATTTGGCTCTACCGCCGCCCCATCCTCGACTATTGGGCCGAGCACGAGGACAGCCTAAACGCCATCGTCACCCACGTGCTGGTGCACGAGATCGGCCATCATTTCGGGTTGTCGGACGCGGACATGGAAGCGATCGAGGCGAGCGCCGACTGACAAGGAGACGACCATGCGGTTAGACGGCCACTGCCACTGCGGCTATCTCAGCTTCGAAGCGGAAGCCGACCCCGAGCAGGTTACGATCTGCCACTGCACCGACTGCCAGACCGGCACCGGCTCGGCCTTCCGCGTCAACATCCGCGCGGCGGCCAAGAGTTTCAAACTGCTCAGCGGCGAGCCGACGCGCTACGCCAAGACCACGGCGGAAAGCGGAAACGTGCGCGTGCAGGGCTTCTGCCCGAAATGCGGCACGCCGATTTATTCGACCGCGCCCGGCGACAATCCGGACAGCTACATGCTGCGCGTCGGCACCTTGCGCCAGCGCGATCAACTGACGCCGAAGCTGCAGATCTGGTTCCGCTCGGCGCGGCCCTGGGTCACCGAGCTGGCGTCGGTGCCGCGCCACGAGAAGGGCCGCGTGAGCAAGCCGAGCTAGGACATGGGCTCATCGGCCAAATGGCGACGCGGATGCGCCGGCGAATATCCGCTTTTGGAGAAAATGCGGACAAAGATAGATTTTTGCCCGCGATGGTTTATCCGCTTATGCCGAGTAGGCCCGAGGAATTTCACCCCGGCCTCTCACAGATCCGGACTTGATACTCTCGCATCATCCGGCTCGTGCCATCGCGCGAAGGCTGCCGCCTTCCGCTGAACTTTCGGGCTCCTCCTGGTTTGACCCAGTTGGCCCACGCTCAACGGCGATGACCCACCCCCTTCGCTCCACGGGCATTACCCCGCTTCATCACTACTACAGGGCAGTCCGCCCCTCTCCGGCGCATCGGTACTTTCGGCCTCGCGGTTGGAGCCGCTTGTGCTTTTTCCCTTGGCATCGCCGGCCAGGTTCTCACGTTCCGTACAAGAGCCAGATTGAGCTTCGCGCCGCCTACATGCCGGATGCCGCTTGGGCAGTCTCAGTGCATCCCCCAAGCTTATCCCGGAAGATGGGTCAGCCCCCGGTTTTGACATCGTCTAATCGCTTTTCGACACTTCATCGGCGGTTCACTTGCGTTCGCCTCTCTCAATCATGCCTGCCGGAATCTTGTTCCGGCTTTTCCGCAACGTTCACCACCATCGCTTTTGACGACAGCAGCTTGCGGTGGCTTGAGATCAACACCTGATTGCCGACCTCGAAGGGCCTTCCTTCATCTCTCGTACAGTTGCGCATCGCCGTGTGGACCGGCGTTACTCGTGACACAAGACCCAACTGCGACGTCGCCAGCATTTCATATTGCAGTAGCGAAGGGGTTATGCAGCGTCGGCTGTGTGGCTCCGCGCTTCAACCAGACGCAAGGCAAGGTGTGTACGCGTCGCGTCAATGTCACGCTTTAAGCCGAAGTACGTTTCCGAGTGCCGCATTGGAAGAACTGCCGATACCCGATGGATATCATCCAAATCGGATTGCAGCGTCGCCAATTGCGGCGCAGTCAGGTTTTCTTTCATCGCTTTTTCAACGAGCCTGAGGCGGCGATAGAGCTTGCGCATCCGGTCTTGCAAAAACCAGCGGTACAGCTTGGGTGCGAAATTGAAAAGTGGGATGCCGATCGCAATGGCTGTAACCAGCACCGCGAGCGCCCTTTGCACATGGACAGTTAGCCACAAAGGCAAATACCTCTGCAGAAGCGACGGGCCGTTCTTGTAGAAATCGGTGACACTCGCAGCCATAGGATATTCCGGGTCGGTCCGCGTGGGGAATTCGCCAGCACGCTGGAAAATCCCCGGTCCTCCATGTTCTTTTATCAGTGTCTGCAACAGCAAACTCACAATCTGAGGATGGAGATCGTCGCGGATCAGTATGCGGACGGTGGTCGCGATAAGCGAGACGTCATTTGGTGGAATGTTCGCCGCAATGTCAAACACGCCCTGGGGCAGGGTCAGCCGAACAAGCTCGGGGAAGATGCGGGTGAGCGCTTCCGCCCGTGCGAAGCTCATGAGCCGGACGTTGGGCATGCGCAGCATGGTTTGGATGGCTGGTGATTCCGGCGCGCTGGCGATCCAATAGGCATCTACCTTGCCGTTCCTAAGTGCCTCGACCGCGGCTGATCCCGCGATAGGCAGAAATGTCGCGGTTGAGGCCGTGACGCCGTCCGTGCCAAGGACGCGCTCGGCTACTTGCCGAACAGAAGTCCCCGCAGGTCCAACGGCGATGCGTTTGCCTTTGAGTTGCGACAGACGGTCAAGTGGCTCGGCCGAAGAGTAAAAAATCCAAAAGGGATTGTTATAAACAATCCCCAACGATAGCAGCCCGGGCGTGTGTTCGCCGTCTGAAGTGCCCCCATACATAAAGGCAAATTGAACGCCGGAACCCGCATTTTGCAAAAGACTTAAAGTCTCCGCCGATCCCAAGGATTCACGGAACTCCAACTTCACATTGGCACGCGCGAATCGCTCCCGATATCGCTGGGCGTAATAGTCGTAGGTGGTGCCTTTGATAACCGAGGTAGCCATTGCAATCTTCGATGGCGGCGTCGGTATGAAATAGATCAACGCCAGCGAAACGACGCCAAAGACACAGAGGAATGCAGCCAATCCTTTGAGCAAATGCCAACGATTAAACCCGAGCATAGGCTTCCCTTCACCGACGTGCCTAGGAGTTCATGCCCTAAGCAACTTTGGCTGTCCGGCGCTGCACCTCAGCCAGATGAGAGGCGAGACGCTCGCGCGTGTACTCAATGTGCCGATTAAAATCAAAAAACAGTTCCGAATGCCGCATTGGAAGAATTTTTGCCGCCCGATCGATGTTCTCCAATTCGGTTTGCAGGGTTGCCACCTGAGGCACGGTTAAATTTTTCCACATTTCATTTTCGATAATTCTGAGGCGGCGATATAATTTACCCATGAGGTTTTGCAAAAACCACTGATACAGCTTGGGCGCAAAATTGAATATCGGAATAAAAATTGCCACGGCGGCCAACGAAACGGCGAGCAACCTCTGAACATGCGCGACCATCCAGAACGGCAAATATCGCCTCAAAAATGAAGAGCCGTTTTTGTAGTAATCGGCGGCGGTCTGAGCGATCGGATATTCAGGGTCGTTCAGCTTGGGAAATTCACCGGCTTTTTGAAATATCCCCGGCTTGCCATGCGCCTCCACAATCGCCTGCGCCAAGAGATCAATCAGTGCGGGATGAATATCTTTGCGGACCAATACGACGTTTGGCGTTGCAATGAGGATCAAGTCGGTGGCCGGGATGATCCTCTCAAAATCAATCACGGCCCGTGGCAATACCAATCGAACAAGATACGGGAAAATGCGGGTAACAGCCTCCGCCTCTGTAAAGCTCATGGGCCGCAAGAGAGGGTTTTTCAGCAAAGACTGGAGAATTGGCGCATCCAGAGCAATGGGCAGAAACAGGGCATCGATCTGACCGTCATTCAGTGCCTGTTCCGCAGCCTGCGTTGAGAGATTTACCAGCGTCGAGTTTTCGGAATTGACGCCGCTGATCCCCAGAATATGTTCGGTCGTCACCCGTTGGCCGCTGCCTTGCGGCCCGACGGCAATGCGTTTTCCCTTGAGCTGCCTCAGATCGTCCAAGGCCTCGTTCGTCCGGTGAAATATCCAATAGATTTGATAATTGATCAGCCCCAGCGACAGCAAATCCGGCGATCGGTCGCTGTCCGAAATACCTCCCTGCACAATTGCGACCTTAATGCCGGAAGCCGGGTCGTTCAGCAGTTTAATATTATCCACTGCACCATTCGTTATGCGCAATTCGACGCCGACATGGGAGCGCGCCAGGATTTCCCGATACTTCTTGCCGATAGCCTCATAGGTTTGATTTTTTGCGCCCGTGGCGATGGTAAATTTCGACGGCGGTGCGGGAATAAAATAGATCAACGCGAGCGAGAGAACACCCAAGATACAAAGAATTGCGGCCAATCCTTTGAGCAGGCCTGACCAACCCAACCTCATCATAGGTTTCTGTCCCCCGCAGAGACCACTCAGCACTAGCACGGTTTTGACGCTGACCCTTAGTAAATCGAAGCCGAGCGATACCCACGTTCTCAACACTCAAAGCAGCGTCGAAAAACTGCGCCTCGTCCACAATCCGGATGTCTGCACTTAACGGACAAGCCGACCGCACCCGCGAATGTCCGCTACCTGGGGGGAAAGCGGACATATACCGCGATCATTTAGCGGCTGCGGCTTTCAGGATTGGTGTCAGCCGCGCGATTTCGCTGTGCACCAGTTCGCCCAGGGCTTTCGGTCCGCGCTGGTCCGGCTCCGCAATCTGGGCGCCGAGATCGCCCAGACGCTTTTGCACGGCGGGCTCGTCGAGGCCTTTGCTGAGCGCCGCGGCAAGCTTGTCGATGACCGGTTTCGGCGTGCCTTTCGGCGCGAATATCGCATAGAAGGGCGCGCAGTCGAACTGCGGGAAACCCTGCTCGTATGAGGTCGGCACGTCCGGCAGCAGCGGGCTGCGCTTCTTGGCGGCGATGGCCAGCGCCTTGACCGTGCCCTTGCGCACATGCTGCAAGGGCCCCAGCACCGGGTCGCAATCGTAGTCGACGTTGCCGGCAAGGATGGCATTCATCACCGGCGCCGTGCCGGTGAACGGCACCAAAGTCGGCTTGATGCCGATCGCCGAGTTGAGCAGAAGACAGCCGATATACGATACCGAGCCGACGCCGGCGTGCCCCATGTTGAGCTTGCTCTGGTTCGCCTTGGCCCAGGCGGCGAATTCTTTCAGGTTGTTGGCGGGGATGTCCTTGCGAACCGCAAGCAATTCCGGCTGCACGGCGGTCAGGTTGACCGGTTCGAAGCTCGTTCTCCGGGTCATAGCCCAGGTTGGGATAGAAAATCGGCGCCAGCGCATTGGTGCCCATGTGTCCGGCAAGCAGCGTGTAGCCGTCGGGGTTGGCGCGCGCGGCGCGGGTCGCGCCGACCGTGCCGCCGGCCCCGGCGACGTTCTCGACCACGAATGACTGGCCGAGATGGCGGGACAAGATGTCAGCCGCGATGCGGCCCATCACGTCGGCCGGCCCGCCCGCCGCGAACGGCACGATCACCGTCACCGTGCGCGTCGGATAGTCTTGCGCCTGTCCGCCGCCTATTCCAGCGAAGATCACGAGCGCCGCTGCAATCCATAATCTCTTCATCGTCCCCTCCCGTTTGTGAAGGCAAGACTGCCATTTTACATGCATCGTGTGGAGGGGTGTCCAAGCGCCGCGAGGCGGTCTTTCTTTTGGCAGTGCATCGGGCGCTTCTCTAATCGAACAGAGTACTAAGTAAATAAAACTGTCAGCCGGTGGCCGCACTTGTGACGGTCCGGAGATTGCCGTTCTCGACAGCCGAGGCGCCTGGATCCAACCAGAAAGCCCAAACCGCGGAGCCCAACACGAGCAGGCTGGCCGCCACGATAAACGGCGCCTGCCACGAGCCGAACTGGACGAGCGCGCCGAATACCAGCGGCGACAATGCGCCGCCGATGTTGCCGGCCATGTTCATCATCCCGGAAACCGTGCCGGAGTGCTCGCCGCCGATATCCATGGGCACTGCCCAGGACGGGCCGATGGTGCATTCGAGGAAGAACATCGCCGCGGTCAGGCAATAGACCGCCGTGTAGGCATTGTCGGTGATCGCGGCCGGCACGATGAAAACCGCGCAGCCCAGCATGCCGGTGATGGCGACGGCGCGGCGGGCGAATTTGATGTTGCCGGTTTTTGCCAAGAGCCAGTCGGTCGCCAAGCCGCCGACGGTATCGCCGACGACGCCGGCCCACAGCGGCAGCGACGCAAAGATACCGACCTTGATCAGCGTGAAATGCCTGAATTCCACCAGATAGGACGGCAACCAGCTCAGGAAAATCCAAAGGCAATAAACATAGGTAAAATACGCGCACATGATCGCCCACATATTGCGCGATCGCAGCATCGTTCCCCATGGCACGGTGGGTTTCTTGTCCGTTTTGACGCTGAGCGCATTGCCTTGCGCGTCGGTGCCGCGGATATATTTAAGTTCATCCGCGTTCACCAGCGCGTGGTCTTCCGGATGATCGCGATAGGCGACGTACCATAAGACCGACCACACCAAGCCGACCGCGCCGCATATATAGAATACCGAGCGCCAGCCCAGCGTCGTTATGATGAGCACCACGAGCGGCGGCGCGATGGCGGCGCCGAGGCGGCTCGCGCTGTGGGTGATGCCTTGCACAAAACCGCGCTCATGCCGCGGATACCAGAGCTGCATGGCGCGCGTTGCCCCCGGAAACGCGCCGCCTTCGCCGACGCCAAACAGAAAGCGAAGCACCACGAACGACGTGGCGCCGACGGCGAAGGCCGTCGCCGCCGTCATGATCGACCAATAGGCGACAATTATCGTGAGAACATTGCGCGGGCCGAAACGGTCGCTGACCCAGCCGCCGGGAACCTGAAACAGAGCATAGGCCCAGACAAAAGCGCTGAAGATCACGCCCATTGTAATTTTATCGAAACCGAATTCCTTGCTGATAACCGGCGCCGCCGTCGAGATGTTCACCCGGTCGAGATAGGTGATCAGGTACATCAAGCTGATCAATACCAGGATGTACCATCGGCCCATGCTGGGCCGTGCTCGCGGCTGTTCCATGCTGCGTTTCCCCGGACTTGCGGCATCCCGAGACGGGAGTGAACCGTCTGCCCTATAAGCAGACTGCCTATTTGCCGCTATTGCGACAAGCCCGCAAGAATAAAATGCCGGGCCGCGTCGATCGCAGACGCGAGCCGCGTTTACGCGATAGCCGGTTTTAAGAGCTCTGCATTTTCTTTTTTGGCTTCCACTTTTTCCAATTTTTTACGCGTTCGACGGCCAATTTAATGGCGCAGCGCAGCACTATCGACGTACGTTCCGACCCGGATGCTTGATTGGTTTATCAAGGATTTTCACGTGCTCGGCCTGCACATCCAGCATTGGATAGCGGCCTTTGGACTAATGTTCGCGATCTGGGCGCTTGCCGTCTGGCTGGATCGCCGACGATTCCGTAATGATCGAACTTGGCACTAGGACGACCGTGCACGGTTGTTGGTTTCGTCCGCATTGCAGGCCCCGAATTCTAATTTGAACTTCAGGACGTCCTAATTTTTTAATTCATGCGTTTGCCATTGAAATTGATGAATAAGTTACAGACACTCCGCGCGGACCGAACCTAATCTGCGATTTGCGCTGGGACTTACCCTCCCGCGCGATTTCGATTTGGCCCCGGCCCAAAACCTCCCAGATTTGGCCGGGGCTTTTTTTGGCTGCGAGCACTGAAACTTGCCCGGCGAGTGATAAGCGATGGCTGCAATCGCAAATTTGGGGTGGCTGCGGGTCGGCTTGGTATCAGTGCGTGGATGGCATCTTACGAATGGATTAGAACTAAGGCCGGCAATCCCATATTGAAGGGCCGTCCCGCAATTCAATTATACTGGGTGATCTATTTAACGCCTTTTGTAATTGGAACTACGCTGATATGCGCCGCAATTTTTCGATAGCCATGTGCAGAACACAGGGAAATTTCAATGCAGTACTTCGACGAGTCTGAACACAATTTGGAGAGGATCGGCCACGTCATCGGCGATGTTATCGCGGCCTCCATTTATCTCTTTGTCCTCATCTTGATGCTTAAGTCTTTCATTTGAAGGCCGCCTCGGTCGGCAACCTCTGTCGTTTACGGACTTTTGCCACTGTCGGGACCCCTATCGAACGTTCAGGCGAAGCAGCCGGCCAGTTGCATGAGCTGGCGCACGCCGGCGGCGTCGAGATCGTCGATACGCCGGGCGAGCGCGATGACGCGTTCGGCCGCAGCCGGTTCGAGCCGCGTCGCCAGACAGTCGCGCACCTTGACGAGATGCTCCGCCTCGCCGATCGGCGGCGTGCCCCATTTGCCGCGCGGGCCGTTGCAGCGCGTCTCCAAGACGCGCCCGCCGTCGAGCGCGACGCGCAGTAGCACATGCATCTCCTCAAAACGGCCGGGGATGGCGGGGTCGAGAACGACCTCGAACTTGCCGAGCAGCTCCTGCATGTCGGCCTTAGCGAGCCGCGCATCCGTGAAGGTGCGAATTGCCACATTGCCGTCGAGCAGGGCGCTCGCCGCCGTGTATTGCAGCGAGAACTTGCCAGCAAGACCGGTCTGGGGCCGCGGCCGGTTGACATAGGTCATCACCGGCGCGGTCAAGACCACGCGGCGGATCGCGCTCGCGTCGGGAATTTGCGGGTGCAGTTCGAGCGCGGCGGTGATGCCGAAATGGGTTCCGAACTGGCTCGGAAACATCTTGATCGCATAGCCGGGCTCGACGACGCGCAACGGCGCGCGGCCGAAGCCGAGCATCTCCTCGGCCTTGAAGCCGTCGTCGTAAAGCGCCGGCACATAGCCTTGCGCGGCTTCGAACACGTCGACATTGGCGGTGAAGCCGCGCGCGGCGATCAGCGCCGACTCGAGCCCGAGCGCCGCGGCATGGCCGCAATGCGTCGACTTGGTCATGGTGCCGGCATTGGCCAGCAGGCTGCCGGCGCGCGAGGCGGCGATGCCGATGGCGTTGGCGAGCTGTCCCGGATCGAGCTTCAGCAGATGCCCGGCCGCAACCGCCGCGCCGAGCGGGCCGGCGGCGCCGGGCGGATGAAATCGCGACGTATTCGCCTCGAACTGTCCCGAGGCCTGGCGAATCCAGCCTTGCATCTCAACGCCCTTGACCAGCGCGGTCAGAATCTCGCGGCCGCTTGCGCCGCGCGCCTCGGCCAGCGCCAGCACGCCCGCGAGCGTGGTCGACAGCGCGTGGTTGGCCGGGCTCCACATCGGCTCGAAATCGAGCACGTGCATGGCGGCGCCGTTGAGCGCCGCCGCCGACACCGTGTTGAGACGGAAAGCATTGCCGATCGCGGTCGCCTGGGCGGCGCCACCCTGCTCCTTGTGGTGCGCCGCCAGGATGTGGATCGCTTCTTCTTCGGTGCCGGCAATCGCAATGGCGATGCCGTCGAGCACCAGCCGGCGCGCGGCTTCGATCGCCGGCGCGCCGAGATTTTCATAATCGGTGGCGGCGATCCGTTCGCACAACTGCGATGTGACGGTCATGCTTTAGCCGCTCACGGCCCGCGCCGACGCGAGAACGCCCGGATTGACGACGTTGATCGGATGGCCGCTGCAATAGGCCGCGATCTGATCGAAAATCTCCGTGAGCTGGAGTTCGTATTCCTCGCGCGTGACGTAACCGATGTGCGGCGTGCAGACGACGTTGGGCATAGTCAGGAGCGGATGTTGCGTGTCGCGCACCGGCTCATCTTCATAGACGTCGACCGCGGCCATGCCGGGACGCCCGGCCTTGAGGGCTGCGACCAACGCGCCGGGCTCGATCAGCGGCGCCCGGCTGGTGTTGACGAGCAGCGCGGTCGGCTTCATGCGGGAAAGATCGGCCGCGGTGACGACGCCGCGCGTCGCATCGACCAGACGCATGTGCAGACTGATCACGTCGGATTGCTCGAAGAACGCTTGTTTGCTGGCCGCGGTCGCAAAGCCGTCGGCACGCGCCCGCACCAGGGTGGCCTCGCGCGCCCAGAACTGCACATGCATGCCGAAGGCTTTGCCGTATTCGGCAACCGCGCGGCCGATGCGGCCGTAACCGAAAATTCCCAGCGTCTTGCCGCGCAGCGTCGAACCGACCCCGATCTGCCAGGTCCCGGCCTTGAGCGAGGCCATCTGCTGAGGAATTTGCCGCGCGGCGGCGAGGATCAGCCCCCAGGTCAGTTCCGCGGCGGCATAGCACGGCGTGCCCGGATGCTGACTGGAGGACACGACGATGCCGAGCTTGGTGCATATATCGATATCGATGTGCGGATAGACGCTGCGCTGGCTGATGAGCTTGAGCTTGGGCAGCCGATCGAGCAGAGCTTTACGTATTTTCGTGCGCTCGCGCATCAGCACCAGGATGTCGGTGTCCTTGAGCCGGTCGGCCAGGACATCAACATCCTGAACGTGGTCGTTCCAGATCTTAACGTCGAAGCCGTCGAGCTTGCGAAAGCAATGCAGAGTGCGGATGGTGTCGAAATAGTCGTCGAGAATGGAAACCTTCATTCGCCGTATCACTTCACCTTGAGGCCCGCGAACTTCACCACCTTGCTCCACTTCTCGGTCTCATCGGCGATGAACTTGCCGAATTCGGCGGGCGTCACCGCCATGGGAACGCCGCCCAGATCGACCAGCCGCCCCTTGAGCTTCGGATCGGCGAGGCCGGCGTTGATCTCCTTGTTGAGCTTGTCGACGATTTCCTTCGGCGTATTTTTCGGCGCGCCGATCCCGAACCATGCGTTGCCCTCGTAGCCGGGCACGAATTCGCCGATGGGCGGGACATCCGGCAGCACTGCTTGCCGCGTTGCCGAGGTCACGCCGAGCGCGCGCAGCTTGCCGGTCTTGATGAAATTAAGCGAAGACGGCAACGGGTTGAACGTGACCTGCACCTGTCCGCTGAGCAGATCGGGAAACTGGCTGCCCTTATAGGGAACGTGCACGAGCTTGGTGCCGGTCATCATCTGGAACAGCTCGCCCAGCACATGGTTGGCGCTGCCGATGCCGGGCGACGACATGTTGATCTTGCCCGGATTGGCCTTGGCGTAGGCGATGAACTCCGGAACGGTCTTGGCCGGCACCGCCGGATTGACCATCATCACGGTCGGAACGCGGATGACGCCGGCCACGGGCGTAATGTCGCGGATGAAATCGAACTTGAGCGATTCGTAAAGCGTTGCATTGATGGCGTTGGTCTGCGTGACCCAAAGCAGCGTGTAGCCGTCGGGCGAGGCCTGCACGACCGTCTCGGCAGCGATATTGGTGCCGGCGCCCGTCCGGTTTTCGACCACGACCTGCTGGCCAAGGTGGTCGGACAGCCACTGCGCGATCAAGCGGGCGGTGATGTCGGACGACGTGCCGGGAGGAAAGCCGACGACAAGGCGCACCGTGCGCGTTGGATAGGATTGCGCGCAGGCGATGCGCGAAAGAGCCGGCAGCGCGGCAGCGCCCGCGGCCAGCAGCAGGAATTGGCGGCGTGGAAGTTTCACAGTGATATCCTCCGAGCGATCTTGCCAAACGCCTAGGCTATACAAACGCCCATGGGCACGGAAGGCTGCCAGCTCCCTTCCCGCCACAAAGCGGATATGCGCGAACCGGCGACGAATGCCCTCTTTCGGCGGGTAAGGCCAGGCTTTGCTTGCCAGCCTCAATCCATGAGGTCGCGCCTAGCTGCCTCGCCGCCCAGATCGGCCGACCGTATGAGTCCGATCGAAAACATGCGTTTGATCGGTCGCAGTTTTCGATGGGATAGCCGCACGGTTCGCTAACGCGGGCTTGACCTCGCGGCGGCAAGACCGCAAGAAAAGGGCCGCGCGGCGGTATCCCCCGCGCAGGGATCGAGGCCATGGACAAATTCACCACTTTGGACGGCGTCGCCGCGCCCTTGAAGATGATCAATGTCGACACCGACATGGTCATCCCCAAGCAATATTTGAAGACCATCAAGCGCACGGGGCTGGGCAAGGGCCTGTTCTCCGAGCTGCGCTACAAGGACGACGGCAGCGAGGACCCGGATTTCGTGCTCAACAAGCCGGCCTATCGCAAGGCCAAGATTTTGGTCGCCGGCGACAATTTCGGCTGTGGCTCCTCGCGCGAGCACGCGCCCTGGGCGCTGATGGATTTCGGCATCCGCTGCGTGATCTCGACCTCGTTCGGCGACATCTTCTACAACAACTGCTTCAAGAACGGCGTGCTGCCGATCCGCGTCAGCCCGGAAGACCTCGAAAAGCTGTTCGACGACGCCGAGCGCGGCGCCAATGCCACGCTCTCGATCGATCTGGAGAAACAGGAAATCCACGGCCCCGACGGCGGCGTGGTCAAGTTCGAGATCGACTCGTTCCGCAAGCACTGCATGCTCAACGGCCTCGACGATATCGGGCTGACCAAGCAGAAGAGCGCCAAGATCGCGAGCTACGAGGACAAGGCCAAGGCGGCGCGGCCATGGGCGTGAAGCCGGCAGTGGTCGCGGCCTTGTGCGCGCTCGCCGTAGCGCCGGCGCTGGCGCAGAAATCGACCGAAGACGGCCTGCGCGATTGCGAGAAGCTCGCCGCGGTCAAATTCAAGCAGGAAAATCCGGCGTTCAAGAAATTCGCGATCGCGCGCGCCGACGTCGAAGAGGACAAATTCGCCGACAAGGTCGGCTCGCAATTTGTCTCCACCGTTTATCACGGCAAGGCGACCTATCAGGCCGCCGGCGCGCCCGATGAAGTGCGCTTCATCTGCTTGCATGGCGGGCTCGGCAAGGGCGCGGTGTTCGTCTACACGCTGCCGCGCTGAACGGCGGGCGCAAAACCGGCAATGGCAGCGGCATTTCGCTTGCCGAGCCAGGTTGAAAAACTCACTTTGTCTGCAGACGGTAAATGTACTCGATCAACGCAAGAATTTTCGCGCGCGCGAACGCGTCGGGATTGTAGAGAAGATTCAGGTTGCGGCTCTGAATCTTGTACGCTTCGCCCCAGATCGGCATACCCGTTCCGTGCGCCCTTATCCGCGCCTTGCCATCGATCGTGTCGTAGACGCGCGTGAACGGAAATACGCCGCCGTTGTTCTTGGAGAGCTCGGTGAGATTGGGCAGAACGGTGCCGGCTCGGAGCAGCTGCACATAAGGTCCGTCACCCTTGCCAGTCGCGCCGTGGCATTCGGCACAATGCGTGTCATATTCATACTTGCCGACATCGGCGCTTTGCGCTTCGGAGTTCCTCTGTTGCGCATGCGCCATTGCGGCGGCGCCGAGTGCAATTGCGCCGATTGTGAATGCTCTGATTAATGTAGAATTCATTTATTGTTCTCGGCGGATACTGGCGAATGAGATCACCTCGATCGCGTAACGCATTGATGTGGATCAACCGAGATTGCGAATGCCGGAACGGCAAGCCGGCCGCCGCCCGCTTCGTCCGCCGGCATGGCGGGCTCGGCAAGGACGCGGCGTTCGTCTACACCCTGCCGCGCTGAACGTAATCGGTCTTTTGCTGCTCGATGGCGCGCACGTCGCCGCAAGCAAAACATCGGAAGGTGTGCAATTCGGTAAATGCCGCGACCCGCGGATCGATGCGCACAAGCACCATGGCCATGCCGCAAATTGGGCAAGGCGGTGCGGGATCGTCGTCGGAATTACGGCTCATCGATCCTCATTAGGGGGTCGGCCGAGCGGGCGAAATGACATAGCTCAAAATGGAACTCCGGCCTTGCGAGCCGGAATTTCGGCGGCCTCGCAATCTCAACCGTCAACGTGGCAGGCTTTTTGCGACGGCTTTCGGCGAAGCCATTCGATTTCGTCGCGCAACCGCGACTTGCGGCTCCTGAGCTCGGCGAGCATCGGGTCGTCAGCCGACTTTTGCAATAAAAGGGTGTCGATCTCATCTGCAAACCGTTCGAGGTCGGCAATGTAAGCGTGATGCTCGACCCCGACGCTGGCGCGGCCGGGTTGATTGTTCCGCAGTTCAAACAAAATATCGGCACTCGGGCAGAAGTCCGGAGCGCTCGCCACCGAGCGCGGCATGCTGTCGAGCCATTCGCGGCAGGCTTGCTTTGACGGGCAAGCTTCGCAGCGATGAAACGCGGTCGCGTAGCTTAAGCTCAGGCGCGGCAGGATGCCTTCCCCCGGCTCGATGCCGAGGCGTTGCATCATCTCAGAGATATAGATCGGTTGATGTATGGAATCTTTAGGTGAAGACATTGTCGCCACCCGACAAACATTCCCGGCACCTGCTGCAATAGAGGCTGTACCGGATATGTCCATGATCCAGATCAAAAGCACGGGCTGGCGCGCCCGCAATGCACCAAATAAGCTTGTGATCCCGATCGCTTAGGCCGCGCCCCGTGAACCCCGCCGAAATCAGAGTGCTGAGCACGCATGCCGCACTCGACGTGCTGAGCGAGCTCGCGCCCAAGTTCGAGCGCGCGCGCGGCTGCCGGCTGTCGGTCGGTTACGATCCGGCCAAGGCGGTCAAGCGCCAGATCGAGAGTGGCGCCGCCTTTGACGTGGCCATCGTGACGCGGCCGGTGTTCGACGATCTCGCCGCGCAGGGCAAGCTGCTGGCGCAGACGCGCGCCGATATCGGCCGCTCGGGCTTGGGCGTCGCGGTGCGCCAGGGCGCGGCGAAGCCGGACATTTCCACGACCGACGCATTCAAGCGCACATTGCTTGCCGCCAAGTCGGTGGTGCGCTCCACCGAAGGCACCAGCGGCATCTATTTCGAGACGCTGCTCGATCGCCTCGGCATCGCCGCGGCCATGCGCGGCAAGATCGTGCTGGGGCCGAGCGGCCGCGTCGCCGAACTGGTCGCGCGCGGCGAAGCGGAGATGGCGATCCAGCAAATCCCCGAACTGCTGCCGGTTACCGGCACGCAATATGTCGGGCCGTTTCCGCCGGAGCTGCAGCTTTATTCGGAATTCTCCGCCGGCGTCGCCAGCGCCAGCCGGCATCGCGACATCGCCCAGGCCTTCGTCGCCGCGATTACGACACCGGCGGCCATCGCGCTGTTCACCGCCGCGGGACTTGAGCCGATCGGCCGCTGATTGGCGTATGCTGGGCGACAGAAATTCCGGAGGAAAGCGTCATGCGACCGTTCAAGGGGATCCGGGTGATCGACGTCACCCATGTGCTGGCCGGGCCGTTCGCCGCCTATCAGCTCGCCGTGCTCGGCGCTGACGTGATCAAGGTCGAGCATCCCGACGATCCCGACCAGAGCCGCAGCGCCGGCACCGACAAGGCGCTCAACCGGGCCAACATGGGCACCGCGTTCCTCACGCAGGCCTCCAACAAGCGCTCGATCACGCTCGACCTGAAGCAGGGAGAAGACCGCCAAAAGCTGAAGAAGCTGGTCGCAACCGCCGACGTGTTCGTGGAGAACTACCGGCCCGGCGCGTTCGAGGCGATCGGCCTCGGCTATGAGGCGCTCTCGGCGATCAATCCACGGCTGATCTATGCGTCGTTCTCGGCCTTCGGCCAAAACGGACCGCGCGGCCCGCAGACTGCCTACGACCACGTCATCCAGGCCACTTCCGGCATCATGGCGATGACCGGCACGCCAGAGGTCAATCCGATCAAGTTCGGTTCGCCGGCGGTCGACTACGCCACCGGCATGACCGGCGCCTTCGCACTGTCGGCGGCGCTGTTCCAGCGCGAGCGCACCGGCAAGGGCCAGCGCATCGACATGGCGATGCTCGACGTGGCCATGATCCTGATGAGCTCGCATCTCACCGGCTACTTGCGCAACGGCGTGCACCCGAAACCGAGCGGCAACCGCCATCCGCACGCGACCAACGGCGCCTTCGCCACCAAGAACGGGCTGCTGATGCTGGGCGCCAGCAATCTGCGTCAGCAGGCACGGCTGTGGAAACTGCTTGGGCGGCCCGACATGGTGAAGAAGACGAACGACGAGCGCGACGCCGATCACGCGCGCGAGATCGCGGTGCTGGAAGAGATCATGCTCACCCGTAGTGCCGACGAATGGGAGGCATTCCTGCAAGCCAATCACGTGCCGGCCGCGCGCGTGCGCAGCATGGGCGAAGCCGTCGCCGATCCGCAGATCGCGACGCGCGGCATCATCCATCGTCACCAAGACGGCGCCGGCATCGACGGCGGCTTCGGCGTACCGCTCGCCGCCTTCACCTTCGCGCATGGCGGCCCGCGCATCGATACGCCGCCGCCCACGCTCGGCCAGCACAACGAGGAAATCTTCGGCGAACTCGAACTCAGCGACCGCTAAACGTCACTTCGCGCCGGCACCCGACTTCTTCACCAGCGCCGACCATTTGGTTTCCTCGCGATCGATGTCGGCGGCGTATTGCTCCGGCGTGGTCGGCAGCGGCTCGGCGCCTTCGGTGGCGATGCGCTTGTGCACTTCGGGCGAATCGAGCGCCGCGCGCAACGCCTTGTTGAGCTTGTCGATAATCGGGCGCGGCGTGCCGGTCGGCGCCACGATGCCGTAATGCAAGACCGCCTCGAAGCCGGGCAGTCCCTGCTCGGCCACCGTCGGCACGTCGGGGAATATCGGCGAGCGCTTCAGGCTGGTGACGCCGAGCGCGCGCAGCTTGCCTTCCTTGACCAGCCCGATGGCTGGCGGCAGCGAGGAGAAATAGATCGCCACATGGCCGCCGAGCAGATCGGTGAGCGCAGGCCCCGAGCCCTTGTAGGGAATATGCGTGAGCTCGATGCCGGCCGTCTCGGCGAACAGCACCGTGCCGAGATGAATGCCGCTGCCGCGGCCGGCCGAGGCGTAATTGAGCTTGCCCGGCTGCGCCTTGGCGAGCGCGATCAGCTCCTTGACGTTGTGCGCCGGCAGTGACGGGTTCACCAGGATGATGAGCGGGCTGGTGGCGATCAGCCCGACCGGCGCGAAGTCCTTGCGCGGATCGTAGCCGGCATTCGGATAGAGCGTCGGATCGATGGCGAGCGTGCCGGTGCCGCCGAGCCCGAGCGTATAGCCGTCGGGCTCCGACTTGGCGACCTGGCGGGTGCCGATCGAGCCGCCGGCGCCGCCGTGGTTCTCGATCACCACCGGCTGGCCGAGCGTCTTGCCCATGGGTTCGGCGACCCCGCGCGCCAAGACGTCGTTGCCGCCGCCGGGCGCGTAAGGGACGATCAGCGTGATCGGGCGGCTGGGATAGGTCGCGCCTTGCGCGCGCGCCGCGAGCGGCCAATTCACCGACCAAATCGCCGCCGCGCCGCCGATGAGCGTCAAGACATCGCGTCGTCGCATGGTTGCCCCCTTGTGGTTATCCCGCCGCGATCGCCTCCGCGATCGCCACCGTGCGGCGCGCCATGTCGGCATGCAGGCGCTCGACCATGCGGCCGTCGATGGAGACCACGCCTTTGGACTTGTTCTCCGGCAGGTCGAAGGCGGCGATCATCTTGCGCGCCAGCGCGACCTCCTCCGGCGACGGCGAGAACGCCGTGTTGCAGGGCGCGATCTGGCTGGGATGGATCAGCGTCTTGCCGTCGAAGCCGAGCTCGACGCCCTGCTGGCATTCCATCTGGAAACCGTCGGTATTGCCGATGTCGTTATAGACGCCGTCGATGATATCGATGCCGTAGATGCGCGCCGCCGCGACGCAGGTGGTGAGCCAGCTCAGCATCGGCGCGCGGCCGGGCACCAGATGGGCGCGGGTGTCCTTGGCGAGATCGTTGGTGCCCATGACGAAGCCGGACAGGCGCGATTCGGAATCCTTGGCCTCCGCCGCGATCGACAGAATGTTGAAGATGGCGAGCGGCGTCTCGATCATCGCCCAGATTCTGATTTTGTGATCGCTGTGCATGTCGAGCAGGCGGCGGCCGACCATTTCGAGCATGTCCGGATTGGTTATTTTCGGCACCAGGATAGCGTCGGGCGCGGCATGGGCGGCGGCGGCGAGATCATCGGCATGCCAGGGCGTGTCGATGCCGTTGATGCGGATGAACACCTCGCGCGTGCCGAACCCGCCGGCTTTGACCGCGTCGGCGACCTGCGCCCGCGCCGCTTCCTTGGCGTCGGGCGCCACCGAATCCTCAAGGTCGAGGATGATGCCGTCGGCTGACAGCGTTTTCGCCTTCTCCATGGCGCGGGCATTGGAGCCGGGCATGTAAAGCAGGCTGCGGCGCGGGCGAATGGTCATGCCGCCAACTGTATCGGCCATCGGGAAACTATCAAGCGCGAGATTGCGCGGCACCGGCAACAACCGCTCATTCCCGCACCCGCGGCAGTCCGGACGAAAGCAGCCACCGGGTCCCCGCTGTCGCAGGGACGAGCACAGACTTGCCTATTTCGCGCTGGCGATGCCGCCCGGCTTGAGGATCTTGTAAAGCTGGAAACGGTCGCCGTCGGCGATCAGCTTCAGGCGCGAGGGATCCGGATTGGGCGCCTCGTCCTCGGTGAACAGGACGTAGAGATAATCGAACTTCGTCCAGTTCAACCAGAATTTTGGCGTATTGGGCGCCGGGCGGTCGGCCGCGACGATAAGCTGCGCGGTCGACGGCGGCGTGCCGTCCCTGATGTCGGCGTAGTAGCGAAATTCGGGACGCACGTGCAGCACCTGCTTGCCTTCCACGGTGAACAGCGTGGTGACCAGCGCGGAACGCTCGATGGTGGCGATACAGGCGGCATGCACGAGGCCAAGGTCGCGCACGTCCTCGCCCAGCGCGCGGTCGGCATAGGCGACGAAAACCTTCGAGCCCGGCGCGATGCGGCGCACGGAGGAGCGGAACTCGCTGGTCGAATCCGACAATTGCGACCAGTTGTAATCGATCTCGATCAGCCGCGCGGTGATCATGACGATCAGCACGATCATGAAGCCGCGCCGCACCAGGCGACGGCGCAGCTCCAGATCGCCGCAGGCCAGCAGCATGAAGGCGACGCCGAGCGGCACCCGCTGGTCGGTCATGTAGGTGTCGAACATGATGCGCGGCAGCATGATATAGACCGCGGCGCCGACCACGATCAGCGCCACCACCAGCGGGTGAAAGCGCAGCACGCGGTGGCGCATCCCCCACACGATGCTGGCGACCATGACGGTAATGAGCGCGAAGGCGGCGATGTCGGAATAATCGCTGACGACATACATCAACCCGTCGATCTTGCCGTGCTGCTCCCAATAGGTGGAGCCGACCAGCTGCATGGTCGGGCTGGCGCTGAGCAGCGGCGCCGCGGCGAGGAACGGCAGGCCGCTGGCGACGAAATCGACGATGCGGGCGGGCCAGGGTTCCAGCCGCCGCTCCCACAGCCGCGATATTTCGAACGACAGCACGCCGAGGCCGTAAATGCCGAGCGCCGAGAGATGGCAGAAGAACAGCGCGAGCACGCAAGCCGTCGACAAGGCGAAACGCGCGGGCCAGACCCGCTCGCGCAGCGCAATCCAGCCGGCCAGCGCCCACAGCGCGATGCCGATGCCGAATATGTAGTTCATCAATCCGACCAGGAAGACGTAATTGTAGACCAGCGGAAAGGCGAACAGCGGGAACACCGACCAGCGGCCGATCAACGCGCGGTTGAGCGCCAGGCACCCGGAAACGAGCAGCGCGAACATGCCGACGATGAATACCTGGCCGGCCAGGTACACGTTCATGACGCGCGCCAGTAGCGGCACGATCAGGTCCATGGTCAGATTGGGAATCACCTGCCAGTCGATCTCGTAGAAGCGGGCGAGTTGCGGGTTCTTCGCCAGCGTCGCGATCACATGCATGCGGGCAAGATGATTGACGTAGTCCGACAGCGGCGGCAGCGGATGCGTCCAGATCGGGATGGAAATGAGCAGCGTGAACGCCGCGAACAGCACGCCGATTTGCGGCGCCGAGAAGCCATGCGCGCGCGTTCGCAACGGTGGCGGATTCGAGACGATGGGCTTGTTCGGCTGCAGCATGCGCGGTCTGGTTTTCATCCTTCAGTCGTCGATTGCACCTGAACAACCCATGAATAGGCGCAAGGTCCGCCGGCGATATGCCATAAAACGGGCCTGCAAGCGTTAAAATGGCGATCCGGGCATGAGGTTTGCTTCGTTGCGACGGATAGCCAATAAATTAGGCAGAGCGCAACGAGGCTGACGATGAGCTTTCCGCAACGTTTGATCGACGGCTACAACGCCTTTGCCGGCGGCCGGCTGCGGTGGGAACAGGACCGCTATCGCGAACTGGCCGAGCGCGGCCAGCGGCCGGAGATCATGGTGATCGGCTGCTGCGATTCGCGCGTCTCGCCGGAGGTGATTTTCGACGCCCACCCGGGCGAGCTGTTCGTGGTGCGCAACGTGGCGAACATCGTGCCGCCTTACGCGCCGGACGGGCAGGCGCATGGCGTGTCGGCGGCGCTCGAATTTGGCGTCGGCGCCCTGCGCGTCAAGCACATCGTGGTGCTCGGCCACGCGCATTGCGGCGGCATCAAAGCCTATGCCGAGGACGCCGAGCCGCTCTCGCCCGGCGACTTCATCGGCAAATGGATGAAGCTGATGCGGCCGGCGGCCGAGAAGACCGGGCCGCGCGGCGATCTCGCGCCGGCGGACTATCTCAGGCGGCTGGAGCACGCCAACATCGTCAACAGCCTCGACAATTTGATGACGTTCCCGCGCTTGGCCAGACTGATCGAGAAAGGCAAGATCGCGACCCACGGCGCCTATTTCGGCGTCGCCACCGGGGATCTGTCGGTACTGGATAAGCGAAGCGGGGAGTTCGTGCGCGTCGAAACCAGGACCACGTCGATCGCGCCGAAGTTTTGACTGCAGCTGTCGTCCCGGCCGAGCGAAAGCGAGAGCCGGGAGCCATACTCCGCAGCGTCTCGACAGTGAACGGCGTATGGGTCCCCGCCTTCGCGGGGACGACAACAAGCTACGCCGCCTTCTTCTTCGCCTGAATCAGCTTGCGGTTGATCAGCACTTCCGCGATCTGCACGGCGTTAAGCGCCGCGCCCTTGCGCAGATTGTCGGACACCACCCAGATTTCCAGGCCGTTGTCGACCGTCGGGTCGGTGCGGATGCGGCTGATATAAGTGGCGTCCTCGCCCACGCATTCATACGGCGTCACATAGCCGCCGGGCTCGCGCTTGTCGATCACCAGGCAGCCGGGCGCGCTGCGCAAGATGTCGCGCGCCTCTTCGACGCTGATCGGCTTTTCGAACTCGATGTTCACTGCCTCGGAATGACCGACGAACACCGGCACCCGGACACATGTCGCCGTGAGCTTGATCTTGGGATCGAGAATCTTCTTGGTCTCGACCACCATCTTCCACTCTTCCTTGGTGTAGCCGTCCTCCATGAACACGTCGATCTGCGGAATGAGTTGAAGGCGATGCGCTTGGAGAACTTCTTCGTCTTCGACTTCGCCCAGCGTAAACACCGCCTTGGTCTGCGAGAACAATTCGTCCATCGCCTCCTTGCCGGCGCCGGAGACCGATTGATAGGTCGCCACCACCACGCGCTTGATCGTGGCCGCATCGTGCAACGGCTTGAGCGCCACCACGAGCTGCGCGGTCGAGCAGTTCGGATTGGCGATGATGTTCTTCTTGCTAAAGCCCGACGACCGCGTCGGCATTCACCTCCGGCACGATCAGCGGCACGTCCGGGTCCATGCGCCAGGCGCTCGAATTGTCGATCACGACCGCCCCTTGAGCGCCGATCTTGGGCGACCATTCCTTCGACACCGCGCCGCCGGCCGACATGAGACAAATGTCGACGTCGGAAAAATCGTAGTGGTCGAGCGCCTTCACCTTCAGCGTCTTGTCGCCGAACGAGCACTCCTGGCCCACGCTCTTGCGCGAGGCGAGCGCCACCACCTCGTCGGCAGGGAAACTCCGCTCGGCCAGAATGGCGAGCATTTCGCGCCCGACATTGCCGGTGGCCCCCACCACGGCGACCTTGTAACCCATTGTTAACGCTCCAAAATAAATTCCGCACTGCACCCAGCCGCGGCACAACCGGATGGCAGGGCTTCTAAGCGAGAACTGCCTGGAAGACAACGGCAGCCTACTGGAGCCAAGGCCATGCACCCGGCCCTGCATTCCTGGCGTGAGGAACTGCCCTCCAACCTGGTGCGTATTCTCGCATATCTGGGTGGAATTGCAGTGCTTTCCGTGGCTGCCGCGCAGGTCTTTCAGTCCCCGCCGCCGCTGCGCGCCGCGCCGGCCGCGCGGCCGCAATGGACCGAGATCGAGCGGCCGTTCCCGGCCTTCGCGCTGTCGATCCCGGAAGCGGTCGATGTGCCGTCGAGCTATGCCATTCGCCGCAACGCCGAGGGCGGCGGCCGCAAGGACATTCTGGCGCTAGGCGAGCCGGACGGCATCGCCCCCTATCTGCTGGTCGAAATCTACCGCCCCGGCAGCGAGATCCGCCGCTTCGCCGGCCCGAAGGCCGCGATCGCCGCGGAAGCGGCCGCGCTCGGGCCGGTTGCGCTGCGGCGGGATGCGGAGCCGCTGGCGAGCAAATTCGGCCCGCTGTCGATCGTCGCCTTCGATACCTCGAAAGGCGTGGCCCGCCATTGCCTCGCCTTCGTGCGCGCCTATGACGACCCGCGGCTGCAATTGTCCGGCTGGTTCTGCCAGGGCGGCGCCGACTTCATCGAGCACTCGACGCTTGCCTGCGCGCTCGACCGGCTGACGCTGCTCTCCGCCGGCAGCGAGCCGAAGGTGGGCGCCCTGTTCGCGCAGGCCGAGCTCAACCGCAGCTTCTGCGGCCAGCACGACCCCATTCTGGCGTCGACGCCCAAATACAAGCTGCTGTGGAAGGCGCTGGCGACCCGACCGGAGCCGCGGCGCATCGGCCGCTGAACGATTTCGCGCGCAGGCGCGGCCCGCTGCCATATCGCTTTCGTTCGTTGCAGCTGTTTTCGCTGCAGCGCGAGAGCGATTTATCGCGGGCCGGCCGCCGTTTTCATTTGACCGGCCGATTATTTCGTCGGATCATATTCGAATAATAATATCTAAAGCCGCGGCGATGGCCGGGTCGGCTGCATAAAAAACTCTGGGGAGAGCAAACAATGATCACACGACGTCACTTGCTTGGGACCGCCGGCGCGGGCGCAGCGCTGGCGGTCACCGGAACTGAAGCCTACCGAATTTGCCTTCGCCGAATCTGCCGGCAAGCGAGCTGACCGCGGGGCGTCCCCGCCGGGATCAGCAGCTATGTCAAGATGGTGGCCGCTGCCCGGCAAGAAGCCGCTGATCCAACTGTCCGATCGCGGGCCGAACTACGAATCGCCGCTGGAATATTTCCGCACGCCGATCACGCCGAATGACGAATTCTTCATCCGCTATCACCTTTCCGATATTCCGGAGAAGATCGACACGGCGACCTACAAGATTTCAGTCGGCGGCGACGGCGCCAACGGCCAGGCCGAGATCACGCTCGACGATCTGAAAAAGATGCCGGCGGTCGAGGTGGTCGCGGTCAATCAATGCTCCGGCAACCGGCGCGGCCTGTCCAAGCCGCACGTCGCCGGCGTAGAGTGGGGCTATGGCGCCATGGGCTGCGCGACGCTGGAAGGGCGCGCGGCTCAAGGATATTCTCGCTAAGGTCGGTGCTGAAGAAGGAGGCGATCGAGATCGGATTCAACGGCGCCGACGGTCCGGCGATCGACAAGACGCCGGATTTCATCAAGAGCATTCCGGTTTGGAAGGCGATGGATCCCGACACCATCATCGCCTACGAGATGAACGGCGCGCCGCTGCCGCATTTCAACGGCTTCCCGGCTCGCCTGATCGTGCCGGGCTGGACCGGCACCTATTGGATGAAGCACCTCACCAATATCAACGTGCTGACCAAGCCGCAGGGCGGCTTCTGGATGAAGCCGGCCTACCGCATTCCCGTCGGCAAATTCCCGGTGGTGGCGCGCTTCATCACGCAGGAAGACGCCACGTCGACGCCGATTACCGAGATCGTGGTCAACTCGCTGATCACCAGCCATCGCGACGGAGCCAAGGTGAAGCGTGGCAAGGTCACCGTCGAGCGGCATCGCCTGGGACGGCGGCTACGGCATCCGCCAGGTCGACGTTTCGACCGATGACGGCAAGACTTGGACGAGATGCGGCGCTTGGGCAGGATTTCGGAAACTACGCGTTCCGGCCCTGGAGCTTCGCGCTCAACGCCAAGCGCGGCAAGAACTCGGTGATGGTCAACGCCACGAACGTGATCGGCCAAGCTCAGACCGAGCGACATTGATCTTCAATCCGGCCGGCTACCACAATAACGTCATGCAGAACATCACGCTGAACGCAGCTTAAGGGAGAGGACCATGCGCACAATTATCCTTGCATTCGCCGCCGCGCTGATCGCGCTTCCCGCGATGGCCGACGCCGACAGATCACGCTCAAGAAGGCGCCCGGCGTCGACAAGGTGGAGGCCAATTGCCAAGCCTGCCACAGCCTCGCTTATATCCCGATGAACTCGCCGTTCCTCAACGCGGGCGGATGGGACGCCGAGGTCAATAAAATGATCAAGGCGATGGGGGCGCCGATCGACGACGCCGACGCCAAGGCTATCAAAGACTATCTGACGAAAAACTACGGTACCTGAAAGCCACACCTCGCTGAAAAAGCAAGATTTCGGCCCCGCTGCACCGGCGGGGCCGCTTTCTTAAGGATTCGGCGTCACAATTACGTGCGATTCGGCCTGTTGCGGCGAACCGAAGCCCGCTAAACTGCGTTGCAGCATAAAACCCCGGCGAGGACCCCATGCGCTTGAAATTTGCTGCCATTGCGTTTGCCGGTGCCGCGGCTCTGGCCATGCTGGCCGCGCCGGCCGATGCGGCGGCTAAGAAAAAGCGCGTGGTCACCGCCACCGGGCATACCGTGTTCGTGAGCCGCGACGAAGACGGCCGCACGCGCACCCGCATCATCATTCAGAAGCGGTCCTATCTCGATCCCGGCACCGAAACATTCCCGGGCGAGAACATCGGCAACAGCTATGCCCATTTGCCCAATCAGCACGCCACCAGCGTGCTCGACAACACGGCATTCGGCGGCAATCAGTCGGCGTTGCCGGGAGCGTTCACCTTGCCGTTCAAGACTAATCCCTGGATCGGCGACTAGCCGACGCCTGAAACGCAAAACGAAAACGCGGCCCTTTGAGGCCGCGTTTTTGTTAATGCGCCAGCGTCTCCAGCTCCGCCAAAATCGCGTCGCCCATTTCCGACGTGCTCACCACTTTCGTCCCCTCCGACTTGATGTCGGCGGTGCGCAGGCCCTTGGCGAGCGTTGCGGCGATCGCCTGATCGATCATGTCGGCTTGCTTGCCGAGATTGAACGAATAGCGCAACGCCATGCCGAACGAGGCGATCATGGCGATCGGGTTGGCGATGCCCTTGCCGGCGATGTCGGGCGCCGAGCCGTGCACCGGCTCATAGAGCGCCTTGCGCTTCTTGGTCTTGGGATCGACCTCGCCCAGCGAGGCCGACGGCAACATGCCAAGCGAGCCGGTGAGCGTCGCGGCGATGTCGGACAGCATGTCGCCGAACAGATTGTCCGTCACGATGACGTCGAACTGCTTGGGCCAGCGCACCAGCTGCATGCCGCCGGCGTCGGCCAGCATGTGCTCGAGCTGCGACGTCCTTGTATTCGCGCGCGTGCAGCGCCGTCGTCACCTCGTTCCACAGCACGCCCGATTTCATGACGTTGCGCTTTTCCATCGAGGTGACCTTGTTGCGCCGCTTGCGCGCCAGCTCGAAGGCGACGCGGTCGATGCGTTCGATCTCGTAGGTGTCGTAGACCTGCGTGTCGATGGCGCGCTTCTGACCGTTGCCGAGATCGGTGATGGTCTTCGGTTCGCCGAAATAAACGCCGCCGGTGAGTTCGCGCAAGATGATGATGTCGAGGCCCTCGACCACCTCGCGTTTGAGCGAGGATGAATCGGCGAGCGCCGGATAGACGATGGCCGGGCGGATATTGGCGAACAGCGCAAGATCCTTGCGCAGGCGTAACAGGCCCGCCTCCGGCCGCACGTCATAGGGCACCTTGTCCCATTTCGGTCCGCCCACCGCGCCGAAGATCACCGCGTCGGCGGCCTTGGCCTTTGCCATGGTCTCGTCGGTGACGGCGACCCCGTGCGCGTCGTAGCAGCAGCCGCCGACCAGCGCCTCCTCGGTCAAGAACTTGTCCGGGCCCTGTCTGTTGAAGAAGTCGATGACGCGTTTTGCTTGCGCCATCACTTCCGGGCCGATGCCGTCGCCGGGCAGCAGAAGGAGATTGTGGGTCGCCATGGGAGCCTCGCAGAGAAATTGTCGCGCGGATTGCTAAAGGCCCGGGGCGAACTTAGCAAGGCGGCCTGTCTTGCCGTCCGGCATACTCATGATCGGACGCTGCGGTCCCTTGTAAAAATGGCTGGGTCGCCATAGACTAGTCAGATAACTAGTCATATTAGATTAGCCACGATGAAACCCTGGCCCGTGCAAGACGCCAAGGCCCGCTTCAGCGAGTTGCTGGATACCTGCCTGAAGAAAGGACCGCAGATGGTCACCCGCCGCGGCGTTGAAACCGCCGTGCTCGTCCCGGCGGAGCAATGGCAGAAGCTTACGGCCAGCAACAAGCCTACCCTCAAGGACCTCCTGCTCACCGACTTCGCCCGCGGCGAGCTGAATATTCCACCGCGCGGACGGTGGAGGCGGCGGCGCCCGGCTCGCTTCGACTAGCGCCATGTACCTGCTCGATACCAATGTCATGTCGGAACTGCGCCGGCCGAAGCCACATGGAGCGGTTGTCGCGTGGCTGCGCAGTGTGGAGGCCAGCCAATTGCACCTTTCGGCCGTGACGCTCGGCGAAATTCAAGCCGGTATTGAAATCACGCGCGAACACGACGCCGAACGAGCCGGCGAGATTGAGATCTGGGCCGATCAGATTGCCGAAACATGGAACGTGTTGCCGATGGACGGAGCTGCCTTCCGCCTCTGGGCCAAGCTGATGCATGGCAAATCGCCCGACCTGACGGAAGACGCCATGATCGCGGCAACTGCGATGCTGCACGGTCTTCGGGTGGTAACCAGGAACGTCAAAGATTTCGGCGCGTTCGACGCGGCGATCCTTAATCCCTTCACAGCACGCTGAGCGTCACAGCCCCGAGAACCAGTTGTAGCCCTGGTTCTCCCAGTAGCCGCCGCGGTCGGTGTTGGTCACCTCCATCGCCACCACGTATTTCGGATTCTTGAAGCCGAGTTTGGTGGGGATGCGGATCTTCATCGGGAAGCCGTAGGCGCGCGGCAATATCTTGTGGTCGAACTTGAACGACATCTGCGTCTGCGGATGCAGCGCGGTCGGCATGTCGATCGTGTTGGTGTAGCCCTCGGCGCATTTGAACCAGATGTATTTGGCTTTGGTGTCGGCGCCGATGCGCTTGAGGAAATCCGACAGCACCGCGCCCTGCCAGGAGCCGATGGCGCTCCAGCCCTCGACGCAGATGTGACGCGTGATCTGCGAGACCTCGGGCAGCGCGTGCAGCTCGGCAAGCGTCCACGGTTTCTTGTTGTCGACCAGGCCGGCGATCTCGAGCTGGTAGGTCGCCGGGTCGACCACCGGCGCTTCGTCCTCGTCGTAATAGGCGTTGAACGGGAATGGCCGGGTGATGGCGCTTTCGGGATAGGTCGGCGCCAGTTTGGTCTTGCTGAACAGCAGCGCCTGCGCGCCGTCGTTGAACGAGGAAATCTTGCGCAGCACGCCTTCGGCGGTGTCGCCGTCGATGATGTCGCAGCCGGTTAGAAACGCGAGCGCGCCCAGGCTGGCCGCGCCGCGCAGGAATGAGCGGCGCGCCGGATCGGGCATCAATTTGGCGGCGTCCTTGATCAGCAGCTTGGGATCGACGCCGGGAATGATTTTGTTCTGGCGCATTTGATTACTTCCCCGCGATCATGGCGCGCAGGCTTTTCGGCACCAGCAGCGCCAGCGCCACATGCACGCCGAGGAAACCGACGATTGCGCTCATGGCAAAGAAATGCACGTAGCGGGCAAAATCGTAGCCGCCGAACAGCGCGGTCAATTCCTGGAACTGCACCGGCTTCCAGATCGAGAGCCCCGAGGCCACGATCAGGATGCCGCACAGGATCACGCCCGCGTAAAGCACCTTCTGCACCGCGTTGTAGTGCGACAGATCGTCATGCGCGAGCTTGAAGGTGAGCGCCGCCTTGGCGTCGCTGAGAACCTCGGAGGGATAGATCGGCAACAGCTTGCGCCGGAAGCGGCCGGTGGCGAGCCCGAGCGTGACATAGACGATGCCGTTGACCGCCAGCAGCCACATGGCGGCGAAATGCCAGAGCAGCGCGCCGCCCAGCCAGTTGCCGAGCGCGATGTGCTTGGAAAATTCGAATTTGAACAGCGGCGAGGCGTCGTAAATCTGCCAGCCGGAGCCGATCATCACCAGGATCGCCAGCGCGTTGATCCAGTGGCACACGCGCACCCAGCCGGGGTGGATGATGTCACCCGCGCCGGCATGACTGCCGCCAACTGCCAATTCCGCGCTCATGGCGTTCACCGGTTGCTGCTGAATATTATACGACGCGGCCGGCTCCCGGTGTGCAGGGAACCGGCGGCGGCGGAACTTTTTTCACATGCTGATTTTCATCTGCCGTTCGCGCGCCGCCGTGTAGTCGTCCTCCTGGATCACGTTGTTTTTCACGGCCGGCGCAGCCTGCTTGCGCTTGTTCAAGTGGGACGACCTGATCTTGGCCTTGTGAACCGTTTTGCCGACCTTGTCCGGCTTGATCGCGCGGTCCTTGCTCATGTCGTCCGCAAAGGCGGGCGTCATGAAAGCGCCGGCGGCGATCGCGGCCGCCAGCACGACCGAAAACAGCGCCTTTTTCATCGCATGTCTCCTGTAAACGGCGCGGCCGGGCGCGCGGACGCACGAGCCCGGCCATCGCCGGGCTCAATGACCCATCTTGTCCTTGGCCATGTCGTCCTTGGACATGCTGTCCTTTTTCATCGAATCCTTCGACATGCTGTCCTTGGACATGTCGTCCTTTTTCATCGTGTCCTTCGACATGCTGTCCTTGGACATGGTGTCCTTCTTCATGTCGTCGGCGTAGGCCGCCGGCGCGATCGGAGCCATGGCCAAACCGGCCGCGATCAGCGCCGAAAGCAGAATGCTCTTTTTCATTGCGTGTTCTCCTCAGGAATGGACTTGGCAATCCATCCGCTATCACAGGCGCTAAACACGTCCTCATCAGTTTCCCGTTGCCGCAACCTAGCGTTTGGCTCACGGTTTTGTGAGAATGGCCAAGCCGGGCCGGATCGGATGAAGGAGCCCTCACGTGAGCCAGTCGCCCGCCGCCAAGACCAATCCAGGCAATTTTTTCGAGGACTTCCGCCTCGGCCAGGAGATACGCCACGCCACGCCGCGCACGGTGACGCTCGGCGACGTGGCGCTCTATAACGGCCTGTTCGGGCCGCGCTTTGCGGTGCAGTCATCCGACGTGTTCGCGGCCAAGATCGGCTATGCGCGCTCGCCGCTCGACGACTTGCTGGTTTTCCACGTGGTTTTCGGCAAGACCGTGCCGGATATCTCGCTCAACGCCGTGGCCAATCTCGGCTACGCCGATTGCCGTTTCCTCAAAGCCGTCTTTCCCGGCGACACGCTCAATGCGGTGTCGCAGGTGATCGGGCTGCGGGAGAATTCCAATCGCAAGACCGGCATCGTTTATGTGCGCTCGCGCGGCTTCAATCAAAACGGCGAGGCCGTGCTCGATTATGCGCGCTGGGTGATGGTGCGCAAACGCGACGAGGCGGCGCCGGCGCCGGGCGAAAAAGTGCCCGAGCTGCCCATGAGCGTGGAGCCGGAGGCGCTCGGCAATGCATGCCCGATCATCAATGCGGCGGCCTACGACACGGCGCTCTCCGGCAGCCCGCACCGCTTCGGCGACTACAAAGCGGGCGAGAAAATCGACCATGTCGACGGCATCACGGTCGAGGAAGCCGAGCATATGATCGCGACGCGGCTTTATCAGAACACCGCGCGCGCTCATTTCAACCACTTCGCCGAGAGCAAGGGCCGCTTCGGCCGCCGGCTGATCTATGGCGGCCACGCCATCTCGCTGGCGCGCGCGCTCTCGTTCAACGGGCTCGGCAATGCTTTCCACGTGGCGGCGATCAATGGCGGGCGCCACGTGGCGCCGCTGTTCGCCGGGCTGACGGTGTTTGCCTGGTCCGAAGTGCTGGCCACCGCCGAATTGCCCGGCCGCAAGGATGTCGGCGCGCTGCGCCTGCGCACCATCGCCACCAAGGACCGTCCGTGTCCCGATTTCCCGCTCAAGGACGGCGAGGACTACGACCCGGCGGTGATCCTCGATCTCGATTACTGGGTGCTGATGCCGCGGTGATTTCCGTCATCCTCAGATCTGGCGCGCCCGGAATGGCAATTACACGCTCGCCCTTAAGTGATCGACCAGCTGCCGCGCATAAGGCGGCAGCGTGTCGATGTCGCGCACGCAGATCGACAATTCGCGCAGCGCCCAGGCATCGGTGAGGCGCACCGATGAGATCGCCATGTTGCGTTCGGTCCGCTTCACGGTGGTCTCCGGCACGATGCCGACGCCGACATTGCATTCGACCAGGCGGCAGATGGCGTCGAACGAGCGCAATTGCACGCGCAGCCGCAACGGCCGGCCGACGCGGTTGGCCTTGTCGGCGAGGAAGCGCTGGATTGCGCTGGCGCGGTCGAGGCCGACCATGTCGTATTCGAGCACCTCGGCAAAACCGATGCGCGAGCGGCTGGCGAGCGGATGCGTCTTCGCCACCACCAGCACGAAGCGGTCGCTGCGGAAGGGAAATGTATGCAGGCCGCCGTAGTCGACGGTGCCGGCGACGATGCCGATATCGGCGGCGCCTTCCGCCATCAGTCCGACGATCTCGTCGGACAGGCGCTCCTCGAGGTCGACGCTGATGTCGGGATAGGCCATCAGGAACGAACTCAGCGTTTCCGGCAGGAACTCGGTGAGCGCGTTGGTGTTGGACAGCACCCGCACCTGGCCGGCGAGCCCGCGCGCATACGGGGTCAGATCCTCCTGCAAGCGTTCGGTTTGCGCCAGGATTCCGCGCGCATGCTGCAGCAAGGTGCGCCCGGCCGGCGTCGGCACCACGCCCTGACGGCCGCGCACCAGTAATGCGGTACCGAAGGCGAGCTCCATCTTGCGGATGCGGGTCGAGGCGGCGGCCAGCGCCAGGTTGGAGCGCGCCGCGCCATGGGTGATGCTGCCCGCCTCGACGATGTGGCGGAACAGGTTGAGATCCGTGAAGTCGAAGCGCATCGAGGGCTACCTTCTTATTTTGCGAAGGCAGGCTACGCAAAACACATATTGCTACGTAACAATTAGAGGCGCAAGCTTCGTAATCGATGAAGTAGCCGGTTCCGGCTACCAGTCAAGGCCGAAGTTTGCGGTCCTCACAAGCGGGCAAGACGTGCGCGGCGGTATCCGCGTCCTGCGCGCCGAGACTTTGACTTCGCATTTTTGGGCTGCTCGCGGTTTGGTGCGTTGCGACGCCGGCGGACATTGGTTACGAACCGCTCACGATCGCCGGCGCGATCAAACGGCAAGTTTTGAGCGTTCTGGAGAATGACGATGACCGAGCTTGAGGCGGGTTCCACGACAGGACCGCGACGGTCCCGTCCGCTCTCTCCGCACCTGCAAGTCTACCGGCTGATGCTGACATTCGTGATGTCGGGCTTTCACCGCATCAGCGGCGCAGTCTTGTATTTCGGCATGCTGCTGATCGCCTGGTGGCTGATCGCGGCGGCATCCGGCCCCAACGCCTACGCCAATTTCGAATGGTTCATGGGCAGCCTGATCGGGCGGCTGGTGCTGTTCGGCTACACCTGGGCCTTGCTGCATCACATGCTCGGCGGCATCCGCCATCTGATCTGGGATCTCGGCCTCGGCTTCGAGCCGGCCGAACGTGAATTCCTGGCGCTGGCGACGATCGTCGGCTCGATCTCGCTCACGCTCATCGTCTGGGTGGTCGGCTATCTCGCCATGGGAGGCCCGCGATGAAGGGAACTCAGATGCGCACCCCGATGCGCCGCGTGCGCGGGCTCGGCGCCGCCCACACCGGCACGCAGGCTTTCTGGCATCAGCGCATAACCTCGGTCGCCGGCATCCCGCTGTGCATCGCGCTGATCGTCATCGTCATCGCGCTGCTCGGACGTACGCCATGCGGCGGTCGTGCAAATTCTCGGGTCGCCGCTGGTGGCGATCATCATGCTGCTGTTCATCGTCAACACCGTCTATCACATGTGGATTGGCATGCAGGAGATCATCGTCGATTACGTGCACGAGGATAAGCTCAAGCTCGCGACCTTGTTGGGCAATACGTTCTTCTGCTTTGCCATCGCCTTGGCCTCGGCCTTCGCGATCCTCAAACTCTCGTTCGGAGTCTAGCGTCATGGCCACGAACGGAAAATCGAACGGAACGCCCGCGGTCAACGGCAAAGCCTACCCGATCGAGGATCACAGCTACGACGTGGTGGTGATCGGCGCCGGCGGCTCCGGCCTGCGCGCGGTGGTCGGCTGCAGCGAGGCGGGCCTGCGCACCGCCTGCATCACCAAGGTCTTCCCGACCCGCTCGCACACCGTGGCCGCGCAGGGCGGCATCGCCGCCGCGCTCGGCAACATGGGCGAGGACGACTGGCGCTGGCACATGTACGACACCGTCAAGGGCGCCGACTGGCTCGGCGACCAGGACGCCATCGAATATCTGTGTCGCAACGCGCCGGACGCGGTCTACGAGCTGGAGCACTGGGGCCTGCCGTTCTCGCGCCGCGAAGACGGCAAGATCTATCAGCGCCCGTTCGGCGGCATGACCACCCACTACGGCAAGGGCACCGCGCAGCGCACCTGCGCCGCCGCCGACCGCACCGGCCACGCCATGCTGCACACCATGTACGGCCAGGCGCTGCGGCACGCCGCCGAGTTCTACGTCGAATATTTCGCCATCGACCTGATCATGGACGACGAGGGCCGCTGCCGCGGCGTGATCGCGCTCAATATGGACGACGGCACCATCCATCGCTTCAGCGCCAACATGGTCATGGTCGCCACCGGCGGCTATGGGCGCACCTATTTCTCCTGCACCTCGGCGCATATCTGCACCGGGGATGGCAATGCAATGGTTCTGCGCGCCGGCCTGCCGCTGCAGGACATGGAATTCGTGCAGTTCCATCCGACCGGCATTTACGGCGCCGGCTGCCTGATCACCGAAGGCTCGCGCGGCGAAGGCGGCTATCTGGTCAATTCCGAAGGCGAGCGCTTCATGGAGCGCTACGCGCCGTCGGCCAAGGATCTGGCCTCGCGCGACGTGGTGTCGCGCGCCATGACCATCGAGATCCGCGAAGGCCGCGGCGTCGGCAAGAAGAAGGACCATATCTTCCTGCACCTCGACCACCTCGATCCCGCGGTGCTGCACGAGCGGCTGCCGGGGATCGCCGAGCTGGCGCGCATCTTCGCCGGCGTCGATGTCACCCGCGAGCCGATCCCGGTGCTGCCGACCGCGCACTACAACATGGGCGGCATTCCCACCAACTATCACGGCGAGGCCCTGACCAAGAAAAACGGCAACGCCGACACCGTGGTGCCCGGCCTGATGGCGCTGGGCGAGGCGGCTTGCGTGTCGGTGCACGGCGCCAACCGGCTCGGCTCCAATTCGCTGATCGATCTGGTGGTGTTCGGCCGCGCCGCCGCGCATCGCTGCGCCGAACTGGTCACGCCCGGCGACAAACAGCCCGATCTGCCGAAGGATTCCGCCGACCTCGCGCTCAGCCGGCTCGACAAGTTCCGCAACGCCTCCGGCGGCACGCGCACCGCCAAGCTGCGGCTCCATATGCAGACGGTGATGCAGAGCCATTGCGCGGTGTTCCGCACCGGCGAGGTGCTGGAGGAAGGCGACAAGCTGATCCACGAAGCCTTCGACAACATGTCGGATATCGGCGTCAGCGACCGTTCGCTGATCTGGAATTCCGACCTGATCGAGACGCTCGAGCTCGACAACCTCATGGCGCAAGCGGTCGTCACCATGGCGTCGGCGAAGAACCGCACCGAAAGCCGCGGCGCCCATGCGCGCGAGGATTTCCCCAAGCGCGACGACAAGGACTGGATGAAGCACACGCTGTCCTGGCTGGACGCGAAGGGCAAAGTGAAGATCGACTACCGCCCGGTGCACACCTACACGCTCACCAACGACATCGCCTATATCGAGCCGAAAGCCCGCGTCTACTGACGCGAATGGCCCCTGACCCAAAACGCGGATAGCCGACATGGTTGAATTCACGCTGCCGAAAAATTCCAAGATCACCCAGGGAAAAACCTGGCCGCATGCGCCCAAGGCGGTGCACGAGACCGAGTTCCGCATTTATCGCTGGAACCCGGACGACGGGGCCAATCCGCGCGTCGATACCTATTACGTCGATCGCGACGACTGCGCGCCGATGGTTCTCGACGCGCTGATCTGGATCAAGAACAACATCGACCCGACGCTCACCTTCCGCCGCTCCTGCCGCGAGGGCGTGTGCGGCTCCTGCGCCATGAACATCGACGGCACCAATACGCTCGCCTGTACCAAGGCGATGGACGACGCCAAGGCGCCGGTGCGGATTTATCCGCTGCCACACCAGCCGGTGGTCAAGGACCTGGTGCCGGACCTGAAGAATTTCTACGCGCAATACGCCTCCATCGAGCCCTGGCTCAAGACGGTGACGCCGGCGCCCGAGAAGGAATGGGTGCAGAGCCACGAGGACCGCAGCAAGCTCGACGGCATGTACGAGTGCATTCTGTGCGCGTGCTGCTCGACCTCGTGCCCGAGTTACTGGTGGAATTCGGACCGCTATCTGGGTCCGGCGGCGCTGTTGCAGGCCAACCGCTGGGTGCAGGACAGCCGCGACGAGGCGACCGGCGAACGGCTGGACAATCTTGAGGACCCGTTCCGGCTCTATCGCTGCCACACCATCCTGAATTGCTCGAAGGCCTGCCCGAAGGACCTCAACCCGGCCAAGCAGATCGCCGTGTTGAAGAAGGCGATGGTCGACCGGCAGGTCTAAGCCGCCAAACGGTTTCCAAGGATCATCTAAACGCTCGCCGGTGGTCGCAATCACTGCTTTCCGCTTGAACGCGCCGTCTTCCTCACCGTGCTGCACCGCCTATTCCGCGGCGGCTCTTACCGCGCCGCTGATCCGTGTCGTTAGTACTATCCTATCTAGTTCTTCGAGAGTCTCTACCTGCTTCATCTCTATCGTGCCATGTCTTGGCTTGGTGAGGAACTGCCGGCGAGCGAACAGGAGTGCCGTACTCCGTTCGCGCCGCGCTGCTTTAAGGACATCATCGAAAAGCGCTTGTTCTAGAAGCTTCTCTACCTGTTCAGCAAGCTGTACCTCTTGTTCATAGATACAACCAGCCTCTACTTTGAGAGATCCCGCGCTCATACGCTGTGTCGCACTGCTATTCGCAGATCACCGCCGGATCTGCGCCAGATGATCCTCTCGTTCCTGCTGTACCGCGACGCCGCCGTTCTGCACTAGATGTGTCCTCTCAATACCTCAGATACCCTCAGCCTCATTCCTTTCATCTATCTCCTGCGCCTGCGCTTCTCCATCGAGCTCGTGCTCTTACTTGCCGACCGCTTCATTATCAGCGCCTAACTATTACCGAGCTCGTAGTCCGCGCGCTTTTGTACATTCTCGGCTTGCGCTAGCGTACCTACAATCTCTTGCTCTAACTCTTACTCTACTATCCTACTCCCTTCTTTCCTCTTACCTTCACCATACTCAGAAATAATATCTACTACTATACCTATTCTTTTACTCTTTCCTTTCTTCTTTACTTTTTCTTCCTTTTTCTCTTATATTCCTATTTTTTTTCCTCCTACCTCTCCTCCTTTCTCTCTTCCCTTTATCTTCTACTTAATATTTTCTACTATTCTCTCTTCTTCTTTTTTTTTTACCTACTCTTCCTTTCTACCACCTTCTTTTACTTCTTTTTCTTCTACCTTTCCTTTTCTTTTTTTTTTACCATATTCTACTCCCTCTTCGTGCTGCGCAATAATTGGATTGCGCGCGTCGCCGGCGCTAGCCTGCGCGCATGGACGAGCCCGCCCTCGATTTTTCCGGCGTCACGCTGTCACCGCAAAAAGAAACTGTGCGCGTGTTCTACAAGGAATTGTGGGACCACGCCGACAAGAGCCTGATCCCGAAAATCTTCCACGAAGGCTTCACCTTCCGCGGCTCGCTTGGGCCGACGCTCGTCGGCCACGCGCAATTCGCCGGCTATGTCGACTGGGTGACCGGGGCGCTCGGCCAGTACACCACCGACATCCTGGTGCTGATCGAGGAGGATAGCCGCGTCAGCGGCAAGATGCGGTTCCACGGTTTCCACCGCCAGGAGCTGTTCGGCGTGCCGCCGAGCGGCCGCCACGTTTGGTGGACCGGCATGCCGATCTTCACCTTCGACGGGCCGAAGGTGCGCGACCTCTACGTGCTCGGCGATATCTACGGGCTGATCGCGCGGCTGAAGGGCTGACACACGGCCGCCGCGCAGGCGCGGACGATCAACTGCATTTGTTTTCCGACTTGCAAAGCTTTTCCAGCTCGGGGAACGGCTTGTACGCGGCATTGCCGCACTGTTCCTTGCTCGCCGCGATCAATTGATTGAGATGGCCGCCGTAGAAATAGGCGATCAGGTCCGTGCTGCTGCCGTATTGCCGGCTCGCGTTCCTGCCAGTGTAGCGGACGCAGCCCGTATAGCGCTGGTCCTGGCCGACCCGGCTTAACGCCGGATCGGAAATATAGGCGTCGCGTATATTGGTCGGATCGATGAGCGTACGCGACAGCGTATCCATAATTTCCTGCTTGTACTGGGCAGGAAATATATTCGGATCAACCGGCTTTTCCTTGCTGCTCGCGCAGCCCGCGAGTGTGCCGGCAACGATCGCGGTCAGAAACCAGTTTCCGGCTGGCTGGTTCATCGGACCTCCCCTCGTCATATCGATTGCGGCCGCTAGCGGCCCGGCCGGCAAACCGACGTAGTATTATTCAACCATGTTTGCCGGCGGTCCAGCCGCCGGCGCCGAGACGGCGCTCGCCGGCCGCGATACCGATCGGCTCCAGGGTGGTCGCCATCGAGTCGTTCCAGCGATTGAGATAGCCGAACAGCGCAACGACGCCGAGAATCTCGACGATCTCGTCGTCGGTCCAATGGCGCTTGAGCGCGGCGGCGATCTCCGGCGTCACTGTATTCGGCACGCTCGCCGCGGCCAACGCGAAGTCGAAGGCGGCTTTTTCGCCGGCCGTGAACAGCGGGCTTGTCGCGTAATCCCAGATCGCGGCGAGGCGCTCAGGCGCCGCGCCGAAGCGCTCGGCGGCCAGGATCGTATGGGCCTGGCAATAGCGGCAGCCGGCCGCCTGCGATGCGATGAAGCCGATCAGCCGCTTCTGCTCGGCGGTGACGCGGCCGTGGTTCTCCATCACCGCCTTGTTGAGCTCGGTGAAGGCGCGCGCAATCTTCGGCCGCCGCTGCATGGTGAGCACGCTGTTCGGCACGGTGCCGAGCGGGCCGCGGAAGAACTGGATCAGATCGATCAGTTCGGGGTTGTGATCTTCCGGCAGGGGATCGACCAGCGGCATGCGGCCTCCACTCAATCGAGCTTGAGCTTCTTGCGCCGCTGGGCGAGCGTACGCAGCCGCAAGGCATTGAGCTTGATGAAGCCCTCGGCGTCGCGGTGATCGTAGGCGACCGCGCCCTCCTCGAAGGTCACCAGTTCCTGGTCGTAAAGCGAATATTTGCTCTCGCGCCCGACCACGGCGACGTTGCCCTTGTAGAGCTTGAGCTTGACGCGGCCGGTCACGAATTCCTGCGATTTGTCGATCGCCGCCTGCAGCATCTCGCGCTCGGGCGCAAACCAGAAGCCGTAATAGACGAGCTCGGCATATTTCGGCATCAGCTCGTCTTTCAGATGCGCGGCGCCGCGGTCGAGCGTGATCGATTCGATGCCGCGATGGGCGGCGAGCAGAATGGTGCCGCCCGGCGTCTCGTACATGCCGCGCGACTTCATGCCGACGAAGCGGTTTTCCACCAGATCGAGCCGGCCGATGCCATTGGCGCGGCCGAGTTCGTTGAGCCTGGTGAGCAAAGTCGCCGGCGACAGTTTCTTGCCGTCGATCGCGACCGCATCGCCGCGCTCGAAATCGACGCTGATATATGGTCGGCTTGTCCGGCGCCTTTTCCGGATCGATCGTGCGCGAATAGACATAATCGGGCACTTCCTGCGCCGGGTCCTCCAGCACTTTGCCTTCCGAGGATGCGTGCAGCAGGTTGGCGTCGACCGAGAACGGCGCCTCGCCGCGCTTGTCCTTGGCGATCGGGATTTGGTGCTTCTCGGCAAACTCGATCAGCTTGCTGCGCGAGGTGAGATTCCATTCGCGCCACGGCGCGATCACGGTCATGTCCGGCTTGAGCGCATAATAGGTCAGCTCGAAGCGCACCTGGTCGTTGCCCTTGCCGGTGGCGCCATGCGCCACGGCGTCGGCGCCGACCTTCTCGGCGATCTCGATCTGCTTCTTGGCGATCAGCGGCCGCGCGATCGAGGTGCCGAGCAGGTATTGCCCCTCGTAACTGCGCATTGGCGCGGAACATCGGGAACACGTAGTCGCGCACGAATTCCTCGCGCAGGTCCTCGACGAAAATGTTCTCCGGCTTGATGCCGAGCAGCAGCGCCTTCTTGCGCGCCGGCTCGAGCTCCTCGCCCTGGCCGAGATCGGCGGTGAAGGTCACCACCTCGCAGCCATAGGTGGTTTGCAGCCACTTCAGGATGATCGAGGTGTCGAGCCCGCCCGAATAGGCGAGCACGACTTTCTTGATATTGGCCTTTGCCATGCGATGCCGGTCCCTGCGCCTGACCGTCCTTAAACCATTGAAAGCGCGGGGACTATAGGCGGAATGCCTGCGCGCGCAAGGCGGCCCTATTTGGTTACGTCCTCGTAGACGTCCATGTCCGCGCTGCCTTGCAGAATGGCGCGCCAGCCCTGCAGGAAGGTACGCACCATCGGGTCGCTCGCCACCTTGTGGCGGTTGAGCTCGAGGGCGGTGGGGGCCGCGTACTCGATCTCGATCAGCATCTGGGCGCGGTCGTCGACATTCTGCAGCACGCGAAAGCTGGTACCGCCGATCGTCCGGTAGAACGGCGCCGCGCTTTGGATAAGCGCAAGCACCTGCGAGGGGTCACCCAGCGCCCGCAGCTTGATTTGCAGCACCCGTCTAAGGTTTTCCGCACGTTCAGCCATAGGCCCCTCCCGGCACGAATTGGCGCGATTTTAGCATCACGCGAGCCGGCGCTGTCACGGAAGCGTAACCGGACCGTCATCAGCGCGGCAATCGCCGCCGCCTGACGATCATCGGCAGGCCGCCGCCCGGCCGCAAGGTCACCCGGTGCAGCGGCCAGACCGCATGCCCCGGCGCCAATTCCAAGGTGAAATGCCGCTTGCCGAGAAGGTTAAAGCGCCGGCCGGCTACAATTCGGTTTTTCGCTTGCGCAGCAATCCGACAATGAATTCGTGACCGGGCATGGCGAAACGCTCGATGGCGCGCTCGACCGCCTCCTCGCTGAGCCGCGTGCGCGGCCAGCGATAGATCAGCCCGTGCACCACCCAGATGATCAGGAACGTAAACACCCCGGCGAACACGGTGTCGGTGAAGAAATGCGCGCCCATCACGATGCGCAACGCCGCCATGCCGAGACCCAGCGCCAGCGCCGCGCCATAGGCGAACGCGCGCCAGGGCGGCAGCACCAGCGCCGCCGGCGCGATCGTCCACACCGCGCCGGCAACGTCGCCGGAGACGAACGAGCAGTTGCCCGGGCAATCGCCGCGCGGATCCCACCAGGCAACGAAATGCTGATCGCCGCCAAACTGCGTCACGTCGATCGGCCGCGGCCGGCCCCAGTGATCCTTGAGCGTGACGTTGACCAGCAGGCCAGGACCGAGCGCGACGGTCGTCATCAGAAACAGAATCGCGCGGCCCGACAGCAGCAACCGCCGGCGCGGCAACAGCAATTTGAGCGCCAATGCCGCCACCACAAGGATGATGATGACGGTGCCGACCCACAATCCCATATCGCGCGCCAGCTGCAAGCTGGGATACAGATGCAAGGCGAAGGTGTTATGATAGACGTCGTAGATCGGATGAAACGGCGCGGAGATCATCAGATCGAGCTGCGGAAAGAGCCCGAACACCAGGCCGACCACGGCGGCCAGGCCAAGCGCAACAATCAGTCCGGTACGGTTCATATTTTTCCTTTGCCCATGATTTTGTCCAAAAACAGGTTCCCAGCTCCGATCAAGTCGAGGACAAGCTTTTCGGAATCATGCGCGTCGCTCGTCTAGCCGAGGCTTGCGGAAATGAAAAGCGCGAGCAGCCAAAGCCGCTATAATCATGGTATGAGCCATGCACCCGCGGTCGATTTCTGGTTCGAATTCGCCTCCACCTATTCATATCCGGCGGCCATGCGCATTGCCGCCCTGGCGCAAGGATCCGGCGTTGCGGTGCGCTGGCGGCCGTTCCTGCTCGGGCCAATCTTCAAGGCGCAAGGCTGGGATGATTCGCCATTCAATATCTATCCCGGCAAGGGCCGCTATATGTGGCGCGACCTGGAACGAATTTGCACGCCGCTTGGCTTGCCGTTCAGGCAGCCGAGGCCGTTTCCGCAGAACACGCTCTTGGCCGCGCGCGTCGCGCTGGCGGCGCTCGCACAGGATTGGGGCGAGGATTACTGCCGCGCGGTCTATCGTGCTGAATTCGGCGAGGGCCGCAATGTCGGCGAGCCGAGCGCGATCGCCGATATCCTTAGCGCGCTCGGACAGAACGCGGGGGCAGTGATTGAACAGGCGCAAGCGGATGCCGCCAAGGCTGCCTTGCGCGCGCAGACCGAGCAGGCGCAGCGGCTGGGGATATTCGGCGCGCCGAGCTTCGTCACCGCCGACGGTGAATTGTTCTGGGGCAACGACCGGCTGGAAGCGGCGCTCGCCTGGGCGAAGCGTTAGCCGACCTTGCTCCGCTCATGCTCGCGCCAGCGGCCGGCATTGCGGCCGGCGAGCAGCCAATAGGTAAAGCCGAACACCACGCCGACCGCGGCCGCAATCTCCGCCTCGCGCGAAATCGGCGGCGGCGGACGGTCGATCGATTCCTCGTAAGTCGAGGTAAAGCCCGCGCTGTAATAGCCGAGCAGCAGGATGGCGGCACCGGCCGCCGCCTGGATCACGAGCGAGCGGATGGAAAACGCTTCCGACAGGATGACGGCGATCAAAATGGGCAGGAAACCGACGAGGACGGTCACGCCGGAGGCAAAGGCCGCAGTGCCCCAGAAAAACACGTGCTCGACCGGATCGGTGCCGACCATGTGCAATTCGGCACCGAGCAGCGCGATGGCCGCGGCGATGCCGCCGGCCATCGTCGCCATGAACAGGGCGAAAAGGATGACGATGATGCGGCCGAGCAGCGCCACTGGTCAGTCCGTCATCGCCATGGCACGCAGCGCCATGCGCTCGCGGGCGGAAAGCTTCTCGGTCGCGCTCTTGAGTTGGCCGCAGGCGGCCAGAATGTCGCGCCCGCGCGGCGTGCGCACCGGCGAGGCATAGCCGGCGTCGAACACCACTTGCGAAAACTTCTCGATCTGCTCCCAGTCGGAGCATTCGTATCGCTGCCCGGCCAGGGATTGAACGGGATGAGATTGATCTTGGCCGGGATGCCCTTCAACAGCCGCACCAGCGCCTTGGCGTCGTCGATCGAATCGTTGACGCCCTTGAGCATCACGTATTCGAAGGTGATGCGCTTGGCGTTGGAGAGCGCCGGGATAGTTGCGGCAGGCCTCCAGCAATTCGCGCGATCGGATATTTGCGGTTGAGCGGCACCAGTTCGTTGCGCAACTCGTCGCGCACCGCGTGCAGCGAGACCGCCAGCATGCAGCCGATCTCGGCGCCGGCGCGCTCGATGTTCGGCACCACGCCCGAGGTCGACAGCGTGATGCGGCGCTTGGAGATGGCGATGCCTTCGCCGTCGGCGACGATCAGCAGCGCGTCGCGCACCGCGTCGAAATTGTAGAGCGGCTCGCCCATGCCCATCATCACGATGTTGGTGATGCAGCGGTCGCCGGTCGGAATGACGCCGTCGCTCGGGCGCACCGCGCCCGGCCAATCACCGAGACGGTCGCGCGCCATCATCACCTGGCCGACGATCTCGCCGGCTGTGAGGTTGCGCACCAGGCGCTGCGTGCCGGTATGGCAGAACGAGCAATTGAGCGTGCAGCCGACCTGGCTGGAGACGCACAGCGTGCCGCGGTCGGTGTCGGGGATATAGACGCATTCGACTTCGTGCGGCCGCTCGCCTTGCTGTCTCGCCGGGCAGACGCAGCAGCCATTTGCGCGTGCCGTCGACCGAGACCTGCTCGGCCACCACCTCGGGCCGCGCCAGCGTGAAATGCTCGCTCGAGCGCCGCGCGCATTTCCTTCGAGATGCTGGTCATGGCGTCGAACGCAGTCAGCCCGCGGAAATAGATCCAGTGCCAGAGCTGCTGCACGCGCATCTTGCGCTGGCCTTGCGGCACGCCGATCGCGCCCAAGCAGCGCGGCAAGCTGCGCGCGCGTCAGCCCGACCAGCGACGGCTTGTCCGGCGCCACATAGCGCTCGAGCGGCGTCTTTTCGACGAAGGCGGTTGCGCTGATCATCAGCTGTTAGTGTCATCACATCTCAATTGTACATACGACGGGCGCGACGCTCTCTTCCCGATCTCCCCTGGGGGACGAGCGAAACGCGCGGCATCGCCGTGAACTCACCATGTAGGAAACGGCGGACTTGCGGCTATTTGCACTCCTCCGCCACCTTGTCGAGCGCCTGGCCGAGACCCTTCAGCGAATAGGTGTCGGTGGTCTTGGTGCCGTGGGTGGAGACGCTCTTGATCACCAAATCGGCGCCCTTGCGCATGGTCTCGACCATCTGCGCTTCCTCGGCGGCGTTCTTCACCCAGGCGCCGTCGTTCTGGGTGTACATCACATAGCTCGCCGAGCCGATGGTGGCGGTGGCGTCGACGCCGGGCTTCTGCGGATAGCCGACGATCACCGAAACCTCGTTCCTCACCTTCTCGGCCGGCCGCGTCGAGACGAAGGCATAGGACGGATCGCGCTTCTGTTGGCGGCTCGGTGACCGCCGAGGTCGGCTTCGACAGCGCGAAGCAGACCTTCTTGCCGCCGGGCGTCGCCTTGTAGGCGCCCCAGTCGCCGAACTGGCCGAGCAGCACCGCCTGCTCGGTGGGCTCGGACTTTGGCGGCTTTTTCTGCGCTTCATGCGCCGGCTTCTGCTGCGCCGGCTTGGTTTGCTGGGTCTGCGCGTAAGCGGCTGTGCCACAAATCACGGCGGCGGCGGTCAGCAGTGCGATCGCGGGGCTTTGCCAAAGCTTATTCGTCATCGGGCCCTACCGGTTGAAGTGAATGACGGCATTCAAGCCGCCCCCCTAAAGAACAGCTGGATATTAGCCCATTAGGGGCGAATATCGGCAAGGTGAAGGCGGCAATCCGTCGCCCCCCGCGAAACTATAGGCCTAAATCTGACGCCGCCAAACCCGCCGGCGACCGTGCTAGATATTTTGCCCCGCCAAGTGAGGCGACCGAGCCGCCATGAAAGCCCTGCTCTGCACCCATTACGGCACCTCCGACGATCTTGAACTTGCCGACATCGCCGACCCCGTGCCCAAGCCGGGCGAAGCCGTGGTGCGCGTTAAGGCCGCGGCGCTGAACTTCTTCGACAACCTGATCATCGCCGGCAAATACCAGCACAAGCCGGCCTTTCCGTTCTCGCCCGCAGCCGAGTTTGCCGGTGAGATTGAAAGCGTCGGCGCCGGCGTCACCGGATTTGCGCCGGGCGACCGCGTCATCGGCAATATCGGCTGGGGCGCCGCGCGCGAGAAGGTCGCCGTCGCGGCCTCCCAGCTCGTCGCCATGCCGGCCGGTCTCGATTTCGACCGCGCCGCCGGCCTCACCGTCACCTACGGCACCACGATCTATGCGCTGAATAACCGCGCCAAGCTCAAGGCAGGCGAGACGCTGGCCGTGCTGGGCGCCGCCGGCGGTACCGGCCTCGCCGCGGTTGAACTCGGCAAGCTGATGGGCGCGCGCGTCATCGCCTGCGCGTCATCCGATGAAAAGCTCGCCTTCGCGCGCCGGCACGGCGCCGATGACGGCGTGAACTATGCCAAAACCGATCTCAAGGACGCGCTGCGGGCGCTCACCGGCGGCAAGGGCGTCAATGTGGTCTATGATCCGATCGGCGGGGCGCAGGGCGAAGCCGCGCTGCGCGGCATGGATTGGGGTGGACGTTATCTGGTGATCGGCTTTGCCGGCGGCGACATGCCGAAGCTGCCGCTCAATCTGGTGCTGCTGCGCAGCTATGACGTGCTTGGCGTCTATTGGGGCGCCTGGACCGAGCGCAATCCGCAAGGTCATCGCGCCAACATGACGCAAATCCTCGACTGGTGCGCGCAGGGCAAACTGTCGTCACACGTGCACGCGGTTTATCCGCTTGTGGAAGCGCCGGCCGCGCTCAAGGCGATTGCCGCGCGCCAGGTGATGGGAAAGGCGATCTTGCGGCCTTAAAGCTTTGCCAAGGCGTCGCGCGCCGCCTGGCGATGCACCGGGGTGATGTGGCTGGCGACCAGGTTGATCGCAATTGCCAGCACCGCGGCATCGTCGGTAAAACCGATCACCGGCAGCATGTCCGGAATCGCATCGAACGGCGAAACGAAATAGACGATCGCCGCGACCAGCGTCGCCTTCACCGGCAACGGCGTGTCGCGGTCGAAGGCGCAATAGTAGGCCGCCAGCAGATCCTCGGCGAAAGGAATTTGCGCGGCGACGCGCCGTATCTTGCGCCAGAAGTCGCGGCGCAGCGCGCTGTCGTCATCCTCGTCGCGGCGCCAGAATGCGGTACGGGCGAATGGCATGGCAATAATGTGGGCGGCCAAAACGGCCGCCGCAAGGGGACTAGTTTGCCGCGCGCAATGAGCCGCTGGATGGTGCCGCCGGCCGCTCGCGCGACCGTTCCATCAAACAAAATCTCCTGTCCGGCAATCGCGCGGCGCACATGGTCGCCAACATAGGCCGTGAACAGCCGGCCGTCCTTTTCGCGGTGGTCGGCGTTCTCGGTTATGCGGAAGCTCAGATAAATCACGCCGCCCGGCTTGAGGATTTCCAGCATGCGGGCGACCGCCGGCGCGATTTCCTGGCGCGGCAAATGCATGATCACCGTCTCGCAGCAGACATTGTCGAAATGCCGCGCCGGAATTCCGCTCAACTCGGGCAGCGCGGCCTTTTTGAATTCGATGTGCGGAAAGCGAGCGCGGGCTTGCGCCAGCAGCCCCTCGGACAGGTCATAGCCGATGGCCGGATAACCATTGGCCGTGAGCCAGGCCGCATCGCGCCCGCTGCCCGAGCCGATATCGGCGGTCAGCCCCGGCCGGAAAAATTTCCGGAACAGGGCATACAAGTCGGCCGGTTCTTTCTCGGTGAGCCAGCGCTGCACAAAGGCCGGCGCGGCCGAGTCATAGGCGGCAAGCGTTGTCTTATCCATGCTCAGCCGGCGAGCCTGTCCATCGCCTCGGCGAGCTTGATGTCGAGCTCGGTCACCCCGCCGGCATCGTGGGTCGAGAGCGTCACCTCGACGGTCTTGTAGACGTTGAACCATTCCGGATGGTGATCCATTTTTTCCGCCACCAGCGCCGCTCGCGTCATAAAGCCGAAGGCCTGGTTGAAGTCCTCGAACACGAATTTCTTCGCAATAGCGTCGCGGCCGGCGACGTCGGACCAGCCGGCGAGTTTGGCCAAAGCCGCTTTACGCGCATCTCCAGTCAATTTGGCGGACATGGGCAACCTCTCTCGATCTTATTCGCCGGCGGGCGGCTCCAGCCGCAAATTCTGCGGCGGCAGCGCGGCTATGTCGACCGCGTTCGCCAGCGCCGCCGGCTGGTCAACGCCGTGCACCGAATAGAGTTGCGGCGCGGCGCGGTTCACCTGCAGATGAAAAATATCCGGCCGATTGTAGTGGCCGGCAAAATCGTGCCGGAGCTTCATCTGAATGCTGAGATCGAGATTGCATTCGGCGTACAGGATGCCCTCTTCGGCGCCCATGGGGCCGGCAATGATGCGGCTCATGGGATCGACGATCAGCGAGCCGCCGCAACAATTGGGATTGCGCAGATATTTCTCGCCCTCGGGACCGGCCTGCAGCATCTCGATCATGCGCTCGTCGACCGTGCCGCAAGCGGAGATGACGAAGGCCTTGCTCATTTGCGCGAAGGCCTGTGAGTCGATGGCGACGCGATTGCGCAGCGGATCGCCGCTGGTCGGAAAATGGTTCGGCCAGCTCATGACATGAATGCGCGTGCCTTCGGCGATCAACGCGAAGATCGCCAGCGGATTGGAGTTCTCGCCGCAGATCAGCCCGCTCATCGGCCCGAATTCGCTGCTAAACGCCCCGAACGTGTCGCCGTAGCCGCCCATATGCACCAGGCGCTCGCCGACTGTCGGCATGATTTTCTGATGCTTGCGGATCAGCGCGCCGTCGGGCCCGATATAGACCTGGGTATTGAACATCGTGCCGATGGTCTGCGGCAGCTTTTCGCAGACACCGATCACGACATAGGCATTGGCCGCGCGCGCGGCTTCGCAAAGCGCGTCGATTTCGGGGCCGGGAATCTCTACCGCGTTCTTGAATAGCTCAACCGCCAGCCGATTGGCGATCGCGTTTGTCGCCGCGTGATGGTGATACCAGACCGGGTGCGCCGGGATGAAGCCTTCGGGAAATCCGATGACGCGGGCGCCGTTTTTGCCAGCCTCGCGGATCAGGCGGCAGGCCTTTTCGGTCGAGCCTTCGCGGTCGAGAAACACCGAAGCGCCCTGCACCGCCGCCACTTTAACTTTCGGATAGCTGTCACCCATGGATGGTATCTTCCTTTGGCCGAACGCAACGCCCTCGCAAAGCTCGCTTGTCGATACTACCTCATAGGAGTTGGCACCGACCATATGAGGCATTTCATGTCCTGGTCATTGAACATCGGCAAAGTGGCCGGCACGGTCGTGCGCGTCCACCTCACTTTCCTGCTGTTTCTCGCCTGGATTTTCGCCGCCAGCTACAGCCAGGGCGGCGCCGCTACCGCCTGGAACAGCGTCATCTTCATGGTGCTGCTGTTCCTGTGCGTGTTGCTGCACGAATTTGGCCATATCTTCACCGCGCGCGCCTTCGGCGTGCCGACGCCCTATGTGACGCTGCTGCCGATCGGCGGCGTCGCCCAGCTTGAGCGCATCCCGGAGGAGCCTGGGCAGGAATTCCTCATCGCCATCGCCGGGCCGGATCGCGCCCTATTACGAAAATCCGCTGCCCGGCGCGCGCTACATGGCGCTCGATCTCTAGGGCCGCTGCGTCAGCGCAAGCTTGGCGGCGAGCGCGATGAAGGCTGCGCCGAGCAGCCGCTCAGAGCCACACGCGCAGCCGCGTACCGGCGGCGGCCCACGCCGCCGAATGCGCGGCGACCGCGGCGACGATGGTCAGCCAGAGCGTGCCGGTCGCCGTCACGATCAGGCCGAGCAGCGCAAAACCGAGCGTCTTGTCCGGCGCGTCGGCGCCGACGAATTGCGGCAGGAAGGCGAGGAAGAACAGCGCGACCTTCGGATTGAGCGCATTGGTGAGGAAGCCCTGCAGATAGATCGAGTGGCCTTTCGGCGCGCGCACGGGTGCGGCCGCGGACGCCGCATCGCGTCGCCCGAACAGCAGGCGCAAGCCGATGAAGGCGAGATAGGCCGCTCCCACCCATTTGAGCGCGGCGAAGACGGTGGCGGAAGCGAGCAGCAGCGCCGAGAGGCCGACGGTGGCCGCGGTGATGTGCACGAAACAGCCGGTGCCGACGCCGAGCGCCGCCAAGACGCCGCCGCGCGCGCCGTGGCGCAAGCTGTGGCTCACCACCAGCGCGGTGTCCGGTCCCGGCGTCAGATTGAGCAAGAGGCCGGCGGCGATGAACAGCGGCAGATCGTGGATACCGAACACGGAAAGCATCCTCCCGGGCTCGAAGCCTAGCACACGCGAGAGGCGAACACGCACATCGTCCCCGTCCTCGGTGGCGGCCGCTTTACGCAGCCGGGTGCCGACGGGGGCGATACGCGAGACGCAGTACCTTTAAGTGGTGCGGCGGAATACCGGCGCCGCCGCGCGCGCCTTACAAACTCTTCCCTATCGCGAAGTTAGAACCCCTCACCCGGCTCGCGCTCGGATTCCCTCCGCATAGGCCAGCGCTTCGCCCTGGCCGTTCTCCCTAAGAAGCACGCGAAAGCTCCGCTTTCGCTATCCACCCTCTCCCACAAGGGGAGAGCGGAAACGTAGATGTCGCAGCCTTGACCTTTAAGCCTCCGCCGCCTCGTCGTCCTCGTCCTTCTCCTCGCCGGCCATGATCGCCTCGGCGACGATGCCGGAGTTCGCCCGCACCTGCGCCTCGATCTTGGCGGCCATGTCGGGGTTGTCTTTGAGGAACTGCTTGGCGTTCTCGCGCCCCTGGCCGATGCGCTGGCTGTCGTAGGAGAACCAGGCGCCGGACTTCTCCACCACGCCGGCCTTGACGCCGAGATCGATCAGTTCGCCGACCTTGGAGATGCCCTCGCCGTACATGATGTCGAACTCGACCTGCTTGAACGGCGGCGCCATCTTGTTCTTGACCACCTTGACGCTTGTCTGGTTGCCGACAACCTCGTCGCGCTCCTTGATGGCGCCGATGCGGCGGATATCGAGGCGCACGGAGGCGTAGAACTTCAGCGCCTGCCCGCCGCTCGTGGTTTCCGGGGAGCCGTACATCACGCCGATCTTCATGCGGATCTGGTTGATGAAAATCACCATGGTGCGCGACTTGCTGATCGAGCCCGTCAACTTGCGCAGCGCCTGGCTCATCAGGCGGGCCTGCAAGCCGGGCTGCACTCGCCCATTTCGCCTTCGAGTTCGGAGCGCGGCACCAAGGCGGCGACCGAATCGACCACCAGCACTCGATCGCGCCGGAGCGCACCAGCGTCTCGGCGATTTCCAACGCCTGCTCGCCGGCGTCCGGCTGCGAGATCAACAGCTCGTCGACATTGACCCCGAGCTTGCGCGCATAAATGGGATCGAGCGCGTGTTCGGCATCGACGTAGGCGCAGATGCCGCCGAGCTTTTGCGCCTGCGCGATGGTGTGCAGCGCCAGCGTCGTCTTGCCCGAGGATTCCGGCCCGTAAATCTCCATCACCCGGCCCGCGGCAGACCGCCGACGCCGAGCGCGATATCGAGGCCCAGGAGCCGGTCGAAATCGTCTCCACGTCCATCGACTTGTCGTTCTTGCCGAGCTTCATGATCGAGCCCTTGCCAAACTGGCGCTCGATCTGGCTGAGCGCGGCGGTGAGGGCTTTCGACTTGTCCATGGAGGATCCTTCGACGACACGCAAAGCAGGCTGACTTATGGGTAGCGCTCCTTATGGCCTAGGGGTTGACCCCCCGACAACGAAGGCGCTTGAAATGGTACCCATGGACCCTCGCCCGCCCCCGCCGGAATCGACCGAAGGAGATAATGTACACTATTTGTTCTCAGTTCGCAATATGTTCTTTGAGGTACCTGGGTAATGGCCTTTTTTTGGCCCCTGGTGGCCTGTTTTCATTTTACGAATGGCCTAGTTTGCTTCTGAGTCGAGCCGAGCCGCTAGGGAAAGCCATGCCCGCCACCAAACTCAACTGCGGTATGAGGCCATAGCCGCAGTCGGCGTAGCTATCCTGATCTACGTCGCCTTCAAGACTGTTGGCTTCTTGGGCGTCGGCATTTTGGGCTTAGCGATGATGTTCGTTGCCTTTCAGGCCGACCTTACGAAGGACGGCAACTCTTCAACTTACTCAATAATTCCTAGGCCATCGCATAATATGGACCATGCCGAGAAAGCATCGCGTCGGGCTGAAGCGGAATCGCTTTCGCACCCGATCCTGATGGCAAATTACTTGGTCTTTGCTTAGCCATTATTGGATTCGGATTATTCTTTCTTCTCTAGGCCGCCTCGGTTGGCGGCCTCTTTCGTTGCTGCCAGCCGCTTCCGACCTCGCGCGAGCAACGTTTGAACTTTCCGCCGTTGGTTCCCACGCAAGGACTTGTTCCCGCCGCGGGAACTTTTCCTTGACGCCGTTGTTCTCATGGGCGAGCCGCCCGAATGCGGGGGCCGCACAACGGAAAGAACAGCACCATGCGAACGATTGCCCTCGCTCTCATCGGTGCCGGTCTTGCCGTTGCCGTGACGGCCGCTGCGCCGATACCGGCGAAAGCCGAATCGGATCCCACCATTCAGAACAATGGCGGCACTTCGTATCCCCAGTATTGGCCGCAACAGGATTATCGGCGTTACGGCCATTCGCGCCGCCGCTATTACGCAGCGCCGGGCTATGCCTACACGCCGGGATGAAAGTGGAACGGCTGCCCGCCCCATTTCACGATGCAGGACGGCGTCTGTAAGCCCTATCGCGGTTATTGATTCGCGCCTCCGGCACTGCAATGTGAAAGGCCGCCTCAGTCGGCGGCCTCTTTCATTTCAGACCCTTTCCGCCATCAGCAAGCGTAGCCCGGATGAAGCGAAGCGAAATCCGGGGCCTCGGTCTGAATCCCGCACTCCGCTTCGCTCCATGCGGGCTACGAAGTTTTTTATGGCCCATAAGCCCAGCGGCCCTTTCGGGAACGCAATTCGCCCCTTTTCCTGATGTTTTATGCATTACGGATAAATCCGGAATTGAAAACCTATGCGACTTTAGTCTTACCATTGCGGCATGGCGGCCGCTGAACAACCGAACACGAGCCGGACCATCCCGTCGCGCGGTTTTGTTGCGGCGAGCCCATGAAACTTATCAAGAGCATCCCGGGCTCGGCTCCTATCTGGAGCTGCAAACTTATCGCTGCGAGCGATGCCACAACGTGAAAACGTTTGAGGTGAAGCCAAGACGCTCAAGGAGCAATTCCCCATGACAACGCGGACGCAAACTCAGGATCACGCGATGCTGTATACCTTGGGGCTCGCTGCCGTGATGATTGTTATCGCGGTCGCCGCTCTGTGGTTTTTCGCGCATTAATCCCCAATGCGTAACGGCGGAGGCCGCCTCGGTTGGCGGCCTCTTTCGTTGCTGCTGGCTCTTTTCGATTCGTCAAAAGCTCATTGGCCGCTTTTAGATCTACGCGTGGCCCCTTTTGCCTGGCTCGGTTGCGGCCGCAAGGCCGGCGGCCTCATGGATGCTTAGAGAATCTCAAATAGAAAGCTGCAAACACCAAAACAATGCCAATATTCACGATCAGCCGTCCCCAGAATTGGTTTTTGAAGAACGCGAAATCGACACCGACGATGACGGCTGCCATCGTCACCACGTAAAGTACTAAAGCTGCCTGTCGACCCATTTCAGCCAAACTTCTCCGGATGGCAGTGGCCCTTTTTCGACCGCGCGTCTTAGCCCGGCGCCTTATCGAAGCGTTTCATTTCTCCGCCGAGCCGTACCCACGGCTGCGCGCTGGCGCAGTAAATCTGTGCCTTCGGTTTCACCAGCTCGGATCGTCAAGGGTGCCGCCGGCAATCATCAGAATGCCCGGCATAGCTGCCGCCTCGTCGATGACCGAGGACCCGCATTCAGGAGCAGAACCGCCGCTCGATGGGCTTGCCGCTGTCGCCCAACTTGCTGAAGCCCTTCAGACCGTCCGTGATCTTAACCGCCGACTTCGGCACGGCAATCACCGCAGCGAAGGGACTTCCGGTGAACTTCTGGCAGTCATGGCAATGGCAAAGCCCCACGAACAGTGGCTCCGCATCGGCGCTGTAACGAATTTTCCCGCAAAGGCAGGCACCAGTCATCGCAACCATGCGACGTTCCCCCAAGTCTTAATTGGCAAGTGTTGATTGGCACGCCGCTAAATTAGCACAGAACGGCCTACGCGGCCGCACCCGTTGGCGGCCTCGTTCATTCGCATTTGAATCAAACCGCTATTGGCCCTGCACCCGCTTATGAACCGCGCGGCGTATAATTATACCATTCCTAAATGTGAATGTGATAGACTTCCTGCATTGCCTCGCCGCGAGTCGCCGTCCCGGCGGCGGATGCCGTCCGGTGGACCGGTACACGAAAAACAAAAATGCTCTGCACCGCCTGCACCGTCATCCCGTTGGCCGACAGCTGGATCGTCCAGTGCGGCGCGGATAGTCACGGCCCCTATTTGTCGAACGGCATGGCCTTGCGCGTCGCCACCGCCGAAGCGCTTTCGCTGCGCCGGCAAGGGCGCCGCTCGAAAATTTCCCTGCAGAACCGCCAAGGCGACACGCAGGTCGAGTATTGCCTGTGCGAGGCCTTCAAAAAAATCCGTCCTTAACCCCACCCCCTGCCGTAAAGCCGTCGCTGTAGTGCCGCAAAGCGGCCCAGCTTTAACGTTACGCGTTCACCGCGTTTGCGGTCTGCGATCGCGGCCGTAGCCGCGCGCAAATAATTTGTGCGCCGATCACATGAAGCGGGGGGCGTAAATCGTGGACCAGTGGGTACGGCTTGGCCTGGCGATCACCGTCATGGCATTGATCTCGGTCGGCCTTTATCAGTTCGGCGGCCGCGCCGGCGCCGTCGAACCGGGCGTTAGCGGCATCGTCTATAAGCGCTAGGCAACCGAGAACGAGGGCGCGGCGGCGCCCAATGAAACCGCAAAAATAACCGTAAACCTTGCGGAAATCGTCAGGCGGAACTCTGCTTCGTCGCCGCAGCTTGAGCGTGTCCGTCTTGCCATTCGCGCCAATGCGTCGGCCGCACGTCGAGCCGCTCCTTGGTCTCGACCTTCATCCAGCCGTTGAGGATGCGGCGGCACGGGAATACGAGCGCGTGCGCGCCATCGCTATCGATGACGGCAAGCTCGATATCCCAGTAGAACGGCGCGCTGGAAACGCTTTCCCACATTCAATCATTTTGTCGGCGCAGGCGAGCGGCGCATTGACCTAAATCATTTCACGCGGCGCTCCGCGCCGAGCGGGCGACGTCGGCGGCGCCGGCGCCGCGGCCAAAAAATTGATCTAGATCAATTATTGCGTGGCGGTATTCGGGGAAGGTTTCCCCGCCTATCCACCTGACCCGGAGTGGAAATTTGACCGCAAGCCCGCCCGCGCGAGCTGCGTCCTTGCCCCGTTTGCGGCATCGCCATGCAGGCAAGCCGCTCGCGCGAGGATCTCGCCGATTTCGACACGTTTGAGTGCCTGACCTGCGAAACGGTGATCTACGAAGACAAACCGCGGCCGGCCGCCGGCAAAGAATAACCGTTCAGAATGGCCAGTTGATAATCGCCGTGGCGACGCCCACCACGCTGTCACCATGGCGGCGAGCGCGTAGGCTTGGCCGACGAACCAGACCTTGAGAAACGGCGCCGATTCGCCATCGGCCGGTCGCGCCACCATGACCATCGCGACGGTGACCGCGATGAGAATGAATCCGATGGCAAAATTCATGGCTGCTCCCGCGGGCCTGTTGAGTAGCGCAAGCTAGCCAGCGCCCGCGCCGCACGCTCGTAAATTGCTCATTAAAAACAATCACTAACCGGATACACCGGCCTCTCCGCCGGATATGCGGCGTTTTGCTGCCGCGCGGGAACTCATTGCGCCGCATACGATTTTGATCTCCCTCAATGCCGGATTTGGAAAAGTGGCGATGGTGTCCGCGTAGTGAGGACCGCCGGTCCTCGTCCGCCGCGAACAGCTTGTGGAGAGACCATGAATTCCGCCAACATCAAACGCTCGATCGTCCGCAACGGGCAGAAAACCAGCGTGTCGCTCGAAAAGGAGTTTTGGGAAGGTCTGCGCGAAATCGCCAGCGTCCAGAACACCAAGTTGTCGGCGCTGGTGCGTCGAATTGACATTGGCCGCCAAGGCAACAATCTGTCCTCCGCGATCCGCGTCTTCGTGTTCAATCAGCTGCGCACGCCGAGATCTCGCGCCTGCCGCCTACGCCATCCCGCAGCAGGCCGCCGAATCCGCCGAGCTGCGCTAAGCCGCGTTGCCTGACCCGCGCGGGTCTTGGCATCGCCGGTAGCTGCCGTTAGCGTCGCTTCCGTTCGATGACGGGAACGCTTCGCTTGGCCGACACCATCAATGCCGCGACCACCGCGCGCGTCATGGCACTTTTGCGCGTCGGCTATATCGCCGCCGCCGCCGTCGCGCTGGCGGCGATGCTCGTCGCCATCCTCGGTTCCAGCCTCTGGCTGCTCGATTTCGTCCACGTGATGTCGGGCGCCCTGTGGACCGGCATCGACCTGTTCATGGGCTTTGTTGTCGGCCCGGTGCTGCGCAAAGTGAGCCTCGACACCCGCCGCGCCATGATCGCCGGCATTATTCCGCGCACGCTGATTTTGATGTTGTCGGCCATCACCTCCACCTCCGGCTGGTTCCTCGCCGCCCGCATGGGCCTTCTCGACCTCGGCTATCCGCAATTCTGGTGGGTAATCGCCGCGCTCTTAATCGTCAGCGTGCTCGCCGTCCAGGGGCTGGGTTATCTGTTGCCGATGAATCTCAAGCTCTATTTCGAGATCCAGAAAGTGGCGCCCGATCCCGCCAAGCTCGGACGCTGGATGCGCACTTATGTGCGCGTTGTAGCCGTGCAGGGCGTGATGCAGGTGGCCATCATCGTGGCGATGGCGCGCTTGGCCACCGGCTTGTGATCCCGTATGCCCTTCGTCCACGCCATCGATGACCGCTACTTCGAGGATTATATCGAAGGCGACGTGCACGAACTCGGCAGCATCGCCGTCGACCAAGGCGAGATGCTCGCCTTCGCCAAGCGCTTCGATCCGCAGTCGATCCACACCGATCCGCAAGCGGCCAAGAACGGCCCTTTCGGCGGCCTCATCGCCAGCGGCTGGCTCACCGCCGCGCTCACCATGCGCCTTTACGTCCAGCATTATACGACGCATGTGGCGAGCCTTGCCTCGCCCGGGCTCGACGAAGTGCGTTGGCTCAAGCCGGTGCGCGCGGGCGACCGGCTGAACGTGCGCGTCAGCGTGCTCAAGGCGGCCGCCTCGAAGTCGAAACCCGACCGCGGCGTCGTCACCTCCATGACCGAGGTTTTCAATCAGGCCGGCGAGACGGTGATGACCATGCGGGCGGTCAACTTCATCGGCCGGCGGCCCGCGGCCTGAGGCTGCTTGACCGCGCGCGCCGGCACCCGGCACAGTGGCGCGCGGGCGCTGCGAGCCGGGACCGAGCATGAAACGCGAACCCAATGCGGTCGATTTCTGGCGCGGCTTTGCGCTGATCACCATTTTCATCGACCACATTCCCGGCCTGTTCTATTCGCATTACACGCTGGTCAATTTTTCCGTCGCGGCACCGACCCCGCCGATCTGTTCGTGTTCCTCGCCGGCTGGTCGATGCGGCTGATGGCGGACGGCGGCGGCCGCACTATGCCGACGCGCGACGTGATGCTGCGCCTGTTCGGCCGCGCGCTCGAGCTGTACGCCGCGCAGGTGTTGATCACCATGCTGGCCATCGCCATGCT
>CAVRUP010000024.1:0-187687 GCA_963724335.1 uncultured Alphaproteobacteria bacterium | reverse complement strand
GGTGCGCCCACCAAAACTCATTGATAATTAAAGAGAATATGGGGACGGGGGTATCGTCGCCACGATGTTCGCGGGCCGGGTCGCGGCGGACGTGATGGCGATGAAGTTGCAACAGAATAGGCTAAAGTGCTCTCGGATTTGGCGGTCACATTCCAAATCGTAGTCGTCGATTGGTCATGACATTTTGCTTGAAATTACGAAGATGACGAGAGCGAAGCGAAGACGGGGGAACATCGCTATCCTGCGATGGGGGTGCCAGACATGAAACGGTTCAATCAGCAATTCGCTCGTGCCGGTGTTGCACGGGCCCGGCGTTCGATTATGCCAAGACGGTCACCGTCGGTGGCCCATTTGACGCGCGGCATGATCTTCGTCCTTGCGATTTTGCTTTCCAGCCACGGCAGCGGTCATGCGCAGCGCGGCGTGGGACCTTTCGAGCGATTGGCGGGCCAATGGGCCGGGTCCGGCACGATCGACCTGTCGAATGGCGCCCGCGAGCCAATAAGATGCCGGGCGGGATACGACGTGCTGGCGGCACGGCGCAATCTCCAGATCAACATTCGCTGCGCCAGCGACAGTTTCAATTTCAATCTCTATAGCAGTGCGGTTTTATCCGGCCGTGCCGTCAGCGGGACGTGGAGCGAATCCACTCACGGGATAGCCGGGACAATCTCCGGCACGGCCGAAGGCGATCATATCCACGTCCGCGCCGAGAGCCTGGCTTTCACCGCCAACTTGAGCCTGGCTACGCACGGCAGCCGCCAATCGGTTTTGATTAGAGCCGTCGATCCGAATGCCAGCATCAAGGGCGCGACAATCGCCCTGCGGCGTCACCGTTAGGCCGCCAGCGCTTCGCTCGCATAAGCCTATTCAGCCGGCCGGCGACCGGCTCGATCGCCGCATGGCGATATGGCGCGCGATCTTGCTGAGGAACGTGGCCGTTGGCCGCAAAATGAGCAAATCGGCAATCAACGCCGAAATCATCGCAAACGCGCTCAGCCATCCGAACAAGCGGAGCGAGGGGAGGCTGGAAAAGACCGTCATTGCCAGCCCGCACGCCAGCACGGCCGATGTCAGGATCAACGGAGGTCCGACCAGAATGGTCGCGCGCTCGACCCCCACGGCGGGATCCGCCTCGGTATCCTCGATCTGCAATCGGTTGAGGAAATGAATGGTCGCGCTCAAGCCCAGGCCGAACGAGACCGTCAGGGCTATGACGCTCGCAAACTGCAACCCGAGGCCAGTCAACCACAGCAGGGTGCCCGCCAGAACAATCGGAAAAAGTCCCGGCAAGATACTGGTCAGCATGATAATGAAAGATCGGAATGCCAGCCCAATAAATGCCGCGACGAAAATAATCTCCACGGTCAGTCCGCGGCTCAGCTTGTCGATCATGATCGCGCTGTTGCGCGCGGCGATCACGGACAGGCCGGTGACCGCGATCGTATAGCCAGGATATTTAGCGCTGAGGGCGCTTAGCTTCTTGTCGAGCGCATCGACAATGGGTAGCAGCTTGCTGGCGTCGGCGTCGGGAACGCGTCCATTGACGATGACGGCGTCCTGCTTGGCGGAGATGAAGCGCCGCGTCAGATAGGGCGGCAGTAGGTCGACGTATTCCTTGAGGGTGGCGACGTCCGTTTTGCCGGCTTTTTCGGCCAGCCAACGCCGCAGCGTCTCGACCGACCAGACGTTGCCGACGCCTGCCTGATGCTCGAGTGTCGAATGCACATCGGCGATGACGGCGAGCGTCTCGGGGTCGTAGAGCGACCGTCCTTTTGGAAACTCGATCAACACGTCGACCGGATTGGCGCCGGTCAGTTTCACGTCGAGACGCTGGCTGGCCGCAACGGCCTGCTCCCGGTCGGGCACCTGATCGGCGAGCCGGTAGTGCGGCTGCAGCTGCGCGTATCCGAGCGAAAGCGCGATGACCACGAGCAGGCCCGCCAACGTGTAAAGGCCCGGATGGGTGACCATGCGAACGGCGATCCAACCGCAAAACCGGCGCAAAACGTCGAGCGCCTTGTCCATGCCCCGCACGCTCGATGCAAACTCCGCCTCATTGCGTATGAGCAAAACCCCCAGCAACGGCACCATCGTCACCACCGCCACCATGGCAATGAGCGAGGCAATAAGCCCGGCTTCGCCGAAAGTCCGGATCAGGTCGGACTTCGAGAACTGCAGCGCGATGAAAGAAATACCCGCGGTGGCATGCGTGAGCACGCAAGCCGGTCCGGCAATGAGCAGAGCATTGCGAAAGGCGGTAAACTTGTCGTCGCCGGCGATCAAACGGTCACGCGCCGCAAAGGTAAGTTGCATGCTATCGGAAAAGCTGATGACCATGATGAGCGGCGTCATCACGTTCAGGAAGATGTTCAGGCGAAAATCGAGCCAGCCGAGCGAGCCGAGCGCTAGCAGAATGGCGGCAAGCGGCGGCGCTGCGGCGATGATCATAAATGCCACGCGGCGGAAGAACAGCGCCGCAATCAGGCAGCCGGCGATAAATCCAAGCGCATTATAGACCAGTCGGTCGCGCTCGATCGCATTGCGGGTCTCGAGCTGCATCACCGGAACACCGGACAACTCGCCGGTCAACCCGGTCCCTTCGAGATGCTCGTTAACCGAATCGCGGATGTCCTGGATGACGGCGGAAAGCTTATCGCGGGCGGCAGACGGATCGAGGGCCAGCACGATCAATGCAAGTTTGCCGTCGGGCGACAGCAATTTGCCGCGAATGATTTCGTTCGACGTCACCCGCTTGATAAGATCCTGGTATTCGGCGCCCGTCGGCAAGGGATTGGGGAAGAGGGGGGGCGGTATCAGCCCGTTCTCGGGCGGCTGCCGTGCCGAAAATAAAGAGATGACGCCGCGCGTGCCGTCGATGAGTTGCAGGTCGATCACAAGATCACGCAGCTTTTGCAGCGAGGGTCGATCGAGCAGCGTGGCCCCTTCAACCACGATCAGAACGTCGAATTCCGTGGAGGGAAAATTGCGTGTGACGTCTTCATAGGTTTTGTATTCCGCCGTATTGGAGCGGAACAACTGACTGAGCGAGTCATCGACCTTCAGGCGCAAAAATCCGACGGTGGCCGCGGCGCAAAGGGCGACAAAGACGATGACCGAGATGAGCCGGTGAGACAGCGGGATGAACCCAATGCGCTCGATTCCAAGCGCCAGATTTCGGGGCACGATCGCACGCGGCGATTCCGTCAGGTCGGGTTCCGGCGTCGGAGGGCTTGTCACAGATGCACTCCACAGAAATTTCAATTGGAACCGTACCGGAATGATATACGCAGCGGGCGCGTACGATCGCCATTCGCACAGTGCAACAATCGCATGAGCATGGGCCTAAGTATAGTGGCCGTGCGCGTCCCGCCATGCGCTACGCAGGGCGAGCATTCAACTGCGGCGGTTGGCGATGAAATGTGCCGCCGCCTGCAATATCGCGCCGTCTTTGCCAAACGACGCGATCGCCTTCTCAGCCTCGGCGATAAGTGTCTTGAGCCGTTTGCGTGCCCCATCGACCCCGAGCAGGCTGAGGAATGTCGCCTTGTGGGCGGCTGCATCTTTTCCCGTCGCTTTGCCGACAGTGGCGGCATCGCCTTCGATATCAAGCAAGTCATCGGCGACTTGAAATGCTTCGCCGACCGCCGAACCATAACGTTCGAGCGCCGCACGCGCTTTTCGGGGGGCCTCGCCGAGTATGGCTCCACTCGCGCAGGCAAACTTCAGGAGCGCTCCGGTTTTCATTGATTGCAGCGTTTTTACATCGTCGAAATCAAGTGGCCGCCCCCGGCCATTTGTAAATCGGCCTTCGGCCGCAAGATCGAGCATTTGTCCGCCGGCCATTCCGCCGACGCCGGCGGCGTGCGCCAGCGCGGAAATGAGTTGAATTCTGATGTCCGGCTTGGCGTGAGTTTGCGGGCGCGAGAGGATATCGAAAGCAAAGGTCAAAAGGCCATCGCCTGCTAGGATCGCGGTTGCTTCATCGAAAGCCTTATGAACGGTGGGCCTGCCGCGGCGCAATGCGTCATCGTCCATCGCCGGAAGGTCGTCGTGAACGAGCGAATAGCAGTGCACGCACTCTAGCGCGGCGGCAACCATCAGGGCCTGGCGTCGCGGCACCCCGAATAATTTCGCGGTTTCGACCACCAAAAAAGGGCGCACCCGCTTGCCGCCCCCGAGGCTGGCATAACGCATGGCGCCCAGGAGGCGGACCGGGCGCGCCAGCTCGCCGGAGACCGGTTTGGGCGCCAGCAACCGGTCAAGCAAGCTCTCGGTGTCTGCTGCGACCTGGTCAAGGGACTGCTTAAAACGGACGGCAGGATCGATTGCTCGAGAAAGTTTGTTTTTAGCCGAAAAGGGCAAAGTTGAATTTTGCGGAGGCGAACTCATAAAATCCGGGCTTTTCAGCCCCCTCGGCGGCGATCTGAAGGACTTTTTGCAGCAGTCGAAGTGAGACTACTGCACTGGTGCGATATCATCTAGGTGGAGAACTTTGCCGCCGTCCGCGCTCCGCCCCGCATGGCCGAAACGCCGTTCGATGTAGTCCGTGACCATTTTCTTGAAATCGGTCGTGAGCGTTGCCCCGCGCAGCGTGGCCGCCTTCTTGCCGTCGATGAACACCGGCGCGGTCGGCTGCTCGCCGGTGCCGGGCAGCGAGATGCCGATGTCGGCGTGTTTACTCTCGCCCGGGCCGTTGACGATGCAGCCCATCACCGCGACGGTGAGCGTTTCCACGCCCGGATAGCGCGTCTTCCAGCCCGGCATCGAGTCGCGGATGAAGCCCTGAATGTCGGAGGCGAGTTCCTGGAACGTGGTGGATGTCGTGCGGCCGCAGCCGGGGCAGGCGGCGACTAGCGGAACGAACGTCCGCAGCCCCATGGTCTGCAGCAGCTCCTGCGCCACCTGCACCTCGAGCGTGCGGTCGCCGTTTGGCTCCGGCGTGAGCGAGATGCGGATGGTGTCGCCGATGCCCTGTTGCAGCAGCACACCCATGGCGGCGCTCGACGCGACGATGCCCTTCGAGCCCATGCCGGCTTCGGTCAAGCCGAGATGCAGCGCGTAATCGGAGCGACGCGCCAGTTCGCGATAGACCGCGATCAGGTCCTGCACCGCCGAAACTTTTGCCGACAGGATGATGCGGTTCTTCGGCAGGCCGATTTCCTCGGCGCGCGCCGCCGACAAAAGAGCCGATTGCACCATGGCTTCGTGCGTAACTTCGCGCGCATCGCGCGGATTTTTTGATTTCGAGTTCTCGTCCATCAGCCGCGTCAGCAATTCCTGATCGAGCGAACCCCAATTGGCGCCGATGCGCACCGGCTTGTTGTGCTTGATCGCCATTTCGATGATGGCGGAGAACTGGCGGTCCTTCTTGTCCTTGAATCCGACATTGCCCGGATTGATGCGGTATTTGTCGAGCGTTTCGGCGCAGCCCGGATGATCGGCGAGCAGCTTGTGCCCGATGTAATGGAAGTCGCCGACGATGGGCACATTGACGCCCATTTTGGCGAGCCGCTCCTTGATGCGCGGCACCGCCGCTGCCGCCTCGTCGCGGTCGACGGTAACGCGCACGAGTTCCGAGCCCGCGCGGGCGAGCGCCGCCACCTGGCGCGCGGTGCCCTCGACGTCGGCGGTGTCGGTGTTGGTCATCGACTGCACGACAATGGGCGCCCCGCCGCCCACCGCCACGCCGCCGACGTTCACGGCGACCGATTTATGACGTTCTTGTGTCGCAGCGCCCATGAAAAGCTCTTTCGTGCGGGCCGCTTCCCGCCCGCATGGGGACTATATCGCCATCCTTCGGCGGCGCGTCAACGCCGTCAAAGCGAATGAGCGCGAAGGGTTCCGAAAGAGGCTATTTCCGCCCGGATCAGACCTCGCCGAGCCCGAGCAGGCCGAAATTTGGCCCGAGCAACCGGCGGGCGCGGAGCAGGGCGCGGCGCGCCGCGTAACCGTCATAGGCAAGGCGAAGCAGGCCGGACAATTGGGTGGGCCCGGCGATCAGTTCGCGCATGACCGCGGTAATGCTGGTGCCGCCGTCGGGGCGCATGCCGGCCAGTGCCGCTTCCGGCACAGCGCGATGCGCCGGATCGATGACGACGCGGACCGCCGCAAAACTCAAGCCGTGGGCCGATGCGAGCCTGGCCACAAGATGCGACTCCATATCGACGGTCGCCGCACCGGTCTCGGCATGCATGCGCCGTTTGGCATCGGGGGCGGCGACGGCGTAGTCGACGCCGGTGATCGGCTTATGTTCGGCGCCTGGGATCATCTCCAGGATCTTTTCCGACCAGGCACGATCGGTTGGTCGAATCTGCTGCGCATCGACAATCGACGACGCTACGACCCAGTTTCCCGAACGCAAATGCGGAGCGAGCCCGCCCGCCACCCCGAAACTGATAATGCTGCGGCAACCTCTTTTGAGGGCGCGGTCAAGCGACGAGGCAACCTCGCGTTCCGTATTTCGGCAGATCACGACCACGCCCGGCCCGGAGGCAATGCGGGCTTCGAAAGCTAATCCTACGAGGGCGATAACAAAGCGGTCCGGCGGAGCGCACTCGACGTCCAGACAGACCGGTTCGGCAAGGCCTGTAATGCCACCGCTGCCTGGTGGAATGGGGCAAGGCGTCGTTAGCGCCCCCTGCAACTGGGAAGCCCATGACTCGTTCGTGCTGATTCGCCCCATTGAAGTCCCCCAAGCCTCCTCTCCATAAAGCAAATTTCATGCCGCGGCAAAAACGCATTTGGTTGATTTACACAGGGCAGCGATGCCCCGAATCTAACCGGTCCGGCCGGAGCCGGTGACACGACAAATCGAAAGGGCGCGGACGCCGAATGGTATCCTGCTGTTGGATGGAGCTTCCCCTTTGCCCGTAACTCGAATAGACGACCGGCCGTAGCAGGTCGGCCGCGGCAGTCCGCATGAGCAATAAGGAAAAGATTCTTGTCACCGGAGCGAGCGGGTTCGTCGGCTCGGCTGTCGCCCGTAAACTCGTCGAGGCCGGCTTTTCGGTGCGGGCGCTGATTCGTGGCACAAGTCCCCGCGCGCACCTCGTCGGGCTAAACTTGGATTTTTTCGAGGGCGATCTACGCGATCGGAAATCGGTCGAGCGCGCGATGGCCGGCATGCGCTACGTTTTTCACGTGGCTGCCGATTACCGCCTGTGGGCGCGCGAACCCAGCGAGATCTTTAGCTCTAACGTCGAAGGGACCCGCAACCTCATGGAGGCGGCGATAGCGGCGGGCGTCGAGCGCGTCGTCTACACCAGCAGCGTGGCGACCATCGCCTTGCGATCGGATGGAATGGCCGCGGACGAGTCCGTGCCGCTGCGTGAGGATCAGGGTATCGGCGCTTACAAGCGCAGCAAAATCGCGGCCGAACGGCTGGTCGAGGCCATGGTAAAGGAGCGTGGTCTTCCCGCCGTCATCGTCAATCCTTCGACGCCAATTGGGCCGCGCGATGTGAGGCCCACGCCGACCGGGAGGATCATCATCGAAGCCGCTAAGGGCCGCATTCCGGCATTCATCGACACCGGGCTTAACCTCGTGCATGTCGACGACGTGGCCGGCGGCCATCTCGCGGCCTTGCGTCACGGGAAGATCGGCGAGCGCTACATTCTTGGTGGGCAGGATGTCTTGTTCTCGCAGATGTTGCGCGATATTGCCGGCTTGGTCGGTCGCCGCGCGGCGCGGGTCCGACTTCCGTGGCGTGCTGTCATCCCGGTTGCTTTTGTCGCCGAAGCCGTGGCCAGCGTCACAGGACGCGAGCCCTTTGCAACTCTGGACGGAGTTCATATGGCGAAATACCGTATGTTCTTCGCGTCAACCAAAGCCGAACGGGAACTTGGCTATCGCTCAAGGCTTTATACGGAAGGAATTGACGACGCCGTGCGCTGGTTTCGCGACGCCGGATACCTGGGTTCCTAGCGCGTCATGCCATTAAATGGCCGCTAAGTGATTTGATTGGCTCTAGGAAATCGGTGATTTATATCGCGGATATGCAAGACCTACGGGGAGACCGAAATATGGATTTGGTATAATTCTTGCCTTATATTTTTGCTCATATAACTAGCTAGTTCTCGGGATTCATGAGCTAAATTGCCCCTCACCAAGCAGACTGGAAGCGAAATGTTAGATTCGATTAAAGAGCCGCGCGACCTGAAGAACCTGTCGGCGGAACAGCTGCGCGAACTGGCGGACGAGTTGCGCCACGAGACGATCAGCGCGGTGGCCTCCACCGGCGGACATCTCGGGGCGGGCCTGGGCGTGGTCGAACTGACGGTGGCGCTGCATTCCGTGTTCGACACGCCGGTCGACCGGCTGATCTGGGACGTCGGGCATCAGGCCTATCCGCACAAGATCCTGACCGGGCGGCGCGACCGTATCCGCACCTTAAGGCAGGGCGGCGGATTGTCCGGCTTCACCAAGCGGGCGGAGAGCGAATACGACCCGTTCGGGGCGGCGCATTCCTCGACCTCGATCTCGGCCGGGCTCGGCATGGCGGTGGCGCGCGATTTGGCCGGCAAGAAGAACAACGTCATCGCCGTGATCGGCGATGGCGCCATGTCGGCGGGCATGGCTTACGAGGCGATGAACAATGCCGGCGCGCGCAACGAACGGCTGATCGTGATCCTCAACGACAACGACATGTCGATTGCGCCGCCGGTCGGCGCCATGTCGGCCTATCTCGCGCGGCTCGGCTCCGGCCACATGTATCTGAAGCTGCGCGACGTCGGCAAACAACTGACCCGGCATCTGCCCAAGGCGCTCGACCGGGCGATTACGCGGGCGGTCGAGCACGCGCGCACCTATGTGACCGGCGGCACGCTGTTCGAGGAGCTGGGCTTCTACTATGTCGGGCCGATCGACGGGCACAATCTCGATCATTTGCTGCCCGTACTGCGCAATGTGCGCGACGCCGAGATCGGGCCGATCCTGGTGCATGTGGTGACGCAGAAGGGCAAGGGCTATGCGCCGGCCGAGACCTCGGCCGACAAGTATCACGGGGTGGTCAAGTTCGACGTGGTGACCGGGGTGCAGGCCAAATCGAAGGGCGGCCCGCCGCAATACACCAAGGTATTCGGCGAGAGCCTGATCAAGGAGGCGCGCAAGGACGACCGGATCGTCGCCATCACCGCGGCGATGCCGTCGGGGACGGGAGTGGATCTGTTCGAGAAGGAGTTCCCCAAGCGCACCTTCGACGTCGGCATTGCCGAGCAGCATGCGGTGACCTTTGCCGGGGGACTGGCGAGCGAAGGCTTCAAGCCGTTTGCGGCGATCTATTCGACCTTCCTGCAGCGCGCCTATGACCAGGTGGTGCACGACATCGCGATCCAGCGGCTGCCGGTGCGCTTTGCGCTCGACCGCGCGGGCCTTGTGGGCGCCGACGGGCCGACCCATGCCGGGGCCTTTGACGTGGCCTATCTCGGCTGCCTGCCCGGCTTCGTGCTGATGGCGGCTTCCGACGAGGCCGAACTGGTGCACATGGTGGCGACGCAAGTGGCTATCGACGACCGGCCCTCAGCCTTGCGCTATCCGCGCGGGGAGGGCCGCGGCGTGCCGCTGCCGGAGGAAGGCAAACCCTTGGAGATCGGCAAGGGCCGCATCTTCAGGGAAGGCCACAAGGTAGCGCTGTTGTCCTATGGGGCGCGGCTGGGCGAATGCCTGAAAGCTGCCGACGAGCTGGCCGCGCTCGGCCTCTCCACCACGGTGGCCGATGCGCGCTTTGCCAAGCCGCTCGACACCGACCTGCTGCTGCGCCTGGCGCGCGAGCACGAGGTGCTGGTGACGATCGAGGAGGGCGCCATTGGCGGCTTCGGCTCGCATGTCTTGCAGACGCTGGCCGAGCATGGCGTGCTCGACGCCGGGCTCAAAGTGCGCTGCCATGATCCTGCCGGACATCTTCATCGACCAGGACACGCCGGCCGCCATGTACGCCAAGGCCGGGCTCGACGCCCGCGGCATCGTCGCCAAGGCCTTCGAGGCGCTCGGCCGAGACGTCGGCGCCGAATCGCTCAAGCTCGGCCTCGCATGACCGATCGGATTTGCCGGAGAGACGGATGAGCCAGAAAGTGCCTTTGCGGATTATCCTGGCGCAGCCGCGCGGCTTTTGCGCGGGCGTGGTGCGGGCGATCGAGATTGTCGAACGCGCGCTGCAAAAGTACGGTGCGCCCGTCTATGTGCGCCATGAAATCGTGCACAACAAACACGTGGTCGACAGCCTCAAGGCCAAGGGTGCCCATTTTGTCGAGACGCTCTCCGAGATACCGGAAAACGCGGTAACCATCTTCAGCGCGCACGGCGTCGCGCGCAGCGTCGAGGAGGAGGCGGCGGGACGCGGCCTTCCCGTGCTCAACGCCACCTGTCCGCTGGTCACCAAGGTCCACAACCAAGGCAAGCGCTATGTCGCGCAAGGGCGCACCCTCATTCTGATCGGCCACGCCGGCCACCCTGAGGTCGTGGGCACGATAGGACAAATTTCCGGTCCCGTGGTGCTGGTGCAGACCGAGGAAGACGTTGAGGCGCTCGAAATCCCGGCCGATGCCCCGGTCGCCTATATTACCCAGACCACTTTGAGCGTGGACGACACCCGGGGAATTATTGCAAAGCTCGAGCGGCGCTTCAGCGATATCGTCGGTCCCGAAATGCGGGATATCTGTTACGCCACGCAGAACCGCCAGGCTGCGGTGCGCGAGCTGAGCCGGCAGGTCGACGTCATTCTGGTGGTCGGTGCGAAAAACAGCTCGAATTCCAATCGCCTGCGCGAGATCGGGTTGGAAACGGGTATCCCGAGCTATCTCATTGCCGACAGCAGCGAACTACAGCCGGAGTGGGTGCAGGACGTGCGGACCGTGGGCCTCACCGCGGGCGCCTCGGCGCCGGAGGTTCTGGTCGAGGGCGTCATCGACGCGCTCGCCCGCCTTGGTCCGGTCGAAGTTTCCGTCTTAGCTGGCCGGGAGGAGACGATCGAGTTCCGGCTGCCCGCAGAACTGGCGACCGTCTGACGGTATTCCTTTCCACATGTTGCGCGGTGCGTGACAATTCGAACGAGAACCGACGAATTATGACAATTCCCTATTTCAAGGAAATTCGCATCTCGGCCTACCTCCTCAAGCAGAGGATCATGGGGCGCAAGCGCTATCCGCTCGTTTTGATGCTGGAGCCGTTGTTCCGTTGCAACCTGGCTTGCGCCGGTTGCGGCAAGATCGATTATCCGGATCCGATCCTCAACCAGCGCCTGTCGGTCAAGGATTGCCTCGACGCGGTCGATGAATGCGGCGCACCGATGGTGGCGATACCCGGCGGCGAGCCGCTGATCCATCGCGAGATCGGCGAAATCGTCAAAGGCATAGTCGCCCGTAAGAAGTTTGTCTCGCTCTGCACCAATGCGTTGTTGCTCGAGAAAAAATTGCATCTGTTCGAGCCCTCGCCGTATTTGTTCTTTTCCGTTCATCTCGACGGGCTGAAAGAGCATCACGACAAGTCGGTGTCGCAAAAGGGCGTGTTTGACATTGCGGTAAGGGCGATCAAGGCCGCAAAGGCCAAGGGCTTCACCGTCAACGTCAACGCAACGATCTTCGATGGGCACGCCGCCGAGGACATCGCCGCATTTCTCGATCAGGCGAAGCAGCTCGGCGTCGGCGTGTCGATCTCGCCCGGCTATGCCTACGAACGCGCGCCTGACCAGGATCATTTCCTCAACCGCCGCAAGACCAAGGAACTGTTCCGCCGCGTGTTCGCTATGGGCAAGGGCAAGAAGTGGGACCTGATGCATTCGAGCCTGTTCCTGGATTTCCTCGCCGGCAACCGGGAATACCACTGCACGCCATGGGGGATGCCGACCCGTAACCTGTTTGGCTGGCAGAAGCCCTGCTATCTGCTCGGCGAAGGCTACGCCAAGACCTTCAAGGAATTGATGGAGACTACCGACTGGGATTCTTACGGAACCGGACGGTATGAGAAATGCGCCAACTGCATGGCCCATTGCGGCTACGAACCGACCGCCGCGCATGCCTCCCTCAGCAATCCGTTGAGTGCTCTGTGGACTGCGTTGCGCGGCGTGCGCATCGCAGGACCTATGGCGCCGGAAATCTCACTCACGCAGCAACGGCCGGCGCAGTACGTCTTTTCCCACCACGTCGACAAGATGCTGAACGATATTCAAGCGGCCGAGTTCGAGGCTGGGGCCGACCCTTCCGGAGCTAAACACGCCCAGCCGAAGATAACAGCCGCTGCCGGATAGGCACCGGCCTGTTCGCGTCTGATCTCCGGCCTCGTGCTGCAATTGAACGGTGCGAAGCCGCCGCACTTCCAAAAAAGTCCGATCGGGCGATTGGATGATCCCCACTGCATGCTCACATCCCTCATTGTTCGCATCATCGATTTCTGCACGCGTTATGCGTGGCAGGTGGTCGTTGTCGGATTAGTGCTGGCGGGGACGTCGGGAGTCTATGCCGCGCGGCATTTCGCCATCAACTCGGACGTCAGCACGTTGCTGTCGAACGATATCGCCTGGCGCAAGCGAGAGCTTGCCTTCGAGCAGGCGTTTCATCGCTTCAAGCGGATCTTCGTCGTCGTCGAGGCGACGACGCCGGAACTGGCGAGCGAGGCCACTGCGGCGCTCACGCAGGAACTTACGAAGAACAAGAAGCGGTTCCAGTCGGTGACGCAGCTCGGCGGCGGCGAGTTTTTCGCCACCAACGGCCTGCTGTTTCAATCGACCGAAGACCTCAAGCGCAATACTGCGCTGATGATCCAGGCCGAACCGCTCATCCACGATATGGCGACGGATCCTAGCTTGCGCGGCCTCATCGCCGGGCTCGAGGACAGCTTGCTCGGCATCCAGTCCGGTCGCCTCAAGCTCGATGACTTCACGCGCGTCTTCAACATGGCGTCCGACACCCTGGAGAAGGTGATCAGCGGACAGCCGGCGAGCTTCTCTTGGCGCGTTCTCATCGAGGGTCATCCGGCGGAGCCGAGCGAGCTGCGCGGCTTCATCGAAGTGAGCCCGGTGCTCGACTACAGCGCGATAGAGGCCGGCCACGTTGCCACCGAGGCGATTCGGCAGGCAGCCGCCGGGATCGCCCCGAAATTCGGAGCCGACGTCCGGCTCACCGGACCGGTGGCGATGGCGGACGAGGAATTCGCCACCATCAAGGAAGGCGCCGTGCGCAACGGCCTGATCACCGTCGTGATCGTGCTGGTCATCCTATGGCTCGCGCTACGCTCGGCGCGGCTCATCGTAGCGGTGTTCATCAACTTGTTTATCGGGCTCGCTCTGACCGCGGGGCTTGGCCTGCTGATGGTCGGAACGCTGAACCTGATTTCGGTCTATTTTGCCGTACTGTTCGTCGGCATTGGCGTCGATTTCGGCATCCAATATAGCGTGCGCTACCGCGCGGAGCGCCATGAACTCGACGATCTCAGGGCCGCGGTGTTGCAGGCCGGCAAGTATGTCGGCGCACCGCTGACGCTAGCCGCCGGGGCGACAGCGGCCGGCTTCCTGTCGTTCCTGCCCACCGATTACCGCGGCGTGTCCGAATTAGGCCTTATCGCCGGTTTCGGCATGCTGATCGCTTTCGCAACCAGCATCACCGTCCTGCCGGCACTGATTCGCCTATTCAATCCGCCGGGCGAGCCGGACCAGCTCGGGTTTTCTTCGCTGGCGCCGGTCGACCGATTCCTTGAGCGGCGGCGCATTCCGATCATCGCCGGCACCGCTATCGTAGTGATTGCGGGCCTGCCGCTGCTCTATTGGCTGCGTTTCGACTTCAACCCGATCAATTTGCGCGACCCAAAATCCGAATCGGTCGCGACCTACCTCGAACTCAGCCATGACCCGGCCACCAATACGAATGCGGTAGAGGTGCTGGCGCCTTCGCTCAGCGATGCCGACGTTATCGCCGGACGCCTATCGAAGGTGCCGGAAGTTTTGCGGGTTATGACGCTGGCAAGTTTCATTCCGCAGCTCCAACAGGAAAAACTGCCGCTTATTCGCAATGCTGCAAAGAAGCTTGAGGGGGCATTCGATCCGAAGAATGCCGAGCCGCCGCCGAGCGATGCGGACAATGCCGACGCGCTGAAGGAGGGAGCGAGCCGGCTCATCGAAGCGGCCGACAACCAAAAGGGTCCAGGCGCAAGCGCCGCCAAGCGACTTGCCGCGGCGTTCACCGCCGTCGCCCAAGGAAGCCCGGAACTGCGGGCCAGAGCCGAGGCCGCTTTCCTCCCGCCGCTGAAAACGGTCTTGGGAAATTTGCATGCATCGTTGCAGGCGCAGCCGGTAACACAAGCGTCATTGCCGCCCGGTCTCGTTCGCGACTGGACGACACCGGACGGCCGCGCCCGCGTAGAGGCCGCGCCCAAGGGCAATCCCAGCGACAATGCCGCGATGCGCCAGTTTGCACGCGCTGTGCTGGCGGTCGAGCCGAACGCGGTTGAAGGGCCGATCTCGATCCTGGACGCAGGGGAAACGGTTGTGCACGCCTTTATCGAGGCGGGTCTGTGGGCGCTGCTGTCGATTGGCATTCTGTTGTGGCTTGTGCTCCGGCGAATCGGCGATGTCCTGCTGACGCTCATTCCGCTGATGTTAGCGGGCGTCGTGACGCTGGAAATCTGCGTCCTGATCGGTCTTCCGCTCAATTTCGCCAATATCATCGCGCTGCCGCTGCTGCTCGGCGTCGGTGTCGCGTTCAAGATTTATTACATCATGGCCTGGCGCGAGGGGCAGACGAACCTCCTTCAGACGAGCCTCACGCGTGCCGTGTTTTTCAGCGCCCTGACAACGGCAACCGCGTTCGGCAGCCTGTGGTTTTCCAGCCACCCCGGTACTGCCAGCATGGGCAAGCTGCTGGCTCTATCGCTGATGTGCACGCTGGCGGCGGCGGTATTGTTCCAGCCGGTGCTCATGGGCAAGCCGCGTGATGGCGACTAAGCGGCGGGCGAACCGGCAAACGATATGCTAGTCAACGGTAGGTCAGCGAATCGGAACTGCCGCAAATCGCATGCGATGCAACATGGCGCGAACGCCATTCTTGACTGGGGGATGCTCGCCACCGCCCTTCGGCGCGAGTGGCGATGAAAAAGGAGAGCTGATAATGATCCGCAAACTGGTCCTGGCAACCGTCTTGACCGCCGCCGCCTCGGCGGCATTCGCCCAGGGTGGTACTCCTGCGGAACAGGCGGCGTGCCGCCCGGACGTACGCCGGTTTTGTCATTCGATTCCGCCGGGGTCGGGCGATGGCGCTTTTCTTGCTTGTCTGCAGCAGCACCGTGAGAGGCTTCGCCGTGCATGCCGCGACGTGCTGGAAGGCCACGGGCAATGACGGAAAACAATTCCGTGGCCGTGCGGCGCCGACGTCAAATCAGTGCCGAAAAAAGATGCAAGAAATGCTTACTGGAGGAACCTATATGCGCACGACTGAACTGACGAAAAACCAGACAGGTTCCGTTTAATTCCGTGAAAAGAACACATTGCGGAATGATCTACCGGGCATACTTCCAATGCGGCCACTTGGGTGCTGCACCATGAAGTTAAAGTTTCTGACGGTCATCGTGGCCAGTCTCATGGCCGGGCTGGCATATTGCGATACGCTCAATGCGTCCGAGCCTTCCGCGGCCGGCATGTGGGCGCAGGTCTATCCGGACGGCCGGGTCGGCGGCTGGTTTCTCATCTTCGAAAACAACGGCGTTTACCAAGGGGCCATCGCCAAGATGTTCCTGAAGCCTGGCGAAGATCCAAATCCGATCTGCACCCATTGCACCGGCGACCAAAAGAATACCCCGTCGCTCGGCCTCATCATCATCAAGGGCATGCAGCGCAAGGGTCTCGTGTACGAGAACGGCACCATTCTCGATCCGCGCGATGGCCACGTCTATCAGGCCAAATTGACGCTGAGCCCGGACGGGCAGTCGCTGACGGTGCGCGGCTTTCTCGGTATTGAGCTATTCGGCCAGAACCAGGTCTGGAAGCGACTTCCCGACGACGTGCTGCCGCTGGATCAGATGCCGGCAAACCTGGTGCCTTACTGGTTCACGCTGCGGAAACCGTCCGACGGTATGATGACGAAGGATGGCGGACCTCCCTATACCGGAAGCACCAAGACCTTGCAGCAACGCTAGTGACGACATTGCGGGTATCCGGCAGCGTCACATGCCAAATTTGACGTAGCGGCTCTGCGTCAGGTTGCGGTAGCGCGCCAGCGCCCAGAGCGGAAAGAATTTGGCATAGCCGTGGTAGCGCAAATAGAACACGCGCGGAAAGCCGGTCGCCGTGTAGCGTTCCTCCGCCCATAGCCCGTCGGACTCTTGCGTGCGCAGGAGGAAGTCGATCCCGCGTTTGACTGCGGGAGAATCGGCTGCGCCTGCCGCCATCAGACCGATCAGCGCCCAGGCGGTCTGCGAGGCGGTGCTCGGCGCGCGCTCGTAGCCGCGATAATCGAGCTTGTAGCTGGTGCCGTCCTCGCCCCAGCCGCCGTCGCCATTCTGGATGGAGACGAGCCAGTCGGCCGCCTTGCGCGTGACCGGCGACGCGGGAGCAAGACCGGCGGCATTGAGGCAGCACAGCACCGACCATGTGCCGTAGATGTAATTCATGCCCCAGCGGCCGTACCAACTGCCGTCCGCCAGTTGGGTCCGGCGAAGATAGTCGAGGGCGCGCTGCAAAGCCGGACTCCGTTCGCCGAACTGCGCCAGCATCGAGACGCAGCGCGCGGTGACATCCTCAGTCGGCGGATCGAGCAGCGCACCATGATCGGCGAACGGGATGTTGTTCAGGTAGTAGAACTCATTGTCGGCATCGAAAGCGCCCCAGGCGCCGTTGTCGCTCTGCATGCCGATGATCCACTCGCGCGCGCTTTCGAGCGAGGCGCGAAAATCCTCACCGCCCGCCTCTTTCTGGACGCGATCCATGGCCATCGCGACGACGGCCGTATCGTCGACGTCGGGATAGTGGGGATTGGCATATTGAAACGCCCAGCCGCCGGGACTTAAGTTTGGTCGCCGCGCAATCCAATCGCCGCGCACATCGAGAATTTGCTTCGGTACCAGCCAGTCGAGGCCCTTTTTGGCCTGCGCGACCGCGCGCTCGCCGCCGGCTTCGAGCAAAGCGTGGCAGACAAGGCCCGTGTCCCAGATCGGCGAGACGCAAGGTTGGCAATAGGCCTCGTGCGCGTGCACGGCCAGCAGCTTCTCCACCGACTTGCGCGCAATGGCGCGCTGCGGGTGGCTTTCCGGATAGCCGAGCACGTCGAACATCATCACGCTGTTCGCCATCGCCGGAAAGATCGCCCCGAGCCCGTCCTCGCCGTTGAGGCGCTCGGCGACCCACGCGACGGCACGGTTGATCGCGCGCTGATGTGAGGGCGACCGCCGCAACAACAGCGGCTCGATCACCCGCAACACATTATCGACGCCGCGAAAGAATCTGAACCAGGACGATTTCTGCTGCGGCGCTTTCGGCGCCGGGCCGAGGTCCGCCGGCGACGCAAGGAATAGCTCGTCGATGCGCACGCCTTTCGCGTTGCGCGCAACCGGCCGCTTGGCCATCAGTACCAGCAGCGGCACGATGACGGTGCGGCTCCAGTACGAAATCTTGTCGAGATGGAACGGGAACCATTTTGGCAGCAGCATGATCTCGACCGGCATCATCGGAACGGCGCGCCACGGAACGAATCCGAACAAAGCGAGCATGATGCGCGTGAACACATTGGCGCGTTCGGCGCCGCCGCGCGCGCGCAGCGCCTCACGCGCGCGCCGCATGTGGTCGGCGTCGACAGAATCGCCGATCATCTTCAGCGCGAAATAGGCCTTCACCGTTGCGCTGACGTCGAGATCGCCGTCACGAAACAGCGGCCAGCCGCCGTGAGCGCCCTGGATACGGCGTAGATAGGCGGCGATTTTCGCTTCGAGCGCGGCATCGACCGGTTCGCCGAGATAGTGCCGCAGCAGCACATATTCGGCCGGGATGGTGGCGTCGGCTTCGAGCTCGAACACCCAATGACCGTCGCCACGCTGGCGCGCGAGCAAAGCCTCGGTCGCCGCGGCGATCGCGCGCTCGAGCGCAGAGGGCATCGTATTCGACATACTGTCGGTCGGATGATCTGACGTGTCGGACATTGCGCCTTTCGCTAGCTCGTTTTGCCGATCAGATCGGCCGCCCGGTTGCCGGACCGTATCGCGCCTTCGATGGTCGCCGGCAGGCCGGTCGCGGTCCAATCGCCGGCGAGCAGAAGATTATTCCAATGTGTCTGCGGCTCCGGGCGCTTTGCGTCCTCGCGCGGCAAAGCGGCGAAGGTCGCCCGCCGTTCCCGCACGATTTGCCACGCGGGCAAGGGGTCCGCAATGCCCGCAACCTCGGCGACCTCCCCCCAGATCAGGGCGGCGAGTTCCTCGCGCGGCGTATCGAGCAGCCGGTCGGCACCGCTGATCGTGACCGAAAGGCGGTCGGGAAAGGCGAACAGCCACTCGGCGGTGCCGTTGATGATGCCGGTCATGGGGGCGAGCTTAGCGGGCGGCACAAGGCGGAAATGGGCATTGACGATGGCGCGAAACTCGCCCGGCGTCGTCAAGTTTGGAACGAGCGCTGCCGCCACCACCGGAGGCACCGCCAGAACGGCGGCGTCGCCCGGCTGCAGCGGCACCGGGACATCGCCGAAATCAAGCCCCGTCGCGCGGCTCGTCGCAAAGGCGATTGCGCGCAACCGCTGGCCGAAGATGATAGTGCCTCCATTGGCTTCGATGAACCGCAGCGCCGGCTCGACGAAGGCCGCGGACAGCCCGTCGCGCGCAACCATCGGACGGTAGCTGCGCCCACCCGCAGCCAGCGTTTCGCGGATTACCGCCGCGGCCAGTTTGGCTGAGCTTGCCGGCGGCTCGGTGTTGAGCGCGGCCAAGAGGAGTGGCCCGAGCAGCCGGTCGTATAGCGGTCCCTCGCAAGCTATTACGTCGCCGATCCTCGCGTCCGGCGCGGCGCGCAACAGGCGCAGAATGGCCAAATAATCGCGCGCGTGCGTTCCCGGCACGCGGCGATTGCGGTCGAATATCCACCACGGGATGCGGCCGTCATTGGCGTGCAAAATCCAGCGCTCTTTGGTCGCGAGATCGACAAAGGGAAAACGCGCGCTTGCAGGCCCGACCAGCCGGTCGCGGGCGCCGATCGTGTCGAGATAGCCGAGCGCCGCCCGGTTGCCGGACAACAGAAGATGGTTGCCATTATCGATTGTGATCCCAAGCGCGGGGTCGTGATACGAGCGGCAGCGTCCGCCCGCCTGGTTGGTCGCCTCGTACACCGTCGCCCGCACGCCCTGCTGGGTGAGCCGCACGGCGGCCGCAAGGCCGGCGAGGCCGGCGCCAATGATGTGGACCGAGCGCGGCATCACAGGATCGCGTAACGCAGCAATATCCAGAGGAATTGCCAGCGATTAAGCCGAACCCGCGTGCGCGGCGGCTGCCAGCCGCGCGCGCGCATCCGGTCGAACATCATGCGGTAGGCGGTTGCCATGATGCGCGGCGTGCGCACCGTCCGGCGCGGGCTGCGCGCCATGACGGCCTCGGCTTCCGCAAAGTGACGCTCCGCCCGCGCGGCGACCGTTGCGCAGGCATGGCCGATCGCCGGATTGGCCAGCACTGTCGCGGGGTCATTGCTGGCGATGCCGGCGTCCGCCAGCGCTTCGCGCGGCAGATAGAGGCGGCCGATAGCGGCGTCCTCGTCGAGGTCGCGCAGGATATTCGTCATTTGCAGCGCGCGCCCAAGATGATGCGCGAGCGCGAGCCCGTCCTGCTTCTCCATTCCGAACACGCGGACACTCAGCCTACCCACGGCACTGGCGACACGGTCGCAATACAAATCGAACGTGGCGAAATCGGGCGCGCGGATGTCGGCAACGACGTCCATCTCCATGCCATCGATGACGGCGAGAAAGTCCTCGCGTTGCAGGTCGAAGCCGCGCAGCGCGCGCGCAAGCCCGCTCAAATGCGGCGGCGGTCTGTCGGCGTAGAGCGCGTCGATATCGGCGCGCCAGTTCTGCAATTGCTTGAGGCGCCCGTCGCGCGGGCCGGTTTCGTCGGCTATGTCGTCGACCTTGCGGCAGAACGAATAGATTTCGAACATCGCCTCGCGCTGTACCTTCGGCATGATGCGCATGGCGAGGTAGAACGAGCTGCCGGATGCGCGCTGCTCGGCTGCCGCCGTGGGTTTGTCGGTCACGGCTGCGCCACCGAGACGGGACGATGACGGCTGATGCGGCGCGTGAGGCCCTTGAGCACGGCGAACAGACTGATGCCGGCGACGCCGATCTTTCCGAGATGCACGCGTTCGCTCAATGGATCGCGCTGCGTGAGGATGTGCGTGAGACGCTGCGCCAGCGTCTGGATGACCGAGATCTCGAGCGCAAGCCGCCAGTCCTCGACCAAGCTTGGCAGCGCGTCGCCCTCCTGCAGCAGCGCCGCGGTGCGTTGCGCCAGCCCGGCGAGGCAGCGCCGCAGCTCCGGCGACGCCTTGGCCGCAGCGAGCGTTTCGACGCCGAGGCCGCAAGCGGCGAGGGCGTCGAGCGGGATATAGACGCGGTTCAAATTGCGGTAATCGGCGGCGCAATCCTGCAGGTGGTTGATGACTTGCAGTGCCGCGCAGGTGGCGTCCGACGTGGGCCAGGTGCTGCGGCTCTCGCCGTGCACATCGAGCACGAAACGCCCGACCGGCATCGCCGAGTAGGCGCAATAGCCCATGAGGTCATCCCAATCGCGGTAGCGCAGCTTGGTGGCGTCGAGCCGAAAGGCCTTGAGCAGATCCTGCGCGTGCACAGGCGACATGTTGCGCTCGGCCAGCGCGCGGCGCAGCGCTACTGACTGCGCATTGCCGTCGCCGGAGCCAAGCAGATCCTGCTCCAGGCGGTCCAGCAGGCTGACTTTCTCTTGCGCCGAAAGCGATGGGTGGTCGGCGATGTCGTCGGCGCAGCGCACGAATTCGTAGAAAGAGAGAATCAGCGCGCGGTGGCGCCGCTCGATAAGCCATGACGCGACGGGAAAGTTTTCGTCGCGGTGGCCTTTGCCGGACCGGAATGCATTGGCATCCATCATCGTGCGCCGTTTACGTTCGACTGAATGCGGCCTTTCCAGAGGCCGCCACGCTTGCGGGCATATTGATAGGCGGAGTCGAGGGTAAAGGCCATGTAGGCTAACGCGATCGCCGGCAGAAAGGGTCCCCATAGCGGCGACAGCCGGTAGAACCGCAGCATCGGCTGGAACGCGATCGCCATGATTACCCAGGCGACGAGGCCGAGCATCTGCGCAAACCCGTGGCCGAACAGGGCCAGAAGAACCGGAAGCAGATAGACGAGCGCCATGCCGGCGATCGTTGCGGTGAGGAGCAGGGGCGAATAGCGAAGTTGCGCGTAGGCCGAGCGGGCGACCATGCGGCGGATGTCCTCAACCCTCGCATAGCCACGGATGCTGTGCACGCGCTGCGTCAGGCTGAGGCGGATCGGCCCCTGCGGCTTGAGCCTGCGCGCCAGCGCGCAGTCGTCGATTAAGGCGCCGCGAATGGCCTCGATGCCGCCGGCGGCGCCGAGCGCATCGCGGCGCACCAGCATGCAGCCGCCCGCCGCTGCCGCGGTGGCGCGGTCCGGGTCGTTGACCCAAGCGAACGGGTAGAGCATCTGGAAGAAAAAGATGAAGGCCGGTACAAAGGCTCGCTCGGCGAAACTCTCGCAGCGTAGTCTGACCATCAGCGAATTAAGCGCGAGCCCGTTCGCTTGCGCCTTTGAAACGAGACGTGCGAGCACATCGCGGTCGTAGACAATATCGGCGTCGGTGAACAGCAGATAGGCCGGCCCGCTTTGCAGCGCGCGCGCGACGCCTTGCTGCATCGCCCACAGTTTGCCGGTCCACCCCGCCGGCAGCGCGGCGCCGGCCACGACGATCAGCCGGTCCGCGGCCCCCGCCGCGGCATGCCGCGCCACTTCTGCCGTGCCGTCGCTGCTTTGGTCGTCCACCAGGATGACGGAGAAAGGGCCCGGATAATTCTGCTGCAGCAGCGAGGCGATGGTCTCGCCGACGCCTTCAGCCTCGTCGCGCGCCGGGATGACGATCATGACCGAAGGCCATGTCGCCGGCGCCGGGCCGCCGTCGTCGCGTTCAAAGGCGAGCCAGAAGCCGCCGCGCCCTGCAATCAGATAAAGCCATACCGCTAGCGCGGCTACGGCTAAGAGGTTCAGCACCATTGGGCCAGAATGTTCCTCGGATTGGCGGCCCGGCGCTCCGGATGCGAGGAACGGTGCGAGCCGAAAATGATCATGGCGAGTCCGCCGAGATTTTCCAAGGCCGCGCGCGAGAGTTGGCGCTGTCGTCAGCGGCCCTGATAGGCCGGCGTACGCACGATCAAGCCGTCGAGCGCTTCCGTCACCTTGATCTGGCAGGACAGCCGCGAGGTCGGCTTCACCTCGAAGGCAAAGTCGAGCATGTCCTCTTCTTCCGCCGAGGGCGGGCCTACAATCGGAAACCATTTCTCGTCCACATGCACCAGGCAGGTCGCGCAGGTGCAGGAGCCGCCGCATTCGGCAACGATGCTGGTCACGTTGTTGCGCTGCGCCGTCTCCATCACGGTCGAGCCGATTTCGGCCTCTACGGTGTGCACGGCGCCGTCATGTTCGATGTAGGTGATTTTCGGCATGGATTTCTCTTTTAGTTGCGCATGATCTTTTCCGAAAACCGGTTCCCGCTTTTCGGGATCATGCGCTAAGCCACACCGAGTTTCTTCTGCAGGCTGGTCGATGACGTGGTGTATTGGAACACCAATTTCTTGTCGGGGTAGACATAATGGTAGGCCTTCTGCGCCATCAGCGCGGCCTCGTGGAAGCCCGACAGGATCAGCTTGAGCTTGCCCGGATAGGTGTTGATGTCGCCGACGGCGAAAATGCCAGGAATATTCGTCTCGAAAGCGGCCGTGTCGACCGGGATGAGCTCGCCTTCCATCTTCAGGCCCCAGTCCGCGACCGGGCCGAGCTTCATGGTCAGCCCGAAGAACGGCAGCATGGTGTCGATCTCGATACGTTCGACGGCATTATCCTTGCCCTTGATCGAGGCGGCTGCGAGTTGGCCATCGCCGCCTTCCAGCGCCGCGACATGGCCGATCTTGAGGTCCATGCCGCCGGATGCGACCAGCGCGCGCATTTTGTTGACGCTATCGGGCGCGCCGCGAAATTCGTCGCGCCGATGCACCAGCGTGAGCCGCTTGGCGATCGGGTGCAGGTTGAGCGTCCAGTCGAGCGCGCTATCACCGCCGCCGACGATCAGCAGCTTCTTGTCGCGGAAGGCGTCCATCTTGCGCACGGCATAATGCACCGACTTGCCCTCATAGGGTTCGATGCCCGGAATCGGCGGACGTTTCGGTTGGAACGAGCCGCCGCCGGCGCCGATCACGACCACCTTCGCCTCAAACACCTGGCCGCGGTCGGTGCCGATGCGGAATCCCGGCTCGCCGATCTTCTCGATCGTCGTCACCATTTCATTGAGGTGGAAAGTGGGCTTGAACGGCTTGATCTGCTCCATCAAGGCGTCGGTCAGCCCATGGCCGGTGATGTAGGGGATGCCGGGAATGTCGTAGATCGGCTTTTCCGGATATAGCTCGGCGCATTGCCCGCCGACCTTGTCGAGGATGTCGACCAGGTGCGCCTTGATGTCGAGCAGTCCGAGCTCGAATACCGCGAACAGGCCGACCGGCCCCGCGCCGATGATCAGAACGTCGGTCTTGATCGTCTCGCTCATTCTTTTCGTCCCGGCCTCGGCCGGCTCCTCACTTCGAGTTTCCGATGGTCACGCCGATCTGCGCTCGGTATGCGTTGCGGGAGCTGCGATGAAACGCAGCAGTTCCGCCAGATTCTGCTCGGGCGTCTTGCCGGTGGTGGAGAGCACGGCTTCCGCCTTGGCATAAAGCGGCTCGCGGCTCTTGAGAATGGATACCAGATCCTCCATGGCGCGGACATTGTTGGCCATCGGCCGCATGTCGCCTTGCGCCATGACTCGCTTCATATGCTCCTCCGGCTCGGCGCGGACCCAGACCGTGAAGCACGAGGCGAGCAGCAATTCAAGCGTGCCCGGCTCGGTGACGATGCTGCCGCTGGTGGCGATGACGAAATGCGGATGCCGGCGCAGCACATCGTCGAGCGCCTCGCGCTCAGCGCGGCGGAAGGTTTCCTGGCCGAACATGTCGAAGATTTCGCTTAAAGGTGCGCCGCTGCGCCGTTCGATCTCGCGGTCGAGCTCGATGAACGGCACATCGAGACGTTCCGCCAGCATGCGGCCGAGCGTGGACTTGCCGCCGCCGCGCAGGCCGATCAGCGCGACGCGCCGTCGATCCTCGGACGGCGAGGAGAAATGCTCGGTCACGAGCTTGCGGGCTTCTACGAGCATGTCCGGCGGCAGCCGCTCAAGGAATTGCGTCAGCAGCACCAGATCGAGCGGCGGTTCGGCGCCCTCATGCACAAGCTGTGTGACCGGCAGCCCGATGGCGCGCGCAATGCGCCGCAGCAGCACGATCGAGCAATTGCCCAGCCCCGCCTCCAGCTGCGCGAGATAGCGCTCCGATACTTTCGCATGCGCCGCCAATGCCTTGCGCGTGATGCCGCGCTGATGGCGCAGGGTGCGTACGCGCTCGCCGAGCCGATGCAAATAGACGTCGGCGGTGCGGCTTGCGGCTGGCTTGGCGCGGGCTGCTTTCATGGCCTACCGGCTAACATGCATTATAATGCGAGGCAAGGGGTGACGGGGCGAATTTCGCCTAAACGGCTGCCAGCCGATCTAATCCGCAGAAAATCCTTGTTTTATTGACTTAGTGTGCATAGTTGCCGGCCAACTGGGGAACCCGCGGTCGTGCTGTCGGTTTCGCTGTTGTGCAGGCGCTGCAGACATGCTACTAATATGCAAAATAATGCATACAGGGAGAAGGCCGCCGGGCAGTTTTGGGCCGGCGCCAATTTGAGCATGCAAACCATCGATTTCCAGACCGAGCCATCGCGCTACCGCCACTGGCGCATCGAGCGCGATGGCGACATCGCCTATCTGATCATGGACGTCGATCAGGCCGGCGGGCTGTTCGACGGTTATGAGCTCAAGCTCAACTCCTACGACCTCGGCGTCGATATCGAGCTCAATGACGCGGTGCAGCGGCTGCGCTTTGAGCATCCGGAAGTGCGCGCGGTCGTGATCAAGTCGGGCAAGGACAATGTGTTCTGCGCCGGCGCCAATATCCGCATGCTGGGCAAGTCGACGCACGCCCAGAAGGTGAACTTCTGCAAGTTCACCAACGAGACGCGGCTGGCAATCGAGGATGCCTCGGAAAATTCCAAGCAAACCTATCTGTGCGCCATCAACGGCAATGCCGCCGGTGGCGGTTACGAATTGGCGCTCGCGGCCGATCACATCATGCTGGTGGACGACCGCCGCTCGGCGGTGGCGCTGCCGGAAACTCCGCTGCTCGCCGTGCTGCCGGGCACCGGTGGGCTCACCCGCGTCACCGACAAGCGCAAAGTGCGGCGCGACCGGGCCGATGTGTTCTGCTCGATCGAGGAGGGCGTGCGCGGCGGCAAAGCCGTCGAGTGGCGGTTGGTCGATGAAGTGGTGCCTAATTCCAAGTGGAAAGACACAGTGGCCGCGCGTGCGCGCGAGATCGCGGCACGCTCAGACCGCCCGAATAACGCCAAAGGCATTGCGCTCACCCCGCTCGACCGCAAGATCGCGGCCGACCGCGTTTCCTATTCGCACGTCGACGTCGATATCGACCGCGCGCGCGGTCTCGCCACCGTCACCGTGCGCGGGCCCGCGCAAGACGTCCCGGCATCGGTGGAAGCCGCGCATGCGCTCGGCGCCAAGTTCTGGCCGCTCACCGTCGCGCGCGAGCTGGAAGACGCCATCCTGCACCTGCGCGCCAATGAGCAGTCGATCGGCGTCATGCTGCTGCGCACCGACGGCAATTCGCAAGGCGTGCTCGATCACGATGAATTCCTCGGTAAGGCCAATGGCGACTGGCTGATGCGCGAAATCCGCCATTACTTGAAGCGCGTGCTCAAGCGCCTGGACGTGACGCCGCGCAGCATGATCGCGCTTATCGAGCCGGGCTCCTGCTTTGCCGGTACGCTCGCCGAGTTGGCGTTTGCCGCCGACCGCTCGCTGATGCTGGTCGGCACCCGCGAAGGCGACAACCGCAAAGCCGCCGCGATCACCCTCGGGCAGGCCAATTTCGGCTTCTATCCGATGGGCAATGGGCTCACGCGGCTGCAAACGCGCTTTCTCGGTGAGCCGCAGACGCTCGACACGCTGAAAAGCAGAATCGGGCAAGCGATCGAAGGCGAAGAAGCCGCCGAGCTTGGCCTCGTCACCATGGCCTATGAGGACTTCGACTGGGACGACGAACTGCGCGTCATGCTGGAGGAGCGCACCAGTTTCTCGCCCGACGCCATGACCGGCATGGAGGCGAACCTCCGCTTCGCCGGCCCGGAAACCATGGAAACCAAGATTTTCGGCCGGCTGACCGCCTGGCAGAACTGGATTTTCCAGCGGCCGAACGCGATTGGCGAGCAGGGCGCGCTCAAGCTCTACGGCTCAGGCGTCTCGCCGACCTTCAATAAAGAAAGGGTGTGACCCATGAATATCGCAGCGGTCGACTACGACGGCTTGATCCCGAATAACGTCGCGCTCGGGCAGGACCCGCGCGTCAAACGCGCGCTGGAGAAGTGGCATCCCGGCTACATCAACTGGTGGCACGACATGGGGCCGGAAGGCTTCCAGGAATCGCTCGTCTATCTGCGCACCGCGGTCAGCGTCGATCCCAAGGGCTGGGCCAAGTTCGATTACGTGCGCATGCCGGAATATCGCTGGGGCGTGCTGCTGGCGCCGCAGCACGAGGGCCGCAAGATTCCGTTCGGTATGCACAAGGGCGAGGATGCCTGGCAGGAAGTGCCCGGCGAATACCGCGCCATGCTGCGCCGCCTGGTGGTGATCCAGGGCGATACCGAACCGGCTTCCGTCGAGCAGCAGCGCCATCTCGGCAAGACCGCGCCCTCGCTCTACGACATGCGCAATCTGTTCCAGGTCAACGTGGAAGAGGGCCGCCACCTCTGGGCCATGGTCTATCTGCTGCAGAAATATTTCGGCACCGACGGCCGCGAGGAAGCCGAAGCCCTGCTGCAGCGCCGCTCCGGCGATCCCGACACGCCGCGCATGCTCGGCGCCTTCAATGAGAAGACGCCGGACTGGCTGTCGTTCTTCATGTTCACCTATTTCACCGACCGCGACGGCAAGATGCAGCTCGAAGCCTTGGCCCAATCCGGCTTCGATCCGCTCTCGCGCACCTGCCGCTTCATGCTGACCGAGGAAGCCCACCACATGTTCGTGGGCGAGACCGGCGTCACCCGCATCGTGCAGCGCACCTGCGAGGCGATGAAGGAGGCCGGCATCAGCGACCCTTACGAGATCGACAAGGTGCGCAAGCTCGGCGTGATCGACCTGCCGACCATCCAGAAAAAGGCGAACATGCATTTCTCGCTGACGCTTGATCTGTTCGGCAACGAGATCTCGACCAACGCGGCCAACGCCTTCCACGCCGGGCTGAAGGGCCGCTATCGCGAAGACCGGCTCAAGGACGACCACCAGCTCGAAAGCGGCACCTATCCGGTGCTGCGCCTGATCGACGGCAAGATCCAGAACGAGGACGCGCCGGCACTCTCCGCGCTCAACATGCGGCTGCGCGACGATTACGTCGCTGATGCCAATATCGGCGTCGGTCGCTGGAATAAGGTCATTACCGATCTCGGCATTCCGTTCGAGATCAAGCTGCCGCACGTCGCCTTCCACCGCCACATCGGCGAGTTCTCGGAAGTCAACACCGACGTGTCCGGAAACATCCTCAGTGAAGCCGAATGGACGAAGCGGCGCACCGAATTCCTGCCCTCCGAACACGACCGCGAATTCATCGAAAGTCTGATGCAGCCGCAGTTCGAGGTCGGCAAATTCGCGCCCTGGATCGCGCCGCCCAAGGTCGGCATCGACAACAAGCCGGGCGACTTCGAATATGTGAAGATCGCGGATGCCTAATCGGCGCGCGGCGCCCGTAAATCTTCGTCGCGCAGCTTGAAGCGCTGGATCTTGCCGGTGGCGGTGTGCGGCAAGTCCGTGCGCACGTCGATCCAGCGCGGATATTTCCAAGGCCCCGCGTGCTGCTTGACGTGGGTTTTCAGCTTTTCCAGCAAACTGTCGTCGGCGACGTAGCCGTTTTTGAGCACGATGAAGGCCTTCGGCTTGATCAGCCCGTCGGCGTCCTCTTTGCCGATGACGGCGGCTTCCAGCACCGCTTCGTGTGAAATCAACGCCGCTTCCACATCGAACGGCGACACCCATTGCCCGCTGACCTTGAACATGTCGTCGGTGCGGCCGCAGTAGTAGTAATAACCGTCGGCGTCGCGCCGGTATTTGTCGCCGGTATAGGTCCAATCGCCTTGGAAGGTATGGCGGCTCTTGGCGCGCTGGTTCCAATAGCCTTCGGCGGCCGAAGGCCCGCGCACGACCAATTCGCCGATCTCATCCGAGCCCAGCTCGTGTCGAAGCTCATCCACCAGCTTGACGTCATAGCCCGGAACCGGTTTGCCGGTGGAACCGTAGCGGATGTCACCCGGCCGGTTGCTGACGAAAGTCTGTAGCATCTCGGTCGAGCCGATGCCGTCGAGCACATCAACGCCGACCACCTCGCGCCAGCGCTCGCCGACATACGACGGCAAGGCCTCGCCCGCCGAAATGCAAAGCCGCAGCCGGTCCGAGCCCGCGCCCGGTCCGATTTCCCTGTGCGCGAGCAGCGCCGTATAGAGCGAGGGCACACCATAAAAAATCGTCGGGCGATGCGTACGCATGATGTCGAAGATCGCTTCCGGTGTCGGCCGCTGCGGCCATAATATGGTGGTGGCGCCGACCGAAAGCGGAAACGACATGGCGTTACCCATGCCGTAGGCAAAGAACAGCTTGGCCGCCGAGTACATCACGTCGTTGGCATGAATTCCGATGACGCCCTGACCCATCAGCTTGGCGGTCGCCATCGGGCTGCTGTGCACGTGCTTGACGCCCTTGGGATCGCCAGTCGAGCCGGAAGTGTAGAGCCAGAAAGCGACTTCGTCAGAGATTGTCGGTGCGGCGAACACATCGGCCTTCTCGGGCACGAGCAGCTGCTCGAACAGATGAACAGCGTGTTGCGGGAAGGCCGCCTTATCGGCGATCGTGCCGCCGACAAGAACGACATCCTGCAGATACGGGGCAGCGTCGATAATCGGCGCCAGCGGCTTGGCAAGCTCAGTCGCAGCGACGATCAGCGAGACGCGGCTGTCGCCGAGAATGTAGGCGTACTGTTCCGGCCTGAGCCAGGTGTTGAGCGGAACGACGACGATGCCTGCGCGGATCGCGCCCCAGAATGCCACTGGATAATCGACGGTGTCGGGCAGCAGGAGAGCGATACGGCTTTCCTGGCGCAGTCCGAGTCGTTGAAGAGCGTGCGCGAATTGACAACTGAGCGCTTGCAAATCGCCATAGCTGATTGATCGATCGGGGTCGATGTAGGCGAGCTTACTGGCGAGACCGCGCGCCACATTGGCGTCGACGAAATCACTGACGGCATTGTACGGACGGCGCGCGCTGAAATCGTCGGACAAGCCCATCCCCCTTCGCCCTGTCAACTTTCGAACAGTCGCTTCAGTAGGCGGCGCGCCAACACACCGGCCACGCGCCGGCGATAGTGCCCGGGCGTGAAGGTGGTCTTCATCGGCATGATCTGGTCTCGCACCAAGGCGTCGAGGCCCTTGATGACGCGCTCGTCCACGCCGCCGCCGCACAATTCGGCGGTGCCGGCGAGCAGCACCGGGCGCGGATTGGTGCCGGTGAACGCAATACGCAGGTCGGTGAGCGTGTCGCCCGCGCGCTTGAGCGCCACCGCGACGCCGGCGACCGGATATTCGATCGAGCGGCGGATGCGGATCTTGTCGTAGGCCGAGCGCAGGCCGGGCGTATTCTTCGCGCGCACCGCGGTGACGATCTCGCCCGGCCGCAGCGCGAGATAAAATTTCCCGTCGCCTTGCGTCTCGCTGACCGGCACGTCCTGACGCGCAAAGCCGATGTAAAGCTTGTCGAGCGGAATGGTGCGTTTACCTTGTGGTCCGGCGATGTCCACTTCGGCACCGAGCGTTAGCAGTGCGGGCGCCAGATCGCCGGAGAAGGTGGCAAAGCAGACGCCACGGCTTTTCGGCGCCACGTGGCAGATGGTGCCGGTGGTCTTCAGGCAATGGTCATTGGCGCCGCGCCACCATTCGCTCTGATTGTAGAAGATGCAGCGGGTGTCGAGGCAGAGATTGCCGCCGACCGTGCCCATGTTGCGTTGGGTGGGGCCGGCAATATGAGCGGCCGCCTGCGCCAGCACGGGATAATGCTTGACGATGGCCGGATGCTCGGCGAGCGCGGCGAGCCGCACCGAAGCGCCGATCTCAACGGAGTTTTCGTCGGCGTGAATGGCGTGCAGCTCTTGCACCCGGTTCATATCGATGAGCACCGGCGGCGCCACGATGCCGCGGCGGATGTTGACCACGAGATCGGTGCCACCGCCGAGCGGGGCGCTGTCCGGATGGGCGGCGCGCGCGGCCAGCGCCTCGTCGAGCGTGGCCGGAGTGAGCACGCGGAAATCGGGCAGGGCGTCCATTACGCGCGCCCTTTCTTTTCGAGTGCGCGCTTGCGCTTCTCGATCGCCTCGAACACGCGGTCGGGCGTCACCGGCAGGTCGTTGAAGCGGATGCCGATGGCGTCGGCGATGGCATTGGTGAGCGCCGGCAGGAAGGCGGCGAGCGAGCCTTCGCCCGCCTCCTTGGCGCCGAACGGCCCGTGCGGATCGCTGCTCTCGACGATGCCGACCTCGATCGGCGGGGAATCCTGGATGGTCGGCACGCGGTAATCGAGCATGTTGGCGGTGAGCATCAGGCCGTCGTGATAGGCCGGCCTCCTCGCTCATGGCCTGGCCCATGCCCATCCAGACCGAACCCTGCACCTGGCCTTCGACCGTCAGCCGATTGAGCGCCTTGCCGCAATCATGCGCGACCCAGACTTTGTCGACAGTGACGACGCCGGTCTCCTCGTCGACGCTCACTTCCACCACCTGCGCCGAATAGCTGTAGCCCATGGTGCCGCCGATGGCCGCGCCGCGATATTTCTTGCCGCCGTGCGACTCCGGGATGGTCGAATAATTGCCGGTGACGGTGATGGTGCCGCTGTCCTTCAGCGCCTCGGTCACCACTTCGTCGAAGGTCGCGCCCTTGTCCTGCGCGCCGGCGCGATAGACTTCGCCCAAGCATTCGATGTCTTCCGGCCGCGCCTCGAGCTTACGCGCGGCGGCGTTGACCAACACGCTCTTGAGATTGCGCGCGGCATCGAGTGCGGCATTACCGACCATGAAAGTGACGCGCGAGGAATATGAGCCATTGTCCTTCGGCACCACCTCGCTGTCGCCGGTGACAACGCGCACGCGGGCCAGATCGAGGCCGAGCACTTCGGCGACGGTCTGCGCCAGGATGGTGGTTGAGCCCTGGCCGATATCGGCGGCGCCCGACAGCACCACGATGGAACCGTCGAAATCGAGCTTGATCTTCACGGTCGCATGCGGCTCGCCGGTCCAGTTCACCGGCTTGGAGGCGCCGGAGATGTAATGCGAGCAGGCCATGCCCAAGCCTTTACGTAAATTGCTTTTGCCTTTGCCGAGCTTGCCCTTGCGCTGCCGCCAGCCGCTTTGCTTTTCCACCCAGTCCATGCATTCGGGCAGGCCGTAGGAGTTCACCATCATGTCGTTATCGGTGAAGGTCGGCGCGGTGAGCAGATTGGCGCGGCGCACCGCGAAGGGATCGAGCCCGAGTTCGCCGGCCATCTCATCGAGCAGGCTTTCGAAGGCGAAGCGGATATCGACGGTGCCGTGGCCGCGGAAGGCGCCGCAAGGCGGCGTGTTGGTAAGCACGCGGCGGCCGACATATTTGACGTTGTGCAGGTCGTAGATCGCGTAGAGCATCGAGCCGGAATAGAGGATGGTCACGATGCCGTAGCCGGAATGCGCGCCGCCGCGCTGGTCGCAGTCGCATTCGACCGCGGTGATGCGGCCGTCCTTGCGCATGCCGATCTTGAGCTTGATGTCGGTTTCCGGCCGGCCGCGGTGGGTGATGAAGGTTTCCTCGCGCGTCGTCACCAGCCGCACCGTGCCGTTGCATTTGCGCGCCAAGAGCGCGGCGATCAGTTCGATCGTTGAGCGCCTCGGTGCGGCAGCCGAAGCCGCCGCCGACATGCGGCTTGATCACGCGGATGCGCGACATGTCCATGCCGAGGATCTGCGACAGCATCAGGTGCACGTAGTAGGGCACTTGCGTCGAGGCGTGCACGGTCATGCGGTCGCGCAGCGCGTCGTATTCGGCGATGGCGGCGTGCATCTCCATCTGGTTCTGGCAGACCTCGGCGCAGTTATAGCTGCCCTCGCGCACCAGGTCGGCTTGCGCAAAACCCTGTTCGGTCGAGCCGAGCTCGAACAGCACGTCGCGCTCGATATTGCCGGGCTTCTTCTCGTGCAGTCGCCACCGCGCCGGGTGCCAGCGCGTCCTTGGATGTGTAGTAAGCCGGCAGCTCGCGCACTTTGAACTTGATGCGGCGCAGCGCCTCGCGCGCGCTGGCGTCATCGACCGCCGCGACTGCGGCCACCGGCTCGCCGCGATAGCGCACGCGGTCGCGCGCCAGCGGATATTCGCGTGCGCGCGATCGGCAGTACGCCGAATGCCTTTGTCGCAATCGGCGCCGGTGACGATGGCGCGCACGCCGGGAACTGTCAGCGCCTCCGACACGTCGACTTCGACGATCTCGCCGTGCGAATAGGGGCTGCGGTAGATGCGGCCGGCCAGCATGTCCGGGCTGCGATGATATCGGCGGTGTATTTGGCGCGGCCGGAGACCTTCTCCGGTCCGTCGATCATCGGCACATAGCCGCCGATATTATGCGCCGGGACGGGTTTGTTCATGGCGCCACGCCCTGCGCATTGAGCGCGGCGGCGAATTTCACCGCCTCGATGATTTTCACGTAGCCGGTGCAGCGGCAGATATTGCTGCCGAGCGCCTCCAGAATTTCTTCATCGCTCGGATTGGGATTCTTCCGCAGCAAGCCGGCCGAGGCCATGATGAAGCCGGGCGTGCAATAGCCGCATTGCGAGCCGAGCTTCTCGTGGAAGCCGCGCTGCACTGCCGACAATTGTCCGTCGTGGCCGAGTGATTCGATGGTGTCGACGCGCTTGCCGCGCACGGTTACCGCCAGCGTGAGACAGGAGAGCGTGGGCCTGTCGTCGATCAGCACGGTGCAGGCGCCGCATTCGCCGCCGTCGCAGCCGGTCTTGGTGCCGGTGAGGCCGATTTTTTCGCGCAGGAAATCGAGCAACAGGACGTTGTCCGCGACCGCGTCGGCGCGGTCACGCCCGTTGAGCGTGAACTCAAGAAGCCGGGTCAAATGTTTCTTCCCTGTGCGGCGCGTGTTTCAGCGATTCGCGCTTTGTCTGATTATGACGTTACGACACACCACGACGTCGACCCCCTCCAGACCCATTATCGGGAATGGCTGGGACGATTGGCTGCAGCGCGGCGGCAATTAGCCAAATCGGGCAATGACATCGCTCGGAATCGCGATGCCGTGGATCTTGTCCGGATCGCCCTTGTCGCGGGTCGCCCAGACTCGGGTCTCCGCACCGTCCACAGCCAGTTCGCCGCCGATGGTAAGCCGGTGCTCGACATCGAAACTGGAGCGGCGGAACTCGGTCACCCGCGAGGCGATCTCCACCACGTCGCCGAATTTCACGGGCGTCAGGAAATTGGCGCGCGCGTCCACCAGCGGAATGCCGATGATGCCAAAGGTTTCCCCCAACTGATGCGCCGTCACACCGAGTGCGGTTTCGAACAGCATCCAGGTGCTGATGTCGAACATCTCGAAAAAGCGGCTATTGAACACGATGCCGGCCGGGTCGCACTGGCCCCATTCGACCGTCAGCTGCCTGCGGAAGGTGAAAGACGCCACGCGTTGCCTCCGGTCTAACAATACACTATTTTGTCTTCGCCACTTGGCGCTCGCGCGGCACCGGCCATTCGGTGACGTCCTGCGACTTCAGCTCGACGCGCGTCATACGGCGGCGCCCGGCCAAAACGCCTTTCGGCGCCAAGGCCAGATGCGGCGAGTCGTCAATCGCTTCCATCAGCCAATCGAGATCGTCGGCGGCGATCAGCCAGCGCGCCGGCGCGTAGCGCGCGAGCGAGAACGGCTTGGAATAGGCCACCATCGATTTCTTGCCGCCATTGAGATTGTATTCGTGCGCGTAGCTCATCGCGAGTTCGCGCACGCTGCGGTAGATCGGGTCGCGCCAGCGCAGCACGGCGTGGTTGGTCTTGCTCATGGCGCCCCACAAGCCGCGCTCGCGGAACAATGTGACGATGTGATCCTGGTCGCTCGGCAGCGCGCGGATGTCCATCAGCCAGGCCGGCTTGCCGTGATAGATCAGCGCCGCGACCGCGAGCACCGCGGCCTCGGCGCAATGGGCGGTGCGCAGCTTGAGTGTGCGGCGCGGCGACATGCAGGTGTCGCCCTTGAGCTCGAAATTGGGCGGCAGCTTTTCGATGAAAGTCTGAATCTTTTGCGCCGTGTCGAGGCGCGCGAGCACCCGGTGCTCGGCGGGCGTCAGCAGCGCGCGTAAACGTTTTCTATAGGTGGTGGCGGTCATCGGCGCGGCGACTTTATCCGGGCCAAGCCCGTGATGGGGGCGCGGGAGCCGACGGCTCCACAGCTAAGTTGCGGGTGTTGCGGGCCAAAAACCGGCAGTACCGGCGTTCTCCGCAAGCCTGTGGGAGAAGGAAATTGTTGCGTCCATTGGGGCCGAAAACAGGAAATATCTTCTTATTTTCTGAGGCTTATTGCAGTTGCGCAGAATAGGTTTCTATTTAAGGGCTCCTGACGGTCCCGCGGGAGCACAAGGCCTTGAGCGATTTTCCCCAAGAACAGCGGCCTGACCTGGTGCAGATAACGCCAGAGGATTGGCTCGTCGCCTTCGGAACAGCCCTGCTCGCGTTGTTCTTCCTCGGCATTCTGCCGCGCATGTTCTGGTGAGGCTCGGAGCGCATGTCGTCCAGCTTCGCCACCATCCCGAAGACCGCGCCCTTCGCCGAGGAGGAGATCGACCTGCTCAACCGCGTGGTCGGGCCGGCCAATGCGATCCAGCGCGCCTGGCTCGCCGGCTTCCTCGCCGGGGTCGAGTCGGTCACCGGGCAGGCGCAGCCGGCGGCGCCGGCCAAAGCCGCCGAGCCGATCACCATTGTCTACGCCAGCGAGTCCGGCAATTGCGAGAAGCTCGCCAACGATCTCGCCAAGGCCGCGCGCAAGAACGGACTGAAGCCGGCGTTGATCGACATGGCCGATCTCGATCTCGCCGACCTCACCAAGGCCAAGCGCCTCGTGTTCATCGCCGCCACCTGGGGCGAGGGCGAGCCGCCGGCGCGCGCCGTGCGCGCCTATGGCGAATTGATGGGCGAGGGCGCCCCGCGCCTCGACGGCGTCGAATTCGGCGTGTTGGCGCTCGGCGACACGGCCTATGCGGAATTCTGCGCCATCGGCAGACACATCGACGAGCGGCTGGCCGCGCTCGGGGCTAAGCGCGCGGTCGAGCGCGTCGATTGCGATCTCGATTTCGCCGAACCCGTCGTCGAAATGGATCGGCGATGCGCTGAAAGTTCTCACCCCGCCGGACGCCGACGCGCGGCCGGGTCATCGAAGTCGATTTCGGCAAGCCGCAGGCGGCGCCCAATACCGACATCGTCGAGGCCGAGATCAGCGAGCACGTGAACCTGAATTCCTCGCGCTCGAACAAGGAAACCATCCATCTCGCGCTTGCCTTTGACGGCGCCGCGCCGGCCTATGAGCCGGGCGACTCGCTCGATCTCTATGCCGAGAACGATCCGGCCTATGTCGACGAGCTTTTGAAGCTTGCGGGTCTGTCGGGCGACGAAAAGCTGCGGGCCGAATTCATTAAGTCGCGCGACGTGACGACGCTTTCGCTCAAGACCGTGGAGACCTATGCGGCGCAGACCGGCCATCAATACGTCAAGGCGCTGATCGCGGATGGGCAGGCCAAGGACTGGATCGCCAGCCGCCAGTTGATCGACCTGATCGCCATGTTCCCGATCGCACTCACGGCCGACCATCTGCGCGCGGTGACGCGGCCGCTGGCGCCGCGCGCCTATTCGATCGCCTCGTCGCGCCGCGAAGTCGGCGAGGAGGCGCACCTGCTGATTTCCGCCGTGCGCTACGAAACTCACGGCCGCGCCCGCAAGGGCGTCGCCTCCAATTACGTGGCCGAGCGGCTCAAGCGCGGCACCCGCGTGCGGGTCAAGCTCAAGCCCAACAAGCATTTCGCGCTTCCCGCCGCCGACAAGGACATCATCATGGTCGGCCCCGGCACCGGCGTCGCGCCGTTCCGCGCCTTCGTGCAGGAGCGTCGCGCCACCAAGGCCGCCGGGCGCAGCTGGCTGTTCTTCGGCGACCGCCAGTTCACCCACGATTTCCTCTACCAGCTCGACTGGCAGGAGGCGCTCAAGGACGGATCGCTCACCCGCATGGACGTCGCCTTCTCGCGCGACACGCCGGAGAAGGTTTATGTGCAGCACAAGCTTTGGGACAGACGCCGCGAGCTGATCGAATGGCTCGACGGCGGCGCCAATTTCTACGTCTGCGGCGATGCCAAGAACATGGCGAAAGACGTGCGCGCCACGCTGGTGCGCGCCTACGCCGACGTGAAGGCGCTGTCGCCGCAAGCCGCCGAAGCCGCGGTGGCGAGCCTGGAGCGCGACAAGCGCTATCTGCAGGACACCTATTGAACGCTGGCGCGCGATTCTCGGTGTCATGCCCGCGAAGGCGGGCATCCAGTAATCGCAATCGCCGCGGCTTGATCGCTAGCGCCTGCGTTTACTGGATCATCCGCCTTCGCGGATGATGACGGCGGAGGATTTGGAGACCAAATATGACCGACGAAGTCTCGCGCAACGAGCGCATCAAGGAGGCGAGCGATTACCTGCGCGGCACGCTGGCCGAGGGCTTAGCTGAGGAGATCACCGGCGCGATCGTCGAGGACGACCAGCAGCTGGTCAAGTTCCACGGCATGTATCTGCAGGACGACCGCGATCTGCGGCCCGAGCGCACGCGCAAGAAGATGGAGAAGGCCTTCGCCTTCATGATTCGCGTGCGCATTCCGGGCGGCGTGCTGTCGCCGCAGCAATGGCTCGCGCTCGACCAGGTGGCGCGCGACTACGGCAACCACACCATGCGGCTCACCACGCGGCAGACGGTGCAATTGCACGGCGTGATCAAGTCGAACCTGAAGGCGACGCTCAGGCAAATCGACGCGGCGCTGCTCAATTCGATCGCCGCCTGCGGCGACGTCAACCGCAACGTGATGTGCGGCGCCAATCCCGAGCAGGGCCCGGCCCATGCGGCGGCGCTCGATCTGGCGCGCGCGGTGTCCGATCACCTGACGCCGCAAACGCCGGCCTATCGCGAGATCTGGCTCGACGGCGAGAAGATTGCCGGCGGCGAGGACGACGTGGTCGAGCCGATCTACGGCAAGACTTATCTGCCGCGCAAATTCAAGATCGTGGTGGCGGTGCCACCCTCGAACGACGTCGACGTGTTCGCGCACGATCTCGGCTTCATCGCCATCCTCGACGGCAAAGGCGGCGTCGCTGGCTGGAACGTCACTGTCGGCGGCGGCATGGGCATGACCCATGGCGAGGAAGACACTTATCCGCGCACCGCCGACATGATGGGATTCTGCAAGACCGAAGATGCGGTGAAGATCGCCGAGGCGGTGGTCACGGTGCAGCGCGACTGGGGCGACCGGCTTGAACCGCAAGCACGCGCGGCTGAAATACACCATCGAGGACCGCGGGCTAGACTTCTTCCGCGCCGAGGTGGTGCGCCGCTCTGGCGTGCTGTTGGAGGAGGCGAGGCCGTTCACGTTCACCTCGACCGGCGACCGCTACGGCTGGAGCGAGGGCGCCGACGGTCGCAGTCATCTGACGCTGTTCGTGCAGAACGGCCGGCTGCTCGACGGCGCCAATGCGAAACAACTGTCGGCCTTGCGCAACATCGCGCAAAGTCATGACGGCGACTTCCGCATCACGCCCAATCAGAATCTGATCATCGCCAATATTTCCGCCGAGCGGCGGACCGAGATTCACTGGCTCGCCAAGGAAGCCGGGCTGCTGGCGCCCTGGTCCGGCCTGCGGCGCAATTCCATGGCTTGCGTGGCGCTGCCGACCTGCGGGTTGGCGCTCGCCGAAAGCGAACGCTATCTGCCCGACCTGCTCGACGGCGCTCGACGAGCGGCTCGCCGCGCACGGGCTCTCCGCCGACGACATCGTCATCCGCATGACCGGCTGCCCGAACGGCTGCGCGCGGCCGTATCTGGCCGAGATCGGCTTGGTCGGCAAAGGGCCGGGCCGTTACAATCTCTATCTCGGCGCCGCCTTCGACGGCTCGCGGCTCAACAAACTCTACGCCGAGGACTTAGATCACGCCGGCATCGTCGCCGCGCTCGATCCGATTTTCGCGGCCTATGCCGCCGGACGGCAGAAGGGCGAACGCTTCGGCGACTTCACCATTCGCGCCGGCTTTGTCGCGGCGACCGGCAACGGCCGCGACTTCCACGCCCATGTGGGCCGGCAGGCCGCACGCGCGGCGCGGTAAATCCGGTGCGACGGCTTGATGGAACTTTGCATATTTTTTCGACCGACCTTGCTGCTTTGCGAGGCAAACGCCCCCATAAGGTTCCTTCGAATATAAATACAGCAAATCTATCAGTGCCTTGCAACATGGCACGCTCCTTGCTGCTTTGCAGCATAGAAGCAGCAGCGGCCGGCCGGATTGTGCTGCAGGGCGATCTCGGCGACCGCGATAACAGGGAGTTGAGAAATGGACTACGTGAAGCCAGTCGACGTCGCCAGCGCCATGGTGGAAACCGGGCGCCGCAAATTGGAATTGTCGCCGATCGACCTCGTCATCCGCGGTGGGCTTGCCGGCTCCATCCTGGCGGCCGCCACCAGCCTCGCCATCACCGGCGCGGTGCAGACCGGGCAGCCGCTGGTCGGCGCGCTGATCTTTCCGGTCGGCTTGATTCTCATCGTTTTGCTTGGGCTCGATCTGGTCACCGGCGCGTTCGGCCTGGTGCCGCTGCCTTGGATGGAACGCGATGCCACCGCGCCGAACATGCTCGCCAATTTCGCCTGGATATTCCTCGGCAACATGATCGGCAGCGTCGCCTATGGCGCCTTGCTGGCGATTGCGCTGACCAATTTCGGCACATTGGCGCCGGCCGGCGTCGCCGCCAAAATCATCGCCATCGCGCAGGCCAAGACCACCGGCTACGAAGCGATCGGCTTTGCCGGCATGGTGACGGTCTTCGTCAAGGCGATTTTGTGCAACTGGATGGTCTGCCTCGCCATCGTCGCGGCGATGACGACCAATTCGACCATCGGCAAGATCGCCTGCGCCTATATGCCGGTGTTCATCTTCTTCGCTCAAGGGTTCGAGCATACGGTGGTGAACATGTTCATCATCCCGACCGGCATGATGATGGGCGCCAAGATCACGGTCGCGCAGTGGTGGCTGTGGAACCAGATTCCGGTCACGCTCGGCAATCTGGTCGGCGGCTTCATCTTCACCGGCCTGGCGATCTACATCACGCACAAGCCGCGCAAGGTCTCGCCGCCGCTGGCCATGCCGACGCAGGTGCCGGCGGAATGACCACGCAAGCCGGCAGCGATCTCAAGCTGGCGGGCGCAACGGCAACCGGCGACTTCGAGCCCGAACAGAAGCGCTATCTGGAGGGCTTTGCCGCCGGTTTGCAGATCGCCAAGACGGCGAAGGGGCTCGCCGGCTCGGCCGCAGGCCTGGCGGGGGCGCTTGCCGCCCCCGCGCCGGAGCCGGTCGGCCCCGATGCCGCCGCCCTCAAGGCGCAAGACCGCGTGCTCAAGGCCGGCGGCAAGCTGTCCGACCCGGAGAAGTTCAAGCGCGAACAGCATCCGTTCGACACTTACGAGCGGCTGAAGGAGCACGCCGCCAACAATGTCTATCCGAAGCCGCCGGACAATTTCCGCTGGCGCTTCTTCGGGCTGTTCTACGTGGCGCCCAACCAGAACTCCTATATGTGCCGGCTGCGCATGCCGAACGGCATTCTCAAAGCCGCGCAATTTGCCGGCGTCGCCGATCTCGCCGAGCGCTATGGCGGCGGCTATGCGCACGTGACGACGCGCGCCAATCTGCAGGTGCGCGAGATCGAGGCCAAGAACGCGGTCGCCATGATCGAGGCGGTGCAGGACCTCGGCCTGTGCTCGCGCGGCTCCGGCGCCGACAATATCCGCAACGTCACCGGCGGGCCGACCGCCGGCATCGACCCGCAGGAACTGATCGACACGCGCCCCTATACGCGCGAGTGGCACTTCCACATCCTCAACGACCGCTCGCTCTACGGCCTGCCGCGCAAGTTCAACGTCGGCTTCGACGGCGCCGGCATCATCCCGGTGCTGGAGGACACCAACGACATCGGCTTCCAGGCCGTGCAGGTGAACGACGGCTTCGGCTTAACGCCCGGCGTGTGGTTCCGGCTGTGCCTGGGCGGGCTCACCGGGCACCGCGATTTCGCGCGCGACACCGGCGTGCTGGTCAAGCCCGCCGATGCCACGCTGGTCGCCGACGCGGTGGTGCGCGTGTTCATCGATCACGGCGACCGCACCGACCGCACCAAGGCGCGGCTCAAATACGTGCTCGACAAATTCGGTGTCGAAAAGTTTCTCGGCCTGATGGAGGAAAAGCTCGGCCGCAAGCTCGACCGCGCCGTGCCGGGCGCGCTGGCGCCGCGGCCGCCGTTTTCGCGCACCGCCCATCTCGGCATCCATGCGCAGAAGCAGGCGGGCCTCAACTGGATCGGCGTGGTGGTGCCGGTCGGCCGCCTGACGGTCGCGCAGATGAAGGGGCTCGCCGATATCGCGCGCGAGCTGGGCGACGGCGATATCAGGCTTACGGTCTGGCAGAATTTGCTGATCTCCGGCGTGCCGTCGCACAAGCTCGACGAGGCGCAGGCGCGGATCGAAGGCCTCGGCTTGGCGATCGAAACCAACGCGATCCGTGCCGGGCTGGTTGCCTGCACCGGCAACACCGGCTGCAAATTCGCCGCCTCCGATACCAAGCGCCACGCCGAGGAGATCGCGCGCTGGTGCGAGACGCGGGTTACGCTCGACACGCCGGTCAATATCCATCTCACCGGCTGCCACCATTCCTGCGCGCAGCATTTCGTTTCCGAGATCGGCTTGCTCGCCTGCAAGGTGCAGGAGAGCGAGGACGCCGACCCGATCGAGGGCTACCACCTGCTGATCGGCGGCGGCTTCGGCCCTTATGCTGCGCTCGGCCGCGAGCTCTATCGCGACGTCAAGGCCGAAGACGCGCCGAAGACGATCGAGCGCATGCTTAAGGCCTATCTGGCGCACCGCGCCTCGCGCGAGGAGACCTTCATCGCCTTCGCGCGCCGGCACGAGATCGACGCGCTCAAATCCATGGTCGAGCTGGAGGCGGTGGAATGAGCATCACGCCGCGCATCCCCTCGCTGATCCCGGAATCGGCGCCGTTTTCGCCCGAGCAGCGCACTTGGTTGAACGGCCTGTTCGCCGGCATGATCTCGCTTGACGAGAGCGTGACGCCGCTGTCGAACGCGGAAGCCGCGAAGCTTCTGCCCGGCGTGATGCCGGCGCCCGCCGGAAGCCGACGACGGCGCGCCCTGGCACGATCCGGCCATGCCGCTCTCCGACCGCATGAAGCTCGCCGACGGCAAGCCGCTGCCGCGGCGGATGATGGCGGCGATGGCGCAGCAGGATTGCAGCCAGTGCGGCTATAACTGCAAGGACTACGCCGACGCGCTGTTCACCAAGAAGGAAGCGCGCCTGAACCTGTGCGTGCCGGGCGGCAAAGACACCGCCCGCATGCTCAAGACGCTCTACGCCGAACTCGGGCAGGCGCCGCAGCGGCCGGCGCCGGCGGAAGCCGCGCCCGCGCCGGCGGCGCGTTCGCCGCGCCCGGCCGCTCGCGCGACAATCCGGTCTACGCCACCTTCCTGTCGCGCCGCCGCCTCAACAAGCCGGGCTCGGAGAAGGAAACCTGGCATATTGAGTTCGATCTCGCCGAATGCGGGCTCGATTACGTGGTCGGCGACAGCTTCGGCATCTATCCGGCCAACGACGGCGCGCTGGTCGAAGCCGTGCTTGCGGCGCTGGAGGCGCCGCCGGATTTTCCGATCGGCGGACGCACCTTGCGCGAGGTGCTCACCGACGGCGTCTCGCTGTCGCCCGCGCCGGACATGCTGTTCCAGCTCATTTCCTATTTGACCGGCGGCGACCGCAAGAAAAAAGCCAAAGCGCTGGCCGATGGCCAGGATCCGGACGGCGATGCGGCGACGCTCGACGTGCTGGCGGCGCTGCAAAAGTTTCCCGGCATCCGGCCCGACCCGGAAGCCTTCATCGAGTCGCTCGACGCTTTACAGCCGCGCGTCTATTCGATCTCGTCGTCGCTCAAATGCCAATCCCGGCCGCGTCTCGCTCACGGTCGACGCGGTGCGCTATCAGGTGGACAAGCGCACGCGCCTCGGCGTCGCCTCGACCTTCCTCGCCGGCCGCGTTTCGCCCGGCGACAAGATCAGGGTCTATGTGCAGAAGGCGCAGCACTTCGCGCTGCCGGCCGATCCGGGCAAGCCGATCATCATGATCGGCCCGGGCACCGGCCTCGCGCCGTTCCGCGCCTTCCTGCAGGAGCGCCAGGCGACCGACGCGCCCGGCCCGAACTGGCTTTATTTCGGCCACCAGCGCAGCGATTACGATTTCTTCTACGAGGATGAGCTCAAGGAGATGCGCAAGAGCGGGCTGCTGACCCGGCTGACGCTCGCCTGGTCGCGCGACGGCAAGGAAAAGATTTACGTGCAGCATCGCATGCGCGACGACGGCCGCGACCTGTGGGAGTGGCTGAGCAAGGGCGCGCATATCTATGTCTGCGGCGACGCGCTGCGCATGGCCAAGGACGTCGAGCGCGCGCTGATCGACGTGGTCGCCGAGCACGGCAAGCGCAGCCCGGAAGACGCCGCGCGCTACGTCGCCGAGCTAAAGAAGAACGACCGCTACCAGGCAGATGTGTATTAGAGGATCAAGGCCGTGGACATCATTCGCACCCCTTCCGAAACACCCTCAGGGAAAATGGCGCCGCTGGCGCGGCTGCCGGTGTTTCTTGCGCTCGACGGCAAGCGCGCGGTGCTGGCCGGCGGCAGCGCGGCGGCGGCCTGGAAGGCGGAACTGCTGTCGGCGGCCGGCGCGCGGGTGGATGTTTACGCCGAAGCGCCATCCGATGAGCTGTTGCAAGTCGCCGGCGATCCGCCGCGCGGCGAAATCGTTGTGAACCGGCGGGCGTGGACGGCGGACGATTTGCGCGACGCGGCGGTGGCCATCGGCGCCTTTGACGACGATGACAGCGCCGCCGCCTTTGCCGATGCCGCGCGCGCCTCGGGCGTGCCGGTCAATGTGATCGACAAGCCGGCGTTTTGCGATTTTGCCTTCGGCGCCATCGTCAATCGCTCGCCGCTGGTGATCGGCATCTCCACCGACGGCGCCGCGCCGGTGTTCGCGCAAGCGATCCGCGCCAAGCTGGAAGCGCTGCTGCCGAAGGGCTTTGCCGATTGGGCCGCCGCCGCCGCGCGCTGGCGCTCGGCGCTGAAAGCGTCCGGCCTGCCGTTCCCGGGCCGGCGCAGGTTCTGGCAATTGTTTACCGCGCACGCGATCAGAAATCCCGACGCCGAACCGACGCAGAACGATTTCGACCGTTTCGTCGCCGAGGTGCAAGGCCTCGGCACGGCCGTCGAGAATGGTTCGGTCACCTTGGTCGGCGCCGGCCCCGGCGATCCCGAACTGCTGACGCTGCGCGCGGTGCGCGCGCTGCAATCGGCCGACGTGATCCTGTTCGACGATCTGGTGTCGCGCGACGTGCTCGATTTCGCCCGCCGCGAGGCGCGCAAGCTGCTGGTCGGCAAGACCGGCTTCGGGCCGTCCTGCAAACAGGACGACATCAACGCGCTGATGGTGGGCCTCGCCAAGCAGGGCAAGCGCGTGGTGCGGCTCAAGGGCGGCGATCCGCTGATCTTCGGCCGCGCGGCCGAGGAGATCGCAGCCTGCCGGGCGGCGAATATCGCGGTCGACGTGGTGCCCGGCATCACCGCCGCGCAGGGCGCGGCCGCCAAGCTCGGGCATCCCGCTCACCGACCGCAAACACGCCCGCCGGCTGCAATACGTCACCGGCCACGCCAAGGATGGCGCGCTGCCGGCCGATCTCGATTGGCAGAGTCTCGCCGATCCAGCCACAACGACCGCCATCTACATGCCGGCGCGCACGCTTGCAAGCGCTGGTCGAGAAAGCCACCGCCGAAGGGCTCGATCCGGCAACGCCGGCGCTCGCCATCGCGCGCGCCACGCGGCCCGACCAGGCGGTGGTCGCGGCCCCGATCGGCGAATTGCCGGCGCGGCTCGCGCAGGCCGCCTTGCCGGGGCCGCTGCTGGTGATGCTTGGGCGAATTCTCGGCGAACAGGTCGGCGCGCAGACCGTTGTGCGCACGGGTCAGAAGGCCGGCTGAAGCACCGGCGTCATCGCATATTGTAACGGATCGGCACCGAGATCGCGATCTGCGCGCCGGAAATCTCCGGCGGCGGCGGTGGCAGTGGCGCCGCACGTGCCACCAGTGCCAGGGTCGCCTCGTCGAGCAGGCTCGAGCCCGAGCTGCGCACGATGCGGGCGTTGTGTACGCCGCCGCCGCGGTCGACGCTGAAGGCGAGTTGCGCCACGCCTTGCTCGCCGCGCGCTTGCGCCTCCGCCGGGTAGCGCTTGGCGCGTTCGAGCCGGGCGACCAGCGCCGACTTCCAGCTCGGCACCGCGTTCGGGTTATGCGAGGCAGCGCCCGGCGCCGGCGCCGCCGCGCGCTCGGCTCTGTTGTCGGCCGCGCTGGGCGCGCTGGGCAGGCTGGCGTGCATTTGTTTCGGCTTCTTTTCCTTCGGCTTTTCGATCGGCTTCGGCGGCGGCAAGATCGCTTGCAAGGGCTCGGCCTGCGGCGTCGGGCGGCAGTTCGACCGTCTTCTCGACCGGCTTTGGCGGTTCGGGCTCGGGCTGCGGCTGCGCTTCGGACTGCTGCGGGCCGGGCGGCAATTCGGTTTGCTTAGTCTCCGGCGCGACCGGCAGCGGCGCCAACTCGATCATGATCACCGGCGCGTTCGCCACCAGATCGGAGCTCCGCGTTCCAATGCGCCAGCAGCGCCGCAGCGCCGGCGGCGTGAAAGCCGAGCGCGAGCGCGAAGCACAAGCCCCAGCGCAGCGGCTTCAGGCCAGCGGCGCAGCGCACGCGTTTCGCGCGTCGCGTTCATGGCTGCAGCTTGTCGGCTTCGAGCCCGACCAGCGCCACGTGCAGATAGCCGGCGCTGCGCAATTCGTTCATCAGCGTCATCAACTCGCCATAGGGCACGGATTTGTCGGCGCGCAGGAACACGCGCTGCTGCTTGTCGCCGTTCGTTGCCCGGTCGAGCGCGGCGGCGAGCCTCGCGCGGACGACCGCGTCGTTGTCGAGCGTCACGCTCAAGTCGGATTTGAGCGTCAGGAACAGCGGCTTGTCGGGGCGCGGGCTCGGCTCGGCATTGGCGGCCGGCAGATTGACGGAAATATCCACGGTCGCCAGCGGCGCCGCGATCATGAAGATGATCAGCAGCACCAAAATCACGTCGATGAACGGCGTGACGTTGATCTCATGGATTTCGCTCAACGTTTCATCGCCGTGGTCGAGACGCACGCTCATGGTCAATCACTCGGCCGCTGACACGGTCCGGCGGCGCTGCGCCGGAGCAGTTCGAAAGCGCCGCGATCGAGATCGCGGCTGATCAGGCGCAGGATGTCGGCGGCGGCGTCGGCGTGCAGCGCCCGATAGCCGGCGATCCAGCGCGAGAACATATTGTACATCACCACCGCCGGGATCGCCGCCACCAGCCCGAGCGCGGTCGCCAGCAGCGCCTCGGCGATGCCGGGCGCCACCACCGCCAGATTGGTGGTCTGCACCTTCGAGATGCCGATGAAGCTGTTCATGATGCCCCAGACCGTGCCGAACAGGCCGACGAAGGGCGCGGTGGCGCCGACGGTGGCGAGAATGCCGGTGCCGCGGATCATCGTGCGGCCGGCGGCGGCTTCGATGCGCTCCAGCCGCGAGGCGATGCGCTCCTTGACGCCGTCGGGAGTCATGGCATCGGCCGACAGCTTGCAGTTCGGTATCGGCGGCGGCGATCAGCGCGGCCGCGCCGTCGCGGCGCCCTTGAACGCCCGCGCTTGCCTCGCTCCAGCTTCGCGCTTGGTTCAGCCCTTCGATCGCGGCGCGCATCCGGCGGCGGGCGGCCATCAGCTCGATCGCCTTGGCGAACCAGATGGTCCAGGTCAGCACCGAGGCGAAGGCTAAGCCCACCATCACCGCTTTGACCACGACGTCGGCCGCCATGAACATGCCCCAGGGCGACAGATCGCGCGGCAGCTTGAGCATTACCTCCGGGCCGGGGGCCGGCGCTGCGGCAGGCTGTGCCGGGGCCGGCGCGGCGCTTTCTGGTGCCGGCGCAGCGGGCTGCGCAACGGCGGGAGCCGCCGGGCCGGCCGGCGCTTGCGCGAAAGCGGGCGCGGCCAGCAGCAGGGCGGCGGCCAGCGCCGCGGCCGAGATCGTGCGCAGCCGCAGCCGTATATCAGGCAATTTCATCGAGTCTTGGTCCTTCCGGCCTCCGGCCAAATACCGCTACCCGCATCCCTATAGCAGTTGCTGATGGCCACTTCAGGGCCATTGCGACCAGCGACTGCAATCCAATACGAGCTTCACCAGCTAAACGCGTTCGGCAATCGGAGTTTCCGCCGGTTGCGGCGCCGCGAGGGCGGACGGCGAGGGCGGCCGGCAGCCGTCCACGCGGCCCAAGCCGCGCTCGCGCGGTTCCGGCGGTGGGCCGGACGAGAATGGCGGTCTGTTTGGCTCATCGTGACCGACCTCACAGTTTCTTCGAAATCCCGACGAAATAGCCGCGGCGCTCTCCGTATTGCGGCGCGAATACGCCGACGCCCGATCCGTTCCTGAGCTCGTAGACGGTGTCGAACACATTCACGACGTCGAAGCGGACCGTGACCGGCTTGCCGTCGGGCTGCTTGATCTCGTGCGAGATGCCGATGTTGGCCGTCGCGTAGGGCGGGACATGGTCGCCGTTCGGGATGTCTGATCCCGTCCGGCAATATGAGATCGGCGCGCAGCCCGCTGCCGTAGACCATGCTCGCGCTGAAGCGGGTGCCGTGCCAGAGATAGGACGCGCCGGCCGAGCCGGTCCACTGCTGCGCATGATCGGTGTTGATGTAATGGCTGGCGATGTAGGCGAGATCGTCGGCGCTGAACAGATATTGGTTCGAGACGATATTGGTGGCGACCTGGCGGGCCCAGGCGAGATTGCCGTAGGCGCTGAAATTGCCGTCCTTGTAGGTGGCGCTCAGTTCGACGCCGTCGTTATAGGCTTTTTCGTAGTTGAAGCCGTTGAGGATCAGCGCCGCGCCGAATTGCCCGTCGTCCAGCAAGTCGCTGCGAAATCTTGTAGTAGGCGTCGAGCCCGACCTCGAGCTGCGGCGTGATCTTCTGCACGATGCCGGCGTCGAAATAATGCGCGCGTTCCGGCAGCACCGGGCTTTGCTGGAATGTATCCGGCTGCGCCGTCGTATTGGCGAACGGCGCGATAGCGGCGGGCGCGGCGATCGCCTGCGGCGGCGGCGTGAAGTAGCGCGCATAGCCGGCGTGCAGCGTCGTGCCGTCGAGCGGCTTGTACACGACATTGAAGCGCGGGCTGAGCTGGTTGGCGTCGACATATTGCCACATCTGGTCGAAGCGCAGCCCGGCATTCACCGTCAGCTGGTTGGTGACCTTCCATTCGTCCTGGACGTAGACGCCGGCGATCCAGCCGAACTTCGAACTATCGTCGGTCACCGTGAACGGCGCATCGACCGGATCGCCGACATGATCGAGCGGCAACACCGTCGAGATATTGCTGTTCTGCGTGCTTTCGCCGTCGACCGTGAAGCCCGCCCGCAGCGTATGCGCGTCGTTGAGCTTGTAAGCGCCGTCGCCCTGCAGGCCGTTGGCGAAGCCGCGGCGGTAGACGTCCGAAGCAATGCCGTTGAAGACGAGATCGCCGATCGTGTCGGGAACGAAGTGCAGCGTGCTGTAGCGGGAGAAGGCGGCGAGCTGGAAGTCCAGCCCGTTGACCGATTTCTGCAGCGCCAGGACGCCGAAGGTATTCTGCTCGGCCTGGTTCTCGTTGAGCATGCGACGAATTGAAATTGCTGACGCCGAAAGCGGTGAACCCCGGCATTTGCCCCGGATTGTTCGGGATCTGGAAACGGTTGGTGGTGTTGCCGAAGATCGTGCTCACGCGCGTGTTCGGATCGAGCACCGTCGAGGTGTAGCTGAAAAAGTTGCCCTGATAGGTGCGGTCGTGGATCGCGCTGTAGCTGTCGGTCGGGTTTTCGATGCCGAGATTGCTGGTGAAGCCGCGGCCGGTGACGAAATATTCGGTGTTGCCGCTGCGCCCGCCATAGTCGAAGCTCGGCGTCAGCGTGCCGAAACTGCCGCCGTAAATGCCGACGCTGCCGCCCTGCTGCAGCGAATTGCCGCTCTTGGTCTGGATGTCGACGATGCCGGCGGTGCGCAAGCCGAACTGTGCCGGCAGCGCCCCGGTGATCAGCGCGAGTGAGCCGACGAAGCTGGTATCGAGGACATGACCGAAGCCGGAAATACCGTCGGGCAGGATGATGCCATTGATCCGGTATTGCACATTGGCGTGCTCGTTGCGCACGTGGATGTCGCCGTTCACGGCGCTGTCGGCGCAACGCCGGGCGCTTGCAGCAAGACGGAGTTGATCGGCGCGTCGGTGCCCTGCGGCAGGGTTTCGATGAAGGCGCGATTCATGTCGAATGAGCTGGCGCCGAAGCGCGGCGACAGGTTGTCGCGCGCCACGTCGAATTTCGTATTGGCGGACGCGAGGTCGTTTTTCGGTTGCGCCGCCGGCGCGGCAGCCGGGCGCGGCGGCGCCGGGCGCTGCGCCTCAACGACGATTTCCGGCAGCACCTCTTGCGCCGGCGCGGTGCCTGCCAGCGCGCCCAGCAGGACAAATGGCGCTGCCGCCCGCAACAGGGCGTGACCAAATCTCAACGACATTGGGCGTCTCCGAACGCGGATGCTAAGCAATTGGTCGAATTGTTATATTATAACATAACACTTTGGAACCGGAGTCAAACCCCGATTGAGCCGCCGGGCCCTGGCGTGCCATCGTCCGCCGCGCCGGCATGAGGCCGGCGCATTCTCATGCTGCAAGGACCCCCATGCCGTTTTCAATGTCGCAAGCGTCCCTGCCGGTCTTCGAGATCGGCCTCAATGCGTTGTCGGGCGTGCTCGACAAGGCTGCCGCCTTCACGGCGGCGAAGAAAATCGATCCGGCGGTGCTGCTCGGCTGGCGGCTGGCGCCCGACATGTTCACGCTCGGCCGCCAGGTGCAGGCGGCCTGCGACCAGGCCAAGAACGGCGCCGCGCGGCTTGCCGGCACCGAAGCGCCGAAATTCGAGGACAACGAAACGAGCCTCGACCAGTTCAAGGAGCGCATCGCCAAGACCGTGGCCTATCTCAAGACGCTCGATCGCAAGGCGATCGACGGCTCAGCCGACCGCGAGATCACCTTCCCGCTCGGCCCGAGCAAGGGCCACATGCAAGGCGGCGACTACCTCAATCATTTCGTGCTGCCGAATTTCTATTTCCATCTCACCGCCGCCTACGCCATCGTGCGGCATTGCGGCGTGGAGATCGGCAAGCGCGACTTCCTCGGCGCCATTCCGATCCGACGGAGCTGACGCTCGCGGCTGAGCAGGTCACGAAAAAACCGCCCCGCCGGTTTGCCGGCGAGGCGGCTTTCCTGTTCCCCACAGACGATCTTGCGCCTAGTAGCCGTAAGAGACGCGTTCGCCGCAGCCGCAGCCGCGCACCTCGTGCCACTCGCGCACGTGGCGCACCCAGCCCCGCACATAACGGTTGACCACCTGGTGACGGTATACCAGACGCTGCCGGTAGATCGGGTTGACCCGGTGCAGATAGACGTCGCGCACGATCGTGTTGGTCCGGTGCACGATCACCTCGCGATGGATGACCGGCCGCACGTGCACGAACACGCGGTTTTCCTGGATCAGCTTGGTTTCGCCGCGCACCACGCGGGTTCGATTGACGATATGGTGGCGGGTGACGACCTGCGGCGGCTCATGCACGTAGCGGTGGGTGGTGTATTCGGCATCCGGGCGCCGGCAATTGCATTTGCTGTCCCAGTGGGAGCCGCCTGCGGCCGCCGGTTCCGCAACAATGCCCGCCAGCCCGAGAACCAGGAGGGCACCGTAGAACAGCTTGCATCCCTGTTTCATTGTTCAACGCCCCGTTAACCATATAAGTTATTACGCCAGCGGCATTTTTCCCGTTTTACCCAGGGTTGTAAAGAACAAATTCCGCAAACCGGCGAGCCCCAACAAATTGACCCCGGAGGCTCGCCTCCGGGGTCAAAACCACCACATGTGGTAGCCGAAAAAGCTGTCCCTATTTGAGACGCTTGGCGGCTTCCTGCACCACGCTCAGATCGGCGTATTTTTTGATGTCGATGTGGCTCTTCACGAGGCCCAGATCGCGAACGGTATCGATGTTGTGCTGGAGGGCATCGAGGTTCGGCAGCAAGTTCGGATCGCGGTAATTGTCTTTGTTTGTGAACAGCCAGCCGAACCGCTCCGGCGGCGCCTTGGTGATCTTGGAGGCGATCTTGGCCGCCTCCTCGTGGTTTTTCGGGTCGAGATACCAGTGCACGACGCGCAGCAGATCTTCCATGTAGTCGACCATGGCGGCGCGGTTCTTGTCGATGAAGGACTGCCGCGCGCAGAGAACGATCATGTCGATCGGGCCGATCGCGTCGGAAATCGAGAACAGCATTTTGCCTTCGGCGTTGAGCTTCGGGTTAAGCGCGAAGGGCAGCACCGCCGGGATCAGGTCGGCCTTTTTCTCCAAGAGCATCGCCGGCATCGCCGGCAGCGGGCCCTCCAGCAAGGTGTAGTCGCGCTTGTCTTCCAGCCCGTGCTTTTTCAGCATCGCGCGCACGCCGACGTCGACGGCGCTGCCGCCGCCATTGGTGCCGATGACCTTGCCCTTGAGGTCCTCGACTTTGTTGATGCCGCTGTCTTTGCGGACCCAATAGCCGTCGGTGTAAAAGCCCGGTTTGCCTTCCTGGAATTCGTCGCCGATGACGCGGATGTCGCTCAGCCCGGCATTCTCGATGGCGATGGCGAGCGAGGAATAGGCGAGGCTTGCGACTTCCAGCTCGTTATTGGCAATCGCCGCGATCATCTGCGGCGTGCCCTGGTAGCGCGTCGATTCGAGCGTGTAGGACTTGCCCATGTGGGTGAGCAGGTCCTTCTTCTCCAGAACGATCGAGCCCCAATTGGCCAGCGGGGCCACCCACGACATACGGATCTTCACCGGTTCGGCGCGCGCGGAAGCGGCGGCGAACAGAGCGAGCGCGCAGGCGCCGGCCAGCGCGAATTTCAGAAATCGCATGATATCCTCCCGGTTTCGCCGCGCTTCCCGCGTTCGATGGGCAAGCTTTGCGTCGCGAATGCAAAGATTGTCGGGCGTCCAACCGATTTTGGCAAGCCTTAAGGACCGCGGTGTTTTACCCGCCATGCGGTACAGCCTACGCCGTGGTCGGCTCGCTCGCTTCCTGGTGCCAGATCAACAGCCGGCGGCGGATCAGCGCCATCGCCTTGACCAGGGCATAACCGACGAGCGCGATCTCGACGATGCCCGCGAACACGCCGGTCGAATTGGCAAAGCGCGAGGCCGTCATCATGGCGCCGCCGAGGCCGTAGCCGCCCATCAGCATCTCGGCCACCACCGCCACAATCAAAGAAAGGGGAAGCGCCACCTGCAACCCGGTCATGATCTGCGGCAGCGCCGCCGGCAGCACGATCTGGCTCAGCAGTTCGCGGTTGTTGGCGCCCATGTTTCGCGCCGACCAGATCAGCTCGCGTTCCACGCCCTGGATGGCGATGACGGTCGCCGCGATCACCGGAAAGATGGCGTCGACGACGATGACGGTGATCTTGGCGACGTCGTAGACGCCGAGCCACAGGATCACCACCGGCAGGAAGGCGATCTTCGGCATCGGGAAGCCGACCGAAATGATCGGATCGAAGAACCAGTTGGCGATGACGTTGCGCGACATCGCCATGCCGATGAGCACGCCGAACACCGCGCAGATCGCAAAAGCGGCGAGCGCGCGGTAGAGCGTGAGCGCGGTATTAATCCAAAGATCGCCCGACCGGCCGTCGCTCCAGATGCGCTCGACCACCTCGCTGAACGCCGGCAGCTGGAAATGCGTGAAGGTGCCGCTGCGCGCCAGGATTTCCCACACCACCAGCAATGCCACGATCGAGAAGACGCGGGTAAATCCCCAATACAGCGCATAGACGAAGCGCGCAGCCTTCTCCGGCAGCCCGTTCGGCGCCTCGCCCGGCGTGGTTTGCATCACTCGCGCCATGCCAGCGTCCGTTTGGTGATCGCCAGATAAACCCGGTCGGCGGAGAAGCCGAGGAACGCCACGGTCAGCACTACCGCGTACATCGCATCGTAAGAGCCGTTGGCGCCGAGATAGCCGATGAGATATCCGAAGCCCTTCTGCGCCACGATCAATTCGGACGCCACCAGCAGGATGAAGGAGAGCGCCAGAGCGGTGCGCACCCCGTTGAGCAGTTCCGGCATGGCGCTCGGCACCACCACGTCCCACAGCATGCGCAGTTTGTTGGCGCCCATGCTGCGCGCCGACCAGACCAGCACTTGTTCGCTCGAACGCGCGCCGTTGAAGGCGCCGATGGTGACCGGCAGCATGCAGCCGAGGAAGATCAGCAGGATCTTGGAGCTGTCGCCGTAACCGAGCCAGATCACGGTAACCGGGATCAGCGCCGATTTCGGCAGCGGATAGAACATCTCCACCAGCGGCGCGAGCAGCACGTTCACCGGCTTCCACCAGGCCATGACGATGCCGAGCGTGCCGCCGACCAGGATGGCGAGCGCAAGCCCCACGCCGGCGCGGTAGAGCGAGGAGGCGCCGTTGCTGACGAGATCGCCGTCCTTGACGAGATCGATCCAGGCCCGGATCACGTCGGACAGAGGCGGCAGCGCGGTGGTCGACACCAGTTCGAGACGCGCCGCCAGCTCCCAGGCGATCGCCAGCAGCAGGAGCGGCAGATAACGGACGAAATTTTTCCGGAGCGAGGCGGTCATGGCGCACGATTTCCCTGCGCCTTGATGGCTTCTTCCTTCACCAGGTTCCAGATCTCGTCCACTTTCTCGACGAAAGGTTTGGCCTTGTGGATGTTGGGGTCGTTCTTGTCGAACTTGGTGTCGATGATGGTCTTGATGCGCCCCGGCCGCGCCGACATCACCGCCACCCGGTCGGCGAGATAGACCGCCTCCTGCACGTCGTGGGTGACGAAGATCACCGTCTTCGGCGTAGCCTGCCAGATGCGCAGCAATTCGCTCTGCATCAGGCCGCGGGTCTGCGCGTCGAGCGCGCCGAACGGTTCGTCCATCAGCAGGATCTTCGGATCGAAAGCGAGCGTGCGCGCGATGGCGCAGCGCTGCCGCATGCCGCCGGAGAGTTGCGATGGGTAGCTGTCCTCGAAGCCATGCAGGCCGACCAGCTCGATGAAATCGAGCGCGCGCTTTTCGCGTTCGTCCTTCGGCATGCCCTGCCGTTCCAGTCCGTAGAGGATATTGCCGCGCACGGTTTTCCAGGGAAACAGCGCGAAGTGCTGGAACACGATGCCGCGGTCGGGGCCGGGGCCGGCGACCGGATTGCCGTCGATTGCGATGGTGCCGGTCTCGACCGGCAGGAAGCCGCCGATCAGGTAAAGCAGCGTCGACTTGCCGCAGCCGGAGGGCCCAAGCAGCGCGACAAATTCGCGGTTGGCCACCTTGAGTGACACCTGGTCGAGCGCCTTGACCGCGCGGCCGCGCGGCGGGCGGTAGAGGTGGCTGACGCCGTCGATGACGATCTGCGCGAGAGCGGCCATGGCGGCATGAAGCGTCCCTAATGGCCGCCGTCTGTCAAGCGCCGTCGGCGCTGTTTCGGGCTCGTGCGCTGTCCTATAATGTGGGACATTCAACCATCCCCGCACCAAAGGAAACCTCAAGTGGCCAATACGCTCAAAGAAGCGCGCACCGAGCTTGCGCTTGGCAACCGGATCGCCGCCAACGAAGGCGTGCTCGACACATTCGGGCATGTCAGCATGCGCCATCCCGACAATCCCAACCGCTATTTCCTGTCGCGATCGAGCGCGCCCGATATGGTGACGCCGGACGGCCTGATCGAATACGACCTCGACTCGCGGCCGGTGCGCGAGGCGAGCGTGCCGCAATATTCCGAACGGGTGATCCACGGCGAGATCTACAAGGCGCGGCCGGACGTGATGTCGGTCTGCCATCACCATTCGCCTTCCTTCATGCCGCTGATCGCCACCGGCACCGACTATGTGCCGGTCTTCCACCTCGGTTCGGTCGGCGGCATCCGGCCGCCTTACTGGGACCAGCACGACGAGTTCGGCGACACCATGATGCTGGTGGTCAAGCCGGAGGAGGGCGCCTCGCTCGCCCGCGCGCTCGGCCAGCATCAGATGGTGCTGATGCGGCGGCATGGGGTCACCGTCGTCGGCTCCGGGGTGCGCGATTGCGTCTACCGGGCGGTGCAGACCTGCCGCAACGCCGATTTCATGGTGCGGGCGCTGAGCATGGGCAAGAGCGTCGCCTCGCTCACGGAAGGCGAAACGCAATTGTCCAGGCAGATCACCGGCAAGACCACCGGCCTCACCCGCTCGTGGGATTTCTGGGCGATGCGGGTGGCCAAAGCCGACGGTGCGCCGGCCGCGTCCCGGAAGCCCGCCCGGACGGCGGCAAAGCCGCGCCGCAGCCGTAAATTGCGACGGCGCTGAGAGTTTAGGCTTTCCCCAAGGGCGGCACTCGGTGTTGAATGCTGCCCACCCATTCACCTGCAACGATAGAAAAACGAGAGGGAGGAAATCGCATGAAGGCCTTCAAGACCATCGCCGCCGCGCTCGGGCTCGTCGTGCCGCTGGCGCTTGCCGGCACCCCGGCTTCCGCCGAGGACACGCTCAAGCTGGTGATCGGCCAGATCAACAATTGGGAAAACCAGGCGCCGACGCTCGGCCAAGACGCCGGCATTTTCAAGAAACACGGACTGGTGCTGGAAAATACCGGCTCGCAAGGGGCGGGCGAAACCATCCAGGCGGTGATCTCCGGCTCGGCCGACCTCGGTCTGGGCGTCGGTGCCGCCGGCGCCATGCGCGCATTCTCCAAGGGGGCGCCGCTGCGCATTCTGGCGCCCATGTTCACCGGCACCGGCGATCTGTTCTGGTACGTGAAGTCCGATTCCAAAATCAAAAGCCTGAAGGACGCCACGCCTGAGACGACCATCGCCTATTCGACCAACGGCTCGAGCTCGAACAACATCGTTGTCGCCTTCATCAGCGAACTCGGCGCCAAGGCCAAGCCGACCGCGACCGGCGGCCCTGCCGGCTACGCTGACCGCGGTGATGTCCGGCCAGATCGACATCGGCTGGGCGGCGCCGCCGTTCGGCCTGCAGGAAATCAAGGACGGCAAGATCCGCATCATCGCGCATGGCAGCGACGTGCCGTCGCTGCGCGGGCAGACCGTGCGCGTGGTGATCGTCAACGCCAATGCACTGAAGGCCAAGCACGACGCGATCATGCGCTTCATGGAGGGCTATCGCGAGGCGGTGGACTGGATGTATTCCGATCCCAAGGCGGTCGAGATGTACTCCCAGAAGATCCACCGGCCGGTCGACTTGCTCAAGGAATTGATGGCAAAATTCCAGCCGAAGGAAGCGTTGCAGACCGATCACTTCGCCGATCTCGACGGCGCCATCCGCGACGCGGTCAAGCTCAAATTCCTGGAGAAGCCGTTGACCAAGGAGCAGATCGCGGAGCTGTTACAAATCCCGCCGCGCAAGAAATAGCCGAGCGCCGCGCCGGCGCGCAATAACGGAAACGGGCCGCTGCATGACAGCGGCCCGTTTTTTTGCCGTCAAATCGTCGGGACGGCTACATCTTCTTCATTTCCTTTTTCTTCATCGGCTTGGCCATTTTCTTTTTGCCATGCTTCTTGCCGTGCTTCTTGTGGTGCTTCATGGCCTTCATGGCAGGGCAGGCGCCGTGCGAGACCACGGAGGCGCCGTCCTTGGCCGCGTAGCAGGCGTTCGCGTAGGTGAACGTCATGCCGCCTCTTTCGCCGCAGACCGGCTGATAGAGTTCAAAGCACGGGCCCGGTTCCGGCGGCGCCGCCGCCATCTTCTTCTTCGCTTGGCTGGGTCCGCCCGAGCCGATGACGAAAGCGGCGGCCGCGACCGCAATAAAAGCTGCGTAGCCGATATTTTTCAGTTTCATTTTATCCTCCCGGAATTATTGGCGCGCCATAGTAGGAGGTAACTTGCCGAGATGACAAGAATTTTACGGCGTTGCGCCGCGTCCTAATCTGAACGTGCGTTCATGTTGCCGCCGGCCGCTCAGTGACGGTCCTTGGCGGCGGCGCTGATGGCATCGAGCATGGCGGCGCGGCCGGACTTGAGCGAGGCGCGCACTTTCTCGTCCTGGCCGATCGCGCCCATCTCGCGCTGACGCTTGACGGTAGAGTCGACCATCAACGGATCGAGCCCGAGCTCGCGCAAGGTCAAGGCCGCCTCTTCCATCTCCGCCGCGCGGCGCTCGCCGTGGCTCGCCATGCGCTCCAAATTATATTCGGCGATCTTGACCCAATCGAGCGACGGGTAATTGTTCTTCATCGACGCGGTCACTTCTTCCAGCACGCCGGCGCGGCTGGCCGCGAGGAAGCATTCGAGCGTGAGCGCCTCGATACCCTTGATCATCACGCTGCGGATCATCTTGATGGCGGCGGCTTGGCCGGTATCGGCGCCGACCACGCTCAGTTTCATCTCCAACTCGTCGAGCAGCGGCGCAATGGCCTCCGCATGCGGCCCTGCGATCAAAAGCGGCGTCTTGTGGCGCAGCGGATGGATCGGCGCGACCACCGCCACGTCCACATAGCGGGCGCGCTCGCCCAAGAGCTTGGCGGTTTCCTGCTTGCGGCCGGGCGAGACCGAATTGATGTCGAGATAATAGGGCGCGCCTTTAAGGTGTGGCGCGACCGAGCGGGCGGCCTCGAGGCTCGACGATGCCGTCACCGCGGAAATGATCATGTCGGTTTCCGCCACCGCGTCGGCCGCGGAATTCGCCAGCCGCACGCCGATGGCCTCGCCGGCTGCTTTCAGCCGTGCGCCTTCGGCGACCGGAAACAAGATGTCCCAGGCGGCGATGCGCTCGATGCCGGTCTCGCGCAGGCCGGAAGCGATCGCCTGGCCGGCCTCGCCGAAGCCGATGAAGGAAACGCGCGGGGTGTTGCGGCGGGTCATGAGTTTGCTTTGTTCTGCGATCTTGAGGACCCATCAAGTAAGTGATCTTTATGCAAAAAATCTCTCGGGCCTCGTTTCCGATTCGTGCTACATGGCAGCATACGTTGACACGAACTTCGGAAACAGCGCATACTCTTCATGATTTTAGTCCGCCGATCTGATTCTTGACGAAATTGCTTCAAGTGGTGCAGGAACTTCAAATCGCCGGCACTAGCATTTGTTTGGTCGGTTTCCATTAATTGGTCGTCGAGACTGATCAGCACGGCTCCCGGTTCATCGATCGGCATGCGACAGAACTACCTAACGCGTGGCCAATTGTTCAAAACTGACTGGTTTTCGAGAAATGCTTCGATATGATCTCTCTGGCTAAAACCGATCTAAACGTCAATATCAAGTGCCTCACGAGTGATAGCGCATCTGAATATCTCTTCGCCATACTTTTAGCGTCAAAAATAATGACATGGCGGTCGAAATCATAACGTGGCGCAGTCCTGGTGCAGGTCAGATCAATTCCCGGAATGAATTGCGGCTGGCGTCCGATAACTTTTAAAATTCCGTCCCTGGCTCGAGGACAGCTGCTCATTCCTTCAATGATCGGCGCCATTCTTTGCCTTTTGCATAGGCTTCCTCCACGCCGATCGCAATTCATACGGGCGTTTTTGCCAGAGAACATCAAGCAGTGCCTCCACCTGCTGAATATCCTTTTCACGTTTGACTTGCCCCCTTCGGACGGCGCCGAGAAATAATCAGTTTGTGAACAGCATATCGTTGCGGAGCCGGAACGAGTTACGTAAATTCCGGCTTCGTGCAAAATGACGGCTCGGCTCAGGTTCGTAAATGAGAAAGTTCAGAAATCGAAGTGGTTGCGCATCCGTTTGCAGCGCCGGAAGCCGCTTGCGGCGCATCAGTGTCGGGCCCATCGTTCGGTGTCAGGAAATCGACGCGCAATCCGCCCTTTGCCACGTAGCTTGTAACACGGCCTCTCATGAATGCGTCGGAACCGGGACGAAATGTTTTGTCTGATCTGCTTTAAGAATATCGATTGACCGGTCGGCGTCCGATCTTCGACGGCGACCGAAATATTTTCAAATTGGGCGATATCGATATCATCTGTTTGTAGGATTGGAATTCAGGGAGTTTGACGCCTAGCATTGCCGAATAGGTTTGATACGCCACAGTTCCGACGAGGACTCCGCGAAGGCGGAATACACCAGCTTTTGCCAGGGCATTCAACGATGTTTCCGATCTCTGGCTTTGGGCGCGGCAGTCTAAATGATCGTACAAGTGTCGAGGCAAGCGCTCGCCGTTCGCGCTCGTCGTCGCGCGCTTCCTTGTGACGGCTATCTGCTCCAACAGCTCGGGTGTTTCCGGACCGACATATTTTTGCGTACGACCCTCGTTCGGAGGGCGATTGAAAATACCAATATCGGCGACCTTTGACTGTTTTCGCGATGAATACGCCGTCTTCGGGAAATGAACGCGTTAAATGCCGCCGTTGCACAGCGTTCCAGCAGTTCGGCGTAGGTCGTTTGCATGACGAGCGGCGGCGGAGGCATCAGCAGGCTTTCGTTATGCTATTATACGCGTTTAGCCAAATGCGTATAACTCAACTAGTTGTACGCCTTGTCAATTAAGTTATACGCAATTATGCAATCTGCGTATAACTACTTCGTGCATTCACCGGGATTTCAGCTTGTTGATCATGCGAGTCTAGATCGTCTTCACTTCCGCGTCCTGCCGGGTGGTCTGGAAGCTCACCGCCATCAGCCAGCGGCCGTCGCGCTTTGTAAAAACACGGCTGACCCGCGCGGCCTTGCCGTGGAACGGCTGGTGCTCGCACGCCATCACCAACGCGTCTTTAAAGCCGAACAGCCGCGCCGACACCAGCGGGGCCGGGGCGGAATTGGCGCCTGTGCGCCGCTGCTCCTCGATCACCGCCTTGCGGTCGGCCTTGCTGTGGCGCCGCGCCGCGCCGACCACCATGAATTCGTCGGCCACATGCTGCGCCCAGATTTCGGGCTCGTGGTGCATCACGGCGATTTCCAGCCGCTGCCAGGAGGCGAGGCAATCGCGCTCGTCGGCGTTGCGCGGCGCGTAGGGAAGCGTGTGGCACGGATTGTCCCAATGCTTGCGGCCCGGCCCGTGCGGGGCGGGCGGCAAATTCTGCGAGACCTCGTGATAGGCGATGAGACGCCAGCCGGCGGCGCGTTTGACCCAGATGCGCAGCACGAAATGCTTGTCGCGCTCGACCGCGATGGTGACAACTTCACCGTAATCATGCCGCGTCGGATCAAGGCCGCTCTCCTCGCCGAGCGGCGACTTCGGCAAGGCGCCGACCGTTTGCGTCTTGTCGAGCATGCGGCCGTTGCAATCGACCCACATGAAGTCGTCGTCGAGCATTGCCGCCGCGGCGCCGGCGTCGCCCTTCGCCAGCGCTGCCACCAGCGCGCGGTCGGCGCCAAGCACGTTTTCGTTCATGGAGCGATCACGAGTCCGCCACGCCCGGCACCGGCGGCGTGCCGTGGGTGTGGAACGACTTGATGGTCTGCAAGCCCCAGGCCTGGCCCTTCTTGCGCTCGGCTTCGCTCCAGCGGATCGGCTTCCAGTCCGGCGCCAGCACCAGCCGCGCGCCGGCGCAGGCGACCTCGACCCGGTTGCCGCCCGGCTCGTAGACGTAAAGGAAAAAGGTCTGCTGGATGGCGTGCTTGTGCGGGCCGGTCTCGATGAACACGCCGTTCTCGAGGAAAATATCGGCGGCGCGCAGGATGTCCTCGCGGGCATCGAGCGCGTAGGTGACGTGATGGAAGCGGCCCTTGGTGCCGGTGTGATCGCGGGTATAGGCGAAGTCGTAGGACTTGTTGGTGGCGGTCATCCACATGCCGGCCTCGGAGCCGTCGTCCATCACGATCTGCTCGGTCAGCATGAAGCCGAGATAGTTCTCGAAGAATTCCCGGTTGGCCTTGATGTCGACCGCCAGCCCGTTGAAATGATCGATGCGCCGCACGTTGCAGCCGCGCGCCGGATAGCGCTGCGCCTGATTTTTCAGCGCCGGCTTCTTGTCTGGCGGCGCCTCATACCATTCGGTGTCGTAGTAAAGCTCGATGACATGGCCGTCCGGGTCCTTGCAGACGAAGGTCTTGCCCTGGCCGAGATCGCCGTCGCTCCAGCCGACGTCGAAGCCGGAGCCTTTGAGCGCTGCCGCCCGCCGCTCCAGCGCCTGCGGGCTGCGCGTGCGGAAGGCCGCATGCCCCATGCCGGAGGTTTTCGAGGCGGTGAGCTTGAGCGAATAGCGCTCGTAATCGTCCCAGCCGCGCAGATAGACGCTGTCGCCCTTCTCGCCGCTCTGGGTCATGCCCATCACGTCGATGAAGAACTTGCGGCTTTCCTCGAATTTCGGGGTGAGGATTTCGACATGGCCGAGATGGGCGATGTCGCGAATGGGTTCAGGCTGCATGGGTTCGTTCTAGTGGGCTCGCGTCATTTGATCAATTGCCGCGGGACGCGGGCGAATGCCAGCACCAGATTATTGGCCGGCATGGGTGTTATCTCGGCTGGCCCGAGGCCTTCAGCTTGCGCGAGCGCGTTCAGATCGGCCACGTCGCGTACGCCCCATGCGGGATTTTCCGCGCGCAAGCTTTGATCGAAGGCGGTATTGCTCGGCGCGCTGTGCGCCCCGTCCCGCATGAACGGGCCATAGACGAACAGCCGGCCGCCGTCGTGCAGGAAACGTCCGGCGCCGGCCATCAGGTTTTGCGTTACCGCCCAGGCTGAAATGTGCAGCACGTTGATGCAGAGCATGGCGGTGAGCGGCGCGCCGGCTTGGCCATCCGCCTCCCAGGACCATGCCGGATCGCCGAGGTCGATGCGTTGCGGGGCGCGCAGGTTTGCCAGGCCCGCGTGGCGCCGCCAGGCCTCGATGCTGGCAAGATGCGACGGGTAGATATCGCTCGGCCACCAGGTGAGCTGCGGCGCGCGGGCGGCGAAGGCCGTGACGTGCTGCCCTGTGCCGCTACCGAGCTCCAGCACGTCGCCGGTCCGCCCGTCGAGGAAGCCCGCCATCGCCGACCAAATGGCATCGTGGTTTCGGTGGAAAGCCGGGCCATTGAGCCGCCCGTCGGGCGCGGCCGGTGCTCCGGATTTCCCGAAATCGACGATGAATTCCGCCATGGCAGGCATTGGCCTTGGATTGAATGCGCGTTGCAATTAACCGTTGCCCGTTGTTGCGGTCAAACGCCGATTATCGCTGCCTGCCACGGGATTACGCAGGCCGGGTTCGTTGTTTTTGACCCTGTAATCGGGCAATATCGCGCCGCTTGCGGGCAAGCCCGCGATCTGTCCGGTGACGGTGGGGCGTTTCGGATAGACGAAAAAAGAAAATCTGGGAGGATGACATGCGCAGATTCTATCCGACATTGGCCGTGCTCGCGGCTGCCGCCGCGCTGGCGCTGCCGGGCGCGGCGCACGCGCAAGCCGACAAGCTCGTGGTCGGCATGCCGACGACGCCGCCGAACGTCGTGCACATGCCGGTGCTGGTGGCCAAGGATCTCGGGCTCTACAAGAAATACGGCGTGGATGTCGATTTCGTCGCGCTCGACGGCGGCGTCAAGGTCTATCGCGCCATGCTGTCCGGCAATATCGACGTCGCCATGGCGCCGGCCGCGCTCACCGCCGTCGGCATTTCCAAGGGCTCGAAGGTCAAGGCCATTCTCGCCAACACCGACAAGTTCGAAGCCTCCATGGTCGTGCGCGACAACGTCAAGACCATGGCCGACCTCAAGGGCAAGCGCATCGGCATTCAGCAGCCCGGCGGCTTCGCCGACATCCTGAGCAAGAACGTGCTGCGCGCCGCTCACATCGATCCCAAGGACGTGCAACTTCGTCACCATCGCCACCGAAGACGTGCCGGCGCTGGTCGCCGATCAGGTCGACACCGCCATCCTGCATGTCGAGCAGGAAATGCTGGCCAAGGAGAAAGTGCCGAGCCTGCACGCGATCGCGCGCATGTGGGACCTGCAGCCGCATACGGTCTATAATTTCCTCGACGTGACCGAGGCGACCATCAAGGAAAAGCCGAAGGCGCTGGCGGCCTTCGTGAAGGCCAATATCGAGGCCACGCGTTTGATGTACACCGATCGGGCCAAGGTGCTGCCGATCCTGGTCAAGCACACCGGCTATCCGGAAAAGATCATCGCGGAGACTTACGACTTCCTGGTCAAGAACTGCATCTGGAACGCCAACTCCGGGCTTTCGCCGGACCGCGTCAGCTTCACCTCCAAGCTGATGGAGAAGGTCGGCAATATCGAGAAGGGCAAGGCGCCGACCTACGAGGAAATCGTCGACAAGAGCTTCGCGGAACAGGCAATCAAGGAACTCGGAGTCTGGAAGGGACCCGTTTGTCCCTCGGTGGAGTTCTAGCGTGTGACGGCCGCTTACAATCGGCTTCATCCTTCGCGGCGGGCGTTTCACGCCCTCCGCAGGATGAGGTCGGATGATGGTCCCCGATTGCGGACCACGTAGGAGAAGTCGCGATGAGCGTCGCCAATGAAGTTCACGCCGGCGGACTTGCGGCCGCGTCGCAAGCGGCAACGGCCGCGAAAGCGAAGGCGTGGTGGGAGCGCCCGGCGGTGTTTCGCTACGGCTTCGTCGCCTTGCTGCTGATCGTCTGGCAGATCGTCGGCCCGACAATCAGTCCGATCTTCTTCACCTATCCGACCAAGATCGCGGTCGCCTTCTATACGCTGACCGTGAGCGGCGACCTGCCGTATTACCTGGCGCAAAGCCTGGAAGTCATGTTTTACGGCCTGCTCGCGGCGATCGTCGTCGGCATTCCGCTGGCGGTGGCGATGGCGCGCGTGCGCTGGCTCGACTGGGCGCTCGATTTGCCGATCAACGCGCTCTATGCAACCCCGCTGGTCGCGCTGGTGCCGATCCTGGTGCTGTGGTTCGGCATTTATCTCAAAGCCAAGATCATCGTGGTGTTCCTGTTCGCGGTGTTCCCGATCCTGATCAATACCTATCAGGGCGTGCGCGAATGCGACAAGAACATGATCGAAGTGGCGCGCTCGTTCCGCTCCAATGAATGGCGGATGTGGCAGGACGTACTGCTGCCCTATGCGGTGCCCTATATCGCCGCCGGCGTGCGGCTCGCCATCGGCCGCGGCCTGGTCGGCATGATCATCGCCGAATTCTACACCACCATTTCCGGCCTCGGCTTCATGATCACGCGCTACGCCAACAATTTCGAAATGGACAAGACCTTTGTGCCGGTCATCGTGCTGATGGTGCTCGGCGTGTCGATGACGACGGGCTTGAAATGGGTCGAGCGGCGCGTGGCGCCGTGGAGCAGCGCCAACCGCTAAGCGGCGGCGTTCGCCCGTATTGTTTTTGCCGTCTGCCCGCGCGACACTGATCCGCCGGCTAAACGGGTTTTCTGCCATGAGCGAACCTCCGATTTCGCGCGGCTTTCGCGGGCGCAAGGCAGGGGCGCAAAGCGCGCGCGTGCCGCCGGGCCAGCATCTGGTTTCCGATTTTCCGGTGCTCTCGGCCGGGCCGACGCCGGAAACCAATCTCAAGAATTGGAGCTTTGCGCTCGAGGACGGCGACAGCCCGCTCGGCGAATGGAGCTGGGCGGAGTTCAACGCGCTGCCGCAAACCGAGGTGACGGTCGATATCCATTGCGTCACCACCTGGTCGAAGCTCGATACCCACTGGCGCGGCGTTTCCATCGACACGCTCTTGGAGGCGGCGGGCTTGAGCGAGCCGCCGGCGGCCTTCGTGCTGGCGCATTGCGACGGCGGCTACACCACCAACGTGCCGGCCGAGGACCTGGTCGACGGCAAGGCCATGATCGCCACGCATTACGACGGCGAGCCGCTCGATGCCGAGCATGGCGGCCCGGCGCGGCTGCTGGTGCCGCATCTTTATTTCTGGAAGAGCGCGAAATGGGTGCGCCGCCTGCAATTCATCGACACCGAGCAGCCCGGCTTCTGGGAGGAACTCGGCTACCACATCTACGGCGATCCCTGGCGCGAGCAGCGTTATGCCGGCGACTAGCGCCGATCCAGCGGTCGGTAAGCAGCGCGAACAAGCGCGACTTCAGTGGATGACGGCGACCGTGCGCGAGATCATCGAAGAGACGCCGCGCGTGCGCAGCCTGGTGCTCGACGTGCCGGATTGGCCGGGACACAAAGCCGGCCAGCATGTCGACGTCCGGCTCACCGCCGAGGACGGCTATCGGGCGCAGCGCAGCTATTCGATCGCCTCGGCGCCGGCGGCCGGGCAAGTCACGCTCACCGTCGAGCGCATCGGCGAGGGCGAGGTGTCGCCCTATCTCGCCGGCGAGGCGCGCGCCGGAGACCAATTCGAATTGCGCGGACCGATCGGCGGCTATTTCGTGTGGACGCCCGAGCTCGGCGGCCCGCTGTTCCTGGTCGCCGGCGGCTCCGGCGTGGTGCCGCTGATGGCCATGCTGCGCCAGCGCGCGGCGGCCGCAAGCACGCTGCCGGCGGCGCTGCTTTATTCCTCGCGCAGCGTCGGCGACATCATCTATCGTGCCGAACTTGACCGATTGGCCGGGCAGGGCGACGGCCTGAAAGTCGCGCACACGCTCACGCGCGAACGCCCCGCCGGCTGGAGCGGCTTAACGCGCCGCATCGACCAAGCCATGTTGCGAGAGGTCGGCTTTGCGCCGGACGCGCAGCCGCGCATTTTCGCGTGCGGACCGACGCCGCTGGTGGAGGCCGCCGCGCGAGCCTTGCGCGACATCGGCCACGAGCCGCATCTGATCAAGACCGAGCGTTTCGGGCCGACGGGAAACTAACGTGGGGAGATGACCATGAGCATGCACCGGCAGGACGATGGCCCGCTCGACGGCAACGCGGCCGGCGGGCGCTTGCGCGAATTGTTCGCGCTCGACATGACGGCGGCGGAGATCGTCTGCGACGGCTGCGGCGCGGTCGCCGAAGTCGGCGCGGCGCGCGCCTATGGCGGATCGATGGGCGCGATCCTGCGTTGCGCCTATTGCGACACGGTGGTGCTGCGCCTCACCCATACGCCGGCCGGGCTGTGGCTCGACATGCGCGGCACGCGACGGCTTTTCGTCGCGGCGGCGTCATCGTAATATCATAGCGAGCGTCATAAATGGGCAGGGAAGGAGCCGTGTCATGGTCCTCGGCATGTCGCTGCAAACGTTCACCCTCGTGCACGTCGTCATCAGCCTGATCGCAATCGCGAGCGGCGTGATCGTGCTGCTCGGCATGCTCGGCTCGCACCGGCTTGCAGGCTGGACCGCGCTGTTTCTGCTGACGGCGATATTGACCAGCGTGACCGGCTTCTTGTTTCCGATTAAGGGCTTCACGCCCGCCTTGGGGGTCGGGATCGTCTCGCTCGTCATCCTGGCGATCGCGCTGCTCGCGCTTTACGGCAGGCATCTGGCCGGGAGCTGGCGCTGGATTTATGTGGTGAGCGCGGTTGCCGCGCTCTGGTTCAACGCTTTCGTGCTGATCGTGCAGGCCTTCGAGAAGGTTTCGCTGCTAAACCCGCACGCGCCGCAAGTCGGGCCGCCTTTTCCCGAGCCGCAGAATACCCAATTCGCCATCGCGCAAGGCGTGCTGCTGGTCGTTCTTCTCTTGCTCGGGCTTGTCGCGGCATTCAAATTCCACCCCGGCCCGCGGCTGCCGGCTTAGCACGACATCAGTGATGCGCGTGGGCGGCGTCCGGCGGCTGGTCGACCTGCATTTCGAACAGGATGTCGGCGCACGGGCAGAAGCGCGGGGCGAAGTTCACCATTATCGGCATGCTGTCGAGCCATGCGTGACAAGTTTCTTTGTATGCGCAAGCCTCGCAGCGATGCAGCGCGGTCGCGTAGCTCAAGCTCCAACGCGACACCACGCCGCCGGCCGGCTCGATGCCGAGGCGCTCCATCATTCGACAAAGATCGATCGACTGTCGCTTGGCGGGGGCAAGTGCTGCCATGACGAGACGTCCTTTTCTGCGCCTGGCAAAGCCACTCCCTATAGAAGAATCATGTTGCGGTCGATTTGGCGAATCGTCGCAGCGGCGGAATTCTGCACCGCTCTGTTGATAACGCTTCAACCCGATTGCGCGGCGTGAATGTGCCCGCGCCAGCGTCGTGTGCCTAAAAAAATAGCCGCCGTTTCCGGCGGCTTTATTTCGGTCAGCCGAGGCTGTTCATTATTTAGGCTCAGTCGGCATGATCATAAACGCGCGGTCGATCTCCCAATCCCAGGCCATTGCGCGCGGCGACGCCTATACGTCTTCCGGCTTGTCGACATAGCGCAAGCCCGCCTTCGCCAGACCCTCGCGCATCTTGTACATGTCGAGGCTGAGCTCGCCGGAGGCGAGCCGCGTGCGTTTGCCGTCCTCGTCGTCCTTGCGCTGCTGCGCCTTGGCGGCGGTTTCCACCGCCAGTTTCTTCGGGATGATGACGACGCCGTCGTCGTCGGCCACCACCACGTCGCCCGGCTCGACATTGACGCCGGCGCACACCACCGGAATGTTGACCGCGCCGAGCGTGGATTTGACCGTGCCCTTGGCGGAGATCGCCTTCGACCACACCGGAAAGCCCATCTCTTTGAGCGGCTTCACGTCGCGGCAGCCGGCGTCGATGATGAGGCCGATCACCCCGCGCGCGACCAGCGCGGTGGCCAGCAATTCGCCGAACATGCCGTCGCTGTTGTCGGCGGTGCAGCCGACCACCAGCACGTCGCCCTTCTGGCATTGCTCGACCGCCACGTGGATCATCCAGTTGTCGCCCGGCTGCGCCAGCACGGTGACCGCCGGCCCGCCGATGGCGGCGCCCGCCCAGATCGGCCGCATATAGGGCTTCATCAGGCCCGAGCGGCCGAGCGCCTCGTGCGCGGTTGCGACGCCGGCGGCGGCGAGCGTGCCGACCGCGTTGGGATCGGCGCGTTTGATAGTGCGGACGACGACGGGCTTCATAACGGGCACTCCATCCGGGTCATTGACCTGTTTCTTATCGCACCCCTTAAGCGCCGCGAAGAGGGTTTGTTGCGCAAATGCAGCCGGCGGCTAATTCCACTATAATCCACGCATTCGCAGTGGCCCACCGCCGCGCGAAATCGGAGCGGCAGCGATGGTTGATCGCCTTTCCGGCGTCAAGGCAAGCGTCGGCTTCTTCACGACGACCGGACCGCGCGAGCGCAATGAGGATTTCGCCGGCGCGGTTTTCGGCTCCGAGCTGCCGGCGCCGCGCCGGGACGTGGTGGCGGCGATCGCCGACGGCATCGGCAGCGCCAAGGGCGGCCGCGTGGCGGCCGAGACCGCGGTGCGCGGTTTCCTCGATGGCTTTTGCGAACTGCCGGAAACCATGGAAGTGCGCAATGCCGGGCCGCGCGTGCTCGGTCCGCTCAACAGCTGGATCCATTCCCTCGGCCGCCAGGATCCCAACCTGGCGGGCATGGGATGCACCTTCACCGCGCTGGTGCTGCGCGGGCGAATCGCGCACGTGCTGCACGTCGGCGACACGCGCGCCTACCGGCTGAGCGGCGACCGCCTGACCATCATGACCACCGACCATGTGCGCGAGGCCGAACCCGGCCGCTCGGCCGTGCTTTACCGCGCGCTCGGCGTCGAGGCCGAGGTGCGGCTCGACTATTCGAGCCAGCCGATGATGCGGCACGACCGCTTCCTCTTGTGCAGCGACGGCGTGCACGGCTTCCTGTCATCGGAGTCGATCAGCGACATCCTGCACGAGCGCTTGGCGGCCGGCGAGGCCGCCCAGACCCTGGTCAGGGCGGCGCTGCAAAATGGCGGCACCGACAATGCCACGGCCATGGTGCTCGACGTTGTCGATCTGCCGGAAGTTGGATCGGCGGACGTCACCGCCACCATGATGCAGCTGCCGATTATTCCGGCGCCGCAGGTCGGCGAGACGGTCGACGGCTTCGTGCTCAACGCGCTGATTTCCGACGGCCGCTACACGCGCCTGTTCCTTGCGGTCGACGAAGCCGAGGGCGGGGAAGTGGTCGTGAAATTTCCCAAGAAGGAGGCTGACTCGGTCGCCACCTTCCGCACCGCCTTCGCGCGCGAAGCTTGGGTCGGCGCGCGGGTGAACAGCCCATGGGTCGGCCGCATCATCGCGCTGCCGCCGGAACGGCAGACCTGCCTGTACACGGTCATGCCCTATTACCAGGGCGAGCTGCTGCAGACGCGCATGGCGCACGCGCCGATGGTCGGGCTCGAGGAAGGCCGCAACATCGCCATCAAATTGGCGCGCGCGGTGGCGGCGCTGCACCGCGCCGACATCATCCACCGCGACATCAAGCCGGACAACATCATCCTGGAGCGCGGCGGCTCGCTCAAGCTGATCGATCTCGGCGTCGTGCGGGTACCCGAGCCAGGAACTGTCGCCGCCCGAAGATATTCCGGGCACCGCCGGCTACATGGCGCCGGAAATGTACGACGGCGAGCCGGGCAACCAGGCGACCGATATTTTCGCGCTCGGCGTCACCCTGTTCCGCGCCTTCGCCGGCGAGTTCCCCTACGGCAATCCGGCCGCCGGTCCGCCGCAGGGACGGCCGACGGCGCTTTCGAAGCTGCGTCCGGACCTGCCCGGCTGGCTGGAAGCTGCGCTTGCCCGCGCCATTGCGATCGATCCCGGCCAGCGCTTCGCCGACGTCGTCGAATTCGCGTTGGAGATGGAGGCGGGTCCGGCGCGCGCGCCCGATGAAGTGCGCCGGCCGCGCACGCTCTATGAGCGCGCCCCGGTGCGTTTCTGGCAGGGCGTGGCCGCGCTGCTGGCGCTCGTGGTCATCTTGTTGCTGCTGCGGCATTAAGGCGCTGCGTCCCTGGCCTCGCAGCGGAAGCCGGGACCATGAAATCCGCCAAAGGCCGGGCACAAAAAGAACGGCCCCAGCGGGGATCGGCCTTGGGGCCGTTAGGAGTCCGCGGGGACAGGAGTTGAACCCGCGGACCCTAAAGCTGTGCAACGCCCGCGTTATTCCATCGCGTAGGCCGTTTCGCCGTGGACCGCGTCGTCGCCGACCTGCAACGTTTTCTCATCCATCCGCAACGGCACGATGAAGCCGATGATCTTGAGAATGATGAAGGTCGCAATGGCGTTGAACACGATGATGAACGCCGCCGCTTCCACTTGCAGCAGGAACTGGCTGAAGTTTCCGTACAGCCAGCCGGTGGCGCTGACGCCCGGCGCCTCTTTATCGGTGCCGATGTAAACCAGCATTGCGGGATTGGCGAGGATGCCGGTCAACAGGCCGCCGGTGAGGCCGGCTACGCCGTGCGTGGAGAACACGCTCAAAGTGTCGTCCACTTTCATCATGAACTTCATCTTTTGGAACTTGTTCATGCTCCACCACGGGATGATGCCGGCGACAGACGCCGATGATGAGCGCGCCATAGCCGTCGACATAGCCCGCCGCCGGCGTGATCGCGACCAGCCCGGCGATCATGCCGTTTACCGCGCCAACCACCGAGGGTTTGCCGTAGGACATGTAGTCCATCATGGTCCACACCAGCAGGCCGGTGGCGGTGGCGACGTTGGTGTTGAGCACGGCCGCACCGGCGTCCGCGTTGGCGAAGTAGGGGTCGCCGCCGTTGAAGCCGTTCCAGCCGATCCACAGAATGCCGGCGCCGGTCAGCGCCGCCAGCAGGTTATTCGGCGGGCAATGGTCACGATCGACTTGCAAGCGCGGGCCGATCACCCAGGCCGCCACGAAGCCGGACGTGCCGGCGGCGAGATGGATGACGTAACCGCCCGAGAAGTCGACGGCGCCCCAGCTGGCGAGCCAGCCGCCGCCCCAGAGGCTGAATGCGCCCACCGTGTAGACCACCGTCATCCAGACCGGCACGAAAATCATCCATGCTTTGAAGCTCATGCGGCCGAGCACGGAGCCCGCCAGGATGATGACGGTGATGGCGGCGAACACGAACTGGAAGTACACCAAGGTCGCCATCGGGAAGGTCAGCGCCGGCATGCCGGATGCCGCCGCCGGAACGGTCGCCTGGCCGAGTTCAAAGCCCGCCGATGAGGCGGGCCCAGGTTTGCCCAGGAATGGGAACCATTGGTCGCCGAAGCCCATATTGTAAGCCCACAGCAGCCATACGATCAGCACGGCCGCGAACGCGTACATCGCCATGAAGGCGGAGTTGATGGCCCATTTCTTTTTGACAATTCCGCCGTACAGAACGACGAGCCCTGGAATGCTCTGCAATCCGACGAAGGTCGCCGCGGCGAGCTGCCAAGCGTTATTTCCCGAGTTCAACCACTGTGGTGATGGAAGCAACATTTCAGACCCCCTTGCTGCCCTGTTACCGGCTGGCGGTCCGTGTGGATGTTTTTTTGTTCTTGACGGTCCATTTGCCCGGCGAAATTCACCAGCCGCCAGATTAATTATGATGCAAAAACTGCGCCAAAATACCGCAGCTGTTCGAAATCGCACAAAATCAAAACAAGGTTTTGTAATCCAATAGAAAACACCCCGATCCTTGATAATGATAACGGCCGGCCGGGCAGGTTCCGTAGCGGGTGTCCAAAAATCCGGCGGTCTTGCCTATATTCAGAGCAGCCAATTCACTGGCAAATCGGTTGATTGCGAGCCCCGCCATGACGATGATTGCCATGCGAGGCGATTGGTCCGTGCCTGCGCTGCGAAGCTCCCGGGGGCTCCCATGAAAGCAATCGGAATAGTAACGTTGCTCGCCATCGGGTTCGCGCCGGCCTTGACCGGCGGCAGTTCGGCATCGGCGGCGGAGCTCACCTTCAGCTGCACCAATTCGGCAAGCCATGCGGTGTGGACGCTGAAGATCGACGACGTGCGGCATACCGCCGACGGTCTTCCGGCGGACATCTCGGCGGCACGCATTGCATGGCGCGATCCGGGTCACGGCATTTACGACCTCGACCGCTCGTCCGGCGTGCTGACCTACAGCAACGCCTCCAGCACCGGCGGCTACATGCTGTTTCACCAGTGCCACGCCACGAAGTAACCGGCGCGCGCGTCTAGCCCAACACTTGCTCGACGGTCGGGAACAGCCGCTGATAGGCCTCGCCATAGGTCATCGGCACGCCGGTGTTGCGTGAGCCCTGGATGCCGCGGTTGAGCGCGACGCGCTCGTAATAGGCCCACAGGTGCTTCTGCGCGGCGAGAATCTGGAACGCCTTGTATTTGACCTCCCACACCTCGTCGATTTTGAGAATGAGGTTGGGCTTGTAGTTGCACATCTCGGGCTGATGCGGTTCGAACAGGAAAACCGGCGGCGCCGAATATTTGTATTTGGCGTCCGGCTTGTGACCCATGGCCTGTGCCACCACGCGCGTCTCCTGCGCGAAATGCGCGGCGTTGGGATGATCGAAATTGTAGGGGTCCTCGAGCGCGTGGGTGAGCACGAAGGAAGGACTGGTCTCGCGATAGATGTCGACCATGCGGTCGAAATGCGCTTCGGTGAGCTTGAGCGGATAGTCGCCGCAATCGAAGAATTCGATCTCGGCGCCGAGCAGGGCGGCGGCGCGCTCGGCCTCGTCCTTGCGGCCGGCCTTGACCTTCGCAAGCGTCGCGCCCGGCTCCTTCCAGGCGAACTGGCTCTCGCCGCGCTCGCCGAACGACAGGCAGACGATCTTGACGCGATATCCCTTTTTGGCGTGCAGCGCGATGGCGCCGCCCGCACGCCAGACGAAATCGCCGGGATGGGCGGTGATGACAAGTCCAGTTTTTTGCCCGGGTCTCTGATCCGGCATAGGAACTCCCTTTTCTGTGGCCGTTCTTTAAACTAGCTAGGAGCTAGGGCGGTCAAGGCTTTGACCCGGGCCAAGCATATTGCAATGCGAAGAAACGGAAGACTTTCTCGCATGAATGAAGTGACCACCCTGCGCGTTGCCATCGGCGATTATCCGCACACGCTGCCGCTCAAGCGCGGCGAGATCGCCTCGCCGCTGGCTCAAGCTCGATTTCATCGAGGTCAAGCCGATGCACAAGGCGTTCAAGCCAATGGTGCGCGAGCATGCCTATGACGCGAGCGAGATGGCGCTGGTCACCTATCTGCAGGCGAAGGCTTACAACAAGGGCCTCAAGCTGCTGCCGGCTGCGATGCTGGCGCGCTTTCAGCACGGCTGCATGCTGTTCGACGCCGAACGCGGAAAACTCGATCCCGCCAATCTGTCGGGCTGCCGCATCGGCGTGCGCGCCTACAGCCAGACCACCGGTGCGTGGCTGCGCGGCATTCTCGAAAACGACTATGCGGTCGATCTTTCCCGCGTGCAGTGGGTGACATTCGAGGACGGCCACGTGGCCGAGGCCAAGGAGCCGCCCGGCGTGATCCGCGCCGCGGCCGGTCAGGACATGACGAAAATGCTGATCGACGGCGAACTCGATGCCGCGATCTACGGCGCCGAACTGCCGAAGGAGCCGCGCCTGCAAAGCGTGATCCCGGAGCCCGCCGCCGCGGCACGCGCCTGGTACGGCCAGCATGGCTTGGTGCCGGTCAACCATATGGTGGTGGTGACGGAAGCGCTGGCGCAGGCGAATCCTGAGGCCGTCGCCGAGCTCTATCGGCTGCTCGAGGCTGGCAAGCGGGCGTCCGGCCTGCCGGCCGCCGGTGAAATCGACACCGCCCCGTTCGGGAAAGAGGCCAACCGGCCGTGCCTTGAACTGCTGATCTCTTACGCGCTGCAACAGCGCTTGATTCCGCGCCGTCTGGCGTTCGGCGAGCTTTGGTAGGCGACGGCTGGCTGCGGCCGCGAATTGTGTACTGTTTGAGAGAATCTACGGCAAACTGCCTATGTTTTAATCAGGCGCTCTAAGCCTTTAAATTAGGCAATTCACAGGCTGCGGCTAAAAAAATTCATATATTCCAATGTGTTAGTTGGCATTCGCGGCCTTGGCACAGGCTTTGCGACCTGCCTTCACGCGCGGAAATGTCGCCGGGAACAATCGCGCGCGTCAAACGCAGGGGACTTCGCTCATGCTCAAAACAATTCAGGCGGTCGCGACGCGACCGGATGCCCGCCGGTGGCTCTCCGCCGCCGCGGGGTTGGCTTTTGCGGCCGCGGCGGCGGTACAGCCCGCCAAGGCCGAGGACACCATCAAGATCGGCATCCTCCACTCGCTCTCCGGCACCATGGCGATCAGCGAAACGACGCTGAAAGACGTGATGCTGATGCTGATCGACGAGCAGAACAAGAAAGGCGGGCTGCTCGGCAAGAAGCTCGAAGCGGTGGTGGTCGATCCGGCCTCCAACTGGCCGCTGTTCGCCGAAAAGGCGCGCGAATTGATCTCCAAGGACAAGGTCGCCGTCGTGTTCGGCTGCTGGACCTCGGTGTCGCGCAAGTCGGTGCTGCCGGTGTTCAAGGAGCTCGAACTCGATCCTGTTCTATCCGGTGCAATACGAAGGCGAGGAGAGCGAGCGCAACGTGTTCTACACCGGCGCCGCGCCCAACCAGCAGGCGATTCCGGCCGTCGAATATCTGATGAGCAAGGACGGCGGCTCGGTGAAGCGCTGGGTGCTGGAAGGCACCGACTACGTCTATCCGCGCACCACCAACAAGATCCTCGAGGCCTTCCTCAAAGCTAAGGGCGTGAAGGACGAGGACATCATGATCAACTACACGCCGTTCGGGTTCTCCGACTGGCAGACCGAAGTCTCCAAGATCAAGACGTTCGGCTCGGCCGGCAAGAAGACCGCGGTCGTCTCCACCATCAACGGCGACGCCAACGTTCCGTTCTACAAGGAGCTCGGCAACCAGGGCATCAAGGCCACCGACATCCCGGTGGTGGCGTTCTCGGTCGGCGAAGAAGAGCTCGCCGGTCTCGACACCAAGCCGCTGGTCGGCCATCTCGCCGCCTGGAACTACTTCGAGTCGATCAAGACTCCGGCGAACGCGAAGTTCATCAAGGAATGGCACGACTTCACCCAGAAGCCGAAGCGCACCACCAACGATCCGATGGAAGCGCACTACATCGGCTTCAACATGTGGGTGAAGGCGGTCGAGAAGGTGAAGTCGACCGATGCCGACAAGGTGATCGCCGCGCTGCCCGGCATCAAGGCGCCGAACCTGACCGGCGGCATGTCCACCATGCTGCCCAACCACCACATCACCAAGCCGGTCTATATCGGCGAAATCCGCGGCGACGGCCAGTTCGACGTGGTGTGGAAGACCAAGGGGCTGGTTCCCGGCGAGGCCTGGTCGGAGTATCTGCCCGGCTCGAAGGACTACATGTCCGACTGGGTGACGCTCAAGTGCGGCCACTACAACAAGGTCACCAAGAAGTGCAGCGGTTCCTCGTGATCTCGCTGACAACCGCCAATCAACCGGAACCGATCATGGATTCCACGGAGGCGGCGGGCGTACCGCCGCCTCCCAATGACAACACAGATGCCGGGAATGATTGCAATGCGTAGCTTGCACGGTCGCATGGTGGCGCTCGTCTGCGCCCTCGGTTTTGTGCTCGCCGCCGTGGCGATGGCCCATGCCGGCCCCTACGAGGACGCGCTTGCCGGCTTCACCGAAGGCTCGTTGAGCGACACCGGCGATGCGATCAACAAGGTCGTCGCCAGCGGCAATCCATTGGCCGCGCAGGTGCTCTCGGCATTGCAGGACGCGCGGCTCATGTTCAGCGCCGCGCAGAAAAAGGTCTACATCAAGACCGCCGACGACAAGCTGCTGGACGCCGCCACCGGCAAGCCGGCCGCAGGCGAGCCGCCGGACGATATCGACACGGTCATCGTCAATAACCGGCTGCGCAACATCATCGACGCCGCCATCGGCGGCTTGACCTTGATGGCGGCCAATCCGGATCGCCGCTACGACGCCGCGCAATCCGTGTTCAAGTCGCGCCAGCAGAGCGCCTTGCCGGCGCTTGATGCCGCGCTCGCCAAGGAAACCGTGCCGCGCGTGAAGAAGGCGCTGATGGAAGCGCGCGCCGCCGTCATCCTCAATTCGGCGGAAGCGAGCGCGGCCGACAAGATCGCGGCCATCGCCGTCATCGGCGCCCGCGGCGACCAGGACGCGCTCGGCTTGCTCGACGGCCTGCCGGCCAATCTTCCGCCCGACGTACACAACGCCGCGCGCGCGGCCAGCGCCAAGATTCAGAGCAATCTGGCGATCTGGAGCGCCGTGCAGAACGCCTGGTACGGGCTCTCGCTCGGCTCGGTGCTGCTGCTGGCGGCGATCGGGCTCGCCATCACCTTCGGCGTGATGGGCGTCATCAACATGGCGCACGGCGAAATGGTGATGCTCGGCGCCTATACCACCTATCGTGGTGCAGGACATCATCCGCAGCCATAATCCGGCGCTGTTCGACTATTCGCTGATCATCGCCATGCCGCTCGCCTTCCTGGTCGCCGGCGGCGTCGGCGTCATCGTCGAGCGCACCATCATCCGCTTCCTCTACGGCCGGCCGCTGGAAACGCTGCTCGCGACCTGGGGCCTGTCGCTGATCCTGCAGCAGGCGGTGCGCACCGTCTTCGGCCCGACCAACAAGGACGTCGGCAACCCGTCCTGGATGAGCGGCGCCTTCGAGCTCGGCGGCATCACCATCACCTATAACCGGCTGTGGATCATCTGCTTCACGCTGATCGTGTTCGTGGCGCTGCTCGCCATGCTGCGCTTCACGCGGCTCGGCCTGGAGATGCGCGCGGTGACGCAGAACCGCGCCATGGCGGCGGCCATGGGCATCCGCACCGCGCGCATCGACGCGCTCACCTTCGGGCTCGGCTCCGGCATCGCCGGCATCGCCGGCGTCGCGCTGTCGCAGATCGACAATGTCAGCCCGAACCTCGGCCAGGGCTACATCATCGACTAGCTTCATGGTGGTGGTGTTCGGCGGCGTCGGCAATTTGTGGGGCACGCTGGTCGGCGCCTTCACGCTCGGCATCGCCAACAAATTCCTCGAGCCTTTCGCCGGCGCCGTGCTCGGCAAGATCGCCATCCTGGTGCTGATCATCCTGTTCATCCAGAAGCGCCCGCGCGGCCTGTTCGCGCTCAAGGGCCGGGCGGTGGAGGCATGAAGGCGTTTCCGCTCATCCGCGCTTCTGGATCGCGGCGCCGTGTTCGTTCCTGGTGCTGCTCGGCGCTTTCGCCATCGCCGATTCCGGTGCTCAATCTGCTGGTGCCGTCGGGCTCGCGCGCTGCACGTGCTCGACCTATCTGGTCGCGCTGTTCGGCAAATATCTCTGCTACGCGCTGCTGGCGCTCTCCATCGACCTGATCTGGGGCTATGCCGGCATCCTGTCGCTCGGCCATGGCGCTTTCTTCGCGCTCGGCGGCTACGCCATGGGCATGTATCTGATGCGCCAGATCGGCACCCGCGGCGTCTATGCCAATCCGATCCTGCCCGACTTCATGGTGTTCCTGAACTGGAAGGAGCTGCCGGTCTACTGGTACGGCTTCCAGCATTTCGCCTATGCGGCGCTGATGGTCCTTCTGGTGCCGGGCCTGCTCGCCTTCGTGTTCGGCTGGTTCGCCTTCCGCTCCCGCGTCACCGGCGTCTATCTTTCGATCATCACGCAGGCGATGACCTACGCGCTGCTGCTCGGCTTCTTCCGCAACGATTTCGGCTTCGGCGGCAATAACGGGCTGACCGACTTCAAGGACATCCTCGGCTTCAACGTGCAGACGGAGACGACGCGCAACGCGCTGTCTGGTCATCACCTGCATCGCGCTGGCGCTCGCCTTCCTGATCTGCCGCGCGCTCGTCACCTCGAAGTTCGGCAAGGTGCTGGTGGCGATCCGCGACGCCGAAGCGCGCACGCGCTTCCTCGGCTACCGGGTGGAGGCCTACAAGCTGTTCGTGTTCACGCTGTCGGCCTGCATGGCGGGCGTGGCCGGCGCGCTCTACGTGCCGCAGGTCGGCATCATCAATCCGAGCGAATTCGCGCCCGGCAACTCGATCGAAGCCGTGATCTGGGTCGCCGTCGGCGGCCGCGGCACGCTCACCGGCGCCGTGCTCGGCGCCTTCGTGGTCAACTACGCCAAGACCTATTTCACCTCCGGCGTGCTGGCGCCCTACTGGCTGTTCATGCTGGGCGGCCTGTTCATCGGCGTCACGCTGCTGATGCCGCGCGGCATCATCGGCACCTACAATCATTGGCGCGCCAGCCGGGACGAGAAAACCAATGGCGCTATGCCGGCCGTAGCGCCGCACGCGGCGGAGTAGGCCCCATGACCGATTCCATGACCGAATCCAAGACCGCCACGCAGACCGATACGACAATCGGCAAGCAGACCACGTCCGCGCTGCTCTACCTCGACGGCATTTCCGTCTCGTTCGACGGCTTCAAGGCGCTCAACGAATTGTCGTTCGTGATCGAGCCGGGCGAGATGCGCGCCATCATCGGGCCGAACGGCGCCGGCAAGACCACCATGATGGACGTGATCACCGGCAAGACCCGGCCCGATGACGGCGACGTGTTCTTCGACGAGGGCGCCTACGACCTCTCCAAGCTCGACGAGACCGAGATCGCCGAGCTCGGCATCGGCCGCAAGTTCCAGAAGCCGACCGTGTTCGAGATGCACACGGTGGAGGACAATCTGCTGCTGGCGCTGAAGAACGACCGCCGCGTGCGCGCCACGCTGCTCTGGCAGTCGTCGGAGCCCCAGGAGACGAACGCATCGACGAGGTGCTCGATACCATCCGGCTGAAGGCGCTGCGTTCGCGCGTGGCCGGCAGCCTGTCGCACGGGCAGAAGCAGTGGCTGGAGATCGGCATGCTGCTGGCGCAGGAGCCGAAATTGCTGCTGGTCGACGAGCCGGTCGCCGGCATGACCGACGCCGAGACGCGGCAGACCGCCGAACTGCTCAAGCAGATCAACGAGACCAAGACCGTGGTCGTGGTCGAGCACGACATGACTTTCGTGCGCGACCTCGGCGTCAAGGTGACCTGCCTGCACGAAGGCTCGGTGCTGGCGGAAGGCTCGATCGACCAGGTCTCGCAGAACGAGCGCGTGGTCGAAGTGTATTTGGGAAGGTAGCGATGCACGCGAAATTCCTTTCTGTCATTCCGGGGCGCGCCCAACGGGTCCGGCCGCTTGGGCGCCCGATGGCAGGCTCCGGCGCGAACCCGGAATCCAGAAACAATCTCCGTGTCTGCATCTGGATTCCGGGTTCACGCGCTGCGCGCGTGCCCCGGAATGACGGGTGAGGAACGCCATGCTCGAAGCGAGCAATATCGATCTCTACTACGGCGCGGCGCAGGCGCTGCGCGGCATTTCGCTGAAGGCCGAAGTCGGCCAGGTGACCTGCGTGCTCGGCCGCAACGGCGTCGGCAAGACCAGCCTGCTGCGCGCGATGGTCGGCCAGCATCCGGTGAGCGCCGGCTCGATCGTCTTCGACGGCAACGACATCACCAAGCTGTCCACGGTCGAGCGCGCGCGCCGCGGCATCGCCTATGTGCCGCAAGGGCGCGAGATCTTTCCGCTGCTCACGGTGGAGGAAAACCTGGAGACCGGCTTTGCGCCGCTGCCGCGCGACAAACGCACGGTGCCGGACGACGTGTTCTCGCTGTTCCCGGTGCTCAATTCCATGCTCGGCCGCCGCGGCGGCGACCTCTCCGGCGGCCAGCAGCAGCAATTGGCGATCGGCCGCGCGCTGGTGATGCGGCCGCGCCTGCTGCTGCTCGACGAGCCGACCGAGGGCATCCAGCCCTCGATCATCAAGGACATCGGCCGCGCCATCTCCTATCTGCGCGGCCTGAAGGAAATGGCCATCGTGCTGGTCGAGCAATATCTCGACTTCGCGCAGGAGCTCGGCGACCATCTGGTGGTGATGGACCGGGGCTCGATCGTCTATTCCTGCGACCGCGCGACCATGGACGAGGGCGCGCTCAAGCGGGCGCTGGCGATTTGACTGTTCTGCGCCATGCTTTCTTTTTCACCTCCCCCTTGTGGGGAGGTCGCCCGCCGGACAGGCGGGCGGCGGTGGGGGGTCGCTTTGCGGATAATGCGGATCGCCGATTACAGTCACCCCCCTCCCTAACCCTCCCCCACAAGGGGGGAGGGAACGGTGCCTGCGTATGCCGCCGCTGCAAAGACAAAATCTTCGCCGCCAATCGCGCGACCGGGCACATCGCGCTTCGACGTGGCGGCGAGCGCAGGGCGCAGCCGGCGCACCCGCGTGCACGAAGACGGCTCGCTGCGCGTGCGCTTTCCCAACGCCGCGAGCGACGCGCTGGAAGCGGTGATCGTCAACACCGGCGGCGGCATGACCGGCGGCGACCGCTTCGCCGTCGAGATATCGCTGGGCGAGGGTGCGCGCCTGATCGCCGGCAGCGCGGCGGCGGAAAAAATCTATCGCTCCACCGGGCCGGATGCCGAGATGGATGTGAAGCTCACGGTCGGCGAGGGCGCTCAGCTTGCCTGGCTGCCGCAGGAGACCATTCTGTTCGATCGCGCGCGCCTTTCGCGCCGCATCGATATCGAGCTTGCCGAGAACGCCTCGCTGCTGCTGGCGGAGGCGGTGGTGTTCGGCCGCGCCGCCATGGGCGAGGCGATGGCGCAGGGCTTTTTCAGCGACCGCTGGCGCCTGCGCCGCGCCGGCAGGCTCATCTTCGCCGACAGCGCGCGGCTCGACGGCGACGTGGCGGCAAAGCTCGCCGCCCCGGCATCGGCCGCAGGCGGCATTGCCATTGCCACTGTGCTGATCGCGCCGGGCGACGACGGCGCGCTCGCCGCCGTGCGCGCGCTCACCGGGCAATTTGCCGGCGAGGTCGGCATTTCGGCCTGGAACGGCATCGCGGTGGCGCGGCTGTGCGCGCAGGACGGCGCCGCGCTGCGCCACGATTTGATCGCGCTGCTCGCGGCGCTTGGGCAGCGCGGCATTGCCGCGGCTTTGGTTCGAATCTGAGGACAAGTCCGATGAATCTGACCCCGCGCGAAAAGGACAAGCTGCTGATCGCCATGGCCGCGCTGGTCGCGCGCCGCCGGCTCGAGCGCGGCGTCAAGCTCAACCATCCGGAGGCGGTGGCGCTGATCAGCGACTTCATTTTGGAAGGCGCGCGCGACGGCAAGAGCGTGGCGCAGCTGATGCAAGCCGGCGCCCATGTGCTCACGCGCGCCCAGGTGATGGATGGCATCGCCGGAGATGATCCACGACATCCAGGTGGAGGCGACATTCCCCGACGGCACCAAGCTGGTGACCGTGCACAATCCGATCAGGTGACGATATGACCGATGCTACGGTTCAAAGGCTCTCGCAGATTTTCAACGACAGGGTGGAACGCATGCGAAACAAGGTGGTCGGCCTCTACGCGGTACTCATCCTCGCCAATCTGGCGGCCTGGGCGTGGGCCTTGATCGTATTTCACGATTCCCCGCTTTTGCTCGGCACGGCGTTTCTTGCCTACAGCTTCGGTCTGCGCCACGCCTTCGACGCCGACCACATCGCGGCCATCGACAACGTCACCCGCAAGCTGATGCAGGAAGGCAAGCGGCCGGTTTCGGTCGGCTTCTTCTTTTCGCTCGGCCATTCGACGGTCGTCATCGCCCTGGCCGTGGCGATCGCGCTCACGACGGTGGCGCTGCAAAGCCACTTCGACGCCTTAAAGACGATCGGCGGGATGATTGGCACCTCTGTGTCGGCGCTGTTCCTGTTCGCCATCGCCGCCGCCAACATTCTGGTTTTTGTGCAGGTCTATCGGGCATTCAGGTTCGTGACCAAGGGTCATGGCATGGCCGAAGAGGACATTGACGAGATTCTCTCCAAGCGCGGTTTCCTCGGCCGTGTGCTGCGCCCGGCCTTCAGGCTGATCGAGCGGAGTTGGCACATGTATCCGCTCGGGTTCCTGTTCGGGCTCGGCTTCGACACCGCGACGGAAGTGGGTCTGCTCGGCATTTCCGCAGCCCAGGCGTCGCAGGGCATGTCGATCTGGACGATTCTGGTGTTCCCGGCGCTGTTCACCGCCGGCATGTCGCTGATGGACACGACCGATGGCGTGCTGATGATCGGCGCCTATGGCTGGGCCTTCGTGAAGCCGGTCCGCAAACTTTACTACAACATGACCATCACGCTTGTGTCGGTCGTCGCAGCTCTCGTCATCGGCGGCATCGAGGCGCTCGGGCTGATCGGCGACAAGTTCGCCCTTGAGGGGCCGCTCTGGTCCTTCGTCGGCGCGCTCAACGACAATTTCGGCACGCTCGGCTACGGCATCGTCGCCTTCTTCATCGTCAGCTGGCTGGTGTCGTTCGCGGTTTACAGGATGAAGGGCTACGATCGCCTGGAGGTTTCGGCATGATCCCCGGCGAACTGTTCATCAAGGACGGCGACATCACGCTCAACGCCGGCCGCAAGACGGTGACGCTTAGCGTCGCCAATTCCGGCGACCGGCCGATCCAGGTCGGCTCGCATTACCATTTCTTCGAGACCAACCCGGCGCTCAAATTCGACCGCAAACTAGCGCGCGGCATGCGGCTCGACATCGCCGCCGGCACCGCGGTGCGCTTCGAGCCCGGACAGACGCGCGAGGTCACGCTCGTCGCGCTCGCGGGAAAACGCACGATCTACGGGTTCCGTCAGGATGTGATGGGGAAGCTGTGACAGCCAATCTTGTCATTCCGGGGCGCGAGGCTAAAGCGCGTTCACGCGCGTCTTCGACGCGCGATGGCGCGCGAACCCGGAATCCAGAAACGAGCGCCATGCCTGCGTCTGGATTCCGGGTCCGGCACTTTGTGCCGTCCCGGAATGACGAAAACGAAATTTGCGAACCCCTAAAAGCCATAACGGGCAGACCGTCGTCCGCCCGTCACAAGCTCTCGGATCCATTTCCGGGCGGCGCGCGTGAGCGCACAACACGGTACCCAGTAACTGAGAGCCAGGGCCGGCAAACATGGACCACGAATACTGCAAGCAGCACCCACGTCCCATGCCCGCTCCGGTCATGGCGGCCATCCGTGTCCGGCGTGAGCCGAAGATGGGTGACCTGGAGGTAAGCCTATCCACCCCGGCGCCCGAGGCAAGGGTGGAATTTTTGGGTCTGTGAACTGTGGGGACAACGCTATGCCTATAGCCATGAAACGCGCGGCCTATGCGGACATGTTCGGGCCGACCACCGGCGACCGCGTGCGGCTCGCCGACACCGACCTGATCGTCGAGGTCGAGAAGGATTTCACCGTCTACGGCGAGGAGGTGAAGTTCGGCGGCGGCAAGGTGATCCGCGACGGCATGGGGCAAAGCCAGATCAGCAACCGCCAGGGCGCGGTCGACACCGTCATCACCAATGCGCTGATCCTCGACCACTGGGGCATCGTCAAGGCCGACGTCGGCCTCAAGGACGGGAAGATTTCGGCGATCGGCAAGGCCGGCAATCCCGATATCCAGCCCGGCGTCACCATCATCATCGGCCCGGGCACCGAGGTGATCGCCGGCGAAGGAAAGATCCTCACCGCCGGCGGCTTCGACACCCACATCCATTTCATCTGCCCGCAGCAGGTGGACGAGGCGCTGATGTCGGGCGTCACCTCCATGCTCGGCGGCGGCACCGGGCCGGCGCACGGCACCTTCGCCACCACCTGCACGCCGGGGCCGTGGCACATCGGCCGCATGATCCAGGCCGCCGATGCGTTTCCGGTCAATCTCGGTTTCGCCGGCAAGGGCAACGCGTCGCAAGCCCGCGGCGCTGGAAGAAATGGTCAAGGCCGGCGCCTGTGCGCTCAAGCTGCACGAGGACTGGGGCACCACGCCGGCGGCGATCGACTGCTGTCTATCGGTTGCCGACAAATACGACGTGCAGGTGATGATCCACACCGACACGCTGAACGAAAGCGGCTTCGTCGAGGACACCATCAAGGCCTTCAAGGGCCGCACCATTCATGCCTTCCACACCGAAGGCGCCGGCGGCGGCCACGCGCCCGACATCATCAAGGTCGCGGGCTTGAAGAACGTGCTGCCGTCCTCGACCAATCCGACGCGGCCGTTCACGCGCAACACCATCGACGAGCATCTCGACATGCTGATGGTGTGCCACCATCTCGATCCCTCGATTGCGGAAGATCTGGCGTTTGCCGAAAGCCGCATCCGCAAGGAGACCATCGCGGCGGAAGACATCCTGCACGACCTCGGCGCGCTCTCCATGATGTCGTCCGACAGCCAGGCCATGGGCCGGCTCGGCGAAGTCATCATCCGCACCTGGCAGACCGCCGACAAGATGAAGAAGCAGCGCGGCCGCCTGAAGGAGGAGAAGGGCGACAACGACAATGCGCGGGTCAAGCGCTACGTCGCCAAATACACCATCAACCCGGCCATCGCGCACGGCGTCGCCAAGCACATCGGCTCGGTCGAGAAAGGCAAGCTCGCCGATCTGGTGCTGTGGTCGCCGGCCTTCTTCGGCGTCAAGCCCGACACGATCATCAAGGGCGGCTCGATCGTCGCAGCGCTTATGGGCGATCCGAACGCCTCGATCCCGACCCCGCAACCGGTGCATTACCGCCACATGTTCGGCGCCTTCGGCAAGGCGCGCACGGCCTCGTCGCTGGTGTTCGTCTCGAAAGCGGCGGCGCGCTCGTCCTTGCGCAACAAGCTCGGCGTCGACAAGCAATTCGTCGCGGTCGAGCACACCCGCGACATCGGCAAGAAGAACATGATCCACAACAACGCCACGCCGAATATCGAGGTCGATCCGGAAACCTACGAAGTGCGCGCCGACGGCGAGCTTTTGACCTGTGCGCCCGCCGAAGTGTTGCCGATGGCGCAGCGGTATTTTTTGTTTTGAGCTTCATTATCCCTCCCCCGCCTCCGGGGGAGTGTCGCCGGCGAAGCCGGGCCGGGTGGACGTCGTGTCTTCAGTGATATCCTACACCGGCTCGCGATTGCTCGCCGACGCCTCCCCTTTCAGCGGGAGGGACAAGGAAGAGCCATGCACCGCGTAGCCATCGATCAAATCCGCCGGATCCTGGAATGCCGCCACTGCCATCGACCGCGTCGTGCTCGACGCTGGCGACCGCAATCGGCGGCGCATCGTGTTGACCGGCGAGCGGGGCACGCAGTTCCTGCTCGACTTCGAGAAGCCGGTGAGCTTGCGCGACGGCGACGGGCTGGTACTCGATGACGGCTCGATCGTACTGGTGGCGGGCGAGCTGGAAAAGCTCGTCGAGATTTCGGCCCACAGCGCGCTCGACACCGTGCGGCTGGCCTGGCATCTCGGCAACCGCCATACCGACGTCCAGGTAATCGGCGACAGGCTGCGCATCCGCCGCGATCATGTGCTGGAGGAGATGCTGCGCGGGTTGGGAGCAACGCTGACGCCGCTCGACGCGCCGTTCGATCCGGAAGCCGCCGCGCCGCATGAGCATCACGGGCACGAGCATGGCGCGTAAAACAAAGCGCGTACCATTACTCCGTTCGTCCCCGCGCAAGCGGGGACCCAGGGCTACGCCCACAAAAGTGCTGGATGCCCCGCCTTCGCGCGGCATGACACCTGAGGGTGACGCGCTTTCTTCACCCGCCCTCTATCGCCTGCTGGCCTGGCTCTCGCCCGCCTTTCCGGTCGGCGCCTTCTCCTATTCGAGCGGCATCGAATGGGCGGTGGAGGCGGGCGACATCAAGGATGCTGAGACGTTAAAGGGCTGGCTCGGCGTGATGCTCGCCGGCGGCGGCGGCTTTTGCGATGCCGTCCTGTTCGTCCACGCGCATCGTGCGGTCGGCGACGACAAAGCCTTGCGCGCGGTGGCCGAGCTTGCCGCCGCCTTCGCGCCGTCGAAGGAGCGCCATCTGGAAACCACCGCGCAAGGCAACGCCTTCGTCGAGGCGGCGCGCGCCGCCTGGCCTACGCCAGCGCTCGAGCGGCTCAAAGACATCTGGGACGGGCCGGTGGCCTATCCGGTCGCGGTGGCGGTCGCCGCCGCCGGTCACGGCATTGCGCTCACGCCGGCGCTTGCAGCCTTCCTGCAGGCCGTCGCCGCCAATTGGGTGTCGGCCGGCGTGCGGCTGATCCCGCTCGGCCAAACAGATGGCCAGCGCGTGTTGGCGGCGCTGGAGCCGACAGTCGCCACCACCGCCCAACATGCGCTAAAGACAGCGCTCGACGATATCGGCTCATCGGCGTTCAGGGCCGATCTCGCCGGCGCCCGGCACGAGACGCAATATACGCGGCTGTTCAGGAGTTGAGCATGGCGACCTCGCACGGCCCCCTGCGCGTCGGTGTCGGCGGCCCGGTCGGCTCCGGCAAGACCGCGCTGATGGACGCCTTGTGCAAGAGACTGCGCGGCGCTTACGAAATCGCCGCCATCACCAACGACATCTACACCAAATGGGACGCCGAATACCTGGTGCGCTCGGGCGCGCTCTCCGCCGACCGCATCGCCGGGGTGGAAACCGGCGGCTGCCCGCACACCGCGATCCGCGAGGACGCCTCGATCAATCTCGCCGCCGTCGCCGACATGCGCGCCAAGTTTCCCGATCTCGATCTGGTGCTGATCGAATCGGGCGGCGACAATCTGGCCGCCACGTTTTCTCCGGAACTCGCCGATCTCACCATTTACGTCATCGACGTCGCCGCCGGCGACAAGATCCCGTCCAAGGGCGGGCCCGGCATCACGCGCTCCGATCTGCTGGTGATCAACAAGATCGATCTGGCGCCGTATGTCGGCGCTTCGCTCGCGGTGATGGAGCGCGATGCGAAGAAAATGCGGGGCGCCCGGCCCTTCGTCATGAGCAATTTGCACGAGGGCAAGGGCGTCGACGAGATCGCGCGCTTCATCGAAGACAAAGGTGGCTTAAAGGCATGACCACAAAACCCGCTCGCGAACGTCTTGACGCTGCCCTGGCGCGCATCGGCGATCCCAAAGGCGAAGGCGCGCGCGCCTGCCTCACGGTTTATACGCAAGCCGCGCGCGACGCCGCCGAGGCCGCCGACGCGCGCGCCAAAGCCGGCATTTCGCTCGGGGCCCTCGACGGCGCCATCGTCAGCATCAAGGATCTGTTCGACGTGGCCGGTGAAGTCACCCGCGCCGGCTCCAAGGTTCTTGCCGAGGAGGGCAAGCCGGCGGCCCGCGACGCGCCGGTGGTTCGCGCCCTGCGCGCCGGCGGCGCCGTCATCGTCGCCAAGACCAACATGACCGAATTCGCCTTTTCCGGCGTCGGCATCAATCCGCATTACGGCACACCGGGCAATCCGGCCGATCGCAAGCGCATTCCCGGCGGCTCCACCGCCGGCGGCGCGGTGGCGGTGGCGGACGGCATGTGCGAAATCGCCATCGGCAGCGACACCGGCGGCTCCACCCGCATTCCCGGCGCGCTCTGCGGCGTCACCGGCTTCAAGCCGAGCCGGCAGCGCATTTCCATCGCCGGCGCCTTTCCATTGTCGCAGAGTATCGATTCGATCGGGCCGATCGCGCGCACCGTCATGGACTGCGCCAAGGCCGACGCGGTGATGGCCGGCGACGACTTCACGCCGCCCGAGCCGGCCCCGCTCGCCAATTTGCGCGTCGGCATCGCGCAGGGCCTGCCGCTGGAAAATCTCGACGAGACGGTGGCCAAGCGGTTTCCGCACGCCATCGATGTCCTGGAGCGGGCCGGCTGCCGGCTCTCCAACGAGAAGCTGGCGCTGCTCGACGGCATGGCGAAGGTCAATAGCCGCGGCGGCGTGCAGCCGGCGGAAGCCTTCACGCTGCATCGCGACCGGCTCGACCGGCGCGCAGCCGACATCGATGCGAACGTGCGCACGCGGCTGGAGCGGGCGCGCAGCATCGGCGCGGCCGACTACATCGCGATGGTGAACGAGCGCGCCGCGCTGATCGTCGAGATGGATGCACGGCTCGCCGACATCGACGTGCTGGCGATGCCGACCACGCCGATGGTCGCGCCGACCATCGAGGAAATGACGCCGCCGGATGTTTTCGCGCGCAAGAACGCCATGCTGCTGCGCAATACCTCGATCTGGAATTTCTTCGATTGCTGCGCCATCTCGCTGCCGCTGCCGCGCGCGGGCGGCTTGCCGGTCGGATTGATGCTGGTTGCCCGCAACGGCCACGACCGTCGTTTGTTCCGCATCGCGGTGGCGGTCGAGCGGTTGTTGACGGCCTAAAAGGTGGTAGCCCACTGCGCCGCTTTTCGAGCTTGTTAAAGCTGCTAATAATCCGGCATCATCGAAATAACGGCCGTTTACCGGGCCAGGGAGGACTACCCATGAAACACAAATTGCAATCGACGCTGGCGGGCGTAAGCCGCCGCACCTTCAGCGCGGGCCTCGGCGCCGCCGGACTGCTGGCCGGGACCGCGCCTTTCAATATCGTGCGCGCGGCCAGTGGGCCGCTCAAGGTCGGCGTGCTGCTGCCGCGCTCCGGCTTCGAAGCCGGCATCGGACAGGACTGCCAGCGCGGCGTCGACATCACGGCGGGCGTGCTCAAGGATCTCGGCCTGCCGCCGCTGCAGATCATGAACGCCGACACCGAATTGAGCGTCGATGTCGCGCGCTCGCGCGCCGAAAAGCTGATCGGGGAGGGCGCGCAGCTCCTGGTCGGCGCCTTCGATTCCGGGCAGAGCACGGCGATTGCCCAGGTCGCCGAACAGAAGGGCATTCCCTTCGTCATCAATATCGCCGCCGCTCCGCCGATTACCGAGCAGGGCTACAAGTTCGTGTTCCGCAATTTCCCGACCGCCCCGATGATCCTGCGCGACGCCTTCATCGACCAACTGGAAGTATTCGGGATCGTCGGCGCGGCGCCGAAGACGGCGGTGTTCATGCACGTCAACGACACCTTCGGCACCGCGATGTCGAAAGGCATCGGCGCGGTGATGCCGAAGTTCAACATGCCCTACAAGATCGTGCAGGAGATCGCCTACGATCCGGCGGCGCGCGACCTGTCGGTCGAAATCTCCAAGGCCAAGGCGACCGGCGCCGACGCGCTGCTGTGCGTCAGCCGGCTCAACGACGCCATCCTGCTCACCCGCGAAATGGTCAAGCAGCGCTGGACGCCGATGGCGATCATGAGCATGGGACCGGGCTGGTACGAGGACCAGTACCTCAAGACCCTGAGCAGGCTCTCCGACGGGCCGCTGAGCTTCGCGCCCTGGTACGATCCGAACAAGAAGCTGTCGAAGCAGCTCGACGCCGCGCTCGCCAAGGCGCATCCCGGCGTCAACCTGAACGTCAACCACGTCTACACCTTCGAGGCGCTGCTGATCGCCTCCGACGCCTACAAGCGCGCCGGCTCCGCCGATCCGAAGGCGCTCGCCGACGCCATCCGCAAGACCGACATCAAGGACAATGTCAGCATCGGTCCCGGCATCCAGTTCGACGCCAAAGGCCAGAACGACAAGATCAAGGGCGGCGGCATCCAGAACCGCGGCGGCAAGCTGATCACCGTCGCGCCGAAGGAAGCGGCCAATGGCAAGCCGGAATGGCCGCTGAAGCCCTACGACAAGCGCGGCTAACGATTTTCGCCCAACGTCGTCATGGCCGGGCTTGTCCCGGCCATCCACGTCTTGGCAAGAAAGTAAGGCGTGGATGCCCGGCACAAGGCCGGGCATGACGATCGAGAGATCCCCGCCAGAGGATCGAGTAGCGGTAGGATTTCACCTTGCCCTTCGATGTCTACCTCAACGTGGCCGTCGGCGGGGTGCTGACCGGCCTCGTCTATGGGCTGATGGCGCTCGGCCTGTCGGTGATCTTCGGCGTGGTGCGCGTGGTCAATTTCGCCCATGGCGAGATGATGACCATCGCCATGTATATCGCGGTCGTTCTGTTCACCGCCTTCCACCTCGACCCGCTGGTGATGCTGGTGCCGATCGCCGCGGTGCTGTTCGCCTTCGGCTATGTGCTGCAGGTGCGCCTGATCAATCCCTTCATCACCCGGCCCGAGCACAGCCAGTTCCTGCTGCTGGTCGCGGTGGGGATCATCATCGTCAACCTGCTGCTGATCGTCTTCGGCCCGGACGCGCAGACGGTGCAGGCGTCCTATGCCAATGACAGCTTCCAGATCGGCCGGCTGATCGTCGACGCCACCAAGCTCTATGCCGCGGCCGCCGCGCTCATCGTTTCGGCGGCGCTGTTTACCTTCTTCCGGCATACGCAGATCGGCACCGCGATCCGCGCCTGCGCCGACAACTATACCGGCGCGCTGGTGGTCGGGCTCGACGTCAAGCACCTCTATGCCCTGACCTTCGGCCTCGGCGCGGCTTGCGTCGGCGCCGCCGGCGTCATGCTGGTGCTGATCGTGGATGTGACGCCGTCGATCGGGCCGGCCTATACGCTGCTCGCCTTCGTGATCGTCATCACCGGCGGCCTCGGCTCGATGCCGGGCGCGCTCATCGGCGGCGTCTTGATCGGCCTGACCGAGGCCATGGCCGGATTGCTGTTCACGCCTTCCGCAAAAAGCATGTTCGCGTTCGGCATTCTCGTTCTGGTGCTGCTGTTCCGCCCGCAGGGCATCATGGGCAAGAGGGCGGCATGATGGCTCGCCTGATCGAGGGTGTCCGGCGCCGGGCCTTGGTCTTGCTGGGCGTGTTGCTGGCGGTGCTCATCGCCGCGCCGCTCTTTGCCGGCGACTACCTGCTCACCGTGCTCATCCTCATTCTGTACTTCGCCTATATCGGCCAGGCCTGGAACATCATGATGGGATTTGCCGGGCAGCTTTCGCTCGGCCACGCGCTTTATGTCGGCCTTGGCGCCTATACCGCGGCCTCGCTCTACGTGCATTTCGGTATCGGCCCGTGGCTCGGGCTCCTGGTCGCGGTGCCGGTGGCGGCTTTGGCCGGCGCCTTCATCGGCTTTCTGGCGTTCCGCTTTCGCGTCGCCGGCGTCTATTTCGCCATCCTGACCATTGCCTTGGCCGAATTCGCGCGCGTCGGTTTCGACCATTTGGGCTGGACCAGCGGATCGTCGGGCTTGTTCCTGCCGGTCGCGCAATATACCCACAACGATCTGTGGGACCTGCGCGGCCATCCGGCGATGTTCTATTACGTCCTGCTGGCGGCGACCGCGCTCGCCTTCGTCTTCTGCCGCGCCCTGTTGCAAAGCCGCGTCGGCTATTTTTGGCTGGCGATCCGCGAGGATGAGGAGGCCGCGCGCTCGGCCGGCATCGACGTCTTCCACTACAAAATGATCGCGGTGGTGATCTCCGCCGCCATGACGTCCTTTGCCGGCGTGATCTATGCGTTTTATTACAACAACCTGTTTCCCGAGCAGGTGTTTCACATCTCACGCTCGATCGAGATCATCCTCGGGCCGATCGTCGGCGGCATCGGCACGCTGTTCGGACCCATCCTGGGCGCCGCCGTGCTGACCGGGCTGGCGGAAACGCTGACCGCCGCGCTCAACGCGCTCGGGATCGATCTGCCGGGCGCCAAGCAGGTGTTCTACGGCATCTGCCTGCTGCTGGTGATCACGACGCTGCCGGACGGCGTGTGGCCCTGGGTTAGCGAGCGGATCGGCTTGGGGAGCCGCAAAAAATGAGCGCGCTGCTGTCGGTCAATGGCGTGAGCAAGCGGTTCCGCGGCCTGGTCGCGGTCGACCGGGCGAGCTTCGAGGTGCCCGAGGGCGGCGTTTTCGCGGTCATCGGTCCGAACGGCGCCGGCAAGACCACGCTGTTCAACATGATCGCCGGCGTGTTTCGGCCCGACGCCGGAACCATCGCCTTCGCCGGCGAGCGCATCGACGGCTTGCCGCCCGACCGCATCTGCCGGCGCGGCATCGGCCGCACGTTCCAGATCGTGCGGCCGTTTGCGGGCTTGAGCGTGGAGGACAATGTCATCGTCGGCGCGCTGCTGCACCGGCATCATGTCGTCGATGCGCGCAGCTATGCGCACGAGGTGCTGCGCCGCCTCGACCTTTACGACAAGCGCGAGCGGCGCGCGTCGTCCCTGACCTTGCCCGACCGCAAGCGGCTGGAAGTGGCGCGTTCGCTCGCCACCGATCCGAAATTGCTGCTGCTCGACGAGGTGATGGCGGGCTTGCGGCCGACCGAAATGGACCGGATGGTCGCGATCCTGCGCGAGCTCAATCGCGAAACCGGGCTCACCATCTTGCTGATCGAGCACGTGATGCGGGCGGTGATGGCGCTCGCTTCGCATATTCTCGTGCTGCACCACGGCGCGGCGATCGCGCAAGGGCTGCCGGACGACGTGGTGCGCAATCCGGCGGTGATCCATTCCTATCTCGGCGCGGAGGACGTCGCATGATGCAATTTTCACACGGCATTCCGGAGCGCGCCGCACGCGCGACCCCGGAATCCAGAAACAGGCAATGTGCTCGCGTCTTGATTCCGGGTCCGCTCGCTGCGCGAGCGTCCCGCAATGACGAGCGAGAAAGCGCAGGGGTCGTCTGATGCTCCGCGTCGAAAACCTCGACGTGTTCTACGGCGACGCCCAGGCGCTCGACGGCGTTTCGCTCGAGATCGAAGAAGGCGCGATCGTCGCCATCGTCGGCGCCAACGGCGCCGGCAAGACCTCGCTGATCCGCACCATCGCCGGCATGCACCAGCCGGCGCGCGGGCGCATTGTTTTTCGCGGCACCGATATTGCCGGCTGGCCGAGCCACAAGGTCTGCGATCTCGGCATCGGCCAGGTGGCCGAAGGCCGTCAGGTCTTCCCCTCGCTGTCGATCGCCGAAAATCTCGCCATGGGCGCCATGCTGCCGCGCGCGCACGGCGCGCGCGAGCGCAATCTCGATCGCGTCTATGCGCTGTTCCCGGCCTTGGCCGAGCGCAGCCATCAGCTCGCCGGCACGCTGTCGGGCGGCGAGCAGCAGATGCTCGCCATCGGGCGCTGTCTGATGGGCGCGCCGGATCTGGTGATGTTCGACGAGCCCTCGCTCGGCTTGGCGCCGACCGTGGTGCAAAGCGTGCTGCGCTGCGTGCGCGACCTCAACCGCGAGGGCCTCACCTGCGTCTTGGTGGAGCAGAACGTGGCGGTTTCGCTCAAGCTCGCCAGCCGCGCCTATGTGCTGGAGAACGGCCGCGTCACGCTGTCGGGCTCGGGCGCGGCGCTGCTCACCGACGACCGCGTGCGGCAGGCTTATTTGGGGCTGTGACTTGTCATTCCGGGGCGCGCCGAAGGCGCGAACCCGGAATCCAGATACGTGCACCGCGTTTGTCTCTGGATTCCGGCTCTCGCCGCTAAAGCGGCTCGGCCGGAATGACAAAAAGTGAATTGTACTTCAGCGGCGGGGCGATGGTCACGCTGAGCTTGCCGACGCCTTCGATCTCGCATTCGATCTTGTCGCCGGCGACGGTGGCGGCAACGCCCGACGGCGTGCCGGTCATGATGATATCGCCGGCCTCGAGCGCGACCATTTCCGACAGCTTGGAGATCGTCTCCGGCACGTTCCAGATCATCTGATTGAGATCGCCGTCCTGGCGCAGCTTGCCGTTGACCTTGAGCGTGATCTTGCCCTTGCTCGGATGGCCGATTTCGCTCGCCGGCTTGAGTGGTCCGCACGGCGCGGAATGGTCGAACGCCTTGCCGACTTCCCACGGCCGCTTGATCTCGCGCGAGGCGAACTGCAGGTCGCGGCGGGTGAGGTCGATGCCGACCGCGTAGCCGTAGATGCAGTCATTTGCTTTTGAAACGGGGATGTTGCGGCCGCCGCTCTTGAGCGCGACCACCAGCTCGACCTCGTGATGCATGTCCTTGGTCAGCGACGGGTAGGGCACCGTGCCGCCGTCCGGCACGATGGCGTCGGCGGGCTTGGCGAAAAAGAACGGCGGCGCCCGCTCGTCCTGCCCCATCTCGCGGATGTGCTCGATGTAATTGCGCCCGACGCACCAGATGCGGCGAACCGGAAAGGTTTTGCTGGAACCGGCGACCGCGATGGTCGGCTGCGGCGGCGGCGAAATGACGTAGTCCGCGCTCATGAGGAATGTGCCTTTTGGGACGTTTAGGGGGATGCGGTGGCCGGCGCGCCATCCGGTATCGCATAATGCCGGCTCGAACAAGACGGAAAACGCGGCCGGTTTGCGGGCCTATTGCGCGGCCTCTTCGACCAACGTGCGGCTTTCCTGCTTCTGCAGCTGGAGCCGGTAGAACGAGGCATAGCGGCCGTCTTTGCGCAGCAATTCGTCGTGCCGGCCGGATTCGACCACTTGGCCGTCCTCGATCACATAGATGCGGTCGGCGTGCGAGACCGTGTGCAGCCGGTGCGCGATCGCTACCGTGGTACGGCCCTGGCAGAGATGCTCCATGGCCTCGCGCACCTGCAGTTCGGATTCCGAATCGAGCGCGGCGGTGGCTTCGTCGAGCAGGATGATCGGCGCGTTCTTGATCAAGGCGCGCGCGATGGCGACGCGCTGGCGCTGGCCGCCGGACAGTTGCAAGCCGTGCTCGCCGACCGGCGTGTCATAGCCGCGCGGGAACATCATGATGAAATCGTGCGCATAGGCGCCCTTGGCGGCGGCGACGATCTCGTCCTCGCTGGCGCCCGGCTTGCCGAATGCGATGTTGTCGCGGATGGTGCCGCGGAACAGGAACACGTCCTGCCCGACATAGGCGAGGTGCCGGCGCAGCGAGCGGCGCGAAACTTGGCGGACGTCCTGCCCGTCGATGACGATTCTGCCGCGCTCGGCGTCGTAGAAGCGCAAAATCAAATTGATGATCGTCGTTTTGCCGCTGCCGGAGGGGCCGACCAGCGCGGTCAGCTTGCCCGGTTCGGCCACGAAGGAAATGCCGCGCAGCACCGCTTCGTCGCGGCGATAGGCGAAATAAACGTCGTCGAATTCCAGCCGCGGGGTCTTGACCTCAAGCGGCGGCTTGTCGTCGTCGGCCGGCCTCGCTCGGCGGCGAGTTGAGCACCTCGAACAGGATGCGCACGCCGACCAGCCCGCTGTTGAGCTCGATGTTGAGGCGCGCCAGGCGCTTGGCCGGCTCATAGGCCAGCAGGAAGGCGGCGATGAAGGAAAAGAACTGCCCCGGCGTCGCCCCGGTCTCGATCACGCGATAGCCGCCATAGGTGATGGCGAGCGCGATCGCGCAGCCGCCCAGCGTTTCCATCAGCGGGCTGGAGCGATTGGAAACGCGCGCCATCTTGTTGGCCTCGTGCTCGACCGCCGCGACATTGCGGTCGAAGCGCTCGCGCATGATGTCTTCGAGCGTGAAGGCCTTGACGATGCGGATGCCCTGCAGCGTTTCCTGCAGCGTCTCGATGATGCGGGTGCCGCCGTGGAACTGGGCGCGCGCGATGCCGTAGATGCGGCGGATCAGCTTGCGCAGCACCAAAAATGCCGGCGGCGCCACCACGAAGCCGATGAACGACATCAAGGGGTCCTGCACCACCATCACCGTCACCAGCCCGATCAGCGACAAGAGGTCGCGGCCGAGCGAGGTGATCAGCAGGTTGATGACCTGGGTCGCGGCCGCCGCGCCCGCGCTCAGGCGCGCGATGAATTCGGTCGAATGCCGGTCGGAGAAGAAGCCGATCCCTTCATTGAGCAGCTTGGCGAACACGGCGCGCTGATTGTCGGCGACGATGCGGTTGCCGATCTGCGAGAGCATCACGCTGTGCCCGTATGTGGCGAGCCCCTTGGCGGTGAACAGCGCGACGGTGACGCCGCCCAGGATCAAGATGCCGGCGAGGTTGTGATTGACGTAGGCCTCGTTGATGACATTGCCGATCAGATAGGCGCTGAACGCCGTGCAGCCGGCGGAGATCGCCATCAAGGTGAACGCGAAGGCGTATTTGCGCCAATGCACAAAGCCTTGTTCGGCCAGCAATCGCCGAATCATGACGATCGTGCCGTAACGCTCGTGGTCGGCCGGTGGCAAAGTGTGGTCGTTCATCCGCCCTCTGTCGGGCTCTGATTATGGCACAGGTTGAATGCTGGCTGGAGCAGGCGTTTCCTTGCCCGTTGACGGCGGATTTTTCAAGCTAAAACGGGGTAAAAAACGAAATCCCGCGCTCGCATTTGCCGCGCTGTCAGGCCGAGGCCGATTCGCGCCGGCCCGGCAGCCGCCGCTCCCAGGCGAGCGCATGGGCGACGATGGTATCGAGGTCCTCGAATTGCGGCTGCCAGTCGAGCGTCGAGCGGATGCGACCGACGTCGGCCACCAGCGCCGGCGGATCGCCCGGCCGCCGCCCGGCGATCTCGACCGGAAAATCCTGCCGGCTGACGCGCCGCACCGCCTCGATCACCTCAAGCACCGAAGCGCCGTGCCCGTAGCCGCAGTTGAATGTCGCGCTTGCGCCGCCGCGGCGCAGATAGGCGAGCGCCGCCGAATGCGCGCGCGCAAGATCGCTGACGTGGATGTAGTCGCGGATGCAGGTGCCGTCCGGCGTCGGATAGTCGGTGCCGAACACGTCGATCTTGGCGCGCTTGCCGAGCGCCGCTTCGCAGGCGACCTTGATCAAGTGGGTCGCGGCCGGCGTCGATTGCCCGGTGCGCAGCTTCGGATCGGCGCCGGCAACGTTGAAGTAGCGCAACACCACGAAGCGCAGCCCGTAGGCCGCGCCGGCATCGTGCAGCAGAATTTCCGACATCAGCTTCGAGGTGCCGTAGGGCGAGATCGGCGCCGTGGCCGCATCCTCGCGCACCGGCACGTGCTCGGCATTGCCGTAGACCGCGGCGGTCGACGAAAAGATGAACTGCCGCACGCCGGCCTTGATGGCGACATCGAGCAGGGCGCAGGTATTCATGGTGTTGTTGCTGTAATAGGCGAGCGGATCGCGCACCGAATCCGGCACCACGATCGAGGCGGCGAAATGGATGATGGCGGTCACGCCGTGGCGGCGAAGCGTCTCCGCCACCAGATCGCGGTCGCCGGTCGAGCCGGCGACGAACGGGACCTTGCCGGGGACCAGGAAGCGAAATCCGGTCGACAGATTGTCGAGCACGACCACCGGCTCGCCGGCATCGACCAGCGCATGCACCATGTGGCTGCCGATATAGCCGGCCCCGCCGGTGACCAGGATCGTCATGAACCGTGCCCCTCGAATTTGCGCGGCATTTTACCGAATGTCGCTGAAAGCGCGCTTAGTCTGTGCGGCGCCCGGCAGGGTTATGGCGGTCATGCTTAATGCTCGGTATATGAGCGCCGGCAGAGGCACAATGGCCGATATTCTCTTCATCAAGACGTCGTCGCTCGGGGATGTGATCCATCATATGCCGGCGCTGACCGAGGCGCGCAAGGCGCAGCCCGACGCTCACTTCACCTGGCTGGTGGAGGAAGCCTTCGCCCCGCTGGTCGCCTTGCATCCGGCGGTGGGCAAGGTCGTCCCGGTGGCCTGGCGGCGCTGGCGAAAATCGCTGCTATCGCCGGCAACGCTCGGCGAGATTGCCGGCAGCCTGCGCGCCATCCGCGCGCCGCGCTACGATGAGATCGTGGACAGCCAGGGCCTGCTGCGCACCGCCGTGATCGCCCGCCTCGCGCACGGCCGGCGCCACGGCTACGACGCCGCCAGCATCCGCGAGCCGCTGGCCGCGCTGTGCTACGACGTGCGCCACAGCGTCAGCCGCGCGCTGCACGCGGTCGAGCGCAACCGCATCCTCAGCGGCTTGGCGCTCGGCTACGCGCCGCAGGGCGCGCCCGATTTCGGCCTCGACCGCGCGCGCTTTGCCGCGCTCCGCTGAGCGCTATGCGGTGCTGCTGCATGCAACCGCCGAGCCGCGCAAGCTATGGCCGGAAGCGCATTGGATCGCGCTCGGCCAGGCGCTTGGCGATCTCACTTTGATCCTGCCTTGGGGCACCGCCGACGAGCAGGCGCGCAGCACCCGCATCGCCGCGGCGCTGCCGCGCGCGCGCGTTTCCGACCGCGCCCCGCTCGATAAGGTCGCTCGTCTCATTGCCGGCGCGCAATTTGTGGTCGGGGTCGATACCGGGCTCACGCATCTCGCCGCCGCGCTCGGCGTGCCGCTGGTCGCGATCTTTGCCGGCAGCAAGCCCGGCCTCACCGGCCCGGTCGGCAGCGGGCCGATGGCCGTGCTCGGCGCGCAAGGCGAGGCGCCGTCGGTGGAAGTGGTGGCAGAAGCGGTGACGAAAATCGCGCGCTAAGCCGCGCCGGCGCGCAACAGATCGTGGATGTGGATGACGCCGACCGGTCGGCCGGCCTCGACCGCGAACAGCGCGGTCACCTTGGTCGCATTGAGCAATTCGAGCGTCTCGCTGATCAACTGATCGGGCCGCACGGTCTTGGGCGCGCGCGTCATCACGTCGTCGACCCGCGCATCGAGCAGGTCGTTGCGCATATGGCGGCGCAGGTCGCCGTCGGTGATGATGCCGACCAGCCTGCCGGCCGGATCGGTGATGCCGACGCAGCCGAAGCCCTTGGCCGACATCACCAGGATGGCGTCCGACATGCGCGTGCCGAGCGGCGTCAGCGGCACGGTCTCGCCGATATGCATCAGCTCGCGCACCGTCTTGAGCAGCGCGCCGAGCTTGCCGCCCGGGTGCAGCAGGCCGAAATCGACTGCCGTGAAGCCGCGGCTTTCCAGGAGCGCGATCGCCAGCGCGTCGCCGAGCGCGAGCTGCATCAGCGAGGAAGTGGTCGGCGCCAGATTGTGCGGGCAGGCTTCGCGCGCCTGCGGCAGAGCGAGCACCACGTCGGCGGTATGGGCCAGCGTCGAGTCCGCATTGGCGGTTATCGCGATCAGGCCGATGCGGAAGCGGCGCGAGTAGTCGGTGAGATCTTTGAGCTCCGCCGTCTCGCCCGACCACGACAGCGCGATGATGACGTCGTTGCTGGTGATCATGCCGAGATCGCCATGGCTCGCTTCGCTCGGATGCACGAACAGCGCCGGCGTTCCGGTGGAGGCGAACGTGGAGGCGATCTTGCGCCCGACATGACCGGATTTGCCCATGCCGGTGACGATCACCCGGCCTTGCGCGGCGCGGATCAGCTCGACCGCGGCGGCGAAGCTCGCGCCCAGACCGTCGCGCAGCGCGCTGGCGAGCGCATCGATGCCGCCGCCTTCGGCGTCGAACGTGCGCAGCGCCGAATTGATCGCCGCCTGCGCGCGTTCGCTGCTCATATCGGCTGGTTTAGGTCTGGCCATGCGGAGGTCGCGGGTCCCTTACCGATCGCCGGTTTGATAGCACGGAACAAGCCGCGCGTCAGGTTCGCGGCGAGCCAAATGTTAACGCCGCGGCTATGCAGGAATTAACGGGTTTTCCGCAGCGCCTCGCGCACGCTCGCCAGCACGGTCTCGACCGCGACATCGGCGGTGCGCCGGTGCGCGACGGCGTCATTACCCTCGATGCGCGCGCGTTGACGCGCCGCCTCGTCGCCGGGTGGCTCGAGAATGGCGGCGATCGGATTGAGCGGCATCCAGTGCCACGGGCTGGTCGGCCCGAAGATCGCGATCGTTGGCGTGCCGATGGCCGCGGATACATGCATCAGCCCGGAATCGTTGGTGACGGCGGCGTCGGCCGCAGCCATCGCCAGGATGGCGTTGCGCAGATCGGCGCCGGTGAGATCGCGCACGCGGCCTCCTGCGGCGTCCGCGATCTGTTTTGCCAGCGGCGTCTCGCCCGGTCCGCCCAGGATCCAGACCGACGCGCCGTCTGCCACAAGCGATCGCGCGAGCTCGCCGTAATAGCCGGCCGGCCAGGCCTTGCCGGCGCCGACCGCGCCGGGCGAGAGCGTGACGATGGGCCGAGCATCGGCGGCAAGCCCGCGCGTCGCGCGCCAACGCGCGACCTCGTCCGGCGGCACCTTCAATTCGGGCAGCGGCCATTCGCTCGGCAGACGCGCGCCCTTCGGCAAAGCCAGCGCGCCCATCTGATCGATCATGCGCGGCAGTTTACGTTCGCCCCAGCGCACGTCGTTGAGCAAACCAAAGCGGAATTCGCCGGCAAAACCGCTGCGCAGCGCAATGCCGGCCATGAACGGCGCCAGCGCCGCTTTCCATTTGCGCGACATCACCAGCGCCTGCGCGTAATTATTTCCCCGCAGCCGGTCGGCCAGTTGCCGTTGCAGCGCGACGCCGAGCCGCCGGCGCGGCAGGTCGATCACGATCGCCTGCCGGATGCCCGGCATGTAATCGGCGAGCGGCGCGCACAGCGTGCTCGAGACGATGTCGACCGGCCGCTCGGGCGCCTCGCTGCGCAACAGCTTCACCACCGAATGGCAGCGCACGAAATCCCCGATCCAGACATAGGGGACGATCAGGATCGGACGCGCCGCGGAGGTCGATTGAGGGGTCATGATGCGGCGGCAGCCCGTCCATCCGGCATGCGTTCCAGCCTTGCAGAACAGGCGTTAGCCTGCGGAGGCTGAACCTGTCCAGCCACGATTTTTGCCGTATCCTGAGCCATTTACAGGGAAATACGCCCTAACGTCGCGCCGGTCCACGGAAGAGGGCAACGCTTTGTCCCCACGCAGCATGGGGCCTGTCTTTGGTCGCCGTCCGCGGCACGGGGAGACCGAAGCGAGTGCGCGGCCCCCGCAAATAGTTCTTGACTTAATTCCTAGTAGGATTATAGTCAGATTATCCCGTCCCTCGTGACCGAGGGGTGTCTGATCAGCGTCTGCGGACGCGGGGCGGGAGGGAGATTATAACCTTGACAAAGCAAGGCTCCACTAATAGTCAATGCCCTCGACAGGGCAGCGGCAAATTGCCAATGGAAGCAAAAACCGAGGCCGAGAAGGCTCTCGTTTCTGCGGTGGCGACCGTGGCGATGGATTTTTTCGGCTATGCCGACAATGATCTATCGAACGTTTGCACTGATATTACCGCTAGCTTGATGGGTGAGAAGGTCTTGGAACGAGTTCTAGCATCCGGGCTAAAACTTTGTTTGCAAGCTCCGTAGTGCGCACATCCAAGGCGATGATGCGCTTTGTAATATTTTCGAAATCGCGGTGTTTGTACCTTATGTATGTTTCGGGCGTCAGATCGACGGAAACTGTACGCGGCTGACTTTTTGGGTTCTTAGCCATTCTCGTCAAATGTTGAAGAAGCTCGTTGATTTTGGCATTCATGTCTTTCGGCTGAGATAGCAAAAGCGAATTCTGATTTACTCGGCGTCGTTGCCCAAGTCGCGTGTATTACGTCGTTTCTTGCCTTAGCCACCTTGCGGATATCCGTATAGAGAGCGTCAACCTCCTTCATTAGAGTTTCCGACAGCTTGCCTTTAGCGGCGACAGTGAAAGCTTTTTTCTTTAGGCTTAAATCGACCAAATCATGATAAAATTCGAATGCTGATGGCTCCTGCCCAAACAAGAGATAAGTGTACATCAGCGCCAGCGTGGAATTTAATTTGGACCAATGCGATGCGATGTTAGCAATGTCTATCGCTAAATGCGGTCTTTCGACTATCGTTGCTGGCGATAGATGAATAACGCGGCCTTTGCGCTTGAATGGTTGAGGCATGAATAGGTCGTCCCCAAAAGACAAACTGGAATTTAAGCCTGATGCTTGGGCCCGCTTTGAGCGCGCTGTTGATGTTGTAGCGAAAAGCCCCCCGCAGCATCGGAAAAGAAAGAAATCGCGCCCCAAGCCCCTCAAGAGTATGGGGTCCAAGGGGATGCCGTCGCAATCGAAGAAAAGGCGAAAGCGGGCTAAAAAAGTAGCTTAGAATTAAATGGCCGCTTGGGCTGCGCCGAATGCCTTGATGGAGTCCTTTCGATTGGACTTCATCATGGCCTGTGCAAGCTCGCTGAAGCTATCGCGCTCAATCATAATAATCACCTCTACCAATCCAAATTCATACAAATCAGCCCTAGATACAATCCGAACGCCATGAGGTTGGGCGGTAATCCCCTGTCTCAGCGACATGGCGTGTTTGGGCTTTTTTACTGCTGTTTTAACAGCCACATCGACCTCCAAAGTTTCCACAAGACAATTTGCACGAGATTAGCCTAAAATGAAATCGGCCCGGACTCCATCCAGGCCGATTGAAAATCTGACAGCGTGTCACCGCCATGCAGCAACACTAGCATGGGCAAGGAGCCGTTGTCACCAATGCCAAATATCAAAAACCATACAGCCGACATTATTTCTTTTGATGAGGCGTTCCGTTTTTTGTGGGAGGAAAATCACCGCGGCCAGATTTTTTCGCGCGCAATTCGAAAAACTTCCGCGTGTGCCGAAATTGACGAATCGCTTCCGTATGCTCGTTCTGCATGCGGGCGGCATCCTCGTAAGTTCGAAGATTTGCAATGATCGCCCGCAGTCTCGTAGGGTTTCCCGCACAAATTGGGGCACCAATGGCGGTAAAGATTGAAGAAATAGCACCTATTCGAGCAAATAATGCTTGCCAGCGTTCATCTTCAATTCGAGCGCGCTTTTCAAGTGCCTGCAATCGCGTTTCAATGTCCGCCATGGTTGCTTCTCCTAGATTGGTTAGTACCATCTAGGATAGCGAACGGAAGGACTGGGCGTCATGCCCGGTCCTTCCTCTTTCGTCGCCAGCGCAGGAAACGCGCGGCTTTGTGTTTGAACTCAGACTTGGTGAGGCCGTCGATAAGTCAGGCGCTTGCCGACGATGCCAGCCGCCAAAGTTTCAGCGCGTTCGCCATCATTCACGCCAAGCGCAGCGCGGTTGTTAAAGCGGAAGTCAAATTCCGCGAGATAGCGGTGTAGGTGCTTTTCGGCACAATGTTGATAAGTACCGCGCATACCGCGCTTGAAAACTGAGAAGTAGTTTTCGACCGAATTTGTGGTCACGTCGCCGCGCACGTATTCGCCAGCGGTGTGCTTAACTGTCTCGTGGCGGCGCACGTCCATAAGACCTTGGCTGTAGAGCTTGCTTTCATCCGTATGGACGTGACTTTCACGCTCCACATTCTTGCGGACAATATTGCAGACTGTGTTCTGATCGGCCACGGCCACATGGAAAGATTGAACTTTTCCGCCACGCTCAACCAGCGCCAAGATTGGGCGATTGTTGAAAACATGGCCGCGTTTCGTATAGCCACGACCCTTGCGCGGGGAGAGACGTGCATCTCTTCGGCGCGACCGAAATAGGTTTCATCCACCTCAACGACCTTGCCGCGACCACCAAGCGGTTCTAGGCCGCCTTGCGCATGGCTTCGCGCAAGCGGTGCATCATGAACCACGTCGATTTGTAGCTCACGCCCAACATGCGATGGACTTGATGGGCGCTAATGCCCTTTTTAGAGGCCGTCATGAGGAACAGGGCGGCAAGCCACTTGGTTAGCGGGATCTTGCTGCGCTCGAATACCGTTTTGACGGTCACGGTGAACTGTTCGCGGCATTCGGCGCACTGATAGAGGCCCGGACGATGGGCTTTGCCTTCTAGTGCCTTGATCTTGGCTTTATCGGAATTGCCGCAATGCGGGCACGTTGGCCCTTCCGGCCAAACCCGAGCCTCCAGCCACTCGCGGGCGGCGGTTTCGTCGTTGAAAATCGGGTTTTTAAGCAGGGCGATAGACATGGCCTTGGTCCTTTCTTAGGACCATTATCTAGCACTTGTGGCCTGCTTTGTCAAGGTTATAATCTCCATTATAGTCAGGCAATCCCGTCCCTCGTGACCGAGGGGTGTCTGATCAGCGTCTCCAGACGCGGGGCGGGGAGCGGTGGCCGGGGAATGACTGCGCATCGGAGATGCGGTGCGCAGGCCCGGCGGTCCAAGCCGCTTCGTCCCGGCGCGCCAACGCGCGCCAAGGGGCCCCGTGATGGCGGGCAAGGCGGTACCGGTCACAGGTCGCCGGCGTCCGGCCCGGGCCCGCAGCGGTGGATAGGCGCTTCTAGAGCAAGAGAACGCCTGAAATGGTCGAGTCCACCGGGGGCGAGGCGGAGCAAACCTCAAACACCGCGCGCGGGACGCCTTGGGTTAGGCGGACTTGCGGCAGTTACGGACTTCGACAAGCCTCGATGTCGCGAGGCGTCGAGGCCCGCGGGTCCGTTCGGGACCCTTGGCGTCCCGCGCGCCCTCGGTCCATTTTCGAGAGCGGCGGAAATAGGAAGCGACGGCCTGCCCGGGGCCGCACAAAGAATACGGGCGGCGGAGCGTTGGCTTCTTATCCGTCCCCTGAAAGGCGAGGGTGGCGAGCAAAGCTCGCCGGGTGGGGTCGCTCTCCGCATCATCGCAGCCGGGGCACCCGCCGGACCGCTCGCTACGCTCGCGGCCACCCTCCCGCGCAAGCGGAGGAGCGATAGAAGAGACGTGGCGCCTAGTCGCGCTTCAGCGGCTTGCTCGGCGGCGGCTGCCAATCCTGCATTTGCTCGTAGCGTTTGGCGTAGCGGTAAAACGTTCCCTCGAAATTGCCCAGCGCGATGACGAAACCGGCCCAGCCGTCGATGAAGCCGAGCTTGAAAATGTAGTGTTTGAGGAATGACCAGAGGCCGTGTCCGAGCGCGCCCGCCATCGACACGCGCTTGCCCGCAAGCTTTCCTGCACCGAGCGAGGAATAGCGGTTCATTTTCCGGATGACCTCTTCCAGATTGCGGAAGGGGAATTGCCAGATGGCGTTGGCGAGCGTGCCGACCGGCTTGCCGCTCACGACGTCAAAGCCCTCGTGCACCGGCTCGAGCGTGTAGCGCATGCTGCCTTTGCGGAAGAGCTGCGGCTGACGGAAGTTCGGATACCAGCCGGAGCCGCGGATCCAGCGGCCCATCATGTAGCTTCGCCGCGGCACCACGATAGATTTCGAGGGCGGCGGCCTTCGGCCAGCAGCTTGAGAATTTCGTCGCGCACCTCTTCGGTGCAGCGCTCGTCCGCATCGAGACTGAAAATCCATTCGTATTGACAAGCCTCGAGCGCGCGGTTGCGCAGCTCGCCAAAACCGTTGAACGGCACCTGCACCACGCGCGCGCCGAGCGCTGCGGCGATTTCGGCCGTGCGGTCGGTGCTGAAGGAATCGACGACGACAACCTCGTCGGCCCACAGCACGCTCGCGACCGCGGCCTCGATCTTTTCCTCCTCGTTGAAGGTCAGGATATAGGCCGAAACTTTTGGCACCGTCAGGTCCAGTCCGCCGGCGCGCCCGAAAGGCGCATGAGCGCCTCGCGATTCGAATTGGCGCGGCGATAATGGCGCACCTCGCGGTGCTCGCGCCAGATGCGCGCAAGCCCGCCTTGCAACAGGCCGGCATCGCGGAAGGCCCGCCAATCGGAAGCCAAAGTCGCGAAGTCGCCGCGCCGCAGATCGTATACCAGGATCTTGCTCGCGAGATAGCTGCCGATCATGCGGAAGCGCGTCGTCAGTTCCGGCCGCAGCTTGGCGTAATCCAACAGGTCGCGGCCGGCGGTTTTCCAATCATTCGACAGGCTGTTCTCGCTCCAGCCTTTTTCCCAATCGATCTGCGGCATCAGGCGCGCGGCCCCCTGCGGCGCCAGACGAATGAGGAATTCGCGATCCTCGGTCCGACTCGTTTCAATAAAGCCGCCTGCGGCGCGCGCGGCTTGCGTGCGCACCGTGATGCTTGAGCCGTCGACGCCGACCAGGTCGCTATAAAGCGCCCACTCGAAGGCTTGCGGGGCGAGTTTCACGTCCGGCAAAGGAGACGGGCGGATTTCGTTTGGCGTTTCCTTGCGCGCCGAAGAGAGCGTGCAAACGAGATCGGGCTCGCGATCGAGCGCGTCGAGCGCGCGGCTCAGGCGTTGCGGCAGGTACCAGTCGTCGGAATCGACGAACGCGACGACCGGCGCGCGGGCCGCGGCGATGCCGACGTTGCGCGCGGCGCCGACGCCGCGCCGGCGCTCGGGCCGAATGACCCTGATGCGCGGCTCGGTCAGGCTCGCGAGCCATTTCGGCGTTTCGTCCGTCGAGTCATCGACGACGATCAACTCGAAATCGGGCTCGTCCTGCTCCAAGACGCTTTTAATGGCGCGCGGCAGCACGGCCATGCGGTTGTAGGTCGGAAGGACGACAGTGCAGCGCAAGGGATCACTCAGAGGTTCGAACACATGGCACGAAACGGCGGCGAAACTAACACGTCCGCCAATCCGCGCACAACGTGAATGGCAAAAATGCGTAAATTTGTCATATGCTTGGGCCCGCTTGCGGCAACCTGGAATCCATGTTTTGTGCAGATCATGCTGAACGGGCTGATCTCCATCATCGTGACCACCTATAACCGCGAAGACGCGCTCGATGCGGTGCTGCGCTCGCTGGCCGGGCAGAGCGATCGCGATTTCGAAGTCGTGATCGCCGATGACGGCTCCGGCCGTGCGACGGGCGAACTGGTAGCGGGTTGGCAGGCGAAGTTCGGTCGACGCCTCGATCGCGTCTGGCACGAGGATCGCGGGTTCCGTGCGGCGGAAATCCGCAATCGCGCGATCCTGGCATCGCGCGGCGCCTATTGCATCTTCCTCGACGGCGACTGCATCGCGCGGCCGGATTTTGTCGCCACGCATCGTCGGCTGGCCGAACCGGGCGCATTCGTCACCGGCAATCGCATTCTGCTGTCGCGCGAGTTGACGGCAAAAGTGCTGCGCGAAAAGCTCGCGCCGGAAAACTGGAGCTTTACGCGCTGGCTGGCAGAACGCCGGCGCGGCGGCGTCAACCGCCTGGCGGCGCTGCTGCGCTTGCCGCTTGGTCCGCTGCGACGGCTTCGGCAACGGCAGTGGCGCGGCGCGCGTTCCTGCAATCTCGCGATCTGGCGTGCCGATCTCGATCGCGTCGACGGCTTCGACGCCGACTATATCGGCTGGGGCAAGGAGGATTCCGACATCATCGTGCGCCTGCTGCATGCCGGCGTACGGCGCAAGGACGGCGTGTTCGCCACCGGCGTGCTGCATCTGTGGCATGCCGAGGCCACCCGCGACCGGCTGACCGAGAACGAACGCAAGCTGACGGATAGTCTCGCCGGCGATCGCGCACAGGCGCGGCGCGGGCTGTCGGCGCTCGCGTCGGCTCCGTCGCCCGATTTGGTAGGGTGAACGATGGCCATCGCTTCCGGCATCCATCTTAAACGGCTGACCGTCATCGCCGACGCCCTTGCCGTCGCCGTCGCGGTGTCGCTGCCGTGGTCGACGTCGGCGACCGGCATTCTGCTGGTGCCGTGGCTGATCGCGCTCATCCCCACGCTCGCATGGAGCGACGTGCGCCGCCAACTCACCAGCGCAGCCGGCGGATTGCCGGTCCTGCTCTTTCTGCTCGGCGCCGTCGGAATGACCTGGGCGGATGTCTCATGGCACGCCCGCTTGGGCGGCCTCGATGGCTTTGTGCGGCTCTTGGTGATCCCGCTGCTGATGGCGCAGTTCAGCCGTTCGGACGGCGGGCGGCGCGTGCTCGCCGGATTCCTCACCGCCTGCGTTGCGCTGCTGATCGCATCGGTCGTAGTCAAGATCTGGCCGAATATTCATCCGCGCCGGATTGGCAATGAGGGAGTTCCGGTCAAAAGCTACATCGTGCAAAGCCTCGAGTTCGCCATGTGCGCGGCTGTGCTCTTCGATCTCGCGCTCGCTCGCGCGCGCTTGCATGAGTGGAAGATTTCAGCGGCCCTTGGCGTTCTGGCCTTGGCGTTTCTCGGTGACATATTTTTCGTAACCACCGGCCGCACCACCTTGGTCGTCATTCCGGCGCTCATCGTTGCGTATGGATTTCGGCAGGCGGGCTGGAAGGGCATTCTCGGATCGTCCATCGCGGCCGTCGTCGTTGCCGGTGTCGTATGGACGGCCTCTCCCCATGTGCGCGAACGCGTGACCGCGATTTACACGGAATCGGAAGCTTACGAACTGAAAGACGATGTCAACTCGTCGGGCCTGCGCATCTCATTCTGGCAAAAGTCGATAGATATCATCAAGGGCGCACCGTTTTTCGGTCACGGGACCGGATCGATCGCGGATCAGATGTCCCGTGCCGCGGTAGGGCAAAGCGGAGCCGACGCCGTTCGTTCGACCAATCCGCACAATCAAACCTTCGCCGTCGGCATTCAGCTCGGCCTCGTGGGCATGGCGGTGCTGTGGGCGATGTGGCTATCCCAGTTGATGCTTTTTTGGGGAAGCGGAACGGTGGCGTGGATCGGCTTGGTCGTGGTGACGGCGAACATCGTCGGCTCGCTGTTTAATTCCTTCATTTTCGATTTTACCGAGGGCTGGCTCTACGTATTTGGCTTCGGTGTCGCGGCCGGCATGCTGCAGCGGCAGTCTCATGCGGCGCAGGCCCATAAAGACGCAGCCGGCAGTAGCGCAGCGCCAGGGCCATGAATCGGCTCGATCTTCCGCCCCGGCCGCGCATCCTCGTGGTCACCTTGCGCCGCATTGGCGATGTCCTCTTGACCACGCCGCTGATCCGCAGCCTGCGGCGCGCGTGGCCGCAGGCACGGATCGACGCGCTGGTGTTCGCCGACACGGCCGGCATTCTCGCCGGCAATCCCGATCTCGACGGGGTGATGACTATTCCGCCGCAGCCTTCGACGGCGCAGACCCTGGCCTTGGGTGCGCGGCTGTTCCGCCGCTACGATCTCGCGATCTCCACGCAAAGCGGCGATCGCCCGACCGGCTTTGCCATCGTCGCCGGACGCCTGCGCGTGGCGCCGGTGCCCGCGAACCTCAATGGCCGCGTCAAGCGAACGCTGCTCCATCGCAGCATCGCCACCGCGCGCGGCTTGCACCGGGTCGAGGAAATGCTGCGCATTGCTGACGTGCTGGGCATCGCGCGCGTGCCGGAGCTGGTCTGCCCGCGCGCCGCCGAGACAGGACAGCAGTCGGCCGGTCCCTATACGGTGATCCATGCGGCGCCGATGTTTCGCTACAAGCAATGGACCGAAAGCGGCTGGCGCGCGCTTGCCGGCGCGCTTGCCGCGCGCGGGCTCACGGTAGTCGCGACCGGCGCGCCGTCCGAGGCGGAGCGGCGCTATCTCGATGCGGTGTGGGACGGGGCTCCCGTTACGCGCCGCGACGGCCAGCTCGCGTGGCCGCAACTCGCCGGGCTGCTGTCGGAGGCGCGCGTCTTTATCGGCCCCGACACCTCGGTGACCCATCTTGCCGCGGCTGCAGGCTGCCCGACGGTCGCGCTCTATGGTCCGACCGATCCGCGGCTTTGGGGCCCATGGCCGGTCGGCGGCCTGGACCAGATCTGGGCCGCAACAGGCGCCATTCAGCGCCGCGGCAATGTCTGGCTGGTGCAGAACGCGTTGCCGTGCACGCCGTGTCAGCTTGAAGGCTGCGAGCGCCGGCTCGACAGCTACAGCCAATGCCTCGATGAGCTCACGCCGGGGCAGGTGATCGCCGCCGCCGATCAGGCCTTGGCGGCCGCGAAACGGTAAAGCAACCAGGCGACCAGAACACAGCCGGCGATCAGCGCGGCCGCGTGCAGAACATATGACGTCGTCAGCAAGGTCGCGGCGGCGAGAGCGATCAACGCGATATTCAGCAGGAACACGCGGCCGACGATCTGATGGACGCTGAAACCGCCATCCATGGCGCGCTGATAGAAGTGGCTGCGATGCGCCTGCCAGATCGTTTCGCCATTGGCCAGCCGGCGCAGCAGCGTGATCGTCGCATCGGCGACGTAATAGAGCGGCAACAGCAGCGCCGCCGTGAAATGCCCGGTTGCGGCGAGCAAGGCGAGCAGCCAGCCGAGCAGCAGGCCGATCGGCAGGCTGCCGACGTCGCCGAGAAACATGCGCGCGACGGGGCGATTGACGGGCGCAAAGCCGATCACCGCGCCGGTGAGCGCGAACGCCACCATCGTGGCGTCGCGCGGCAGTGCGCCCATGAGGCCGAACAGGACGAGGCCGGCGCCGAGCGGCACCACTTCGGCGACCGTCATCCAGTCGATGCCGTCCATAAAATTCGCCAGATTGACGAACCAGAGGATGCCGACACCCAGAAGCGCGCGTTCGAGCCAATAGGGAAGAAACGGCACGACGCGCAGATCGCCCGGCAGCGCGCTGAGCACAATCGCAACCCCGACCGCTTGCAGAATCAGTCGCGGCATCACCGGGATCGAACGAACATCATCGATCGCGCCCACAAGGCCGATGAAAACCGTAGCGACGAGGACGAGCCACACGGAACCTCCGTCGAGGCCGGGCACGCCAAATACGATAGATGCGGCGACGACCCCGACCGTCGCCGCGATCACCGCAATGCCGCCGCCCTGCGGCGTCGGTGTCATGTGCGACGAGCGCGGATTGGGATGCGCGAGCGCGTGACGCTTGAGAACGGGACGAAGCAACAACAGCAGACTGAAACTGATCGCCGCGGCCGCGATTAAAATAATCCAGCCGAACGAACTCAACCAGTTAAGGGACGCGCCGCCGCTCATGACGTCAGGCGCTCCCCAGCCGCGTTTTGGGAATGGCTCCCCAGCAAACGTGCGTAGAGCGCAACGATCTCTTGTCCGATCCGCGCGCTCGAATATTGATCGACGACGAGTTGGCGGCCGGCGCGGCCAAAGCGCAACCGCATATCGGGATTCTGCATGAGTGTCTCGACCGCTTTAGCGAGGGCTACGGGATCGTCCGGCGGCACCAGCAGCGCGTTCACGCCAGGCCGTGCGATTTCCCGGCAACCCGGTACGTCCGTCGCGATCAACGGCCGACCGCAGGCGGCGGCTTCCATCAGGCTCATCGGAATTCCCTCTCCGCCGCGCGAGGGTAGAACGGCGATATGGGCTTGTCGCCAAACGCCGCGGACATCCTCGACATGGCCGAGCATGACCAGGTTTGGAATTTTACGCCACTCTGCCAGCAGATAATCGGGAATTGATGTTGGATTGAGGGCGTCGGGCGCGCCGGCAAGCAGAAGGCGAATGGATACGCCGCGTTCGGCCAGAATCTCATGCGCACGCACCAAGGTCCGCACACCCTTGCCATCGAGCAGTCGGCTGACAAAGGCAAGCGTGACGGGGGAATCGGCGGGCTCGGGCAGCGGCGTGAATGCATCGACATCGACGCCCGAGCCGGGAATGGTTGCGATCAGATCCTGCGGTACGCCAAGCATGGCGATGACGGCCCGGTCGTCGGGATTTTGCACCAGCACCGTGCTGTCGGGCCGCTGCAACAGCCAACCGAGAAATCCGCTGGCCAGCAGGCGCAGCAGCCGAGCCCTGGCCGTTGTGGACGCAAATGTGAATCCCAATCCGGTGAAGGCATTGAGCTTGCATATCGGCAGTCCAAGCGCCGCCAGCGAGCCGATCGCGATCGGCAGAAATGCAACGTGATGAACAAGTTCGGGCTGGACGCGCCGGTACAGGCGTCGGGTTTCCGCGACGGCGGCTATGAGCCGGAATGGATTCATGCTGCCGCGGCGCCATTCGATCGGATGCAGAGTGAACCCCTCGCTCCTGATCTTGTCGGCGCAATCGCCGACGCGGGCGGCGACGTGCACGTCATAACCTGCGTTCTTCGCCGCCCGCGCCATCGGCAGACGATGCGACACGAAAAACCAGTCTTCGGAAACGAGATAGAGAATCTTTCGCGCCATCAGGTCGACAACCTATGCCGCCTTGGTGGCCGGCGCTCGCCAGCGCGCGTGCCAGGCCTCAAGCATCAAAATATCCCAAAGCAGATGCTGGTGATTTCGCCGCCCGTCGACATGTTCCCTCCACAATGCGCGGACGCGATCGCTATTGACAAGACCGGTCTCCCGCAGCCGCCGTTCCTCGAGCAGCGTCTCTGCCCAATCCCGCAAGGGGCCGCGCAGCCACTCGGCCAGCGGGATGGCGAAGCCCATCTTCGGCCGCTCGATAAGCGCGGCGGGAACGTAGCGGTAGAGCACCTGGCGCAGCAGCCACTTGCTGGTGCCATGGCGCAGCTTGACGCGCCGCGGCAGTGCCCACGCGAATTCGACCAGCCGGTGGTCGATGAGCGGCACGCGCGCCTCGAGCGCGCTCGCCATGCTGGCGCGGTCCAGCTTGGTCAAAATATCGTCGGGCAGATAACTGACGAGATCGATGAACTGCATGCGCTCGACCAGGTTCGGAAAATCCTCATTGACCGACTGGGCGGACCAGATCGCGCCCGGCTCCGCTACGCCCGGCATGATCTCCGCCGGCTCCCAATGGCTAATGATGCTGCGATAGCTGTCGTCGGCGCCGTGCGCCCGCATCAGATTGGCAAATTTGTAGAGCTTGTCGCCGAGCTGCGGCACGCGCAGACGGGATGGCAGGTACGGAGCCAGCCGGTCCCAATGCTGCGGCGATAGCGCCGTTATCGCGGCGCCCAATGTTTTTCGCAACGGCCGCGGCCAGCCGCCCATGCCGCTCGCGTAGCGCTCGGCGGCCTGGTAGCGGCTATAGCCGGCAAAAAGTTCATCGCCGCCATCGCCCGACAGCGCGACCGTCACGTGCTGCCGGGTCATCGCCGAAATCAGACAAGTCGGGATTTGCGATGAATCCGCGAACGGCTCGTCGTACCAATCGGGCAGGCGGGGGATCACATCCAGCGCCTGCCGGGGCGAAACGGTCAGCGTGTGGTGCTCGGTGCCAAGGTGTTTGGCGATTTTTTCGGCATGCAGGGATTCGTCATAGCCCGGCAGATCGAAGCCGACGGTGAAGGTTTTCACCGGCCCCGCATTGGCCGCCTTCATCAGCGCCACGACGGTCGAAGAATCGACCCCGCCCGACAACAGTGCGCCGAGTGGAACGTCGGCGATCATGCGCAGCCGAACGGCGTCGACGGCCAGCGCTTCCAGTCTATCGGTAAGCTCGTCGTCGCTCCCCTCAAGAGGATTGGCCACGCCCTTGAGCGCAACATCGCGCGCACTCCAATAGGCGCTGATGCTCGGCGCGCCATGCCATGGCAAGGTCAGGATGGTGCCGGGTTCGAGCTTGTGAACGCCGTCATAGATCGTGCGCGGGGCTGGAATGTGGGAATGGCGCAGGAACTGAGCGACGGCGCCACGGTCGATTTGCGGCGTCCAGCCCGGATGCGCGCGCAGGGCTTTGAGTTCGGAACCGAATAGAAAGAGGCCGGCGAATTTCCCCCAATATAGCGGCTTGATGCCGAGCCGGTCGCGCACGAGCTTGAGGGTGCGTTGCTTGCGATCCCAGACGGCAAACGCGAACATTCCGATCAGGCGCGGCACCGTCGCTTCGACGCCGTCGGCGGCGATCGATTCGACCAGGACCTCGGTGTCGCAATGTCCGGTGAAGCTGACGCCGCGCCCTTGCAACTCGGCGCGCAGGGCGGCATAGCCGTAGACCTCGCCGTTGAACGTGATCACGTAGCGGCCGTCGTGCGACACCATCGGCTGATGTCCGGCGGCGGAAAGATCGACAATGGAAAGCCGGCGATGACCGATGGCGACGCCGGCTTCGCGATCGGTCCAGACGCCGGCATCGTCCGGTCCGCGATGCTGCAGGCTACCGGTCATCGCACCGGCGACGGTGTCCATATCGCTGCTGCGGACCGCGGACCCGTCAATAAAGCCGGCGATGCCGCACATGCGAGGTTCCTATTTGCTCCCGACCCGTCATTGCGGATATTCATTACCCGCTCAAGCGATTTGCAACAATCTTGCCGTTAGCGACGTGAAAACCAGACCCGGCAGTAAGCAAAAAGGCATCGATCCGTGGCGGCTGTAAATCCCATCCTGGTTACCGGCGCCGCCGGCTTTATCGGCTTCCATGTCGCGCGCGCGCTGGCGCAGGCCGGCCGCGCGGTGATCGGCGTCGACAACCTGTCGCCTTACTACGATCCGAAGCTCAAACAAGCGCGGCTCCAGCAGCTCGCGGACAGCAAGAATTTCAAGTTCGTGCGGCTCGATCTGGCCGACCGCACCGCCACCGCGGCGCTGTTTGCCGAGCACCGTTTTCCGTTTGTCATCCATCTCGCCGCCCAAGCCGGCGTCAGGCATTCGTTGGTTGACCCCTATGCCTATGCGGATGCAAATCTCAACGGTTTCCTCAACGTCCTGGAAGGCTGCCGCCACCAAGGCTGCCGCCATCTCGTCTACGCGTCGTCGTCGTCGGTCTACGGCGCCAACACCAAGATGCCGTTTCGCACCTCCGATAACGTCGATCATCCGCTCAATCTTTACGGCGCCTCGAAAAAGGCGAACGAGCTGATGGCGCATTCCTATTCGCACTTGTTCAATTTGCCGACAACGGGCCTGCGCTTTTTCACGGTCTACGGACCGTGGGGGCGGCCCGATATGGCGATGTGGATCTTCACCGCCGCGATCGAGGCCGGCAAGCCGATCAAGCTGTTCAATGGCGGCAATATGCGGCGCGATTTCACCTATATTGATGATACCGTGCAGGCGGTGGTGCGGCTGATCGATCGGCCCGCTAAGGGCGATCCCGCTTGGTCGGGCGAGGCACCCGATCCATCGCGCAGTTCGGCACCCTGGCGCATCTACAATATCGGCAACAACAATCCGGTCGACGTTCTCGAGGTTGTAAAAATTCTGGAACAGGCGATCGGAAAAAAGGCCATTCGTGAGCTGCTGCCGATGCAGCCCGGCGACGTTCCGGTCACCTTCGCCGATGTCGACGACCTCATGCGCGATGTCGGGTTCAAGCCGTCGACGCCGATCGCCGAGGGCATCGCGCGCTTCATCGCCTGGTACCGCGACTATCACGCCGCCGGTTGACGCGCTTCGCGCACTCGTTTGCCGTGGTCGAGGATCCAGATGACGCCGCCCGGCAGGCCGGCGGCGAACGTGGCGATGCCCAGCAATACCGACACGATGAGACCGTCGGTTTCCGGCAGTCCGGCATAGCCGAAGGCCAGAACCATTGCGGTCTCGCGCGTGCCCCAGCCGGCGATCGACAGCGGAATAGTCGCGATCAGCAAGACCGGCATCACCAGCAGCAGGGCCTGGCCCCACTCGAGTGGCGCGGCCACCGATTTGGCGAGGCACCATGCCGCGCTCACCGTTATGGAATGGATGATCAGCGAATAGGCGAAAATGCGCGCCATGCTCGATGGCGAGGCAAAAACGTTGCGTGCCGCGGAGGCTGCCGCCGTCAACTGGCGCGTCAGCCACCAGCGCTCGAGCCAGCGCCAGCGGGCAAATCCCAGCGCCAAAAATATCAGACAGGCGCCAATACTGCCGAACCCCGTGATCAGCAATGCGACGCGGCCGGAAAAATCGCCGATGAGCGCGAACGACCATGGCAGGCAAAAGATCACAAGGAGAGCCAGCACCAGCACGCCGAACATGCGGTCGATGAGCACGGAATAGGTCGCACTCCGCCAGCCGCCATTGTCGCGCGCTAAAAGCCAGACCCGCACCGCGTCGCCGCCGACGGTCGACGGCAGCGTCTGATTGAAAAAGGCCGCCATGAAGTTGTAGCGGAACGCGCTTGCCGTCCCAAACGGCGGCTCGTCCGGCGTCTTGCAGTGTTGGACGATCCGCTGCCAGCGCAGCGCGCCGACAAAAATCTGAACGATCAAGATGAATATGGCCGCCGCCAGCCAACTATATTTCAGGTGACCAAGCTGCCGGCCGACCAGGTCGAATTTGACGTGCGCGAAGGCGAAATACAAAAGAATGCACGAGACAGCCGCTTTCAGCGCGAATGTAGCCAAGTTTCGCATTGATCGGGGGTCCTGCGGAGCAACTGGCGCGGATTTGTGCGGTTCGTCGTGATGGCGTAAATCGGCGGTCGGTGGAACGCGCGTGGGGGAAATCCTAGAATTTCACTGCTCATAGCTTGATTGTGCCGCGATGAGAATGGGATAAATGGCAAATCGAAAAAGGCGATGCGCATGCCGAGACTGGCCGATTTAAAGGTTAAACTCTTCACCGACGGCGCCGACAAGGCGCAGATCGTCGAGATGGCCAAACAGGCCTGGATTGCCGGATTTACCACCAATCCCTCGCTGCTCAAGAAGGCTGGGGTGAGCGACTACGAGGCCTTTGCGCGCGATCTGGTCGCCGCCGTGCCCGACCGCCACATCTCGTTCGAGGTATTCTCCGACGACATTCCCGAAATGGTCGCGCAGGCGCGCGTCATCACCGCCTGGGGCAAGAACGTCTACGTCAAGCTGCCGGTGACGACGACGCGCAACGAGCCACTGTTCGACGTGGTGCGATCGTTGTCGCACGACGGCGTCAAAATCAACATGACCGCGATCTTCACGCCCGAGCAGGTCGCCCGCGCGGTCGAGGCGCTCGACGGCGGCGCGCCGGCCTGCGTGTCGGTATTCGCCGGACGGCTGGCCGATTTCGGCATCGACTACCGGCCGATCATGCAGGATGCGGTCGCGCGCGCCCGCAAGACGCGGAATATCGAGATCATCTGGGCCTCCACGCGCGAAGTTTTCAACGTCGTGGAAGCCGATGCCATGGGCTGCCACATCATCACCGCGCCGGCCGACGTGCTCAAGAAACTTCCGGTGCTGGGCACCAAATCCGCGGCGGAGCTCTCGCTTGGGGCGGTGAAATCTTTCCGCGAGGACGCCCAGGCTGCCGGCTTGCAACTTTCGGTTCCCGCCTCGCGCGCCGCTGAATAAGCAAGCCCATTTCGCTTCATCAGGCGTCGGTTTTACGCCGCGGTAATTTCTGTAACGCTTTGAATCAAAACGTGTTCGCGGCAATTTCCTGCGGTGGTCGCCAGCCGCCGCTGAGCGTGCTAGGGGATGGCTTGGCTAAAGGGTCAGGGCCAGGGGATATCCGTCAGAACATGACGCAAGCGGTAAAACCGGATGCGGAGCCTTTGTTGCGGATCGGCGTGGTCGGCGTCGGCGTAATGGGCAGCAACCATGCCCGGGTGTTACACGGGCCTGCCGGGGGCCGAACTCGTCGGCGTCGCCGATCCCGACCGCAAGCAGGCCGAATTCGTCGCCCGCACCCTTGGCTGCGCCGCCGTCGCCAACGTCAATGAGTTGCTCGACCTCAAGGTCGACGCCATCACGATCGCGGCGCCGACCCATCTTCACCGCGACATCGCGCTCGCCTGCATCGCGCGCGGGGTCCACGTCATGGTGGAAAAGCCGATCGCATCGTCGGTCGAGGAAGGCCGCGAGATCATCGCCGCGGCGCGCCGCGCCGGCGTCGCGCTGATGGTCGGCCACGTCGAGCGTTTCAATCCGGCGGTCGAGGCGATCAAGGAAGCCATCCGCAACGAGGATATACTTTCGATCGCCATCACCCGGGTCGGACCGTTCCCGCCGCGCATGTCGAATGTGGGCGTGGTCATCGATCTGGCCGTGCACGATATCGACCTGATCCGCTGGTTCACCGATTCCGAGATTGTCGAAGTGCAGCCGCAGCTTTCCAGCGCGGTGGCCGAGCGCGAGGATATCGCGCTCTTGCAGTTCCGGACCGCGTCGGGCGTGCTCGCGCACATCAACACCAACTGGCTCACGCCGTTCAAGGCGCGCACGGTCATCGTCGCCACGCGCGGCAAATACATCATGGCCGATCTGCTCACCCGCCAGGTGACCGAGTGCTTCGGCTTCCAGCCGGACGGCAGCTATTCCATGCGTCATCTTTCGGTCGGGCATGCCGAGCCCCTGCGCTCCGAGCTGCTGGCATTCCTGCGCGCCGTGCGGTCCGGGTCGGCGGCGGCGGTGACCGGAGAGGAAGGCGTGGCCAGCCTCGAAATCGCTATCCGCTGTCTGGCCGCCCGCCCGGGGGCGGTGGCCTCGTCACAGCGGCAGGCGCCGCGCGTGGTTGCCGGCTGACCGGCGCCATTGCTTGGAATGAGTATGAATTCAGCGACCCAACCCGCCCATGATTCCATTCATCGACGTGGCCGCGCAGCGCCGCCGCCTCGGCGGCGCCATCGATGCCGCGGTCGCGCGCGTGCTCGGGCATTGTCAGTTCATCCTCGGCCCGGAAGTGCGGACGTTCGAGGCGGAGCTGGCGAAATTCTGCGGCGCGCGCCACGCCGTCACCTGCGCCAGCGGCACCGACGCACTGGTGCTGGCGCTGCGGGCGCGGGGAATTGGGCCGGGCGACGCGGTGATCTGTCCAACATTCACGTTTTGTGCGACCGCCGAAGTGGCGGCGCTGGTGGGCGCGGTGCCGGTTTTCGTCGATGTCGACGCAGCTACGTTCAATATAGACGCGAACCGAATCGCGGGCGCGATCGCGGCGGCAAAAAGCGCGGGGCTCACGCCGAAGGCGATCATCCCGGTCGACCTGTTCGGCTTGGCGGCCGACCATGCGGCCGTCGCCGCCGCTGCCGAGGCGGAAGGCCTGTTCATCCTCGACGACGCCGCGCAGGCGTTCGGCGCGACCTTCAATAACCGCCGGCTCGGCAGCTTCGGGCACGCCACCGCCACCAGCTTCTTTCCGGCCAAGCCGCTCGGCTGCTACGGCGACGGCGGCGCGGTGATGACCGACGACGATGAAATGGCCGAGATGCTGCGCAGCTTACGCATGCACGGCCAGGGCAGCGATCGATACGACAACATACGTATCGGCCTTGCCTCGCGCCTCGACACCATCCAGGCGGCGATCTTGATCGAAAAGCTGAAGATCTTCCCGGACGAGATCGAGACGCGTAACCGGATCGCTCGCCGTTATTCCGAGGCGTTGCGCGACCTTGTGATTGTCCCCAAAGTGCCGCCTGGTTCGACCTCGGTGTGGGCGCAATACACCATTCGCGTCGCCGGTGGCCGTCGCGATAAATTGGCGGCCGCGCTCAAGGCGGAAGGCATCCCGACGGCGATCTATTATCCGATCCCGCTGCACCGGCAGCAGGCCTACAAGCATTACCCAGTGGGCGAGGGCGGCGTAACGGTGAGCGATCGCTTGGCCGGCGAAGTCATCAGTCTGCCGATGCATGCCTATCTCGACGCCCCGACGCAGGACCGCATCATCGATGCCACCCGTCGCGCACTAGTGTCGTGAGGATTTAGAGGCTAATTTTTCCGTGCGGCTTGCAAAATTGAAATATCAGTTTCTCCCGTAAACGATCGAAATGAAGTAGCACTACCGGGCAAAGGGCTCGGATTGATCGGATGAATTGGCGTGACCAGAACGTTCGCCTGCGTCGGCTCGAGGCCGAGGCGATCTACATTATGCGCGAGGTGGTCAGCGAATTCAGCAACCCCGTGATGCTCTATTCGATGGGCAAGGATTCGAGCGCGCTGCTGCGCATCGCACAAAAGGCGTTTCACCCGGCCAAGCCGCCGTTTCCGCTGCTGCACGTCGACACGACCTGGAAATTCCGCGAGATGATCGCGTTCCGCGACCAGACGGCGGGTCGGCTCGGCATGGATTTGCTTGTGCATGTCAACCAAGAGGGGCTTGCGCGCGGTATTTCGCCGGTATCCTCGGGCTCGGCGATCCACACGCAGGTCATGAAGACGGAAGGGCTGCGCCAGGCGCTGGACAAGTGGCGTTTCGATGCGGCCTTCGGCGGGGCGCGGCGCGATGAGGAAAAGAGCCGCGCCAAGGAGCGCATCTTCTCGCACCGCTCCGCCAGCCACGGCTGGGATCCGCGCAATCAACGGCCCGAGCTGTGGCGGCTGTTCAATACCCGGATCAAGACCGGCGAATCGATGCGTGTCTTCCCATTATCCAATTGGACCGAACTGGATGTATGGGAATACATCCGGGCGGAGGATATCCAGGTCGTGCCTTTGTACTTCGCCAAACGGCGTCCGGTCGTGGAACGCGATGGCACGCTGATCATGGTCGACGACGACCGGCTGCCGCTCGCGCCCGGCGAAAAACCGCGGATGTTGCAAGTCCGCTTCCGCACCCTCGGTTGCTATCCGTTGACCGGCGCGATCCAATCGAACGCCGCCACGCTTGACGCAATCATCGCGGAAATGCGCGGGTCGACCGGTTCGGAGCGGCAGGGCCGTATCATCGATCACGACGAGGCAGGATCGATGGAAAAGAAAAAGCGCGAGGGGTATTTCTGATGCGAGGTCCGGCGCCCCTTGCCGCAGATGCGCCCGAACGCAACGCCGGCGTCGATGCGCGCCCAGCCTTGCGCTTTTTGACATGCGGCTCGGTCGACGACGGTAAATCGACCTTGATCGGCCGTCTGCTTTACGAGCAGAACCTCATCTTTGACGATCAGCTGGCCGCACTCGAGCGCGATTCGAAAAAGAACGGCACTAACGGGGCGGGCATCGATTTCGCTTTGCTGCTCGATGGCCTGGAAGCCGAGCGCGAACAGGGCATCACTATCGACGTGGCCTATCGCTATTTCTCCACGCCGCGGCGCGCTTTCGTCGTCGCCGACACGCCGGGCCACGAGCAATATACCCGCAACATGGCGACGGGCGCGTCCAATGCCGAGCTCGCGGTTCTGCTGGTGGACGCGCGCAAGGGCCTGCTCAGCCAGACGCATCGTCACGCGATCATCGCGAGCCTCATGGGCATTCGCCACGTCGTTCTTGCGGTGAACAAGATCGATCTGGTCGGCTTCGATCAAGCCGTGTTCGAGCAGATATCGTCGAGTTTCGACCGCTTTGCCGGCGCGCTCGGCTTCGAGGAAATCAGGGCGATCCCGGTGTCGGCGCGCTACGGCGACAATGTCTCCGCGCCCAGCGAGCGCACGCCCTGGTATTCGCGGGCCGCATCTGCTCGACTATCTCGAAACGGTCGACGTCGAGGATAATCGCGCCGGCAAGCCGTTCCGCATGCCGGTGCAATGGGTCAACCGGCCCAATGCCGATTTCCGCGGTTTCGCCGGCATGATCGCGAGCGGCAGCGTCAAGGCGGGTGACGAGGTGGTGCTGCTTCCATCGGGGCGGGCCACCAAGGTCAAAGCGGTGACAGTTCCGGCCGGCAATAGCGGCGTCGCGCAAGCCGGAGATAGCGTTACCCTCACGCTCGCCGATGAAATCGATGTGACGCGCGGCGACATGATCGCCGCGCTGCGCGACCGCCCGCAGGTCGCCGACCAGTTCGCGGCGCATCTGGTGTGGATGTCTGCGGAAGACCTTTTCCCTGGGCGGTCCTACCTGATGAAAATCAACCACAATACGCTGCCGGCGACCGTGACTGAGATCAAGCACCGGATCGACGTCACGACGCTCTCGAAGCTCGCCGCCAAGACGCTGGCGCTGAACGAGGTGGGCGTGTGCAATCTATCCGTTTCCCGGCCGGTCGTGTTCGACGCCTATGCGAACAATCGCGCTACCGGCGCCTTTATCCTGATCGATCGCTATTCGAACGAAACGGTCGCCGGCGGAATGATCGATTTTGCGCTGCGCCGGGCGACCAATATTCATCATCACGATCATCTGGTGAGCAAAACCGGACGTGTGAGCCTCATGCACCACCGTCCGGCGGTGTTGTGGTTCACCGGTCTGCCGAGTTCGGGCAAGTCGACCATCGCCAACCTTGTCGAGGCCGCTTTGCATGCGCGCGGCGCGCATACCGTCATATTGGACGGCGACAATGTGCGGCACGGACTGAACAAGGACCTGGGCTTTACCGAGCCTGACCGGGTGGAGAATATCCGGCGCATCGGCGAGGTCGCCAAGCTGATGACCGACGCCGGCCTCATCGTGCTCTGCTCGTTCATCTCGCCGTTCCGCGCCGAACGCCGCATGGTGCGGGAACTGCTCGACAGCGATGAATTCATCGAAGTCTTCGTCGACACGCCGATCGACCAATGCGTCGCGCGCGATCCCAAGGGCTTGTATCGGCGCGCGCTCGCCGGCGAGATCAAGAACTTCACCGGCGTCGATCAGCCCTATGAAGCGCCGGAAAATCCCGAACTCCATCTCTTGGCCGGCATCAAGGAAGCCGATCGACTGGCGAACGAAGTGATTGAAACGCTGCAACAGCGCGGGATTTTGTAGGGCGGCGTAGGCGGCCCACGCGACGCGACTGCCGAGCCTGATTTTGATCGAAATCAAGATCGCGCGGTGCGAGACAATTATCATATGTAGCCTTGCGAATATGAAATTGCGCGAACCGTAAAGGCGCGCCGCGCATTGTCATGGAGATCGACGGATGACGAATTGGCCAGAGCAGACGAAAGACCTGAGCGCTCATTTGCGAACTTTGCGAAGCGGCGCGCCCGAGGTCATGAAGGCGTTTTCCGGTCTCGCGCAAGCCGCGCTGGCCCCCAAGGCGCTCGACTGCAAGACCAAAGAGCTGATCGCCCTTGGCATCGCGGTCGCGCTGCGGTGCGACGACTGCATCGGCTTTCATGTCAAGGCCGCATTGGAGCAAGGCGCCTCGCGCGATGAAGTCTTGGAGACGCTCGGCATGGCCGTTTACATGGGTGCCGGCCCATCGGTCATGTACGCCAGTCACGCGCTAGATGCTTTCGAGCAATTTAAGAACGCCGTGGCCAAGCCGGTCGTCACGGCTGCTTGATTGCGCTGAAAAATAGATCGAATGACTGTCTCCCCCGAGGAGGGAGATCAATCGCCGGCTTCAACTGCGCTTGTAAATATCCTCGATGCGTTCGATGTCGTCCTCGCCGAGATAGCTGCCGGTCTGCACCTCGATCAATTCGAGCGGGATTTTGCCGCGGTTGGCCATACGGTGAACGCTGCCGATCGGGATATAGACCAATTCGTTTTCGTGCACCGCGCGCACCGTGTCGCCGATGGTGACCTCGGCGGTGCCGCCCACGACCACCCAGTGCTCGGCGCGGTGGCGGTGCTTCTGCAGCGACAGCACGCCGCCCGGGATCACGACGATGCGCTTGACCTGGAAGCGCTCGCCCATATCGATCAACTCGTAATAGCCCCAGGGCCGGTGCACGCGCTTGTGGTCGGTGGCTTCCGGACGCTTGGCGGCCTTGAGCTTGGCCACCAGCTCCTTGACCTCCTGCGAGCGGGCGCGCGGCACCACCATCACCGCGTCCGACGTGCTCACCACCACCAGGTCCTTGACGCCGACCGCGGTGACGAGCCGGCCGTCGGAGTGCAGCACGCAACCGGTGGCATCCATGGTCACCGCCGGCCCGTGCACGACATTGCCGGCCGCGTCAGGCGGCGTGATGTCGAACAGCGCATCCCAGCTGCCGATGTCCGACCAGCGGAAATCGCCCGCCACCACCGCGGCGCGGTCGGTCTTTTCCATCACCGCGTAATCGATCGATTTGAGCGGCGCGCGCGCGAACGCCTCCGGCTGCAGGCGCAGGAAGCCAAGGTCACTCGTGGCCTGCGCGACCGCGGCCTCGATCGCTTCCGCTATCGCCGGCTCGAGCCTAGCCAGTTCGGACAGCAGCACGTCGGCGCGGAACAGGAAATTGCCCGAATTCCACAGATAGCCCTCACGAACGTAGCCGGCGGCGGTGGCGGCGTCCGGCTTCTCGACGAAGCGCTTGACGGCGTGCACGCCGGTCTTGCCGATGGCCTCGCCCGGAAGGATATAGCCGTAGCTGGTCTTCGGCTCGGTCGGCTTGATGCCGAAGGTCACGATGCGCCCGGCCTCGGCAGCCTCGCGGCCGGCCAGGCAGGTGGCGCGGAATTTCTGCGACGTCGAGGATGATATGGTCCGCGGCGAGCGCCAGTACTACGGCTTCCGGATCGCGCTGCGCGCGCCACTGCGGTGGCAGCGGCGATCGCCGGCCGCAGAGTCGCGCCGCAGCGGCTCGATCACCACCGTCGCCTCTACGCCGACGTCCTCGGCCTGCCGCCGGGCGAAGAAATGGAAGTTCGGGCCGGTAATGACGATAGGCGGCGCGAACATCGGGTCCTGCACGCGGAGCAATGTCTCCTGATAGGTCGAACGATCGCCGACCAGGGGCAAAAACTGTTTCGGCAGGGCGTCGCGTGAAACCGGCCAAAGGCGCGTACCTGTGCCGCCGGCGAGGAGAACTGGGATGATCGGAGAGGGCATAGGGGTAAGGCCGTTCGAGGCTCTATGTTTGGGGCGGGAATCGTCCTAAGGCAAAGAAACGGCACTAACTATCGCAATCGCCGCGCGCCGTCCAAGACCATTTACTGGCACCAATTGAGCGCCGGCGCCAGACGAGTTCACGATGATTGAGCGAATACTGACAGTCGGCGGGCTGACGCTGCTGTCGCGGATTACCGGGTTTATCCGCGACATCGTGCTGGCCGCGATCCTTGGCGCGGGTCCCGCGGCGGACGCCTTTTTCGTGGCTTTCCGGCTGCCCAATCATTTCCGCGCCATCTTTGCCGAGGGCGCCTTTAATGCCGCGTTCGTGCCGGCCTATGCCCGCATCCGCGAGCAGGGCGGAGCCGCTCGCGCCGGACTTTTCGCCGACCGTATCTTTACGCTGCTGCTGGCCAGCCAGATCGTGCTGCTCGCGCTCGCGCTTTTGTTTACCCCGACGGTGATCGACCTTTTAGCACCCGGGTTTGCTCACGACCCCGGCCGCTTTGTGCTTGCCGTCGATCTCACCCGCATCACATTTCCTTATCTGCTGCTGATCACTCTGGTCACACTCTACGGCGGCATCCTCAACGCGCTGCAGCGTTTCGCTGCCGCCGCGGCTGCCGCCGATCCACGTTGCTCAATCTGTCGATGATCGTGGCGCTGCTGCATTGGCCGCGTTCTTTCCGACGGCCGGCCATGCCGCCGCCTGGGGCGTGCTGGTCTCCGGCGTGTTGCAGGTGATGCTGGTCGGCGGCGACACTTTACGCGCCGGCGCGATGACGGCGCTGCGCTGGCCCGAGCTCGATGCCGACGTGCGAAAATTCTTCCGCGCGCTCGGACCGGCCACGGTCGGCTCCATGGGCGTGCAGCTCGCGCTGTTCGCCGACACCATCATTGCAAGCTTCCTGCCGGCCGGAGCGTTGTCCGCGCTTTACTACGCCGACCGCATCGATCAGCTGCCGATCGGCGTCATCGGCATCGCCGCCGGCACCGTCATCTTGCCGGAAATGGCACGGCGCATTGCCGCCGGCGACGAAACCGGCGCATCAAGCGCGCAGAACCGCTCGATCGAATTCACGCTGCTGCTGTCGATCCCTTGTCTTGCGGCTTTCTTCGTCATCCCCGAGCTGATCATGCGCGCGCTGTTTATGCGCGGTGCCTTTACAGCGGCCGATGCCATTGCCGCCGGCCGCACGCTGACGGCTTACGCGGTCGGATTGCTGCCCTTCGTGCTGATCCGCAGCACGGTCGCGACGTTTTTTGCCCGCGGCGACACCGCGACACCGGTGAAGGCGGCGCTGATCGCCGCCGCCGTCAACATCGCCTTCAAGTTCCTGCTGATGGGGCCGCTGGCGCAGGTGGGGCTCGCACTGGCGACCTCGATCGGCGCCTGGATCAATCTTGGCCTGGTGGTCTGGTTCGCGGCGCGCGCCGGGCACGTCCATATCGACGACCGTTTGCGGCAATCGACGATCAAGCTGGCGGGCGCCGGGCTCGCGCTGGCCGCCATATTGTGGCTGTGCGATGCTCCGGTTGCGCATTTGTTCGCGGGCTGGCAGCGGCTGCGCGATGTGGCGTCGCTGGCGCTGCTGGCCGTGATCGGCGGCGGTGTCTATGGCGGCATCGTATTGGCGCTGTTCGGACCGCGCTGGCTTGCCGCATTTCGCGCCCGGCGGCGCGGCTGACGCAAAGTTCCGTCGACTTCTCGCGGTCCTATTGCTGATCGGCCCCGGTGGACATAACTGCCAGCCGACGCTATGGGGACGGTCCGGGCTATTCGTGGTTGGCCGATATCGCAGGTATTCATGAATTTCGCACGGGCGATTCCATCGTTTTCATTGATGCGTCGCGGCCGCAGCATCGTTTTGCTGTGCGCGCTTGCAACTTTGGTCGCAAGCTGCGGCGAGGCGAAGAAGCAGGGCGGCGCGCCGCCGCCGCCGGCGGTCACCGTTGCGAAGCCGATCAAGCGCACGGTCACCGATTTCGATGAATATGTCGGCCGCTTCACCGCGATAAATTCCGTCGAAGTGCGCGCGCGCGTTTCCGGCTATCTCGACGGCGTGCATTTCAAGGACGGGCAGATCGTCAAGCAGGGCGATCTCCTGTTCACCATCGACAAACGGCCGTTCCAGAACACGCTCGAACAGGCGCGCGCCAATCTGGCGCAGGCGAAATCAAATCTCGCCTTTACCCAATCCGACTACACGCGCGGCCAGCAATTGGTGCGCGACAAGACCATCACCGACCAGACTTTCGAACAGCGCGTGCAGGCCTACCACAACGCGCAAGCCTCGGTTAGCAACAACGAGGCCGCCGTGCGCCAAGCCGAACTCGACATCGAATTCACCGAATTGCGCGCGCCGGTCAACGGCCGCATCGGCGACCGCCGCGTCTCGCCCGGCAACCTGGTGACCGGCGGAACCGCCGGCAACACCACGCTGCTCGCCACCATCGTGTCGACCGATCCGATCTATTTCGAGTTCACCTTCGACGAGGCCTCCTTCCTGCGCTACGAGCGGATGTCGAAGACCGGCAACGACATCGCCAGCCGCGGCGCCGGCGTGCAGGTGGCGCTCAAGTTGATCGACGAGGACAAATTCGATCACCATGGCCGCATGGATTTCGTCGACAACGTGATCGACCGTTCAACCGGCACCATCCGCGGCCGCGCGGTGTTCGCCAATCCCAACAATTTATTCACTCCTGGCATGTTCGCCCGCGTGCGCGTGCCCGGCTCGCCGCCTTATGAAGCCTTGCTTGTGCCGGACGCGGCCATCGGCACCGAGCAGACCCGAAAATTCGTTCTCACGGTCAACGCCGACAACACGGTCGTTCCGAAATACGTGACGCTCGGCCAGACCACCGGCGACAACTTGCGGGTGATCAAGAGCGGTCTTGATCCCGACGACCGCGTGATCGTGAACGGGTTGATGCGCGCGCGACCGGGCCAGAAAGTTACGCCGCAGGAAGAGGGCGCCATACCGCCCAAGCAGGGCGCCGGTCCGCCGCCGCCGAAATAACCCCGGCCAGAAACGATGCGTATTTCGCACTTCTTCATCGACCGGCCGATCTTCGCCTCCGTGGTCTCGATCATTTTCGTGATCCTCGGCGGCGTCGCATTTTTCCGGCTGCCGATCGCGCAGTATCCGGAGATCGCGCCGCCGACCATCACCGTGTCCGGCCAGTATCCCGGCGCCAGCGCCGACGTCGTCGCCTCGACCGTGGTGACGCCGATCGAGCAGCAGATCAACGGCGTCGAGAACATGATCTATCTGTCGTCGAACTCGACCGCCGACGGACGCTTCACGATCTCGGTCACCTTCGACATCGGCACCAATCTCGACATCGCGCAGGTGCAAGTGCAGAACCGCGTCGCCATCGCGCAGCCGCGACTGCCGGCCGACGTGCGCAACATCGGCGTCACGGTGAACAAGAGTTCGCCCGACCTGATGATGGTGGTGCATCTTTATTCGCCGGACAAGTCACGCGATACGCTGTTCATTTCCAATTATGCGACGCTTGAAATCACCGACGCGGTGACCCGCGTCGACGGCGTCGGCTCGCTCATCGTGTTCGGTGCCCGCGATTATGCGATGCGGATCTGGCTCGACCCCGACCGCCTGCAATCGGTCGGCCTGACCGCGGCCGACGTGGTGACGGCGCTGCAGGGGCAGAACGTGCAGGTGGCGTCCGGCGTGCTCGACCAGCCGCCGATGGACAAGCCGGGTGCATTCCAGATCTCGGTGCAGACACAAGGCCGCCTCGCCGATCCGGACGAGTTCGGCAAGATCGTGGTCAAGCAGACCGCCAATGCGATCGTGCGCATCAAGGATATCGCGACGGTCGAACTCGCCGCGCAGGACTATTCGACCAACTCCTATCTCGATCGCGATCCGGCAATCGCCATCGGCATTTTCCAACGCCCGGGCTCGAACGCGCTGTCGACCGCAAAGGCGATCGAAAAAACCATGGAGGATCTCTCCATGCGGTTCCCGCCGGGCCTGAAATACACCATCGTCTACAACCCGACGCAGTTCATCCAGCAATCGGTCGATGCCGTCGAATCGACCATCGGCGAGGCGATCATTCTGGTCGTGCTGGTGGTCATCCTGTTCCTGCAGACCTGGCGCGCCGCGGTGATCCCGATCGTCGCCATTCCGGTATCGCTGATCGGCACCTTCTTCGTGATGTCGTTGTTCGGCTTCACGCTCAACAACCTGTCGCTGTTCGGTCTCGTGCTCGCCATCGGCATTGTCGTCGATGACGCCATCGTCGTGGTGGAAAATGTCGAGCGCAACATCGAGGCGGGGTTGAGCCCGCATGACGCAGCGGTCAAGAGCATGGACGAGGTGGGCGCGGCGCTGATCGCCATTGCGCTGGTGCTCTCGTCGGTGTTCATTCCCTCGGCCTTTATCACCGGAATTTCCGGCCAGTTCTACCGGCAGTTCGCGCTCACCATCGCCGGCGCGACCATCATCTCGCTGATCGTTTCGCTCACCCTTTCGCCGGCGCTGTGTGCGCTGCTGCTCAAGCCGCATGGGCGGCCTGAAGACGATACTTGGTTGAGCAGGCCGATCCACGGATTCTTCCGCGTGTTCAATCGCTATTTCGACGCGCTGACGCGCGGCTATGGATGGCTGTCGGCCCGCACGGTCCGCTTCGCCGTGCTGATGCTGGTGATCTATGGCGGCGTCATCGCCTTCGGCCTCAACGAATTCCGCAAGACGCCGATCGGGTTCATCCCGCAGCTCGACCGCGGCTATCTCATCATCATCACGCAGTTGCCGCCGGCCGCCTCGCTGGCGCGCACCGACGACGTCAACCGGCGCGCGGTCGAGATCGCGCTCAAGGTGCCCGGCATCGCGCACGCGGTGAACATCGTGGGCTTCTCCGGCGCCACCTTCACCAACGCGCCCAATTCGGGCGCCATCTTCGTCACGCTCGATCCGTTCGAGCAGCGGGCGAAGGACCCGCGGCAATCGGCCGCCGCCATACAAGGCCAATTGTTCGTGCGCTTGCAGGCGATCAAAGACGGCTTGATCTTCGTTGCCGCGCCGCCGCCGGTTTCCGGCATCGGCAACGCCGGCGGCTTCCGGATGATGGTCGAGGACCGCGCCGGGCGCGGCTCGCAGGATTTGCAGAACGCGGTTTATGCGATGATGGGGCGGGCCGCGCAGACGCCGGGGGTCACGCAGGTCTTTTCACTGTTCGAGAATACCACCCCGCAGCTCTATCTCGATATCGATCGCGTCAAGGCGCAATTGCTCGGCATCAACATTCCCGATGTGTTCGCCGCGCTGCAGATTTATCTCGGGTCGTCCTATGTGAACGACTTCAATTTGTTCGGCCGCACCTACCGCGTGGTCGCGCAGGCGCTGAGCGACTACCGTAGCGATACCGAAGATGTGTTGCGGATCCGCGTGCGCAACAGCAGCGGTGAAACCGTGCCGCTCGGCGCCTTCACCACGGTGCGGACGGTCACCGGGCCCTACCGGGTGCCACGTTACAATCTCTATCCGGCGGCCGAACTCGATGGTGCGGCGGCGCCCGGCTACAGCCAGGGCCAGGCGATCAAGATCATGGAGAAGCTCGCCGCCGAAACGCTGCCGGAAGGTTTCTCCTACGAGTGGACCACGCTCGCCTTCCAGCAATTGCGCGCCGGCAATACCGCCGTGTTCGCGTTCGTGCTGGCGGTGGTATTCGTGTTCCTGGTGCTGGCGGCGCAATTCGAAAGCCTGACGTTGCCGCTGGCGGTGATCATGATCGTGCCGATGTGTCTCATCGCTTCCATCGTCGGCGTCGTCATACGCGGGCAGGACAACAATATTCTGACGCAAGTCGGCTTCATCGTGCTGATCGGCCTCGCCGCCAAAAACGCCATCCTGATCGTGGAATTCGCCAAGCAGCTGGAGGACGCCGGGCGCGACCGTTTTGCGGCGGCGGTCGAGGCGGCGCATCTGCGGCTGCGGCCGATCCTGATGACGTCGATGGCCTTCATCCTCGGCGTCACGCCGCTGGTCTGGGCGGTCGGCGCCGGCGCCGAATTGCGCCAGACGCTCGGCACGGCGGTGTTCTCCGGCATGATCGGCGTCACCACTTTCGGCCTGATCTTCACGCCGGTGTTCTACGTGCTCACGCGCTGGCTTGCCCATCGCTTCGCGCGCAGCCGCCGGCAATCGCAGCCGGTCGAACGATGACGATGAAATTCGGATTCGGCCAAGCGCTCACCCGCAAGGAGGACGATGCGCTGCTGCGCGGCGCCGGGCGCTACGTGGCCGATGTCGCGCCCGAGGCCACGCTGCATGCGGTGATGCTGCGCTCGCCGCATGCGCATGCGCGCTTTAGTATCCACGAACTCGACCGCGTGCGCGCCATGCCGGGAGTGCGGCTGGTGTTGACCGCCGCCGATGTCGCCAATCTCGGACCGCTGCCGACGCCCGGCGTGATTCCCGGACCCGAGATCAAGATTCCGGTCTATCCGATCCTCGCCAAGGATGTGGTGCGGCATGTCGGCGACGCCGTCGCCTTCGTAGTCGCCGACAGTCTCGCCGCGGCGAAAGACGCCGCCGAGGCGATCGCCGTCGACTGGCAGCCGCTGCCGCATGTGATCGGCGCCGTGGCGGCGCTCGCAACCGGCGCGCCGCGAGTATGGCCCGACCGGCCGGGCAATCTCGCTTTCGAGACCGAGCTGGGCGACGCGGCGGCCACCAAGGCGGCGTTCGCGCGGGCCGCGCGCACGGTTGCACTCACCATCGTCAATCAGCGGCTGGTCACGAATTACATGGATACCCGCGGCGTGATCGCCGAATACGACGGAAAGCGATACACGCTCACGCTCGGTAGCCAGGGCAGCCACGTCATCCGCGACATTATTTGCGGACAGGTGCTCAGGCTGCCGTTGGATAAAATGCGCGTCATCACACCCGACGTCGGCGGCGGCTTCGGCACCAAGCTGTTTCCCTACCGCGAATATGCGCTGGCCGCAGTGGCAGCCGAGCGGTTGCGCAAACCGGTGAAATGGATTTGCGAGCGCTCCGAACATTTTCTCGCCGACAGTCACGGCCGCGACAACATTTCCAGCGCGCGATTGGCGCTCGACGACAAGGGGCGCTTCCTCGCGCTTGAGGTCGATATCGTCGCCGACATGGGCGCGTATCTGTCCTGCTACGCGCCTTACATTCCTTGGCTCGGCGCCGGCATGGCGACCGGCGCCTATGACATTCCGGTCGCGCATGTACGGCTGCGCGCGGCTTATACCAATACGGTTCCGGTTGACGCCTATCGCGGCGCCGGGCGGCCGGAAGCGTCCTATCTGATCGAACGCTTGGTCGATGCGGCGGCGCACGATCTCGACACGGCGCCCGACGCATTGCGGCGCAAGAACCTGATCAAGCCGAAGGCACTGCCCTACACGACGCCGACCGGGAAGATCTACGACTCGGGCGATTTCGCAGGCTGCATGGCGCGCGCGCAGGAGATCGCCGACTGGGACGGCTTCAAAAAGCGCGCGGCGGCGTCGAAGCGCGCCGGCAAGCTGCGTGGCATCGGCATCGCCACTTATGTCGAGGCCTGCGGCAACAACGGGCCGGAAACGGCGAACGTGCGGCTCGATCGCGACGGCGGCGTCACCGTGCTGATCGGCTCGCAATCGACCGGGCAGGGCCATGCCACGTCCTATGCGCAACTGGTCGCCGAGCGGCTCGATCTGCCGCCCGGGCGCGTGCGCGTGGTGCAGGGCGATACCGATCTGATCGCGACCGGTGCCGGCACCGGCGGCTCGAGTTCGATCCCGGTTGGCGGCGTGTCGGTCGACCGCGCGGCCAAGACGCTCGGTGAACAGCTTAAGCAGCTGGCTGCCGACGCGCTCGAAGCGGCGCCGACCGATATGGAAATCGCCGACGGAACGGTACGCGTCGCCGGCACCGACCGCGTCATTTCATTTGTTGACCTTGCCGCGCATCCGCAGGCGACACCCGAACGACTAAGCGCCACCAAGGATTTCGGAACCGAGCAGCCGACGTTTCCGAACGGCACGCACATTGCGGAAGTCGAAATCGATCCGCTAACCGGCGCGACCGCGATCATGAACTACGTCGTGGTGGACGATTTCGGCGCCACGCTCAATCCGCTGCTGCTGGCAGGGCAGGTGCATGGCGGCGCCGTGCAGGGCATCGGCCAAGCGCTGATGGAGGACACGGTCTACGATCCCGCGTCCGGGCAATTGCTCAGCGCGAGTTTCATGGATTACGCCATGCCGCGCGCCGCCGACGCGCCGTCCTTCGTGTTCGAAACGCGCAACGTGCCGTGCAAGAACAATCCGCTCGGCGTCAAAGGCGCGGGCGAGGCCGGCGCCATCGGCTCCTGTCCGGCACTGATCAACGCCATCCTCGATGCGCTCTGGCGTGCTTACAAAATCCGCCACATCGACATGCCGGCGACCCCGCAGCGGGTCTGGGCGGCGATCGAGCAGGCCAGAAAAACCAAGTCGGCTTAGATAGCTAATCGATCACGCATTTGTGATCGCGGGCCGCCGTCAAGGGACCGCGGGCGCGGAATCCCGGCCGCTAGAGGGAATAACCCTATCGCGCTAGGGTTCTCAGGAGGCAGCCGTTCGCACAGAAGAAAGTGGAAGTCGATGTTCGTTCGCATAATCCTGGCCGCTTTGGCGGTCGGTCTCAGCGTCGGTGCCGCCATGGCCCAGCAGGATCCCGTGACCACGCGCGAGGACCTGATGAAAGCGAATAACAAACATGCCATCGCGGTCGTTCGCATGATGCGCGGGCAGGCGCCATTCGAAGCGGCGGAGGTCGATGCCGCCTTCACGCAATGGGCCGACACCGCGCAGAAACTGCCGGGCCTGTTCCCGGATAATTCCAAGACCGGTGGCGACAACCGCGCGTCGCCGAAGATTTGGCTCGACAAGAAGGATTTTGACGAAAAAGCCGCAGCTTTCGGCAAAGCCGTTGCAGAAAACCATGAGAAGGCAAAATCATCGCTCGAGGGCCTCAGGGCGGCGATACCGGTGGTCGGCAAGGCCTGCGACAATTGCCATGAGGATTACCGCCTTTCGAAGCAATAGACCTTGTCCACGTCGACGCACGACGCTGCTGCGATCCCGTCGCGGCAGCGTTTTGTTTGCGGTATGACAGGCGTCGGAGTGGCCGGGGGACGTCGATGATTCGCAGGCTGATGTTGCTGGCGGCGATCGCCGCCGTGCTGGTGCTCGCGGCGTTCTGGTTCATGACCGCACCCGCAACGGTGCCAGCGAGCGCGCTGCCCGCCCATACGCCCGATCTCGTCAATGGCAAGGAGATGTTCTACGCCGGCGGCTGCGCGTCATGCCACGCGGTGCCGAAACAGCCGGACAAAACAAGGCTCGGCGGCGGGCTGGCGTTGAATTCCGCGTTCGGCACTTTCTACGTCCCCAACATCTCGTCCGATCCGAAGGACGGCATTGGCGCCTGGAGCGAGTCGCAATTCGTCACCGCCATGACCAAGGGAACCTCGCCGTCGGGCGAGCACCTCTATCCGGCCTTCCCCTACACGTCCTACCAACACATGCGGTTCGGCGATCTGCGCGATCTATTCGCCTTTCTCAAAACGCTGCCGCCGGTTTCCGGCAGGGTGCGCGACCACGATCTGCCGTTTCCGTTCGACATCCGGCGCACGCTTGGCCTCTGGAAGTTGATGTATCTCGACGGCAAGCCGTTCGAGCCCGATCCGTCGCGATCGGCGCAATGGAATAGGGGCGCCTATCTCGTCAACGGCCCCGGCCATTGCGCCGAATGTCACTCCCCGCGCGACCCGCTCGGCGGCGTGATCGCGGGCCTGCGTTTCACCGGCGGGCCGAGCCCCGACGGAAATGGCGGCGTTCCCAACATCACCCAATACAAGCTAAAGGATTGGAGCGAGGCCGACATCGCGGAAACGCTCACAACCGGCATGACGGCGGACGCCGACCGGGTCGGCGGCAATATGGTCGAGGTGGTGCGCAATACCTCGCAGTTGAGCGACGCGGATCGCATGGCGATCGCGGCCTATATCAAGTCGCTGCCGGCGGTCGAAGGGCGCAAGCCGCCGCCGAAGAAGTAGGAATAATCTGCACTCTGGCGGCTCGGTATCGGCGCCGCCTGCTATAAGCCGGGCGCGATGAATCTGTTCAAAGCCATCGGCTTCAAGCTGATCTCCGCGCTGTTGTTCGCCGCCATGTCGGCGCTGGTGCGCCAGCTCGGCAATGTCGCGCCGGTCGGGCAGATGGTGTTCTTCCGCAGCGCCTTCGCCATCCTGCCGGTGGTGGTGATCTATGCCTTGCGCGGCGAACTGGCGAGCGCGGTGTATACCCGCCGGCCGCTCGGCCAGCTCGGCCGCGGCCTGCTCAGCGTGTTCGGCATGTTCACCAATTTCTCCGCGCTCACGCGATTGCCGCTGGCGGACGCGACCGCGATTTCCTTTGCCTCGCCGCTGTTCACCGTGGCGCTCGCCGCGGTCATTCTGAAAGAGCGCGTGCGCGTCTATCGCTGGTCGGCGGTGCTGGTCGGCTTTGCCGGCGTGATCGTGATGCTGATCCCGCATTTCGACGTCGGCCACTACGCGGCGGCCGGCGCCGCCTCGACCGCGGCCATCGGCTCGATATTTGCGCTGGCGTCCGCGGTCAGCAACGCCGGCACCGTGATCCAGACCCGCCGCCTGGTGCAAAGCGAAACCACGCCGTCGATCGTGTTTTATTTCTCGATCGTTTGCGCCATCGCGGGTGCGCTCACCCTGCCGTTCGCCTGGCACACGCCGACCGGACCGGAGCTGGCCGCGCTGATCGCGCTCGGCGTGCTCGGCGGCATCGCGCATATTTTCCTGACCGAGAGCTACCGCCATGCCACCGCCTCCGTGGTGGCGCCCTTCGACTATACCTCGATGTTGTGGGCGCTCATGCTCGGCTACTGGATGTTCGGCGAATTGCCGAGCGCGCTGGTTTATCTCGGCGGCGGCATCGTTGCCGGCGCTGGGCTGTTCGTGATCTGGCGCGAGCGGGCGCTCGGGCTCAAGCGCGCGCGCGAGGCGGAAGGGCCGCGCCGGCCGGAGATTTAGCGCATTGCGACGCGCCGCTGTTCCCGCCTATCATGCGCCCCGCCAGCGCCATTTGGGCAAATGGCGATCGCCGCGAGGCCGTTATTTTTCGACTTCCGATCGTCGATCCGGATTGTGGAAGCAAATCCAGCATGGCGTCACAGGCAACGGCCATCGTAGACGTGCGCCCGGGCGGTGCGAAACGCATCGCTTGGACTGCCGGCGTGGCTGCGCGGCATTGGCGTGCGGCAAGTGCGGCTGGCCTGCGGCCTCGTCATGTTCTCGTACATCTTTTCGCATTTCTTCAATCACGCGCTCGGCAATATTTCCTTCGCGACGATGGAAGCATGGTTGACAGTGGCATCTCTGGTGGTGGCGAATTCCAATCGTCAACGACACGCTCTACCTCGCGGCTGCCACCCATTTTTCGCTTGGGCTTTGGGCGCTCTATCAGCGCCGGCATTTTCGCTACACGGTCGCCGAAATCACCCAGCTCGTTCTGGGCTTGAGCATTCCGCTCTGGCTTGCCAGCCATTTCGGCGCCGAGCGGGTCACGGGCTGGCTGTTCGGGCGCGTTCCGACCACATATGTATTGCCGCTGTTGGCCTATTGTGTCGCAAGACCGCACATGATCGTCGTGCAGTTCGCCTGTTGACGGTCGCGTGGACGCACGGCTGTATCGGGCTCTTTTTCTGGCTGCGGCTGAAGCCGTTCTTCAAATGGGCGTGGCCGATCTTTTTCGCCATCGCGGTGCTGTTGCCGCCGCTCGCGATGCTCGGCGCGTATCAAGGCGCGCGCGAGGTCATTGCGCTCGCCAAGCAACCGGAATGGCGCGCCCAACATGTGAACGGCGGCATACCTCCGCCGCAGCGCGCGGTCGTCGAAAACATAACGCTGTTTTACTTTCCGATCGGCTACGCCGCCGCGATCGTTTTCGTGTTTGTGGCGCGCGGCGTGCGCACACTGCGGGAGCGCCAGCGCGGCATGTATACCGTGACCTATCCGCACCGGCAGGTGCGGGTGCCGAAGGGCATGAGCGTGCTGGAAGCGAGCCTGCGCTTCAACGTTCCGCACGCCAGCGTCTGCGGTGGCCGCGCGCGCTGCTCGACCTGCCGCGTTCGCGTCGTCAGCGACCGCCATGCCCTGCCGCGGCCTTCGGGACGCGAGGCTTTCGTGCTGGCGCGGGTCGGCGCCAGCGCCGATCCCTCGGTCCGTCTCGCCTGTCAGCTGCGCCCGCAAAGCGACGTCGCTGTCATTCCCATCCTGCAGCCGAATATCGGCGCCGGCTTTGTGCGCGGCCGACAACGGATGCATATCGGCGAGGAACGTTACGTCGTCAGCATGTTCGTCGACATGCGCGGCTCGACCAAGCTCTCCGAGGTGCGGCTGCCCTTCGACATCGTCTTCCTGATCAACCAATTCGTCGAGGCGGCCTCGAAAGGCATCACCGATGCCGGCGGACAGCCGAATCAGTTCGTCGGCGACGGCGTGCTTGCGCTGTTCGGGCTCGACACGGATCGCTCGACCGCCTGCCGGCAGGCGCTGCGCGCCGCCGCTTTGGTCGCGTCGAATGTGGCTTACTTGAACCACCAGTTCGCCACCGAAGTGCGCGAACCCATCCAATACGGCATCGGCATCAACGCGGGCGAGGTCATCATCGGCGACGTCGGCTTTCGCGGCCACACCGTATTCACCGCGCTCGGCGATTCCGTCAATGTCGCCGCGCGGCTGCAGGACATGACCAAGAGCCTCAATTGCAAGGCCGTCGTGTCGGAAGAAGTCTGCAAGACCGCGGGGATTGCGGACGATGCGCTCACGCGCACGCAGGTCGCGATCCGCGGGCACGACGAGCCGATGATGGTGCGTACCGCGGAGGACCCGACCGTGCTTGCAAGTCTGCTCGACCCGCAGGCCGAAGCGGCCGAAGCGGAGCCGCAAACGGCCTAGGCCTTGAACGCCTTGAAGGTGATGATGGTGTGAGTGTCCTTGATGCCGGCCATGCACTGCACCTTCTCGTTGACGAAGTGGCCGATATCGGTGCCGGCATCGACGTAGAATTTCACCAGCAGGTCGTAGTCGCCGGCGGTCGAGTAGATTTCGGAGGCGATCTCGGCTTCGGCCAGTTCGTTGGCCACCTGATAGGATTTGCCGAGCTCGCATTTTATTTGGACGAAGAAGGGGGTCATCTGGCGCCTCCGAAGCCCTTACGTGGGCGCATGATCTTACCCAAAAACCGGTGCCCGTCCCCGATCGAGTCGAAGACATGCTTTTCGGGATCATGCGCCTGCAATCCAGCAAAAACGCGAACCCCTGGCAAGGCGGCCTTGCCTTGGCCGGCCGCGCGGACTAGTTAGTTATTAGCAATCTCGCGGGGTGTCCGGCGGTGCCGGACTGAGAGGCCGATCCGAGGCCAACCCAACGAACCTGATCCGGGTCATGCCGGCGGAGGGAGATGAGATGCACCATTCCGGAGCAGCAACGCGCGATAACGTGCCGCAAATCGCGGCGGCCCTGCTTGACCGCCTACGCGCGCGCTCGCCACGCGTCCACTGCATCACCAACGCAGTGGCGCAGAATTTCACCGCCAATGTGCTACTGGCGGCAGGCGCCGTACCGTCGATGACGCTGTCGGCGGAAGAGATCGGTTCGTTCGTTGCCGGCGCGAAAGCGCTGCTGGTCAATCTCGGGACTTTGGATCGCGAGCGCCGCGAGGCCACCGCGATGGCGGTAGAAGCCACGACGCGGGGAAACGTGCCCTGGGTGCTCGATCCGGTATTCATCGATCGCAGCTCCCCGCGCGCAGCCTTCGCCCGCGCGCTGATCGCGAGCATACCGAAAGCGGTGCGGCTCAATGCTGCGGAATTTTCCACGCTGTCGGGCAGCGCGCCGAAGTCGCGAAGCGGTCGCGGCCTACGCGCGCGACAAGAAAACCGTGCTCGGGCTGTCGGGCGCAACCGATTGGGTCAGCGACGGCGAGCGCTTCGCAGCCATCGCCAACGGCCATGCGCTGATGGCCAAGGTCACCGCCATGGGCTGCGCCGCCTCGGCGCTGGTCGCAGCCTGTCTTGCGGTCGAACCGGACGCTTGGCGCGCCACCGCGGCCGCGCTGGTGATCATCGGCGTTGCCGGCGAGTTGGCGGCCGAGAAGGCCGCAGGTCCGGGCAGCTTCGCAGTCGCCATTATCGATACGCTCTACAATCTCGATGGGCCGACGCTCATCGCCCGCGCAAAGGTGAACTGATGAACGTCGATCTCCGGCTCTATGCGCTTGTCGACCCCGCTGTCGCCGGCGGCCGCAGGCTTGCCGAGCTCGCCGGGCTGATCGCCGGCAGCACCACGCTAGTGCAATTGCGCGACAAGCACGGTTCCACCCGCGCCATGGTCGAGGAAGCGCGCACGCTGCGCGGCGTGCTGGAGCCGGCGGGCGTTCCGCTGTTGATCAACGACCGCGTGGATGTCGCGCTCGCCGCCGAAGCCGACGGCGTGCATGTCGGTCAGGACGACATGTCGGTCGCCGATGCGCGGCTGCTGCTCGGGCGCACGGCGATCATCGGGCTGAGCGTGAGCACGCTCCAGCAGGCGCAGACCGCGCCGCTCGAACTGCTCGACTATGTCGGCATTGGCGCGGTGTTCGCTACCGGCTCGAAAGATGACGCGAATGCGCCGATTGGCGTTTCCGGTATGGGGCAAATCGTACGCGCAATCCGCGCCCGCGCGCCGAAATTTCCGATCTGCGGCATTTCCGGCATCAATGCGGGCAACGCCGCCGAGGTAATCGCAGCCGGCGCCGACGGCGTGGCGGTGATCTCCGCGCTTTCGCTGGCGCCCGATCCGGGGAAGGCCGCGCAAGATCTGCGCGCGGTGGTGGACGCCGCACTGGCGCAGCGGGCCCCCGCATGACCGCCATCGCGCTCACCATTGCCGGCTCGGATTCGAGCGGCGGCGCCGGCATCCAGGCGGACCTGAAAACCTTTGCCGCGCTCGGGGTGTATGGCGCGAGCGTACTCACCGCACTGACGGCACAGAATACACAGGGCGTGAGTGCGATCTACGACGTGCCGGCCGGCTTTATCGGAGCCCAGATCGATGCGGTCTTTTCCGACCTCGCGGTCGACGCGGTGAAGATCGGCATGCTGTTCCGACCGGCGACGGTCGAGGCGGCGGCGGAGGGGCTTGCGCGTCACCGCGCGCGCAACATCGTACTCGATCCGGTGACGTTCGCGAGTTCCGGCGACAGCCTGATGAGCGGCGACGTGATCGCGGTGCTGCGCAGCATGCTCATTCCGCGGGCGCTGATCGTGACGCCCAATCTGCCGGAGGCGGCGGCGCTGACCGGCGCTTCTCCCGCCCGCAACGAACGCGAAATGGAAGTGCAGGCGCGCGAAATCTTGTCGCTCGGCGCGCGCTATGTGCTGATCAAAGGCGGACACGGCGCGGGCGATGAAAGCGTCGACCTCCTGATCGGGCAGGGCGAGGTCGTGCGCCTGTCGGCGAAACGGATCGTCACGAAAAATAAGCACGGCACCGGTTGCACGTTGTCGTCGGCGATCGCGGCCGGGCTCGCCAAGGGACTTACCCTCGTTGCCGCCGTACAGGCGGCCAAAACTTACGTCACCGCCGCGATCGCGCACGCCGACGAACTCAAAATCGGCCACGGCCACGGGCCTTTGCATCACTTCTACCGGCAATGGAGCACGCCATGAGCACGCGCCGCCAATTCACCCGTCTCGCCGGCCTGAGCGCCGCCGGCCTCATCGCCGCGCCGGCGATCGCGCGCGACGCAAACGTTGAAGTGGCGCATGGTCACCTCCTGGCCGAAACGTTTACCCGGCCCCGGCATGTCGGCCGAGCGCATCGCGAGCCGCATCCGCGCGCTGTCGGGCGGGCGCATCGACATCACGGTCTATGCCGCCGGCGAAGTGGTGCCGGCCTTCGAGGTGCTGGGCGCGGTCGGCAACGGCGTCGCCGATATCGGCCACTCGGCGGCCTTCTACTGGCAGGGCAAGATGCCGGCGGCCGCCTTCTTCACCACCGTGCCGTTCGGGCTCACGCCCTCCGAGCACGTCGCCTGGATCGAGGCCGGCGGCGGGCAGGCGCTGTGGGACGCGCTCTATGCGCCGTTCGGCGTCAAGCCGTTCATGGGCGGCAACACCGGCGTCTGCATGGGCGGCTGGTTCCGCCGCGAGCTCAAAAGCATCGCCGACCTGCGCGGCCTCAAGCTGCGCGCGCTCGGCCTCGGCGGCGAGGTCTACCGGCGGCTAGGCGCCACGCCGCAGACCACGCCGCCGGCGGAAATCCTCAGCGCGCTGCAATCGGGCGTGCTCGACGGCGCCGAATTCGTCGGGCCCGGCACCGACATCGCGCTCGGGCTCTATCGCGTGGCGCCGTTCTACTACTATCCCGGCTTCAACAAGCCGAACGGCACCGGCGAGTGCATCGTCGCGCTGAAAGTTTGGAACGCGCTCTCCGACGAGCTCAAGGCGATCGTCGCGCATGCCTGCGCGACGGAGGCGAACTACGCGCTGGCCGAGATGGAGCGGCTCAACGCCGAGGCGCTGGAAGCGCTGGTGAAGGATCACGGCGTCAAGCTCGCGGCGTTTCCCGGCGATCTGGTCGCCGCGGCGCGCCAGCAGGCGAGCGACGTGCTCGGCGAGTTGAGCCACCGCGACGCCATCACCGGCCAGGTGCACGATTCTTACGTGGCCTTCCGCGCCCGCACCGCGCCCTGGTCGCGGGTGTCGATCGAGGCGGTGCTGAGGGCGAGGGGCTGAGGCACGCCGCGACCCCTTCGGCCTCATGCTGAGGAGCCGCGCGTAGCGCGGCGTCTCGCCGCATGAGGCCGCCCCATCCTTCGAGACGCGGTCCTGCGGACCGCTCCTCAGAGCCTGGCCGAAAAAGAGTTGAGTGATTTCAGCCCTTTGTGATTCCGTCGGATTTGCGAGAAACGATGGAGGTCACAATGACTTGGACTGAAACCACCCGTGCGCAATATCGGCGCGATTACCTGCGTTATGCAAGCGATACGACCGATGCGGAATGGCTTCTGATCAGCTTTTTTCTGCCGACACCTTGCCGGGTCGGGCGTCCGCGCGAAGTCAATCTGCGCGAGGTGATGAACGCGATCCTCTACATCCTGGCGACCGGCTGCCAATGGCGGACGCTGCCGAAGGACTTTCCGCCGCGCTCGACCGTTCAGTATTACTTCTACGACTGGCGCGACCGGCGCATCTGGCATCGGATCAATTTCGCCCTGGTGCGGCGTGCCCGGCAGGCGGCAGGCCGCAACGCCATTCCCTCGGCCGGCGTCATCGACAGCCAGAGCGCCAAAACCACGGAAAGTGGTGGCCCGCGCGGGTTTGATGCCGCCAAGCGGGTCAAGGGGCGCAAGCGCCACATGATCACCGATACACAAGGCTTCCTGCTCGCTCTCTTGGTGCACGCGGCCAACATCCAGGACAATCACGGCGCGGTGCCGCTGCTCGCCTCGCTGCGGCGAACGTTCCCGAAACTGCGGCACATCTTCGCCGATCGCGTCTACCGCGGCGACAAGCTGCGCAACGCGATCGCCGCATTCGGCAAATGGACCATCGAAATCGTCACCCGTTCCGAGCGGGTCGGTACCTTCGAGCCTGAACCCAAACGCTGGGTCATCGGCGTGTCCAGTCAAAGGGCACGCTGTCATGTCGGTGAAAGTCCGACCGAAGCCAAAAAACTCAGAGTCCGTCCCATAAGTTCATCAAGGATTACAGAGTTTTCGGAGCATGAGGCGAATGGATGCGAGGCGCAGGAAGATCAGGCCGCTGAGGTTGAGATTTTCCCAATCCTTGGCCAGTCGGCGGCAACGGTTGAGCCAAGCGATTGTACGTTCGACGATCCATCGGCGCGGCAGAACGACGAAGCCTTTGGCGCAATCGGAACGCTTGACGATTTCGGTTTCGAGTTGCGTTCGAAATCTTGGCCAGCGCCGCATGAAAGACAGGCCCCGCATAGGCGCTGTCGGCAAAGAGCCTTTTCAGGAAAGGAAAAAGGCCGAAAAGCGTGGACAGCAGCACGATGCCGCCGTCGCGATCCTGAATATCGGCCGGATGAACAATCGCGTGCAGCAACAGACCCTGTGTATCTACCAGGATATGCCGCTTCTTGCCCTTGATGAGCTTGCCCGCGTCGAACCCGGGCGGATCGATGCAGGGGCCGCCTTTTTCGGCGCTTTTCACACTCTGGCTGTCGATGATGGCGGCGGTGGGACTGGCTTCGCGTCCCGCCTGCTCGCGACACTTCTCGTAAAGCGCGTAGTGGATGCGATCCAGCGTGCCGTCGTACCCCCACAGACAGAAGTACCGATACACGGTGCTGCGCGGCGGCAAGTCTTTGGGGATGTAGCGCCATTGGCATCCCGTGCTCAGCACGTACATGATGCCGTCGACGACATCCCGCGCGTCCACTTCGCGCTTGCGGCCCCCGCGCTTCGCCGGAGGAATGAGCGGCCCGACATGCGCCCATTCTTCGTCCGTCACATCGCTCGGATATCGCAAATGATCGCGCTTGTAGCGCGCCCGGTTCTTGCTCGTCCACATCGGCAACCCTCCTCACAGGCAGCCGATGTGTGAAACACAAGTGATTCATTTGATTCAACAACTTTCGAGACGGACACTCAGGCTTCGAAGCAAGGGAGGCGCCGTGGCGCGAAAGCAAGACGGCGGAGCCCTCCGACAACATGCTCGAGAGGAGTGTGCGCGAAGCATCAGGTTGCAACGTACAGTGAACTCTATCAGGTGGCCGAGACGGTCGATAACGCGCGAAGGCAGCAAGGGCCGACGAAAGGAGTCCGAAGCGGCGGTCCTCACCGGCGGGGTATCAGCGGTGACATGATGCGAACGACAGCGTGTCAACTGGAGAGACCCTCGACGCCCGGCAGGCGAAATCCCGCCGAAGAGGCGCTTTCTATAACCGTGAGTGGGAAATGGAAGCGTAGGCGTCAGGGAGTCGGATCGGGTCAGACGGTACTGTTGATGGGCGTGCAGCAAAACGCGCCCGGAGGGAAGGGCCCGGACCGATGAGGAACTCCGCGCGTCCAAGCGAGGCAAGGGTGAGATGATAAAGGCACCCATCGCGTTGCAGGAGCTGCGACGGCGGATATATCGGAAAGCGAAGTCGGAAAAGGCACATCGCTTCTGGGGCATCTTCGTCTATGTGACAAGGACGGAGACCCTCGAGGAGGCTTACCGTATAGCCAAGAGGAATGGCGGTGCGGCTGGGATCGACGGTCAGACATTTGAGGCCATCGAAACCGCCGGACTGGAATGCTTCCTTGCGGATATAAAGGACGACCTCGAAACAGGCAGGTACAAACCCCATCCTAACCGCCGGGTGGACATCCCCAAGGAACAGGGAAAGGTCAGAACGCTGCAAATTCCTTGCATCCGCGATCGCGTAGTGCAGGGTGGGACAGGATGGCGCTACCATCCCGGAAACTGCGGAGCAATTTGGAGTAAGTATTAGCTCTGTTGTGCACTTCCGTAGGCTGCACCGCGAAACGGGCAGCGTTAGTCCGGCCAAATTCGGCGGTTACAAGGGATATGCGCTGGCCGCGTACGAAGAACTGGTCAGGCAATTGGTGGCGGAGCAACCGGATATCACACTGGCAGAGCTCAAGACCCTTCTAGCGAAGAAGAAGGTGACGGTCGGTCAGTCGTCGATCTCCCGATTTCTGCATCATTTGAATTTACGCTTTAAACTGAAGTTCGCGGGTGGTCTCACTGCAAACGCTTGGTCCGACTCCACATTTTGCCGAAAGGCCTTTCTTGCGGCTGGACACGCGTTCGAAGAGTGACCGCGCTCTCAATGTGTTAGCACCGGAGCACCTGGACACAGATCGAAAGCGATTTTGCGCCTAAGTGACTCATGCGAACTCCTAAATTAGGCGATCTGCCGTGCAAACTTAAGTTTAAAAAAAAGTCTGCGGGCCGCCGAGCAGGACCGGACGGACGTCGTCGCCGCACGTAAGGCATTGCAAAAACAGCAGCCAAGGCTTGATCTGAAGCGACTGGTCTTCATCGATGAAAGTGTGCTGCAGAGCAGCGGAAGGAGTTCGACATGAACTAAAACCGCTTCGTGAAGCTGCGTGAAAGATGGGGGCGGGCCCCCCGAGATCGGCTTTCAGGAGCGGATCTCAAACCAGTCCGAGCTGCTGCGGTAAAGAGCCGTGGTAGTGAGCGTCGGATCAAAAGTTCGGATCAAACCGAGCAGGTGAGTGTCCGAAAGACGAACGAAAGTGAACCCTCCGAGGACGCGTCGTTATAAATCTAAGTGTCGTCAAAACCAGGACCGTTTCGTCATCCTGGGACAAGTCCGTCAGATGCCTGATGACGGGGCGGGCGGCGACCGGCGTAGAGGGGGCGTGAGTCGGACACAGGCTTTGACGTGGAACTGCAGGAACCAGGCTCTTGATGGCAAGGGAGAAGCCCAAGCGGCGCCAACCGTGAGGCGAGAGTACCGAAGCAAGAGACTGGGGCGGACCGATCCGTACGAGCGTTGAGGGCCCTGTAATGGGGTCGGAGCAAAGGGGTCGGGTCAGGTAGTCGTACTCTTGAACCAACTGGAAACAGGATGACTTCGATCGGTACGATAAACAGGCCGTTCTTGATCGAGAAGCGGCGAGTGTACGAAGCCTACAAGGCGGTCAAATCCAATCGCGGTGCAGCTGGAGTGGACGAGCAGACCTTGGAGATGTTCGAGACAGATCTTGCGGGGAATCTCTACAAAATCTGGAATCGCATGTCCTCAGGTACCTACTTTCCACCTCCGGTGCGCGCCGTCTCCATTCCAAAGAAGACGGGCGGCGAAAGGATTTTAGGTGTGCCCACTGTTAGCGATCGAATCGCGCAGATGGTGGTCAAGCAGATGATTGAGCCGGAACTGGAACTGATCTTCCTGCCGGACTCCTACGGTTACAGGCCGGGAAAATCGGCTCTGGACGCCGTAGGGGTCACACGTCAACGGTGCTGGAAAAATGATTGGATCCTGGAGTTCGACATCAAAGGGCTGTTTGACAATCTTCCGCATGATCTTCTGCTGAAGGCGGTCCGGCGACACGTGCAATGCAAATGGGCGCTGCTCTACATCGAAAGATGGCTGACGGCGTCAATGAAAAAGGACGGGGAGCTCATTGAGCGGACGCGTGGAACCCCGCAAGGGGGCGTGATCAGCCCAATACTGGCCAATCTGTTCCTGCATTATACGTTTGATCTCTGGATGGCGCGGACACATCCCGACCTCACTTGGTGTCGATATGCTGACGACGGACTGGTGCACTGCCGGACCGAGCAAGAAGCAGAGGCCATAAAGGCGGAGCTTCAAGCGAGGTTGGAGGTGTGCGGTCTTCAGATGCATCCGACAAAGACGCGGATCGTCTATTGCAAGGACAACAGGCGGCGACGAACGTATCCGAACGTGAAATTTGACTTCCTCGGATATCAGTTCAGGCCGCGGCGGGTGGCGACGTCACAGAGGACGGAGTTCTTCTGCGGATACACTCCGGCGGTCAGTCCAACAGCTCTGAAGTCCATGCGAGCAACGATCCGGAGCTTGCACATTCCCCGGCAAACGTCGGGGACGCTGGCTGAGATCGCCCGGCAGATCAATCCGCTCCTCAGGGGGTGGATCGGTTACTACGGCCGGTTCAGCCGTTCGGCGCTGTTCTCTCTGGTCGATTACGTCAATCAGAAGCTGAAAGCCTGGATCATGCGAAAGTACAAGCGCTTCCGGTTCCACACAACCCGTGCTTCGCTGTTCTTGCGAAAGCTGGCGGGGGACAATGCGGAACTCTTCGTACACTGGCAGTCGTTCGGAACGACCACGTTCACCTGATGGGAGCGGTGTGAATCGAGAGGTTCACGCACCGTTCTGCGAGAGGCCGGGGGTGAAACTCCTCCGGCCTACTCACCCCAGCGTCTCAACGACGATCACCCGCCTTTACGGGCGAGCACCGCAGGGCGAGCGGCTCATCCAAAAAGTGCCGTATGGGAACTGGAAAACCATCACTTTCCTCGCGGCGTTGCGTCATGACCGTGTTACTGCGCCTTTCGTGCTCGAAGGCCCGATGAATGGTGAGATGTTCAAGGCCTATGTCGAACGGTTCCTCGCTCCGACACTGAAGAGAGATGACGTCGTGTTCATGGATAACGTCAGCGTCCACAAGGTAGATGGGGTCGAAGAAGCTATCGAAGCGCGCGGTGCAATTCCTTTTTACCTCCCGGCATACAGTCCCGACCTCAATCCCATCGAGCAACTATTCGCCAAACTCAAGGCGCTCCTGCGCAAAGTCGCCGCATATACTCTGAAGAATGCCACGTTCACCGTCAGAAGCCTCTGCAAGGCCGTCGCCTCATGTCTCAATCAAATCTCTCGAGCTGAATGCGCTGCATACTTCGCGAATTCCGGATATGGTCCACTTAAACGGAAACCGCTCTAAGTTCTTGGATCGATGGAAAAAGGTGAATGAACAGGTCGGCATCCTGATCAAAGATTTGACCGCACAGTCGTTCGGAAAAATGTCGCTCGATGAGATCGAAGTCAGCATTGGGGTTTCTGGTGAAGGCAGCATCGGAATTGCGACTGCCAAGGGTGAGGCAAGCATAGTTTTAAAGTTTAAGAAGCCGGGCTCGGGCAAATAGCGCCGTCCCAAGGGTCGTGCGCTCCGTCAGGAAGAAGTGTGTACCCCGCTGTCGCACGATGACCGGAGTGCCGCTGCGCTTTCTCCGTCATGCCCGGCCCTGTGCCTGGCATCCACGTCTTGGCCAAAAGGTAAGGCGTGGATGGCCGAGACAGGCCCGGCCATGACGGATGGATTCGTTGGACACGCCGCCCCCTCACCTGGCGCGCTACGCGCGCCACCCTCTCCCGCAAGGGGAGAGGGAAGGATGGGTGCCGCGATGCATTCTGTCATTCCGGGACGGCGCGAAGCGGCGGACCCGGAATCCAGTTGCAAGCTCGGAGGGTGCCTCTGGATTCCGGGTTCACGCGCTACGCGCGTGCCCCGGAATGACCGCCCCATACCTTGCCCGCCGCCCCGCTCTTTGCTAGCGCCTTGCCCGCGTCCCGCCCGCCGTCCGGCATTCCAATGCCGGCATTCCAGCAAGGTCAGCCATCGCCCCATGAAAATCGCCGCCATCAACAGCCCGCAGGGCAAGGTTTTCGGCGCCGTCGAGGGCGACAGCTTCCGCCCGTTCTCGGTCGGCGGCGGCGTGCTGCGCGACCTGCGCCACGTCATCAAGCTCTTCGCCGCCGGCAGCGGCGCCGGACTACGGCGAGCCACTCGCGCTCGCGCGCGCCAAGCTCGCCGCCCCGGTCGGCCCGCTCTCCAAGAACGTGATCTGCGTCGGCAAGAACTACTACGACCACGCGCGCGAATTCGCCCAGAGCGGCGTCGACCAGTCGGGCGACAAGCAGGAGGTGCCGGCCGATCCGGTGATCTTCACCAAGTCGCCGTCCGCGCTCGCCGATCCGGGGCAGAAGATCGTCGCCGCGCTCGATCCGACCGCACACGGTCGACTACGAGGGCGAGTTCGGCGTAGTCATCGGCAAGCACGCCAAGAACGTCAAGCGCGAGGACGCGCTCGAGTACGTGTTCGGCTACACCATCGTGAACGATATGACCGCGCGCGCCGTGCAGCAGCGCCACAAGCAATGGTTCCTCGGCAAGAGCCTCGACGGCTTCTGCCCGGTCGGGCCTTATTTGGTGACGCGCGACGAATTCGGCGTGCCGGCCGAGCAGGAGCTGACGACGTACGTCAACGACGAGCGCCGGCAGTCCGCCAAGCTCAAGGACATGATTTTCGACGTGGCGAGCTTCATCGAGACGGTCACGGCCTATGTGCCGCTCGAGCCGGGCGACCTCTTGGCCACCGGCACGCCGGCCGGCGTCGGCATCGGCTTTACCCCGCCGCGCTACCTGCAACCCGGGGACGTGGTGCGCATTTCAATCTCGGGCATCGGCGAGCTCATTAACCCGGTAGTCTGAGGCGCCGGCATCGCCTATAAGGACGGCAGCGAAAACAAGAATTTATGGCCCGGTCTTGCGAAATATCAATGCCAACGGCGGCGGAGGCGTTCTGCTCGCCTCGCATTGCCCCGCTATGGCCCGCCTCGGCCGGCCCTGACATACGCCGCACGATCAACCCATAAGCCCATGCGAGAGGAGTAACCGGATGGCCAACCCAACCCCCTGGAAAACCAACGACTGGTTCGTGAGTGAGTGGAATTACGCGCCGGAGGTGACGAAGGATTTCAAATTCGCCAAGAACATCAAGATCCACGACGTGACGCTGCGCGACGGCGAGCAGCAGACCGGCGTCATCCTGTCGAAGGACGAGAAAATCCGCATCGCCGAAGGCCTGGCGGAAGCCGGCGTGCACCGCATCGAAGCCGGCATGCCGATCGTCTCGCCGTCCGACAACGACGCCATCAAGGAGATCGTCAAGCGCAACCTCGGGCCGCAGATCTTCTCCTTCGCGCGCTGCATGAAGGAAGACGTCAAGCGCGCGGTCGACACCGGCGTCAAGGGCGTGGTGATGGAAATCCCGTCCAGCAAGCACATGCTGGAGCTCGCCTATCGCTGGCCGCTGGAAAAGGCGATCGAGACCTCGATCGAGGCGACCTCGTTCGCGCACAAGAACGGCCTCGAAGTGGTGTTCTTCCCGATCGACTTCTCGCGCGCCGAGCTGAAATGGGCGATCGACCTGATCGAGAAGGTCGGCAAGGAAGGCCACATGGACGCGCTCGCCTTGGTCGACACCTTCGGCGTGCTTGTCGCCGCACGCCATGAAGTACTTCGTCACCGAGGTGCAGAAGCGCATCAAGAAGCGGCTGGAAGCGCACTTCCACCAGGACTTCGGCATGGGGGTGGCCAACACCATCATGGCGCTCTCGCTCGGCGTCGAGGTGATGCACACCACCGTGCTCGGCATCGGCGAGCGCTCCGGCAACACGCCGATGGAAGACGTGGTGATGGCGCTCAAGACCATGTACGGCGTCGACTGTCGGCATCGACACCACCAAGCTCACCCCGCTCGCCAATCTGGTGCAGCGCCTGACCGGCGTCGCGGTGCCGAGCAACAAGGCGATCGTCGGCAGCGGCCTCTACCAGATCGAGTCCGGCATCATCGCCTCGTGGTTCAAGAACTGCGGCGAGAAGAACGCCACCGAACTGTTCCCGATCCGCTGGTCGGCGGTCGGCCAGCCGCCGGCGGAGGTGGTGATGGGCAAGGGCTCGGGCATCGAACTCGATCAACATGTGGCTGCACGACGTCGGCATGCAGGTGTCGGAAGAGGACGCCATGAAGGTGCTTGCAGGCGACCAAGCTGCATTCGCTCAAGAACAAGAAGATGCTCACGCACGCCGAGTTCCGCGATCTCGCCCGCAGCGTGCTCGGGCGGGCGCAGCAGCAGGCGGCGGAGTAAGGCTGCCGACAGCAACTAACGAAAGAAGCCCCGGGGAAACCCGGGGCTGTTTTGTTTTTTTCCCTCGACAGGCGCGCAATGTAAGGTGGATAGGGGGCGGGGTTCGCTAAATATATTGCAGTGAGAATTAATCACTAGAACTGCAAAAAAGGTCGGCGGCCATGACATCCTTATCGGACGGAAAGCCAGCATCGACCGAACTGACGGGCGGTGCAGGTTTTACTTACGAGGACACAGTCGTCGCCTATTATCTGTCATCACTCCTTCGCCGCGAACGCGCTGCGGGCCAAACGGGTTTCGTCACCAGCGTCGCCGTTCAACAGCAAGGCCATGGCAACCCCATGGATGACCTTGTTGTCGAATTCGATGATGTTGGCAGGCACGAAGCGGGTTCTTGGCCTTCAAATCAAGCGGTCGGTGACGATCAGCGGTGCCGCATCCAATGAAGAATTTCGCGGAATCATTTTAGCAGCGGCCAAAACACAAGCTCTGACGTCCTTTACGAAAGGCGCTGACAAATGCGGCCTCGTCGTCGAGCACGTGACGGCTGATACGCTGCGGACGCTAACACGATCGGGCAAGGGCTGGCGTTGGTGCGAGGACGACTGACCAAGCATGCCATCAAGCAAGTGGATCGGCTGCTGTCGAACTCGGGGATTGACGTTGACGACTTCTTGAAGCGATGGGTGCCTCATGCGGTCGGGCAGCGCCCGAATATCGTTGTCGCCATGGACTGGACTGACTTTGACGCCGATAACCAAGCGACGATCATGTTGTCGCTGGTCAGCAGCCATGGTCGATCGACGCCCCTGGTATGGTTCACGGTGGACAATCGCGTCGGCGAATACCTGTTCGACTTCTGGGGTTATGCCGAAACGGATAAGCTTTCGCTGGGCAGCGGGATGTTTGTAAGGCAGTCTGGCGTCACATATAACCACCACTTTGTCTCTCGCCGGGACGACTTTATTTTTTGGGATGGTGACTACCGGCTGGAAGTGTTCGCAAAAGTCGTTGGAAATCGTCGCGCTATCCGGTTAACCAATTTAACTTTGAGGTTGACGGACAACTCTGAGCGGAGATGGTGCAGATAGCGCAATTGGCGCTTTCTTCGAATGGAATCCGGGTAAGAGAAATACAATGCGAGAGCGGATCGCCGCGATACGCCGTAAGACGTTTGCGACGCAGTGACTTTTAGATGGTCCATTCACAAGTTGTTCGCACGAAGGAAATTATCCCACGCCGCGATGCAATCAGTTGCCAAGTCGAATGCGTCAACGGCGCCAGAATTCGGTCTTGACCTCGTAACGCTTCAAGCTATTGTCGTCCGCCCAGCGCGCGACGCGCTATCCCATCATCCTCCGCGCTTCCTCCACCGTCACCATCAACGTCATCGGATCGAGCGGCGAGGCGCGGAAGCCGTGCCGCTCATAGAATGTCTTGGCTTCCGCCGTGGCCGCATGCACGAGGATGGCGCGCACGCCGACCGTCTCGGCGGCGGCGGCGATGCGCAGCACGGCATCGCGCAACAGATCGGCGCCGATCCCGCGGCCGTGCCAGGCGCGATCAACCGCGAGGCGGCCGATGAGAACCGCCGGCACCGGCTCGGGCATGTTGCGGCGAACGTTGCCGGTCGCGGCCTCGCGCAGCACCGATGCCGCCGCCAGACTATAGTAGCCGACGACGCGCGCACGGCTGCAAGCGACAAAGGTGCGTGAGGCGCCTTCCGCCTCGTTACGGCGGGCGCGGCGTTTGAGCCATTCGTCGAGCGGCGCGACGCCACAGGCGAAGTCGTCAAGCGCGTGCTCGGGCGCGAGCGGAGCGGGCGCGCTCGGAGCCTCCGGTTTGGCGTCAGGCATAGGAACCTGTCATTCCGGGGCGCGGGCGCCAGCCCGCGAACCCGGAATCCAGATACGAGTTCCGTGTAGGCATCTGAATTCCGGGTCCGCTCGCCATAGCGCGTCGAAGATGCGCGTAAACGCCCTGTAAGGCGAGCGTCCCGGAATGACCGATAGGCGAGCCGGAAAGCGCATCACGCCTTCCACTTCGGCTTGCGGGCATGAGCTTGCGCAGGCGCGGATTATCCTTCGGCGGTTTATCCAGCGCCGCCATGAATGCATCCCAGCGCTTGGCGTCGAGCTGGAACACGCGGCGGTCGGCCAGCGTGTCGAAGGCGGCATTGAGCCCGATGTCGAGCAGAAACTCGGTCAGCGTCTTGTTCTTGACGCTCGCCGCCTGTTGCAGCGTGCGCTTGGCGGCCGGCGTCATGCGCAGGTCGACGCGCTCGGAACGGTTTTCGGTGACGTCGCTCATGGGGTTTCTCCTCGGCCCTCAATATAGCAACCGTACATTGTCAGGACAAGGGCGCGGGCGAAGTCCTTGACAGCGCGGTCCTGCTAGGCGGAGTGGCGCTGCGGCTATGCCAGTTCACCCCACCCCGCCCGCCTTCGCTAAAGCTTCGGCGGGCGACCCTCCCCCTCCAGGGGAGGGTGAAGCGGGGCACCTTGACAGCCCGACGCTGCTAGGCATATAATCCTATAGCGTGCCGAGCCTGCGCCCTGAGGCGTGGGTTTTTTGTTTGCGCGCAAACCCATCATCACAAGCAAAAGCTGGATTCCCGCCTTCGCGGGAATGACGGCAGAGAGTGGAGCCAACACCCATGGCCAACCGACCCCCATGCGCGCTACGATGGCGCGCCGTTTGAAATCCACGCCCGAACTGCTCGCCAATATGCGGCGGCGTTTCGAAGGAAGCGACGAGCCGCTCTCCACCATGGCCGCCGATCTCGGCTGCTGCACGAAACCACGCTGCGCGGCATCGCCCAGCGCGAGGGCTGGGTGCGCTTACGTGCGCGCCGCCGCGCGATCTCGTCGCCCGCGGCAAGGTTGTTGGAAAGGGCGGAGGTACTTTCTCCGCTCATTCCCGCGCACGCGGGAATCCAGGGGCAACGGATGGCAATACTGTGCCGCTGTAACCCTGGGTCGCTAACCGCTTTCGCGGGGACGAACGGAGGATGTAACGACCCGAGCAAGTCCGCGCGGCGATTGCCGAGCTCTGCATGCCGCGCGCGACCAAGCGAGCTCGCCGACTTGCAAGGCGCTTCCTGCGCGTTCGCTCAAGGGCAAGCGCGAACTCGGGCCTGCTCGAGCGCGAGCGCAGTCGCGCGCACGTTATTCCAACCTCACCGCCACGCTGCACCGCCTGCAACTGATGCTCAGCGCCGCGCCCGCCGCGACGATCAACGACAGCGAGACCCACATATGACGACATGCCCGCCGACCTCGATGAATTCCGTGATGCGCTTGCGCGGCGTATTGAGACGTTCCTCGCAAGCCGGCCGGACGCCGGAGATGCTGCGCCGGCTGACGGCGACGACGCTGCTGCGGCTCAATCGTGACTTTCTCGCGCTCGCGCACGCGCATCAGGAGCCGCCCGTTGCCGGCAACGACGGCGCGCCCTGGCGCACCTGGCTGCTGCTGGGCGGGCGCGGCGCCGGCAAGACGCGCAGCGGCGCTGAATTCGTGCGCGCGCTGGCGCATGGGCATAAGCCTTATGCCGACACGCCGCACGGCGCCATCGCGCTCATCGGCGAGACCGAGCACGACGTGCGCGAGGTGATGATCGAAGGGCCGTCCGGCATTTTGCGCAACGCGCCGCGCAGCGAGCGGCCGGTGTGGACCGGGATGCGCAAGCGGCTGGAGTGGCCGAATGGCGCCGTGGCTTACGCGTTTTCGGCGGAGGACCCCGAGCAGCTGCGCGGGCCGCAGTTCGACGCCGCCTGGTGCGACGAGCTCGCCAAGTGGACTTATGCCGAAGCGACCTTCGACATGCTGCAGTTCGGGCTGCGGCTGGGCGAGCGCCCGCGCGCGCTCGTCACCACCACGCCGCGGCCGATCGCGCTGATCAAGCGGCTCACCGCCGATCCGCGCACGGCGGTGACGCGCGCAGGAACGCAGGCCAATGCCGCGCATCTGGCGCCCGGTTTCCTCGACGAGGTGATGGCGCGTTACGCCGGCACGCGGCTCGGCCGCCAGGAGATCGACGGCGAGATCATCGCCGAGCGCGCCGACGCGCTGTGGTCGCGTAGCGTTGATCGAAGCGTGTCGCGTGGAGCAGGCGCCGGCGCTGCAGCGCATTGTCGTCGGCATCGATCCGCCCGGTTCGGGCCGGCCCGGCGCCGACGCCTGCGGCATTATCGCCGCCGGTCTTGCCGAGGACGGCGTCGTCTATGTGCTGGAAGACGCCAGCGTTGCGGGGCTCGCGCCCGCCGGCTGGGCGATGAAGGCGGTCGCGCTCTACCGGCGGCTTGCCGCCGACTGCATCGTCGCCGAGGTCAATCTCGGCGGCGACATGGTGCGCGCGGTGCTCGCAACAAGTCGACGCCAATGTCGCCGTGCGTGCGGTGCGCGCGGCCCGCGGCAAATGGCTGCGCGCCGAACCCGTCGCCGCCATGTACGCGCAGGGCAAGGTCAAGCACGTGGGCGCGGGCTTTGCCGCGCTCGAAGACGAGATGGCCGACTTCGGCCTCGACGGCCTGTCGTCCGGCCGCTCGCCCGACCGGCTCGACGCGCTGGTCTGGGCGGTCACTGATCTCGCCGAGCGCGCGGCGCGGCGAGGCCCGCGCATCCGCGGCTTCGCGGATCCGACCGCTGGTGCCGCCGTGGTGGCGGCAGTGGTCACGCCGCTCAAGTGTGGCGGCGGCGGTAATGGCCGTCATTCCGGGGCGCTCACGCAGCGAGCGAACCCGGAATCCAGATGCAAGCCCGGAAAGTGTTTCTGGATTCCGGGTTCGCCGGCCTAGCGGCGCGCGCCCCGGAATGACAGCGAGGATTTGAGCGCGCGCGAAGGCGAGCTACTGCAGACTTGATATTCGCCGTCTTCACCACCTTCTCCCACTTCTCGGAATCCTTCTTGATCAGCGCGGTGAACTGCGCGCCGGGCAGCGTCATCACCACCAGCTGCTGGTCGGTGAATATTTTGACCGCCTCCGGGTCGCGCATCACCGCCAGGATTTCCTTGGTCAGGCGGTCGATGATCGGCTTCGGCGTTCCGGCCGGCGCGATGATGCCGACCCAGGGCGCCATGTCGAAGCCGGGGATGGTTTCGGCCACCGCCGGCACGTCGGGCAGCTCCGGCATGCGCTTGGGCTCCATGACGGCGAGCGCGCGCAGCTTGCCCGCCTTGACGTAGGGCAGCAGGGTCGAGACGTTGTTGAAGCCGAGCTGCACTTCGCCGCCGATCATGCCCATGGCCGACGGCCCGGTGCCCTTGTAGGGCACGTGCACCATCTTGATGCCGGCCTTCTGCGCGAACTGTTCGGCCTCCAGATGGCTGAAATTGCCGACGCCGGCCGAGGCGTAAGACAGCCCGCCGGGCTTCGACTTCGCCAGCGCGATCAGTTCGGCCACGCTGTTGACGGGCAGCGAGGGATGCACGGCCAGCATCGAGGGCAGCCGGATCACCGAGGTGACGTGGATGAAGTCCTTCATCGGGTCATAGGGGATCGACTTGTAGACCCACGGATTGACCGTCATCGGACTATCCGACGTCATCGCGATGGTGTAGCCGTCCGGCGCCGACTGCTTGAGCGCCTGCAGCCCGACCTGGCCGTTGGCGCCGCCGCGGTTGTCGACGATGACGGTCTGCTGCAAGCGCTCCTGCAAATATTTCGCGACGATGCGGGCGACCACGTCGGTGCCGCCGCCGGCCGGATAGGGAACGATCATGCGGATCGTGCCGCGGGTCGGCCATTCCTGCGCCGGCGCGGGCGCCGCGCCGAACACCATGAGGCCGAGGGCGGCCACGCTGGCGGATAAAAGTTTTCGCATTTTTTCCTCTCTAGGTTTGCAAGCGGTTTGAAGTCCGGCGGCAGCGCAAGGCCGCTACCATCCGTGCGGTTCCGTGTCGTAAAGGCCGAGCGTTTCGAGCGCGGCCTTGATTTCTTTTTTGCGCTCCGGGCTGAGCGGGCGGTTGGGCAGCCGCGGCGCGCCGACCGGCCGCCCCATGATCTCCCACATCGCCTTGCTCGGCGCCGGATATTCGACCTTGGCGATCTGATAGAGTTCGGAAAATTTGTATTGCAGGTCGAGCGCATTTTTCAGATCGCCGCTCGTCGTCGCGTCGTACAGGGATTTCACGAAGCGCGGCGCGATGCCGCCGAAGATCGACATGCAGGCGGTGCCGCCGAGCGTCAGACTCGGCACGATCCACTCGGTGCCGACGAACAGGCCGAAATCCGGGACGCACAAGCTTCGCCGCGCGCCCGAGCTCGAAATATTTTTCCCAGTTGTGGCTCGCCTCTTTCAGCCCGATGAACTGGGGAAACCGCTGCAGCAATGCGACGAGCGTCGCCGGCGCAATGCCGACGCCGTCCATGATGGTGGGCGAGTTATAGGCGATGAAGGGCAGTCCGGTCGCCGCGATGATGGCGGAAAAATGCGCGTAAAGCTGCTCCTGCGACGGCTTCCAGTAATAGGGCGCAATGGCGAGCACGCAGTCGGCGCCGACTTGTTCGGCGTGGCGGGCAAGCTCGACCGCCTGGTCGGTGCCCGGCGTGCTGACATGCACGATGACCGGCACGCGGCCGGCGGTCACCTCGACCGCGGCTTGGGCGAGCTGCTTGCGCTCGTCGAGCGTCAAATTCGAAAAACTCGGCAAGATGCAGATTAATGCAGAGCGAGGACGCGTTGTGACGCAGCAGGAATTCGATGACGCGGCCGAAGGTGTCGAGATCGACTTTATTGTCGGGCGTGAACGGCGTCACCGGAACGTCGATCAGTCCGCGCGGGACGGCCGCCAAAGGCTTGCGTTGCGCCATGCTTGCGATGCCTCAACCCACCTTTGCGGCATATCGTAATCGCAGCACAGCAACAGCCGCCCTGACCAAAATCAAGGACGCCGGTCATGCGGAAAATGCCGCACAGTCATGTGCGCGGCGGTTTGCGATGCAGCAAGCCGCATTTAAGTCTGTCATGCCCGGCATCGACCCGGGCACCCATGATGACGCGCCGAATATTTTTAGAGTCCCCGATAGGGGATCAGAAAACCCCACGCCTTTAGGCGGCTGGGATTGCGACATTTGCCGTGTAGACTGCGTAGATGGAGGTCTTACAAGCGCGGCAGTCATACGGTCTGGGACTGTAAATACCACTTGGTGTGGGTGACGAAGTACCGATACGAGGTGCTGGGTGGCGACGTGGGAAAGCGGTGCCGGGAACTTTTGCGGGAGACGGCGCGGGCACATGAGATGGTGATTTACGCCGGCTCGATCAATCGCGACCACGTTCATTTGCTTGTATCGATCCCGCCGCGCCTGTCGGTGTCGCGTGCGGTACAGCATCTGAAGGGGCGGAGTTCGCACAAACTGCTGAGCGAGTTCGGGATACTGCGCAAGCGCTACTGGGGCCAGCACCTATGGGCACGGGGATATTGGGTTGCGAGCAGCGGCAATGTCACCGATGAGGTCTGGGCGGAATACATCAAGAACCAGACGCCGCCGGAGCCGGACGACAATTTTGCCGTTACCTGAGTCCGCCGCAGAGCGGACCGATCCGGCTTTAAGCCGTAACATGAAGCCACCGCCTTTAGGCGGTGGAGTGTTCACGCCGTGTACTCACTAATAGAGACCGGTGAGCAACACTTGGTCACACGCTGCGGACCAATTCGGCCCTGGCGCAACCCTTTGTCCGCTACGCCCCGATGGCGACCGAACATATTGCGACGCAGCGAACAACGCTTTTTGCCAACAGAAAACATTGAGCTTTGTAAACGCAATGACCGCGAGGCAAGCTTCTTTATTTCTTCCATTTCTCACACTGAAGCACTGTCTCGATCTCGACAGCTTTGGCCATCAACTCGTTACCCGCGGCCTGCAAGCCTTCAGCGATTTCTGTTTTCAGGCCCGGAATTCTCGCGGAGCGAAAGCATTGCTCCGCCTCCGTCAGCAGGCGCTCGGCGTCGGCGCTACTCGCGTTGCGACGGTACTTGGGAGGGTCGAGTGCAATATTCCGCAATAGCGTAACACTGAGCGAAACCGCTAACTCCCGCAGCCACTGATTTTCTGCCTGCAATTCTTTGATGGGGGCATTCGTCATTAATTCGGTTCCTAGGGGCAAGATCGCGCACTCCTAGGAAATGGCGGTCAATTGAGCGCGGGTCCAATACCTGAATTTGGCGTTTTCCATATTTGCGGCGTATGGTTGTAGCTATTCACGTGCTGGCACCGGGCGCCCTCCGATTACTCGTGCATGGGTATTTGGCTGATGGAATTGCGTCATCTCCGCTATTTTGGCTCATCAGGAAATCGAGTGGATGAATTTAATGGGAAATGTGACTTGAAGCCACATGGATATTGGGTTTTCGAGGTTTCCTAAGGTGGTTGGATCGGGCATTATTTTCCGATGGCCAACTCATCGAAGCGACAGCGGCGCCTGTCGGATGCGTATTCGTTCCCGGGCTTTCGCCCGCAACCCACGGTGCGCGGGGTGTTCGGTGATCCGGATGCGCGGATCATCACTCTCGACCGGCGCGCAAAAAAACGGTTTGCGGGTGCTGCGGGCGAATTGCATTCGGGCTGGTACGACCGGCGTATGCGGCAGGTTCGCGATCTGCCGTGTGGCGACATGCGGATCTTCCTGGAGTTTGAGGTGCGGCGCGTGCGTGCCGCAGTTGCGGCAAGGTGAAGCGCGAGCGGCTCGATTTTCTGGCGGACAATCCGCTCTATCACCAAGCGCTTTGCGTTTTACGTCGGGCCGGCGCTGCCGGCAAGCGTCGATCCGGGATGTCGCCAAGGAGCTGAAGCTCGACTGGGACACGGTCAAGACGCTGGAGAAGCAGTACATGCGGCCCAGCTGCCCGGGCGGGCACGCCGGGGCCCAGGCGATCGGCATCGACGAGATCTCGATCCGCAAGGGCCACAGCTATCGGATCGTGGTCAGCGACCTGATCCGCAAGCGGCCGATCTGGTTCGGCGGCGAGGATCGCTCAGAGGCCAGCATGGCGCAGTTCTACGACTGGCTGGGCCAGAAGAAGAGCCAGCGGCATTCGGCTCGCCGTGATGGACATGTGGAAGCCGTTCCGCAACGACGACCCGCGAACGGGCGCCGCAGGCCGCGATCCTGTTCGACAAGTTCCACATCATGCGCCATCTGGGCGAGGCGCTCGACAAGGTGCGCAAGACCGAATACGCGCGCCTCAGCGGCAAGGATCGGCGCTTCATCAAGGGCCAGAAATACACGCTGCTGTCGCGCCACGAGAACCTCACCCTGGAGGGCAAGAGCTCGCTCAAGCTGCTGCTGGCCGCCAACAAGCGGCTGAACACCGCCTACGTGCTGAAGGAGTCCTTCGGCCAGCTCTGGGACTACGAGCGCGAGGGCTGGGCGCGGCGCTTCTTCGAGAACTGGCGCGCGAGCCTCAAATGGCAGCGGCTCGAACCCTACGAGAAGTTCGCCGACATGATCGATCGCCACTGGGACGGCATCGCCGCCTACTGCAAGCCGGAAAACAAAGTCTCGCTCGGCTTCGTCGAGGGCCTCAACAACAAGATCCGCGTCTTCCAGCGCCGCGCCTACGGTCTACGCGACGAGGAATATCTGCGCCTCAAGGTGCTCACCTGCATGCTTCCAGCCCTCTGAAGTTGCCCAAAACACCCACTCGATTTCCTGAAGACCCGCTATTTTATTGCGGTCGCCGACGAACTTAATTTCACGCGCGCGGCCGAGCGGCTAGGCATAAACCAGCCGCCGCTCAGTGTGCAGATTAAGCAGTTGGAAAAGGAGCTGGGCACGCAACTTTTGCGTCGCCGCACGCGGGGGATCGAGCTGACCGATGCCGGAAAACTGTTGCTGGAGGAAGCTCGCGTCATCCTCAAGCAGGTCGAGACTGCCACAGACCGGCGTCCAGCGCCGCGCGCGCGGTGAAACCGGCCAGCTCATTGTCGCCTCCGGCGTCGCGATCTATTTGCACCCGCTCATTCCGGCGATCATCCGTGAATACGGGTTGAAATATCCGGATGTTGTTGTGGCACCGCAGACAAATTACTCAGCGTTGCTGACCGCACGACTGCGCGCCGGAAAGGTTGATATTGCCTTCATCTGGCGGCCGGTCGGCGACAGCGATGGTCTTGCGATCGAGCCGTTGGAGGACGAAGACTTAGTGGTTGTCTTGCCGGCCGGGCATCGACTGAGCAATTCGGCGTCCGTGCCGCTAGCAACCCTCGCCGAAGAACGCTTCATTCTATTTCCGCGCGACCTCGCCCCCGACCCCTATGATTCCCTTATCGCGGCGTGCCGTCGTGCTGGGTTCAGCCCTGCGTTAGGACAAGAGGCGCCGGAAATTGTATCCGCCATACCCTTGGTGGCGGCCGGCTTGGGCATATCGATTGTGCCGCGATCTACGAGCCAAATCATGGCCGATGGAGTCAGCTATGTGCCTATCGAAGGAGATACGCCGCGTGTGGGAATTTGCCTGGCACATCGGCAGCATGACCGCTCTCCAGCCGTGCAAAATTTCGTGGCCATTGCCCGCCGGTCAATCCGGACGGTTCTTGGCCAACCGCGGGGCGGGACCCAGAAGCCTTTATAGGCCAGATACTAGGACCTCATGACAGCCCCCCGCATCGGACTAGCGCTCGGCAGCGGCTCTGCCCGCGGATGGTCGCACATCGGGATCATCGAATCATTGGCCGAAGCCGGCATCGAGGCTGATATCGTCTGCGGAACTTCGATGGGATCGCTGGTTGGTGCGGCTTATGTAGCCGGGCACCTGACGGAGCTGCGCCAGTGGGCGGAGACCGCCACCTGGCGTGAGATTGTCGGGCTTATGGATGTCCGGCTGTCCGGTGGCGGACTGATTAGCGGCAAACAGGTGGTTTCGTTTTTTGAAAGGGCTAGGCGTCGAAGCGCCAATCGAGAGCTTCCCCAAACGATATGCAGCAGTCGCTACCGATCTGGTTAGTGGTCGCGAGATTTGGCTGGAGTCTGGACCAATTCATGAAGCGGTGCGCGCCTCGATCGCGCTGCCCGCGAATTCTCAGTCCGGCAAGAGTTGGCGGTAAATGGCTTGTCGACGGAGGGCTGTCCAATCCAGTGCCGGTCTCGGTCTGTCGCGCTCTCGGCGCTGAAGTGATTATCGCCGTTAATCTGAACGGTGATCTATTGGGTCGACGCTTTGCGAGCGAACCCAACGCGGAGACGACCCTGCCTTCGCGCCTTCCGAGCGACTTCTTCGATCGGATGGTCAAAGCTAGCTGCCGGCACCGTTGCGCGAGCAAGCTGCTCAGATAGCCCCACGGCTCCTGTCTAAAGGGCCTTCGACGCCGGGATACTTCGATGTGCTCTCCAATTGTATTAACATTATGCAGGACCACATTACGCGCGCGCGGCTCGCCGGCGAGCCGCCACATGTAATGCTCGCTCCTACGACTGCGCGACATCGGCTTAATGGAGTTCAACCGGGCCAAGGAGGCAATTGCCGAAGGTCGCATATTGCGTCGAACAAGCGCTGCCGATGCTGCGGCATTACATGTAGCTAACGACAATGTCCGTTCAGAGGCTTTCGCCTAGGCGGCAAGTTCGATTCTTTTGTTGCGTGCTGACAACTGTTGGCAGCGTTTTTGCACAGCCAGGTCATTTTCGACCGGGACGAGACCAGCGGCAAGTGCCGCCATGTCGGCTGTGCGCCTAAAAGCGGAAGTAAAGTTAGCGCATTAGCGACCGCCGCAGCGGGCCTTTTGCAAGCTGATGGTATCGACCAGCGCGTGATTCAAGCTCCCAAACGGAGCCTCGAATCATGCGCTACGAACTCACTGACGGTGAATGGGCGGCCATCAAGCCGCTCCTGCCGAACAAACCGCGCGGCGTGCCGCGTGTGAATGACCGGCGGGTGCTCAACGGCGTTTTTTGGGTCTTGCGGTCAGGTGCGCCATGGCGTGATCTGCTGACAACTTTGGCCCTTACACGACTTGCTATAATCGCTTCGTTCGCTGGCGCAGGGCGGGCGTCTGGGACCGCATCATGAATAGCTTGTCGCTCGCTCACGATGCGGGCGTGCAGATGATCGATACGTCCATCGTCCGCGTTCACCAGTATGGAGCATGCATCGCAGCCAATAGTGAGCAACTGATGGGCCGGTCGCGGGGCTGACTGACGACCAAGATTCATGCCGTCGTCGATAGCAGTGGGTTGCCCGTCCGTCTCGCGCTGACGACTGGCGAGGCGCACGATAACCGTCTTGTCCTTTACCCTGCTGTCGGGTCTGAAATCGGCAGCAATGTTGCTTGCGGATCGAGGTTTTGACGCCAATTAAATCAGAGCACTTGTGAGCCAGCGCGGTGCGTGGGCAAATATCCCACCGAAACGAAACCGGACGGAGCCTATCTGCTTTAGCCGCCACCTTTATCGCGCCCGCAACTTGATCGAGCGGTTCTTCAACAAGATCAAGCAGTGTCATCGAGTAGCCACTCGTTACGACAAGCTCGCCGATAACTACCTCGCCTTCATCCAACTTGCATCGATCAGACTATGGCTGCGCGTTAATGAGTCCGCGCCCATTACGGCATCTAGTATTACGAAAGTTTGCCGCCGCCGCGGCTCATCATGGATTGCCGGGTCAAGCCCGGCATTGACGGGCGAGACCGTTTGTCGGTTTCACGCCTTGAACGGCACGATCTTCTGCCGCTGCGTGCCGAGCCCCTCGATGCCGAGCTCGACCACGTCGCCGGCTTTGAGATAGACCGGCGCCGGCTTCATGCCGAAGGCGACGCCCGGCGGCGTGCCGGTGGCGATCACGTCGCCCGGCTCGAGCACGAAGAGCTGCGACAGATACCAGACCAGATAGGCCACATCGAACACCATGGTCTTGGTCGAGCCGTGCTGACGCTTTTGGCCGTTGACGTTGGTCCATATGGCGAGATTCTGCGGGTCCTTGATCTCGTCCTTGGTCACGAACCAGGGCCCGAGCGGCCCGAAACCCTCGGCGCCCTTGCCCTTGGAGATGGTCTGCCCGTGCTCCATCTGCAACGCGCGCTCCGACACGTCGTTGGCCAGACAATAACCGGCGACCGCGTCCATTGCCTTGTCCTTGGCCAGATAGCGCGCGCGCCGGCCGATCACGACGCCGAGCTCGCATTCGTAATCGAGCTTGCTGGAATCCTTCGGCAGCATGGTGTTGTCGTTCGGCCCGCAGATGCAGGACGGCGCCTTGTTGAACACCACCGGCTCGCTCGGCACCGGCACGCCGGATTCGGCCGCGTGGTCGGCGTAGTTGAGCCCGATGGCGATGTAATTGCGCACATGGCCGACGCAAGCGCCGAGCCGCGGCTTGCCGGCGACGGTTTTGAGCCGCTTGAGATTGGCTTTGCGGATCTTGGCGAGGCCGCCGGCGGCGAGCATGGCGCCGTCGATGTCCGGCACCAGGCGCGACAGGTCCCTGATTTTGCCGTCGGCGTCGATGATGCCGGGCTTCTCGCGGCCGGGCGCGCCGTAGCGGACGAGCTTCATGTGCAGTGTCTCCCTGGAGCGTTTGTTTTTTGGAGATTGGTTCGAGTGACGGGGGTCGGAAAGCCGATCATGCGATAGCCGAGGGGCAGGGGGCAACCCATATTGCGGTGCCCCGGCCCGCGCGGGCGCCTCGCTTGGCGGCCTGCCGATCTTGCGGCAGCCTTGGCAATCGCCGAAAACTTGCGCCAATTCAAACCGGCAAAAAAAGAAAGACCCCGGCGACCGGCCAGGGCCTTTGCAGACACGTGCGCGGCGGAGTTACTGCGCCGCCAGATCGGACGATACGGTGCCGAAAGTGTTGCTGAGCTGCGTGCCGAGGCCGTTGACGACCGCGATAATCGCAACCGAAATACCAGCGGCAATCAGGCCGTATTCGATGGCCGTAGCCCCCGAACTGTCTTTCAAGAAACGCAGAATAACCTTGCTCATGTTGGGTTACCCCCGGTTGATGTCGCCGGCACCCTTATACCGTGGCAGGTATTTTCAGCCGTTTAATCGGTTCGGTTAAAATTTATTGAATTTTCCGCGCCGCGAGCGACGGCTGCATCGACCGCGCCACGCGTTGCCCAACGCCTACTGAAATTCTTTGCCGCCGGAAGGCGCCGGCCTGACGGTGCGGCGCGCGTCTTGTGTTTCCGCGCTTTCGCCCGCGTCCGCTTCGCCGGTATCCCGCGTCCCGCAGGCCGGGAACGGCGTATCCGGCAGCAGCAGTTGCCAGATCCGCTTCACATCGGCGCCGGGTTTGCAGGGGCGGTCGGCCACGGCTTACTGCTTCTTGTCGCTCTTCAGTTTCCAGAGCTGATAGCCGTCGCTGGCGATCGAGGCCTCGATCACGTCGCGGCTGAGATTGTTCGGCGGCGGCGCATCCTCGCGCACCACGCCGACCGCGTGCCAGGGACGGAATTGCGCCGGCAATTTCTGGCCGCCGCGATCGTCGCAAAACGCGCGCAAATCGCGGCTAGTCTCGGATTTGAAGATATAAAGCTGCATGGAGCGTCTTTCCGCGGACTTGGGTCCGCTCGCCGGGATGGCGACCGCCGACCTATAGGCGCAATGCCGCAGCCTCACAAGCCGCGCCGCCGCCGGTCGCCCGGCGCGCATGCGCGTTCGAAGCCTGCGCAAGCTTGAAAGATGCGGTTTGCTAGCGGATGCCGGAGTGCCGGCGGCGCAGGACGACGAGCGCGGCGCAGTAGATCAGCAAGCCGGCGGGCAAGACCCACATCCAGTTCTGGCCGGGCAGACCTAACAGGCGGCAGTCACTGATGAGCCATTGCAGCACGGGTGAAGGTGTCCCTGGCCGAGCGATCGGGCCGTATTGTAGTGCCTGCCGCCGGTCACGCTCCGTAAATTGCGAATAAAATGTGCGGGTCTATGCGGAAAAAACAAGCCCGCGCGGCGCCATGGTTAGCGATTGCTAACGGAAACCTCCGTATTTCGATGTTCAGTTTCACCATCGGCTAAACCGCCGCGCGTATCATGGCGGCATCGGTCAAACCGTCTGACCTCATATCGGCAGGGTTGCGCAGGAGCGCAACGAGCGCCGAGAGCGACGGAGGGTGTCATGGAAGAGAGACGCAAGGTCCAGCGCCATCGCACGCTGAAGGCGGGCAGCATCAACTTTAACCGCGCCGCCGGCGTCGACTGCCGGGTGCGCAATCTGTCGCCCGCCGGCGCCTGCCTGGAAGTGGCGAGCCAAGTCGGCATCCCGAACGAGTTCGTGCTGGTGGTCGAGATCGATCACGTGAAAGCGCCGTGCCATGTGATCTGGCGAACCGCCACGCGGCTGGGCGTGGAGTTCAACGGCTAGGCCGGCGCGCCCGCCCGCGCTGGCCATGGGCTGCCGTATAAGCTATTGAATTAACAATTGTTTTCAGCGCAGCCGGCACCGGCCAGGCGTGCCGGCGCTCTGTGACATGCTTGCCACATGCAGCCAAAATTTGTGCAATTGGCCGGTTGTAAGCGGCTATTTGGTCATCATGCCCATTGTCGGCGGCGCGACTCCACGGGCACGATATTTGCGAGCATGCGCGGCGGGCATGGCGCAACATGCATTTGGGGGCTCATGCAATGTCTTTTCGGGGTCTGAAGGCGCTTCTGTTGGCGTGCAGTGGTGTCGCGGCATTGTCGCGTCAACGGCGCGGCGAATGCCGGCGGCTTCGCGATTCGCGAGCAGAGCGCCTACGGGCAGGGCACGTCCTATGCCGGCGTCGCGGCCGGCGGATCGCTGTCGTCGATGTTCTGGAATCCGGCGACCATGACGCAGGTGCCCGGCATCCAGAGCGAATCGGTGCTCACCGGCATTTTGCCTTGCTTCGAACTCGCCCAATGTGGCGCGGGCAGCACGCTCGGCGTGCTTAGGCGGCACCAGCAACATGGCCAAGGACGCATTAGTGCCGGCCGGTTACTATTCCTGGCAATTCAGACCGGACATGTGGCTCGGGCTGGCGGTTACTTCGCCATTCGGGCTGCAGGAGAGTTCCCGCGGCGTGTGGGCCGGCCGCGATTACGCGGCGGGCGGCAGCAACCTGAGAACCTATAACGCGACGCCGAGTTTTGCGTACCGCATCAGCGACTGATCAGCATCGGCGTCGGCGTGCAGGTCCAATATGCCAGCGCCGACTTCTCACCTCAGGTCCCACCCCCGGGCCGCTCCTCATTCTGAACTTTCCGGCCATGGCTGGGGTTACGGGTTCACTGCGGGCGTCACCGTTGACGCCGACACCGACCACCACCATCGGGCTCGGCTATCGTTCGGCGCTCAATCAGAAGCTCAACGGCTCGATGTCAATTACGGGCTTCCCAACCGCCGCTGTCGGCACCACGCTGGATTTGCCCGATGGTCGTCAGCCTCCGGCCTGCGGCAGCATCGCTCGGTCCCACAATGGACCTTGCTCGGCACGGTCGAGTGGACGAACTGGAGCCGGATCGGCACCTCAGTCGTGTTGCAGCCGATGGTCAGCCGCGATCCTGGTGGCAGCGATGCCGCTTTGCCGTTCCAGTATGAGGACGGCTGGTTCTTTTCGGTCGGCGCCGAATATCAATGGACGCAGCAACTCGCGCGTGCGCGGCGGCATCGGCTACGAAATGTCGCCAGTCACCGATCGACGTGCGCACGCCGCTGTTGCCGGACAACGACCGCTACTGGCTGTCGGTTGGTGGCGACCTATAATTGACGCCGAAGATCACCATCGACTGCGGCCTATTCACACGTGTTCGTGACGGAGCACGTCGATCAACATCTCGCGGACGTCGGGCAATCCGTGGTTCGACGGCATCTCCTATGTCGGCAGCGTCGACTCGCACATCGACATCATCTCGGTGGCGCTGAAGTATCGCTGGGACGAGCCGGCGGCGCCGGCGCCGACGTCGACGCTCTATCACAAATAGCCATTTCGCCTCTGGCGACGTGACAAGGCCGGCGCCAACGCCGGCCTTTTCCGTTTGAGGCGGGCGCCGCCGCGCTCAGAGCGAATCCACGCTGGCGCCGTTGTCGAGCGTGCCCTCGACGCCGAGCCGTTCCGACAATTCCCAATCGATCCGGTAAAGCTCGTCGAGCACGTTGTGGATGGCTTTCTTGCGCGCTTCGAGCGCGTGGATGAGCGACAGGCATTGCAGCCGGCCGTCGTCGGCGACCGCGTTCGGCGCCTGCTCGTCCATCGCGCGCAGCACCGCCGCGAACTCGCGCACGGCAAGACCGGCTTTGCGCGCCTTCACCAGCAGCGCAATGCGTTCGCAATCGGACCAGCTGAAGACCCAGGCATTGCCGGCGCGCTGGCGCCGAATCGAGGCCGCGCAGCTCGAAAAGCCGCAACGCGAGCGGGGAAATCTTGAACATCCGCGCGACCACGGCGAGCGTGAGGATGTGACTATCCGGCGCGGCCGCCAGCTCGGCGGCGTCGGCGCCGCCGGCCGCAGCCGTCTTGCAGCCGCCGGCATTCCCATTTCCATTCGACATCGAAAATCTGCCTTTGCTGAGATTGCTATGGGCCCAGAGGGCCGTTGCGGCAGCTTTGGCAGATTTGGTGTGCAGTGCAGAAGAAATTTACCGTAATCCAGATGCTAAATGCGCGGAAACACGCTGCCTTACAGGCGCTTAGGCGGCGGCGCGGCGCCCGCCGTCAAGCCGGCCCGGGCCAGATCGCGCGCCAGCCGCTCGGCCAGTTCGGCGACCGGAAAGAACTTGTCGAGTTCGCCGCGCAGGTCGGCGCCCCAGGCCGGGCTGACGGTCTTGAGCCTTTCGATCGAGCGGCTGGCGCGCTCGCGGTCGCCGGCGGCGGCCGCCGCCAAGGCGCGCGCCACCAGCCCGAGCGGGTAATCCTCGCTGGTGATCTGGGTGGCGTGATGGACCATGTTGGTCAGATCGCCGCGCAGATAGCTGCCGAGGAACATGTAGAAATGATGCCATGACGGGCGCACGGTGCCGAATTCGCCGGCCTTTTGCAGCATGTCCATGCCGCGTTCGACCTCGCCGACCATGATCAGCCGTCCGCCGTAATCGCTCATCAAGGTGGTGTCGTATTTGTTGAGCGCGATGGCCTTGTCGCCGGCGGCAAAGGCCGCCGCGATTTCGTGGCGCGCAAACAAAACGCCGAACAGAATCTGGTAGGCGCGCGAATTCTCCGGCTTGAGCTCGATCGCCTTGCGCGCCATTTCGAGCGCGCGGTCGAGCATGGCGCGATCGCCCAGGTGCCCGGCATAGCCGTACTGGTATTCGCGGAAATAGATGGCGGCCAGATAGGAAAAGCCGCTGGCAAAACCGGGATCGATGGCGGTGAGGCGTTCCAGCTCGGCGCGCGCCCGCGCGTGCTGCGCCGGGTCGAAGGAGCGGAACGATTCCGACGCCTCGACGATGCTGCGGTAGCGCGGATCGCCGGCGCCGCCGGCGAGGTGCCTGATCCGTTCATGCGCGCGGATCACGCCGAACGGCTGCACCAGCGTGGCGGCGAGTTCGGTGACGATCGCATCCTCGGCCGCGGCGCGGCCGCCCGCCGTGGTCAGGCGCTCGAACACGCGCGCCCAGACGACGGTGCCGTCTTCGGCGTCGAGCAGCCGGAAGCGCACGCTGGTGGTTCCGTCGTCGCGATATTCGACCGATCCCATCAGGCGGTAATTGAAACTCGCCATTTGACTGGATTGCGCCGCGGTCGAAGGCGCCGCCGCCCCGGCCGCGTCCGCGCTGCCGGAAACGATGTTGATGGTGTCGAATCGCGCGAAGGCGTCGCACAGCTTGTCGTGCAGCGTGACGGCGGAAACCGCTTGCGTGGCCGGCGTCGTGAGCAGCTCGAACGGCTGGATCAGCAGCGTCGGCATGCCGTTGCCCGGCAGGAATTCGCCGGCGCGCGCGTGCTTTTGCTTGCCGCCTCCGGCCGCGCGCCGCGGTAGCAGAACGACGGCACATAGCTGCCGCGGGCGAGCTCGATGCGCACCGGACTGTCGGCGCCGGGCCCGGAATAATAGCGCTCCATCGCGCGCCGCAGCCGCGTCGCCTCCACGCGCACGATCGGGTCGAGCTGCGGATCGAAATTGGCGCCGCGTTTGAGCGCTTCGACGCCGATGGTGTAGCCCTTGATGCGGTCGCTTCTGCCCTGCAGCGCGGCACTGACCACGAAGCTCAGGAACGCGGCCAACTGCGGCGACGAGCGGAAGGCCTCGCTGCCGACGATGCGATCAAGCGCGGCGCGCACCTCATCCGGTGTCGGTTCGTCGGCGATCGGTGCAAGTCTGGACATGACGGTTCGGCCGCTGCACGGTCGAACGGCGCCGGCCGGCGCAAGTGCCGCCGTCCCCTGGCGGTCATGCCGGCCCGTCACCGGGCAGTTGCCGCGACTGTAAAGCAATAGCCGCGCTGGCGCGATCCCATAGCGCGGGCCGGGGAAAAACCGCGGTTTCAGAACGCCCCGTTGAAGGTGCCGCCGTCGATCAGCAGGTTCTGCCCGGTGATATAGCCGGCCTGCGCCGAGCACAGGAAGGCTGCCGCCGCGCCGAATTCGGCCGGATCGCCGAAGCGGCGCGCCGGAATGCCGGCCGCGCGCGCCTTGGCGGCTTCCTCGATGCTGACGCCCTTCTGCTCGGCCGCCTTGACGAGCGTGCCGCGCAAGCGGTCGGTGTCGAAGGCGCCGGGCAGGATGTTGTTGATGGTGACGTTATTGGCGGCGACCGTGCGCGCCACGCCGGCAAGAAACGCGGTCAAGCCCGCGCGCGCGCCCGACGACAGATCGAGGCCGGCGAGCGGCATCTTCACCGAGCCCGAGGTGATGTTGACGATGCGGCCGAACTTGCGCTGGCTCATCGGGTCGATCACCTTCTGGATCAGTTCGACGGCGACGATCATGTTGGCGATCACGCCGTCGATCATCTGCTGGCGCGTGAGCTCGCGGAAATCGCGCAGCGGCGGGCCGGCGTTGTTGTTGATCAGGATGTCGGGGGCGGGGCAGGCGGCGAGCAGCGCCTTCTGGCCCTCCGGCGTCGCGACGTCGGCGGCCACCGCGACGATCTTGGCGCCGGTCGCCTGAGCGATTTCGGCGGCGGTCGCCTCGAGCCGCTTGGCGTCGCGGCCGTTGACCACGACCTCGCAGCCGGCCTCGGCCAGCGCGCGGGCGCAGGCCTTGCCGAGCCCGCGGCTCGACGCGCAGACGATGGCCTTGCGGCCGGCAATTCCGAGATCCATGGGGTTCCTCTTCGGCGATCATTTTGTGACGCGAGTGTCGGGGGCGCACGTGCAAGCGTCAACCCTCCCTTTGTCATTCCGGGACGGCGCGTCAGCGCCGGGCCCGGAATCCAGAACCACGGAATGCAATTGCCCCTGGATTCCGGGTTCGCTCGCTCCGCTCGCGCCCCGGAATGACCGGGGTGGTGTCGCGGAACTGTAGCAAACGACCGCTAATCAGAGCGCAGGGCCACTCGATTCGCGGGGGGAAAATGCTGCGCGATCCCGACAAACAAGTGATGGAAAAAGCCTATGCCCGCTGGGCGCCGGTCTACGACGTCTTGTGCGGGCCGGTCTTCGTCAACGGCCGGCGCGCCGCCGCGCGCGCCGCGCGCGAAGCCGGCGGGCGCATTCTCGAGATCGGCGTCGGCACCGGGCTGTCGTTCGGCGACTATGACGCCACCACCGAGATCACCGGCATCGATATCTCCGAGCCGATGATCGCGCGCGCGCGCATGCGGGCGGCGAGCGGCCGCTATCCCTTCGTCAAGGGCCTGGCGGTGATGGACGCGCACGCCTTGCGCTACGACGACGCCAGCTTCGACTGCGTGGTCGGGCAGTTCGTCATTACCCTGGTAGCGGATCCCGAGCGCGTGCTGTCGGAATGCGCGCGCGTGGTCAAGCCGGGCGGGCAGATTATCCTGGTCAATCATCTCTATTCGGAGCGCGGGCTCGCCGCCGCGCTCGAACGGCTGTTGGCGCAGAAGGCGCGCGGGCTGGGCTTGCGGCCCGAGTTCCCGTTCGCGCGGCTGGCGGCGTGGGCGCAGACCCATGGCGGCGCCGAGTTGATCGAGCGGCGCAAAGTGCCGCCGTTCGGCGTCTATACGCTGGTGCGGTTCCGCCGCTGCGAGCCGCAAAGCGCCGCGGCCTAAAAAATGGTTAATGCCGCTGTCATAAAAGCGAGACGCGAATTTGTTATGCGCGTGGCCATGAGCAATAGCAGAAAGCTCATCGCATCGTGACGGACACGCGACGGTTTCGCGCGCTTTTCATCTCCGACGTGCATCTCGGCACGCGCGGCTGCCAGGCCGACAGACTGCTGCACTTCCTGCGCCACCACGAAGCCGACACGATTTACCTGGTCGGCGACATCGTCGACGGCTGGGCGCTGCGCTCGTCCTGGTATTGGCCGCAGGCGCATAACGACGTGGTGCAGAAGCTGTTGCGCAAGGGCCGCAAGGGTTCGCGCGTCATCTACGTCCCCGGCAATCACGACGAATTCCTGCGCGGCTATTACGGCACGCATTTCGGCGGCATCGAAGTGGTCGAGAATACCGTGCACGAGGGCGCCGACGGGCGGCGCTATCTGGTGGTGCACGGCGACATCTTCGATCTGGTGGTGACGCAGGCGCGCTGGCTGGCGCTCTTGGGCGACAAGGCCTACGAATTCGCGCTCATCGCCAACCGCCTGTTCAACGGCATGCGCCGCGTCCTGGGCGCGCCCTATTGGTCGCTGTCGAAATGGGCCAAGCTGAAGGTCAAGAACGCGGTCAATTACATCGGCGCCTTCGAAAAGGCGCTCGCCACCGAAGCCAGGCATCACCGCGTCGACGGCGTGATCTGCGGCCACATCCACACCGCCGCCATGCACGACGATTTCGGCCTGCGCTACATCAATTGCGGCGACTGGGTGGAAAGCTGCACGGCGGTGGCCGAGCGGCACGACGGGCGCTTCGAGATCATCACCTGGACCCAGATGGGCGAAGACATCGAGCAGGCCGAGCCGCTGCCGCAGTCGCAGGCCGCATGAAAGCGACGATCCGTTCGTCCCCGCGAAAGCGGGGACCCAGTGCAAAGAATTCCGAGCGTGTCGCCCCTGGATTCCCGCTTACGCGGGAATGAAAGGAGTAAATTATGAAAATCCTGGTCGCCACCGACGCCTGGCATCCGCAGGTCAACGGCGTGGTGCGCACGCTCGGGCACATCGCGCGCGAGGCGGACGCGCTCGGCGCGCAACTGGAATTCCTGGCGCCCGGCGAGTTCTGGACGCTGCCGATGCCGACCTATCCCGAAGTGCGGCTGGCGCTGCCGCGGCCGGGCGACGTCGAGCGCCGGCTCGAGCGCGCGCGGCCGGACGCCATTCATATTGCGACCGAGGGGCCGCTCGGCCATGCGGTGCGCCGCGTCTGCCTGCGGCGCGGCGTGCCGTTCACCACCAGCCTGCACACCCGCTTTCCGGATTATCTGGCCGAACGCCTGCCGGTGCCCGAGCGCTGGACCTGCGAACTGACCTGGGCCTGGCTGCGGCGGTTCCACAGCGCCAGCGCGGCGGTGCTGGCGGCGACGCCGACGCTCGGCGCCGAACTCAGCGCGCGCGGCTTCAAGAACGTGAAGCTGTGGTCGCGCGGCGTCGACGCAAACCTGTTCCGGCCGCGCTCGGGCGTCGCGCTCGACTCTGCCGCGGCCGATCTTCCTCACCGTCGGGCGGGTGGCGGTGGAAAAAAATCTCGAGGCCTTTCTCAAGCTCGATCTGCCGGGCACCAAATTGGTGGTCGGCGAGGGGCCGGCGCACGCTTCGCTCGCCCGGCAGTTTCCCGGCGCGCTGTTTCTCGGCAACCGCGAGGGCGAGGCGCTGGCGGAAATCTATTCCGCCGCCGACGTGTTCGTGTTCCCGAGCCGCACCGACACCTTCGGCCTGGTGCTGCTGGAGGCGCTGGCGAGCGGGGTGCCGGTCGCCGCTTTTCCGGTAGCGGCGCCGCGCGACGTGATCGGGCAGGCGCCGGTCGGCGTGCTGGACGAGGATCTGCGGCGCGCCTGCCTTGCTGCACTCGAATGTTCGCGCGAGGACTGCCGCGAATTGGCGCTGAGCATGAGTTGGGAAGCGAGCGCCCGCACCTTTATTGAGCATGTGGCGAACGCTACGCACACCCCAATGCCGGAAAAGCTGAAACGCCTTTCGCGGCTTAAGCAGCGCTTCAAGCGGACGAAAGAGAAGGCGGCTTAGCAGAGAGCTACATTACCCTCCTGCTCCAGGGGAAGGTGAAGCGCGCTCGTCTCGCGGCCTTGCCCAAACGCGTAAAGCGGCGCTAGCCTCGCCCCATGGGCGCCGTCGACACCGCGATGCATCCGTCCGCCGCCGATATCGAGGCCGCCGCCAAGCGGCTTTACGGCGTGGCCGTGCGCACGCCGCTGATCAACGCGCCGGTGCTCGACGAGCGGCTGGGCGCCCGCGTGTTCCTCAAGGCCGAGACGCTGCAGCGCACCGGCTCGTTCAAGTTCCGCGGCGCCTATAACAAGATTTCGTCCATCCCTCCGGAACGCCGCGCCGCGGGCGTGGTGGCCTATTCGTCCGGCAATCACGCGCAAGGGGTGGCGGCGGCCGCAAGCCTCATCGGCCTGCACGCCACCATCGTGATGCCGTCCGACGCGCCGCGCTTGAAGCGCGAGCGCACGGCCGCGCTCGGCGCCGAGATCGTGCTGTACGACCGCGACCGCGAGGACCGCGCCGCCATCGCCAAGAAAATCGTCGCCGAGCGCGGCGCCACTTTGGTGCCGCCCTATGACGATCCGCTGATCATCGCCGGGCAGGGCACCATCGGGCGCGAGATCGTCGAGGATCTCGGCCAGCTTCTGCTCGAGCCGGAGATCGTGGTGGTCGGCGCCTCGGGCGGCGGGCTCGCCGCCGGCATTTCGCTCGGCGTCAAGGCGCGCGTGCCCTCGGCCAAGTTCTACACCGTCGAGCCGGAAGGCTTCGACGACACGCTGCGCTCGTTCCAGAGCGGGCGGCGCGAGGCCAATGCGCGCATGAGCGGCACCATCTGCGACGCGCTGATGAGCAACACGCCGGGCGAGCTGACCTTTCCGATCAACCGCGAACTGATCGGCGCCGGCATCACGGCGAGCGACGCGGAAGTGGCCGCCGCGGTGCGCTATGCGTTCCACGAATTGAAGCTGGTGGTGGAGCCGAGCGGCGCCATCGGCCTGGCGGCGCTGCTCGCCGGCAAGCTCGCGGTCAAGGGCAAGGTGGTGGTCGGCGTGTTGTCGGGCGGCAATGTGGACCCGGATCTGTTCGCGAAGCTGATCGCGGGGTAAGTCTGTCGTCCCGGCCAAGCGAGCGTCAGCGAGCGCGAGCCGGGACCCATCACTCCGCAGTCTATCGATGATCTGCGGCGTATGGGTCCCCGCTTTCGCGGGGACGACAGCTCAAGTAAACAGCGCCAGGCGCTCGTCTTCGCTCAGCGCCATGATGGCGGCGAGCGGATCGGACGCCGGCGCGACGATGACCGACTCGGCAACGGCCGGCGGCGGCCGGCACGCTTTCGATCGGTGCGATCTCCGGCAGCGCGGCGGGGCTGGGAACAAGCGCGATGGCCGGCGCTGACGCGGCCGCCGGCGAGGGGATCGGCAATTCCGGCTCGTCGGGCGGCGGCACCACGGCGAGATGCAATGACGAAACGCCGGCGGCTGTCACCCCGGCCATGACGTCGAGACGGCGTTCGAGCAGATCGAGCAGCTTGCCCAGCTTGGCCGCCTGCGCGGCCGGCGCGGCGCTGTCGATCTCCGGGCGGGCGAGCCGGATGGCGCTGAGCAGCATGCGCAGATCGTCGCGCAGGCGCTGCACGGCGGAGGCGTCGGCGCGCAGGCGATCCTCGATGCGCCCGATCGCCTCGAGCAGCGCCTCGGTGTCGGCGTTGCGGTTGCGCCGGGCATATTCGGCGAGGAAGGCGCGGCCGCGCGCGCTTTGCGAAAGCGCCGCGCAGAGCGTCAGAAAGTCGGCCTCATTGGGCGCGTCCGGCGGCCTGATCGCCAGCGCTAACGGCTCGTTCGCCATGTGCAATCCGTGACCGGGCGTTTATGAATCAGCCGGCCTGATTCGGCTAGCCAGGCACGCGCCCGAAAGCGCGGAAACGGCTTCAAACACCGGCAAAAGACGGCGAAATGCGGCCCTTGAGCCATCTACAAGTCGGTTTCGCGCCGCGGCTGGCGGCGCTCTATGCCGGCATCTTCATCATGGGCGGCATCCAGTTGCCGTTCTTCCCGGTCTGGTTGCGGGCCAAGGGCCTCGATCCGCAAATGATCGGCCTGGTGCTGGCGGCGCCGATCGTGGCGCGGCTGATCGCGGTGCCGCTGGTCGCGCGCGCGGCCGACCGGCGCGATGCCTTGCGCGCGGCCATTATCGCGACGAGTTTTCTGGGCGTCGCCGGCTTTGTGCTGGTGGGCCTGGCCGAAGGCGCGCGCGCGATCCTGATCGCCTATGCGCTGGCGGCGCTGGCGCTCACGCCGGTGATGCCGCTGGCCGAGACCTATGCGCTCAAGGGCCTTGGCCAGCGCGGCCGCGCCTATGGTCCGGTGCGGCTGTGGGGCTCGGCCGCCTTCATCCTCGGCACTTTCGTGGCCGGCTTTGCCACCGACACGTTCCCGGCGCGCGATCTGATCTGGCTGATTGCCGCCGCGAGCCTGATCAGCGCGCTGGCCGCGCTGGCGCTCGAACCGCTGTCGGCGGCCGCGCCGCCGGCGAGCGCGCCGGAGCAGCCGCGTCCGCATTTGCTGCGCGATCCCGCCTTCATCGCCGTCGTTGCGGCGGCCAGCCTGATCCAGTCGAGCCATGCGGTCTATTACGGTTTCTCGGCGCTGGAATGGCGCGCCGCCGGCCTCGACGGCACGACAATCGCGGCGCTGTGGGCGCTCGGCGTGATCGCGGAGATCGTGCTGTTCGCGGTCTCCGGACGGCTGCCGCCGTTGTTCCAGCCGAGTGTGCTGTTGATGATCGGGGCGGCCGGCGCCGCCTTGCGCTGGGCGGCGATGGCGCTCGATCCGCCGGGCTTCGTGCTGCCCTGGCTGCAACTGCTGCACGCGCTGTCTTTCGGCGCCACCCATCTCGGCGCGCTGGGCTTTGTCGCGCGGCACGCGCCAGCCGGGCAAAGCGCGACCGCGCAAGGCTATCTGGCGATCGTGATCGGCTTGGTGGGGGCGGCGGCGACCGCGTTGTCGGGATGGCTATACGCGGAATTCGGCGCGCGCGCTTACGTGGCCATGGTGCTAGCGGCGGTCGCTGGCGGCGTTTGCGGGTATGTCGCGCACACGACGCGCCGAGTAGCTGCGAGTTGAGTGCAGATGCGCGCCCGCCGTCACGCGGTCGCAGCTCGCCACGATGCCGGCGAGCGAACGGCCTTGCAGGTAGATCATCCTGCGCGACAAGCCGCCGTGCCGGTCGATCCAGCGCCGCACCGAAACCGGATAGATGCTCCACAGCGCCTGCGTTCCCATCGCGCTGGTGACCGGGCGGCCGTTGTCGTCGGGCATCCAGGCGGCGTGGAAGCCGAAGCGCGCGCGCGGCGTGGCGCAGATGCGGTCGTTCGGGATCAGCCCCAGCACCAGCGTGCAGGCCGACAGGCAATTGCCGTCGATCACCACGCGCTCGCCGCTCTCGCGCACCGCGGCGAAGCTTTGCAGGTATTGGCCGATCTGGCCACCGCGGTCTTCGGCGATGCGCACGGTCGCCGATGCCGACGACATACCGCACGCCAGCAAAGCGGCGCAGAGCAACACACCCCCACTACGCATGACGGCGTCCCCACGATCGTTTGCCGCCTGTTGCGGCGGCGGCGCGATTTAAGCGCAAGTCTAAGCTAGCGGGGCGACCATTGGAAAGACTTGGTTAAGCAAGAAAGTGGGGACAGTTCGGAAATGGAATCAGGCGGTTGCCGGGCGGCTCCCGGCCACGCTGTGGAACAATTGGGACCGCGGTTCGGGATCGGCCTCGCGCGCGGCCCGGATGCAGTCCTTGGCCAGACGCTCGAGTTTGCTTGCCGTTTCCTCATCCAAGGTCGCGCTCGCGATCTCCCGGCAGATGCGGGCATGGGCGAGCAGACGTTGGGCCATGGTCGAAGGTTGCGACATTCCGGCTATATGCCTGCAACCGGGCGTGGCCGCATTGAGGAATATCAATCGTACCAGATTACCGGCGCGCTCAGCCCCACAGCGCCGGCGCGGGCGGGAAAACCAGGCTGTCCGCATAGCGCAGCCCGTCGGGGCGATCGCGGGCGAGCAGCAGCGGGCCGTCGAGATCGACATAGCGCGCGGCTTGCGCCAGCAGCATGGCCGGCGCCATGGCAAGCGAGGTCGCCACCATGCAGCCGGCCATGATGGCGAAGCCGGCCCGCTCGGCGTCCTGCGCCATGGCCAGCGCTTCGGTCAGGCCGCCGGCCTTGTCGAGCTTGATGTTGACCGCGTCGTATTTGCCGGCGAGCGCATGAAGCGAAGCGCGGTCATGCGCGCTCTCATCGGCGCAGACCGGGATCGGCCGCTGGAGGCGCGCCAGCGCGGCGTCGCCGCCGTCCGGCAGCGGCTGCTCCACCAGCACCACGCCGGCCTGCGCGCAGGCGGCGAGATTGGCGGCAAGATTGCGCTCGTCCCAGCCTTCATTGGCATCGACAATGAGCGTGGCCTTGGGCGCCGCGGCGCGCACGGCGGCGATGCGCGCGCCATCGCCTTCAGCGCCGAGCTTGACCTTGAGCAGCGCGCGGGTGGCGGCAATGGCTGCGGCCGCGGCCATGGCGGCGGGCTCGCCAAGCGAGATCGTAAAGGCGGTGGTGAGCGCGTGCGGGGCGGGCAGGCCGGCGAGCGCGTGCACCGGGCGCCCGCTGCGCTTGGCCTCGAGATCCCAGAACGCGCAGTCGAGCGCATTGCGGGCGGCGCCGGGCGGCATCGCGGTTTGCAAGCCCTGGCGGTCGAGCCCGGCGGCGAGTTGCGGCCGCAACGCATTGATTTGCGTCATGACGCTTTCGACGCTTTCGCCGTAGCGATGATAGGGAACGCATTCGCCGCGACCGCGCGCCTTGCCGTCGCCCAATTCGGCGACCACCACCACGGCCTCGGTTTTGGCGCCGCGGCTGATGGCGAAGGAACCGGCGATCGGCCAGCTTTCGGCGGCAAGGGCGAGGGTTGAGGCCATTTTCGGGGTTATATTGCAGTGCCCAGGGACAGGACGGAAGCAACCGCCAAAACTCCAGTTTCAGGGCCTTGGGTCAAGTCCGGCCGCGCGATTTGTTCATCGCGTCGCCGGGGCAATGAAGCGCCAGCAAAGGCCATCGCCGCATGAGCGACATATTGCTTGAAGCCACGGCCGAGGGCGAGCGACTCAGGCTTGTGGCTGCCGGCGCCTGGGTGGCCGAGAACGCCCGCAGCCTGGAGGCGCAGATCGAGGCCGCGACCCAGAGCGGCACCGCCGTCAAGCGGGTCGATATCGACATGGCCGGCGTCGAGCGGCTCGATACGTTTGGCGCCTGGCTGCTGGAGCGGCTGACGCGCAGCTTTTCCGCGCGCGGCTGCGAGACCGCGGTGAGCGGGCTCAAGGAAGACTACCGCGCGCTGATGGACGAGGTGCACGGCGTCAAGCGCGAGCCGGTGCCGGCGCGCCGCGGCGGCGCTTCGCTCGCCTCCGCCGTCGCCTCGGTCGGCGAGAGCGTCGCCGCGGTCGGCGGATCGTTTAAGGCCTTCGTCAACATGCTGGGCGCGGTGGCGCTCGCGCTGCTGCGCGTCATGGCGCATCCGCGCCGCTTCCGCTTCACCTCGATGGTGCACCAGCTCGACAATGTCGGCTGGCGCGCGGTGCCGATCGTCCTGCTCATCACGTTTTTGATCGGCTGCATCATCGCCCAGCAGGGCGTGTTCCATTTCCGCAAATTCGGCGCCGACATCTATGTGATCGACATGGTCGGCATCCTGGTGCTGCGCGAGATCGGCGTGCTGATCGTCTCCATCATGGTGGCCGGCCGCTCGGGCTCGGCCTATACCGCCGAACTCGGCGCCATGAAGATGCGCGAGGAGATCGACGCGCTGCGCACCATGGGCTTCGATCCGATCGAGGTGCTGATCCTGCCGCGCATCGTGGCGCTGATCATCGGCGTGCCGATCCTCACTTTCCTCGGATCGATGGCGGCGCTCTACGGCGGCGGGCTGGTGTGCTGGCTCTATGGCGGCATCGATCCCGATATTTTCCTGGCGCGGCTCAAGGAGGCGATTTCGCTGCAGACCTTCGAGGTCGGCATCATCAAGGCGCCGTTCATGGCGCTGGTCATCGGCGTGGTGGCCTGCGTGGAAGGAATGGCGGTGAAGGGCTCCTCCGAATCGCTCGGGCTGCAGACCACCGCTTCGGTCGTGGAATCGATCTTCCTGGTGATCGTGCTCGACGGCCTGTTCGCGATCTTTTTCGCCTCGATCGGGATGTGAGCGATGGCCAAGGGCAACGGCAAAGAGGTGGTGATCGAGGTGCGCGACTTGGTGGTCGGCTTCGGCAGTCACATCGTGCTCGACCATGTCGACCTCGACGTCTACCGCGGCGAAATCCTCGGCTTCGTCGGCGGCTCCGGCGCCGGCAAGTCGGTGCTGATGCGCACCATCATCGGCCTGCTGCCGAAACGCGCGGGCACCATCAAGGTGTTCGGCGTCGATCTGGCGGCGGCCAGCGACGCCGAGCGACAGGCGATCGAGCGGCGCTGGGGCGTGCTGTTCCAGCAGGGCGCGCTGTTTTCCTCGCTGACGGTGCGGGAAAATCTGCAATTCCCGATCCGCGAATATCTCAAACTGTCGCAACAACTGCTCGACGAACTGGTCGTGGCCAAGCTGAACATGGTGGGGCTCGACGCCAGCGTTTTGGAGAAATTTCCGGCGGAACTGTCGGGCGGCATGACCAAGCGCGTGGCGCTGGCGCGTGCGCTCGCGCTCGATCCGGAGATCGTGTTCCTGGACGAGCCGACCTCCGGCCTCGATCCGATCGGGGCGGGCGAATTCGATACGCTGATCGCGACCTTGCAGCGCACCTTGGGGCTGACCGTTTTCATGGTCACCCACGATCTCGACAGCCTGCATACGGTCTGCGACCGCATCGCGGTTTTGGCCGACCACAAGGTGATCGCGGCCGGCACCATGGACACCATGCTGGCGTCCAGCCATCCCTGGCTGCGGGCCTATTTCCACGGCAAGCGCTCGCGCGCCGTCTCTCCGGGCGAAGCCAGACTCGCCGAGCTAGCCGGCGCCGGCCGCGCGTCAGCTCACATTGCCGAGCGAGGCGCGCGCGGTCGCCGGCACCAGCGCCGCCGGGTCGAGCACGACCACTTCCGGCTCGACGTCCGCCAGCTTGCGCCGGAACACGATCCAGTAGGCGATGGCCGCGAGCACCGGCACGCAGGCGAGCGAAGCAATGGTGTCGTTGGTCGAGAGCAGCGTCACCAGCGCGATCGCCGCCAGCACGATGCGGACGGCGCGATCGAGCAGCGGATGTTCGGAGAATGTCGCCTGCAGGCTGAAGGTGATGCCGAGCGTCGAGGTGGCGATCAATAGCGCGGCGAACAACTGTTGCACGCCGGGCACGATGACGAGTTCGGGGTGGACGAAGACGCCGGCCATCAGCGTGAACAGCGACACGCAGATCTGCACCGAGCGCCAGAGCGTGGTGTAGAACGAGGCGCCGGCGATCTTCGAGGTGATCGCCGCGGTGATCGAGGTCGGCGGCGTCAATTCGCCGAACACGCCGATGAAGAAGGCGAAGAAATGGATCACCCACGGGTTGACGCCGACATGCATGAACGGCGGCGCGATCACGATGGCGACCAGGATATAGACCGGCGCCGGCGGCAGGCCCATGCCCAAGATGGCGCCGAAGATGAAGGCCATCAGCACCATGAGGGGCATATTGATGCCGGCGGCGTCGACCAAAAGGAAGCCGAGCTTGGTCGGCACGCCGGTGATCACCAGCGCGCCGGTCAGGATCGCCAGCGTCGCCAGCAGCATCGAGATATCGGAGATCATCTCGATATAGGAATCGAGCGTCCGCTGCAGCGGCCTGATGAACTCGCGCAGCGACCAGCCGGAGCGCAGCAGCGCCGCCAGATTGATGACCACAAGCGCGGCGCCGGCGGCGCAGAACATGTAGAGCGCGGCGAACATCGGCGCCAGGAAAATCGTCGCCATCAGCGTGACCAGGCCGCCGACCACGAAGACGAAGGCGCCGAGATTGACCTTGTCGCGCCAGGTCAGGCCCTCGGCGTTGGGATTGATGACCAGGCGGGTGCGGTAGCGGATCGCCAGCAGATAGACCGAGGCGGAGACCGACATGTAATAGATGAGGGCCGGAACCCAGCCGCGCGCGACCACGTCGAAATAGTCGACGCCGAGGAATTCGGCCATCAGGAAGGCGGCGATGCCCATCACCGGCGGCATCAATTGGCCGCCCATCGAGGAGGCGTTTTCGATCGCCGCCGCGGTCGCCGGCGGCAGGCCGGCGCCGATCATGGCGGGGATCGTGGCCGAGCCGACGGTGATCGAATTGGCGGCGCCCGAGCCGCTCACCGTGCCGATCGCCATCGAGCCGATCACGGCCGATTGCGGGATGGCGTGATGCGAGCGGATGGCCACGCGCTTGGTCGCGCGCAGCAGCGAATCGACGCAGCCGAAGCCGCGCAGCAGGCTCAACACCAGCAGGAACGAGCCGATAATGGTGAGCGCGATCTGCGGCAGGCGCGAGAAGATGCCGGTCTCCGTCTCCACGCTGCTGGCGGAGATCACGCGCGACCAGCTCAGGCCCGCATGATAGAACATGCCGGGCACGAAATAGCCGTACACGGCGTAGAGCACGAGCACGATGGTCAGGATGAACAACGGCACGTGGCGCTTGCGCGCGTATTCGATGATCAGCAGCGTCATCACCCCGCCGACGACCAGGTCCTGCGTGTCCCACATGCCCGAGCGCTCAAGGCCAAGCGACATGTAATTGGTGTGCATGTAGTAGGCGGTGTAGAGCGCGAAGCCGCAATAGGCGGCGGCGATCACGTAATTCAGAGATGTCGGCAGCTTCGGATAGAACTCGTTGGTGCGCAGCGCATGCAGCGTGAACAACACGAAGGCCACGGGGATCATCGCCATGGCGAGCAGCGTCGGCCCGCCGATGCCGGTCCAGTAGTAGTAGAACATGAACAGGAAGAACGCGACCGACGACGTGTAATAGATGACGTTGAGCGCGATCGGCGGCCGATAATGCGACGTGGCGTCGGTCATGGCGGGCCCATGGCTATCTGGATTCGACTGAGGCGGGCGCCCACAGCGCCCGCCTCGGATTTAGTTCGCACAAGGGATCAGGCCCTTACATGGTTGCTTTAGCAACGTTGGAATCCCACTTGCTGTCCCACATGCCCTTTTCCTTGAGGTACTTGGCGAGGCCGGGATGGATGGGCACGAGTTTCCAGGTTGATTCCAGTGTGTCGTGTTCGAATTTGGCCATATGGCCGCCGCCGATCTCGCGGAAGCTCGGATCGAGCTTGGCCAGTTCGTCGGAGTTTTTGTCGATGACGGTCAGCATTTTATACATCTCGTCGGTCGAGACGTTGAGGCCGAGATCGAATCCCCAGAAAGTCGGCGTCAGGTCCACCGTTTTGGCGTAGGCGTTCTTCTTGTGGAAGTCCGTGGGGTTGGCCTGCACGATGCTGAAGCCCTTCGCCTTGAGTTCGGCGACTTCCTCGGTGCTCGGGTTGAGCGCGGCCCAGTCGACCGCGAGCGAGGCTTCCGCGATCCACGGCGGCGGGGTCTTGCCGCCGGCGGCATAAATAATCATGGCCTCGATCGAGCCGGATTGCAGTTGCGAGCCGGCGGTGGACAGATCGACCTGCTTGTAGATGTGCTTGACGCCGACGGCGGCCATCGCGTTCTCAAGCTGCAGCCGCGTATCGAACGGCAGCGGGCCGGTGTAGACGTTCTTGCCGGTGAGATCGCCCCACTTCTTGATCTTGTCGCGGTTGGCGGCGTTGATCGCCAGCCCGACGTCGAGCGTGTAGCACCAGAACGACTGAACCGGCTGCACCTTGATGTGAGACTTGAAGCCCTTGAAGCGGCCCGCGTCGGCGGCCAGTTCCTTCAAGGCCACGTCGGAGCCGTAATAGCCGTCGAGTTCGCCGGTGGCGAAACCCTTCACGGTGCCGACGGCGCCCGGATAGGGCAGCACGGTGATGCGAAACTCCGGCATCTGCTTGTTCAGGATATTGGCCAGCACGATGAGCGCTTTGCCGCCCGACGAGCCGACCGGGCCGGTGCCCCACTTGATATCCTTCGGCTCGGAGCGAGCCGCAGTGCTGGTCAGCCCGATGAGGCCGACGGTAAACGCCGCAAAGACAAATACAGCAAGGCCTCGTGCAACGAGCGCACGTGCCGGATGAACACGCGTGAGCATGGCTTTTCCTCCCAGAGTAGCCGTCTTCGCCAATGGCGCTCAGGAATGAACGCCGGTTTCACCTCCGAGCCGCCGCATTTTCATTGGCGGTGGCAGACTTGTTTTCTTTAGTTCCGCTCTTCGTTTCTTCTTTTTGTCGTCTTCTCTTCTTCTTGCTTTTGTTGGCCGCCGCCATCGCCCCACGCGACGCCGGCAGGCGTGAATATCCGATAGTTGGCGGCCCGTGGCAAACTGAAATTTCGCGTTAAAAACCGCTATTTGGCCGCCGGCAGGCCCGGTTTACCGAGCCGCGCCTAAATATTGATCGGCGTCTTGCCGCGGCAGCTAGTCGAAGCGGCCGGCCGCGTGCGCCAGCATGGTGTAGACCTTGCCGGTTTCCGAGGTGAGGTAGGTGCGCGCCACCACCTGGCCGCGGTCGTCGCGGGCGACTTCTTCGAGCAGGCGCTCGAACTCGCCGATATAGCGGTCCACCGTCTGCTTGAATTCGCGGTCCGAGCGGTACTTCTTGCGGATCTCGTCGAACGCCTGCTGGCCCTGCAAGGTGTAGAGCCGGCGGGTAAAGACGTTGCGCTCGCCGCGCTTGTATCGGTCCCACAGATCGGCCGCCGCGTCGTGATCGATCATGCGGGCGATGTCGACCGAGAGCGAATCGAGCGACTCGATGCTGTGCCGGGGCGTGCGCTCCTCGGGACCGCGCAGCGGCTCGCGCTCGATTTCGCGCGCGCCCTCGCGCTCGGGCTCGGCTTCCTCGCGCGAGGCGCGGCTGAGCAGATCGGTGAGCCAGCCGCTGCGGCCGGTGGCGCTGGCGGGCGGGTTCGGCGCAGGCGCTTCGGCGCGGCGGGCGGGCGGCGCGAAGCCGCCGAGGTCGCCGCGCGGAGCCGGGCGCGGCGCAGGCTCGCTGCGCGGAGCCGGGCGCGGCGCGGGTTCGCTGCGGGCGCCGGCGGCGGCGAGCGAAAGGTCCTCGCGCGGCGGACGACGCGGCTCGACCGCGTCGAGATTGCGGCCGTGGCGGGCGACGATGCGGTTGAGCTCGGCCAGCGCCTCGATCTGGTCGACGATGACGCGGCGCATTTGCGCGGCGCTTTCGGCGGTCTCCTGCGGCAGCTCGAACATGCCGCGGTGCAGTTCGCTGCGCGTGGCCTCGAGTTCGCGGTGCATTTCCGCGCGCGCGGTTTCGAGCTCGCGCTGCATTTCGGCGGCCATCCGCTTCATGTCCTGCACGGTCTCGGCGAAACGCTGATTGGCGTCGCTGAACATCGCATGGGTGTCGCCGGCGGTCTGCTCGTAGACCGAGCGCATCGCCTCGGCGGTGCGGCGGCGTTCGTCCTCGGCTTGTTCGCGCACGCGGTCGTATTGCTCGCTGATCGCGCGGCTGCCCTCGGCGGTCGATTCCGACACCACGCGGGCGATGTCGCGCGCGCGCGCGGATGCCGCCTCGAGCGAATCCTCGAGCAGGCCGGAGAAGCGCTTGAGCCGCTGGTCGAGGTCCTCGGTGCGCTGGTCGAGCGCGGCGACCAGCGAATTGAGCGTGGCGCGGCGCTCGTCGATGCCGTCGGCGGTGCGCCGGTTGCTGCCGTCGATCTGCTCGGCGGCGCCGGCGAGGTCGCGGCCATGGGCGGCGAACTCAATGCCAAGCTGGCCGAGATCGGCGATGACCCGCGCGGTGACTTCGCGGAAGTCGGTGACGTTGCCTTCCAGCCGGTCGGTGACCGCGCCGGTCGCGCCGGTGACCTCGTTCATGGCGGTGACGAATTCCGACACGCGCAGCACCAGCGTGTTCTCGAGCGCGCTCATGTTGGCGTGCGAGCCGGAGAGCACTTCCTGCAACATGATGTTGGCTTCGCGCAGCCGCTCGAACAGGGCGGTGGTGTCGGCGCGCAGCATGTTGTGCGTTTCCAGCATCTCGCTGACGGTGGCGGTCGCCGTCGATTTCGACTGCTCGATCGCCTGCTGCGCGGTGCCGTGCAGATCGTTGAGGCTGCGGGTGACGGCGTTGGAGGCGGTTTCGCTGGCGCTGGTTATCATGCGCGAGATTTCGGCGCTGTTGTCCAGCATCGCGCGCGTGAAGCCGAAGCCCTTTTCCCCGATCGACTTCACCGCCTCGTCGGTCGCCTTGGTGAGGTCGCTGGCGAACTGCTGGCCCTTTTCGGTGATGACGGCGAGCACGCCGCCGCTCTTGTCGGACAGCACGGCTGCGAGCTCGTTGGTGCGCCGGCTCACCGCCTCGGTGATCTCGTCGGCCTTGCCGACGAAGTTGCGGGCGACCTCGGCGCTCACGTCCGTGAGCCGGCGCTCGACTTCGCCGGCGCTGTTGCGCAGCGACTCGGAGGTGGAGGCAGCGAGCTGGCCGAGCGAGCGTTCGGCGTCCGCCGAATTGGTCTTGATCGATTGGCCGAGCTGGTCGAGGCGGGCATGCAGCGCGTCGGCGGCGGCCTTGGTGCGGGCCTCGAGCTGATTGGTGACGGTCTCGGCGCGCCCGACCAGCAGATCCTCGAAACGGGTGACGCGGGCATCGAGCGTGTCGGCGACTTCGAGCGCGCGCGCGCCCAGGGTCTGGTCGATGTGGGCGATCTTGGCGCCGATCGCATCGGCGACCTCGGTGCCGCGCGTGGTGATGATGCCGGAGACCGCGCCGATGCGGCCGTCGAGCGTGTCGACGATCCGGTTGCCGCCGTCGGTCAGTCGGGTGGTGAGGTCGGACACGCGGGTGCCGAGGGTCTCTTCGAACTGCGAGAGCCGCACGTCGATCGAGCCGGTGAGCTCGCCGGCGCGGGTGGTCACCCGCTGATCGAACGTATCGACGTAATTGCGCATCGCCTCGGACACATCCTGGGTGCGCTGGCCCAGGCGCTCCACCAGTTCGCCGCCATAGGTTTTCACGGTGCGGTCGAACTCGGCCATGTGGCGGGTGATCAGGCTGCCGAGCGTGGTGGAGTTGCGCGCGACCTTCTCGGTGAGCGCGGTGCCGCCGTGGTTGAACATGTCCTCGAAGGCCTGCAGGCGCGCGGCCAGCATGTTCTTGACCGCGTCGCCGCGGTTGCTGATGAGCTGCGCCAGGGCTTCGGCGTTTTGGCGGAAGTTGTCGGCCACCGCGTCGCCGCGGCTGACCAGGGTATCGGTGATGCGCGCGCCGGTCTCCTCCAGCTTGCCGACCACCTCGTTGCCGCGCTGGCTCAAGTCGAGCGCCAGCGCGTCGCCGGTCGAACGCAGCGTGGTGTTCACTTGCTCGGCGCGGGCGGCGATGGTTTCGGCCATCTGGCCGCCGGTTCGGGTGAGCGTGTCGTTGAAAGCCTGCGAGCGGCTCGCCATGCTCTCGATGGTGGCGGCGGCCTTCTGCGCGAAGCCCTGCGCGACCTGGTCGAGCCGGGTCTGCATCATCTGCTGCAGGCGGGCGGCGAGGTCGGCGAATTCGGTGTGGACGTTTTCGGCCTTGAAATGGAGGCTGTTGGTCAGCTGGTCGCTGGCCGAGGAGATGGCGGTGCTGGCGCGGTCGCTGGTGGTCTCCAGCCGGTCGAGCAAGGTCGAGCCGCGCTCGGTCAGCGTGTCGATCATGCTGTCGCCGACATGACCGAGCGCGAGCGTGATGTGCTCGCCCTTCTCGGTGAGCGAGCGGGTGACGCGCTGCGCGACTTCGCTGACCTTGTCGGCGACCAGATCGCCGACCGAGGTGATGTCGTGCGACAGATCGAGGTGGACGCTGGCGATGGCGTTGCGCACGTGCTCGGCCTGGTTGACCAGCATCTCGCGCTGGTTGGTGAGTTCGCTCAGCAGGTCGCGGATGCGCACTTCGTTGTCGTTATAGGCGCGTTCGAGTGCCGAGACTTCATTGTGCACCAGCGATTCCAACTCGGCCGCGCGCGCCAGCGCGCGCTCGACGCCGTCGCCCATGGCGGCGACTTCGCGGCGGATGGCCTGGCCGACCGTCACGATCTCTTCGCCCGCGGCGGTCTCCGGCTGCGCCAGCCGAATGGCCACCTCGGCCATGCCGCGGGCGACCAGGTGCAGGTCCTGCGAGCGGCGGAACATGAGGGCGAGCACGTAGAAAAAGATCACCGGCACCGCGATGGCGCCGATAAGCCCGATCGGCGGCGATAATGCCGAGACGCGGGGTCGCGAACAGGGCCTGCAATTCGCCGCGGTAGAGATAAGCGGCGGCGAGGCCGCCGGCGGTCCAGAAGAGGGCGGCGAGGCTGGCGACGACCAAAGGCAGGCGCCCGGAACGGCGCTGCATGGCCTGCAGCATCTGGCCGAGATTGGCGCGGTCGTCATTGGCGGCGCGGCGCGTCAGGCTGCCGTCGGAATCCCAGGCCTCGGTCTGCGGCGGCTCGATGAACAGGTCGTCGGCCGCCGGCGGCGGGACTTGCGCGCGATCGCCGGCGCCGGCCGGCTGGGCGCGGCGCTCCGGTTGGGCGGCGCCGATCGCTTCCTGGATGGCTTGGAGGGCGTCTTCGGTCAGGTCCGAGGATTTCTGCGGGATATTCGCCATTCGGTGGTCGCCTCGTCATTACGCCGAACAATTGCGGCGCGAACCGTCGCCTTGCGCGGGCCGCGCCGCGGAGCGGGAACCTCGAGCAGCCGCGGCTAGCGCAAGCACACTTTATATCGCGGGCCGGCCATCCTATCGGCTTGGCATTGCGAAAGAAACCGCGAGATTAAGGACTTTTTCATCATCGTTAACTTCCTATTAACCATGGCATTTCCGCCGCGCACGGGCGGGATTTGAGCGCCCATTAACTACGGCACGCAAAGGCGGCCAGCGGCGGCCCTGCGCATTTACCGGGTTTTGGTCCCGCCCGGGTCACACTGCGCGGCAACGGAAGGGGCCGCCAGAGCCCCCGGGAGGTTTCATGGCGCAACTCGCGAGCAAGATCGTCGACCAGGAGCCGGCAGCGCCGGCTGCGGCAATCGACCGCGCCCAGCTTTCGCGCATGAGCCTCGGCGACCGCAGCCTCGAGCGCGAGGTGCTGCAACTGTTCGACCGGCAAGCCGACCTGCTGCTCGCGCGCATGCAGATCGCGGAACCGGCGGTGGTGGCCACGCTCGCGCATACGCTGAAAGGCTCGGCCGCCAGCATTGGCGCAACCGGGGTGGAACGCGCCGCGGCGGCGGTCGAGCACGCCGCCGGCGCCGCCGCGCACAAGAGCGCGATCGGCCGGCTTGCCTCGGCCATCGACCATGCCGGCGCGGAAATCGCCGCCCTGCTGGGCGCGTCGGAGGGATAGCGTCGCCGGCGGAATGACTATATACGGGGCGCCGCTTGGCGCTAATTCCGGCGCGTTTTCCCGCACCCGTCCGTCATGGCGAAGATCACTTATATCGATTCCAGCGGCACCGCCCGCACGGTCGAGGCCGAGAACGGCGCGACCGTGATGGAGACCGCGATCCGCAACAATATTCCCGGCATCGAGGCCGAATGCGGCGGCGCCTGCGCCTGCGCCACCTGCCACGTCTATATCGACGAGGCCTGGCGCGCCAAGACCGGCGAGCCCTCGCCGATGGAGGAGGACATGCTCGATTTCGGCTACGACGTGCGGGCGAATTCGCGGCTGTCGTGCCAGATCAAGGTGTCCGACGAACTCGACGGGCTGGTGGTGCGCACGCCGGAGAAGCAGGCCTAACGGC
>CAVRUP010000023.1:0-115037 GCA_963724335.1 uncultured Alphaproteobacteria bacterium | reverse complement strand
CTTCAAGACCGTGATCATGATCAACCGCAACCCGCTGGTCGTGGTCGGACGCCCGGGCCTGGAGGCGAACTCGCTCGAGGAGTTCATGGCGCTGATGAAAAAGCAACGTCTGAAAGAGGCGTTGCCGGGCTTTGGCACCACCGGGCACTTGACGTCGCGGCTTTTCGCCCAGGTCACCAATTTGAAGTTCGACGAGATTCCCTATCGCGGCGGCGTGCCTGGTGGTGACCGATCTCCTCGGCAACCACGTCGATTTCATGATCGGCACGCCGCAGCAACTGTTACCGCTGGTGAACGCCGGCAAGCTCAAGGCCATTGCCGTCACGCAGAAAGGCAAGATGCCGGAATTCCCCCATGCCGACAGCATGGCCGACGTGCTGGGAGCGAAATTCGCGATCTATTATTGGCAAGGCCTATTCGCCCCGTCGAAAACCCCGGACGCGATCGTCAAGACGTTGAACGCTGCGATCAATGACGTCGCCAACGATCCGGGAGTCCTCGAGCAGTGGCACGACACCGGCGTGGAGGCGTTTCCGAAGGACATACGCACGCCGGCAGCGGGCGAAAAGTTCCTCAAGAGCGAAATCGCCCGCTGGGCAAGGTGATCAAGGACAACAATATTCACGTCAACCAGTGACGCGCTTGAAAAACAGCGTCACCCGGCGATGGCGGATTGTTGATTAAGAAAACAAAGAGGCCGCCAATGCAGGCGGCCTCGCCGATGATTATTAGGCGGGACTATATCGCCATGCCCGCGTTTTTGCACGGTCACCATCACCAGCGCCGATTGTGGGCACGGTCATGCGGCCGATACGCTCCGTAGCGGTGATAGTCGTGCCGTACGTAGCGGTAAAGTCGTGCCGTACGTAGGGGCGGTAAAAGTGCCGGTAGTGGAACCGATAGGAAGGCCGCATGAAAGGATGCGTATAGCGATGATGATAGTACGGCTGCACGTAGGGCTGCGCCGGCTCGGTGTAATAGGTCGTCGGACCATATGACCGATAGCTGTAGGACCCGCATCCGCAGTTGCCGCCAAAGCCGCCGGTAAACAATCCGCGCAGTGGGTTGCCGAAACAGTCAACGCCGCTGGAGTAGCCGCCATAGCAGGGCGAGGAAGCGACCGCCGCCCCTACGATACCGCCCCTGCGACAAACGATCCGGCAACCGCGGGCGCAACCCATGGCTCAGCCGCTGCAGGGGTGGAATGTGTGAATGCAGCCGCGCTAATTGCCACCGCGGCGCCGAGTGCCACCAAGGTCTTCGCCATGTCTTGCTCCTCAAAAAAGCGCAACCAATGAACTCGTAAAATGCAATCTAGCGGACGCAGTGACCGCTGCAACGAGCGTCACTCATTAAGTTAAAGCGTTAATGTTAATTCGTGCGCTGCGCGCGCGAAGCAGCGTCTACCGCCCGGGCTCCAACACCTCTTCGAGCCAGTCCCACATATAGGTCGCGCAGATGCTCTGGTTGTCGATCTGGCAGTGGTGATAGCCGCCCTCCTCGCGGGTGAAGAGCTTGAAGGTCTTGCGGCTCGAGCCGACGGCGTCGAAGCACTTCTGCGCCTCGACCAGCGGGATTTGCTCGTCGCCCTCGCCGTGCAGTAAGAGGAACGGACAGGTGATCTTCTGCACCACGCCGTCGAGCTTGAACGGCGCCAGCAAGCGGATCGCCTCCTGCTGGCTGGACGCGTTCAGCACCCATGAGATATGCCGCGCCGCGACCGAGAGCGACGGCATCTCGGCTCGCGCCATCCGCTCGAAGCGCTCGCGCCAGATTTTCTGGTAGTCCCACTGCGCGCCCCAGGCGATGCAGCAGGCAAAGCGCGGCTCGAACGCCGCCGCGCGCGGGGCGTAGTAGCCGCCGAGGCTGATCGCCATCACGCCGATCCGCCCGGGATCGATCTCGGGCCGGGCGGCGAGCCATTCGTAGACCGGCGTCGCATAGGCCTCGGTATCGTGACGCAGATAGAGATCGCGAAAGCGAATGCTCTCGCCATTGCCCGGACCGTCCACGATCAGACAGGCGATGCCGCGCTCGGCGAGGTCGGCTATTCCCTTGTGATATTGAATCTCCTTGGTGACATCGAGCCCGTCGAAGAACACCATGGCCGGCACCTTGCCGCCGCCGTTCGCCGGCTCGGCATGGACATAGATCGCCGGCAGGCTGGTCTTGCCATAGGGGATCTCGACATGTTCGAGCTTCGGGCGCTTGAAATATCCGGCGGCGTCGCGCAGGCAGTGCACGCCGCGCATATAGGCGTCATTACCTTCCCGGCTCTTCGGCTGCAGGAAGCGTTCGCCGACATGATAGTAGGCGCTTGCGCGCTGCAGATATTTCGCGCCGCTTAAGCCGTGGCCCTGCGCGATGCGCTCGCGGCCGCGGTCCTCGACGGTGCGTGCTTCCCTGGTCCATTCGCGAAACCAGGCGTCGTCGTCGCCGACGCGGTCCTTGAGGCGCAGACCGATGCGATGGACTTCCCCGATTTCGGCGCCGCCCCAGGGCGCCATGTTCAGACCGATCAGGAGGCCATGCGACCAGCGGTAATTCTCTGGAAAATATACGAATGACAGTTCTTCGCTGGCCATGCCTAACCTTTGCCGTTGCCGCCTTGATCGGGCCGGAACTTGGTTTCCGGCTTGAGCCCCTTGCGCTTCTGCTTGGCGCTGATCAGGCCGTTCTCGAGATAGCGGCCGAGCGCCGCCCGCTTGGCGGCCTCGTCCCACTGCGGCAGCCAATCCCCCAGAGAATAGCCGAACCAGGGCGGCTGCGGGCGCAACGGCTCGAAACCGAGTTCGGCCCAGATCGCCTTGGCCCGCTCCATGTATTCCTGCTTGGGCAGCGCGAGCGGCGGCATGTCGCCCTTCATGGTGGCGTCCATCAAGAGCGTCGAGTCCTCTTCCTGGTCGTGCTCGCGCTTGGGGCCGTGGCCCTGGCCGCGATGCGGCACCACTTGCAGATCCTCGGCCGGGTTCATGCGATAGGCCATCGCCCACAGCAGCGCATCGGCATTGTCGGCGGAGATGTCTTCGTTGACCGCGATGCAGATCTTGCCGCAATCGGCCTTGAAGAACGCGGCGCCGCGCAACGCGCGCCAGACTTCCGTGCGCGACAGGCCCTTCTCGATCGTGACGACGAGCACGCGCAGTAGGCCGGTGAGCGGCTCGTGCAGGGCGACTTTCTTGACGCCGCGGATGCCGAGCGTGTTGCGCAAGTGCGACAGGAACAGCGGCTCATAGGCGACGCGCTTGATGACGCTCGATTCCGACGGCGCCACTTGGCTGATGTAGGACGGGATGACCGGCTTTTTACGATGGGTGATGGCGGTCACCTGCATCGGCATGTTGAATTCCTCGAGCGCCACGTGGCCGTGCGACTCGCCGAATGGCGCTTCCGGCTCGAGCCACACGGTGTCGATCAACCCCTCGATGACCAGCTCGGATTCGGCCGGCACCAGCAGGTCGACGCTACGCGCGCGCACCACGTTGATCGGCGCGCCGGCGAGACCGCCGGCGACGGTGAATTCGTCGACGCCGATCGGCAGCTTCTGCGGACCCATGAAGGCGACGTAAGGCGGGCAACCGAGCACGATGGCGCAGGGCATCGGCTGCCTTAGCTTCTGGTACTTGAGATAATGCTGATAGCCGCCGGCACCGCCGACGCGCGTTGCCATGCGCACCACCAGCCGGTCGGGCGCCTTCAACGCCGCGCGATAGGTGCCCATGTTCTGGATGCCGGTTTCCGGGTCGCGCGTGATGACGTTGGTCGCGGTCAGCGTCGGCGCCGAGTCGAAGCCCGGCGTCGAGACCGGGATTGGCAGCATATCGAGCCCGTGGCCTTCGCCTTGCAACTCTTTGCCTTCGATCACGACCTCGTGGCAGACCGCCTCGTTGACCAGCCGCGGCTCGATCGGATTGGCGATCGCCGTGTCCCACTTGGCCTGGATGTCCTCGACCTTGGCATCCATACCGATGCTGTAGATTTCCGGATTGGCGGCGATGGCGCCGACCACGACCGGCATGTCGTATTTGCGCCCGCGCGCATCGACGATGTTGGTGAACAGGAAGGCTTTGCGGTTTTCCTCATCGAGACCGCCGACGAATTGCCAGCGCACCAGCGGATGCAATTCGCTGTCCTTGTCGATCGGGCGGTCGATGGTGCGCAAGAGACCGCGCTTCTGCAAAACCTGCAGATGCTCGTGCAGATCCCGATAGCTTCGCGTCGATTGCGTCATGTCGTCGTTTCCGGCGCTATGCGGCCAGCATAGCGGCTTAATCAGCAAGACAACAATGCCGCGTCAGATCGATTCCGGGACCATCTTGATGGCGCCGCACGGGCATTCGGTGGCGCAAAGACTGCAGCCCTTGCAATAATCGTAATTGAATTTGAAGCGGTTGCCGGGGCCGAGCTTGATCACCGCATTGTCCGGGCAAACGCCGTAGCAGTTGTCGCACTCGAAGCAATTGCCGCAGGAAAGGCAGCGGCGCGCCTCGTAGAGTGCATTGGTCTCGTCGAGGCCGCCCTGCACCTCCTCGAAGGTGCTTTGCCGGCGGGCGGTCTCGATCATCGGCCGCACCGTCTTGGGCGCATCGGCATAATACCAGGTGTTGAGCTTGTCGAAGCTCGCGAGCTCATGCTTTTCCGCCGGCGTGTAGGTCGAGCCGCGCAGCCAGGCGTCGATATGGCGCGCCGCCTTCTTGCCGTGCCCGACCGCCACCGTAACGGTGCGCTCGGAGGGAACCATGTCACCGCCGGCGAAGATGCCGGCGTGTCCGGTCATCATGTTGGAAGCGACCTGCACCGTGCCGTCCTTGATCTCCAATCCGGGCACGCCGTCGAGCAGCGACAAGTCGACGTCCTGACCGAGCGCGAGCACCAGCGAGTCGGCTTCAAGCGTCTCGAATTCGCCGGTCGGCTGCGGGAAGCCCTTGTCGTCGAGTTGCATTTTCTCGACGGTGAGTACGCCCTCGTCCATCCGTTTGATGGTCGAGAGCCATTTCATCATGATGCCTTCCTGCAAGGCCTCCTCGACCTCGAAGTCGTGCGCCGGCATGCGGTCGCGGGTGCGGCGATAGACAATGATCGCTTCGGTCGCGCCCAAGCGCTTGGCGGTGCGCGCGGCATCGATCGCGGTATTGCCGCCGCCGTAGACGACGACGCGGCGGCCGAGCAGCGGCTTGTCCTCGCCTTCCATCGAGCGCAGCAGGGTGACGGCGTCAAGCACCTTCGACGCCGAGCCGGCCGGAATATAGGCGCGCTTGCCGATATGGGCACCGACGGCGAGGAATGCCGCGTCGAATTTGCCGGCCTTCATCGTCTCAAGAATGTTGTCGACCTTGGCGTTGAGCTTGAGTTCGACGCCGAGATCGAGAATGCGCTTGACTTCCGCGTCGAGCACGTCGCGCGGCAGCCGGTATTTGGGGATGCCAAAGCGCATCATGCCGCCGGCCGCCGGCCCGGCGTCCTGGATGGTCACGCGATGGCCCATGCAGCGCAGATGGTAGGCCGCGGAAAGTCCGGACGGGCCGGCGCCGACCACCAGAACGCGTTTGCCGGTTTCCTTTTCCGGCGGCGCAAATTTCCAGCCGCGCTTGATCGCCTCGTCGCCGAGGAAGCGCTCGACCGAATTGATGCCGACCGCTTCGTCGACCTTGGCGCGATTGCAGCTGTCTTCGCAGGGATGATAGCAGACCCGCCCCATCACGGCGGGGAGCGGATTGTCCTGGGTTAGTACGCGCCAGGCCTTTTCGTAGTCGCCGGATTCGGCGTGGTAGAGCCAGGCCTGAATATTTTCGCCGGCCGGACAGGCATGATTGCACGGCGGCAACCGGTCGACATAGACCGGACGCATGGTGCGCCAGGAGCCGGTGAGATTGACCAGGCTGCTGCCGCGATCGAGCGTGATGGCGAACGGGTGTTTCATCACGCGTCCTCTTCAGTCCCAAGCAGCTTGTATTCGACGATGTTGTGGTCGGCGATGGCTTGCAAGTGCGCGAGGCGCGCGGCGCCGGCGGCATCCTTGAACAAATGCGCGAACCGCCGCTGCGGCTTGAGATATTCGTCGACCGGAACCGGACGGCGAATCTTACGGCTGTTGGTGACGGCGCCGTGCTCGGCTTCGAACACCGGGAACAGCCCGCATTCGACGGCGAGCCGCGCCAGACGGATGGTGTCGTGCGAGGCCGAGCCCCAGCCGAGCGGGCATGGCACGTGAATGTGGATATAGCGCGCGCCGTGAATGCCCATCGCCTTCATCACCTTGCGCTCGAGATCATGCAAGTCCGCGACGGTCGCGGTCGCGACATAGGGAATGCCGTGGGCAACGGCGATGCGCGGCAAACTCTTGCCGGTGCCGAACACGTTGCCGGGCTCCGGGCCGAGCGCTGGCGTGGTCGCGGTGCGCGCGGTTGGCGGCGTCGCCGAGGAGCGCTGCACGCCGGTGTTCATGTAGCCTTCGTTATCGTAGCAGATGTAGAGCACGTCGTCGTTGCGCTCGAACATTCCGGACAGGCAGCCAAATCCGATATCGGTGGTGCCGCCATCGCCACCCTGGGCGATCGTGCGCACTTCCGGACGCCCCTTCACCCGCATAGCCGCGGCCACGCCGGTGGCAACCGCCGCGGCATTGCCGAACAGTGAATGCAGCCAGGGCATCTGCCACGAGGTTTCCGGATAGGGCGTGGTGAAGACTTCCAGGCATCCGGTCGCGTTGACCGCGATCAGGTTGCCGCCGGTGGCACGCATGGCGACGTCCATGGCGTAGCGCGCACCGAGCGCCTCGCCGCAGCCCTGGCAGGCGCGATGCCCGCAGGTGAGCGCGTTCGACGCGATCGATCGAAGCCTGCACCGAACGCTCGGTATCCGGCACCAGCCGGTTGCCGACGGTGAAGGTTCCCTTCTGGTAGAAGCGCAGCTTCTGGGTGGCGGCGGTTGCGGTCTGATCGGTCATCGTACCTTTACTCCGCGGCCGGGGCCTGCGCGGCCTGCTCGAGCCGGCGCAGCAGGTTCTCGGCGGTCGGCCCGGAACGGCGCACCTTGCGGACGTGGTGCAGTTCCTTGCCGATGATTTCTTCATTGAGGTCGAGGAAATGCGCGCCCTCCCAGGGCTGCGCCATGGCGCGGCGGAACACGCGATGCAGCGAAGCCCGCGTGATCGAGCGCCCGCCCAGTCCGGCGACCACCGAATGGACCTGAGGTGCTGCCGGCGTATTGCGCAAGGCCAGATCGACATTGTTGGCGAGCTGGCCGCCCATGCCGACGGCGAAGCTCTTCTCGATCACGACCACATGTTTGCGGCCGGCCAGCAGCCGGCGCAGCGCCTCGGTCGGGAACGGCCGGAACGAGACGATGGTCACGAGCCCGATGCTGAAGCCGTCATCCCGCATCTCGTCGATAGTGTCCTTGATGGTGCCGTTGATCGAACCCATGGCGACCACCAGCATTTCCGCATCCTCGGCGCGATAGGTGCGCAGCAACCCGCCGGTATCGCGTCCGAAGCGCGTCTTGAATTCGGCGGCGAATTCGGGGATCAGCCGCAGCGCCAGCGTCTGCTTGTAGTGCTGCAAAAAGCGCACTTCGGTGAAGGCGTCCGGCCCCACCATGGCGCCGATCGAAATCGGCGACGCCGGGTCGAGCACCTGCACCGGTTCGTAAGGCGGCAGGTAGGCGTCGACGTCGGCTTGGCTCGGCATGTCCACGCGCTCGACGGCGTGCGTGAGGATGAAGCCGTCGACGCAGACCATCACCGGCATCGACAGTTCCTCGGCCAGCCGGAACGCCTGAATGTGCAGGTCGATCGAATCCTGATTGGATTCGGCGAACAGCTGCAGCCAACCGGCGTCGCGCATCGACATCGCGTCGGAATGATCGTTCCAGATGTTGATCGGCGCGCCGATCGCGCGGTTGCCGAGCGTCATCACGATCGGCAGGCCAAGACCGGCGGCGTTGTAGACCGCTTCGGCCATGAACAGCAGGCCCTGGCTGGCGGTCGCGGTATAGGCGCGCGCGCCGGCGGCCGAGGCGCCGATGGCGACCGAAAGCGCGGCGAATTCGGATTCCACATTGATGAATTCGCAATTCTTCAGCTCGCCCGACTTCACCATCTCGCCGAGCCCTTCGACGATATGGGTCTGCGGCGTGATCGGATAGGCGCAGACGACCTCGGGGCGGCACAAGGCGATGGCCTCGGCGGTGGAGTGGGAGCCTTCGACTTGCTTCAGCATCGCATCTTCCTCACGCCGCCGATTTGACCCGCGCGGTGACCGCATCGTGCGCCTCGGTGGCGGCGGCAACATTGGCGTCGCCGATCTTGCCGGGGAACTCCTCGCGGATCGCTTTGGCGACCGATTCGAGCCGGACCACGCCGGTAAGCGCCGCAAAGGCGCCGAGCAGTGCCGCGTTGGGCACCGGACGGCCGATGTGCTTGAGCGCGAGTTCGGTTGCCGGCACCGTGACGGCATGGCCGGCCGGCAGTTTGGCGACCAGCGCGTCAAGATGGAGATCGGCGAAGCTCTGGTTGGTGTTGACGAGAAGATAGCCGCTCGTCCTTGAGGCCCTGAAAAACGTCGATCGCCTTGAACAGCGTCACGTCCTGCACGATCAACGCGTCCGGCGCGACGATCGGCTCGCGCAGCCGGATTTCCTTGCTGTCGATGCGGCAAAAGGAAACGACGGGCGCGCCCATGCGCTCGGAGCCGAAACTGGGAAAGGCCTGCGCGTATTCCTGCTCGAGGAACGCCGCGACCGAGAGAACCGCCGCCGCGGTGACGACACCCTGACCGCCGCGTCCATGGATACGAATTTGGAACATCAACAAATTCCCTATCGAGCGGCCGCAAAATAGCGCTGGGCGAACGATGCCGTATTGATTTGCCGCAATTTGAATTGCGGCCGGCGCCGACCAATTCGCCCAGATCGCCAAAACAAGCTATTGAAATTGCTTGATTTCGGAGCCTAGTCGGCGCCGCGCTCAATCAGCTCGCGCACGGAGGCGAACAGTTCCGCGTTGGGACAGAAGGCCGGCGGCTTATCGATCGATTCCGGCGCGCGCACCAGCCATTCCTGGCAGACTTGATCCGCATTGCAGGACTGGCAATTGGTCACCGCCAAACGCAGATCGCTGGCCAAACGGCCATGGGCGAGCGCCGCTGCGTCCAGACCCAGCCGATCGAGCATCGCGCACATATTGCGCCAGCGATGGTCTGCGTCATAGGTGTTGGACATGACATCCCCCCATGCAAATTTGCTTTCATAGGGCGCGGGCACGAAAGATTAGCCAAATCGCAGGGCCCGGTGTTGATCTAGCGCAAACCAGCGGGAGAGCTATTTCGCCGCAATGCCCGCGCGTTCAGCCACCTTCCGCCACAACGCGAGCTCGAACTTCAATCGATCGCGAAGATAGGCGCGACCTTCGGGCGCCGTATGGAAGCCGGCTTTCAACATGCGATCGCGCACGTCTGGCCGCTTCATGATGGCGACGATTTCCTTCTCCAGGCGGGCGAGGATCGGTTCTGGCGTACCTGCCGGCGCCAGCACAATCTGGACGGTTTCGGACGCGGCGTCCTTGATGCCGGCTTTTTCGATGGTCGGAACATCCGGAAGCTCGGGCCACGGCTCCTTGCCGGTCTGAAGAAGCGCGCGGACGGTACCGGCTTTGATGTAGCCCATCACGCCGGCGACCGTGACAGCCGTAATATCCGTCGTGCCTTGCAGCATTGCCGTGACGGCGGGGCCTAAGCCAGAAAATGGCACGTGAACGAGCTTGATGTCCGCGCTCGCCATCAACAGCTCCATCGCCATATGCGGAGTACTGCCGACACCGGGGGTGCCGAAATTGAGCTTCCCCGGCTGGGCTTTCGCCTTGGCGATCAGATCCTCGATGCTGGTAATGCCGGATTGCGAGTTGGTCAGGATGACGTTGGGCGACGCGCCCAGATAGGCAACCGGCTCGAAATCCTTCACCAGATCGTACGGCACCTTGCGCACGCTGGGATTGACCAGTGCGGAACCCGAGGCAACGAGCAGCGTATAGCCATCCGGCGCCGCGTGCGCGGCCGCGTCGACACCGATATTGCCGTTGGCGCCCGGGCGATTCACAACGATCACGCTTTGGCCAAGAATCGGCGAGAGTTCGGCGGCGATGAGACGGCCGAGCAAGTCGTTGGCGCCGCCGGGCGCGAAGTGAACGATGATCGTGATCGTTCGCTCGGGCCACGCGGCGTGCGCCGCAGTAACGGCGAACACACTCATGAGGCCGATAGCGATTGCGGCAAATGCCCTGCCGGCCGTGCGCCAAATCAAGCCGCCCGATATGAAGTTCAATGACATGGCCGCTTCTCCATTTGTTTTTTCGCGCAGCCTCGGACCGCCGCTCAATTGATTTTTATGCCGGCGCGCTCAGCCAAGTCCTTCCACATCGGAACCTCGCGCGCGATGCGCGCCCGCAGTTGCTCGGGGCCTTCCGCATGCACCGCAAACCCGGCCTTGAGCATGCGCTCGTGCACGTCGGGCTTGGCCATGATCTTGAGGACGACTTCGGCAAGCTCGTCGATGATCGGCTTTGGCGTTCCCGCCGGCGCCAGCAGCATCTGTGTCGTGTCCACCACGGCGTCGGGAACGCCGGCCTGTTCCAGGGTCGGAACGTCAGGCATGTCGGGCCAACGCTCTTTGCCCGTTTGCACCAACGCCTTCAGGGCGCCGGATTTGACGAACCCCATCATCCCGCCAACGGCGACGGAAGCGAGGTCGGTCGTGCCGGCGATCGCCGCTTGCGCCGCCGGCGCCGCGCCCTGATAGGGCACATGCACGAGATTGATTTGGGTGCGCAGCTTCAACAGCTCGACCGCGAGCTGCGAGGTGCTGCCGACGCCAGGGCTGGAGTAAGTGATCTTACCCGGGTTGGCTTTCGCCTTGGCGATCAGATCCTGGACCGAAGTGATGCCCGAGGCCGGCCGCGTAAGGATGACGTTGGGCGAGGCGCCGAGATAAGCGATCGGCGCAAAATCCCTGATCGGATCGTAGCCCGATTTGCGGATGCTCGGATTGATCAGCACCACGCCGGAGGCGACGACCAGCGTATAGCCGTCCGGCACGGCGTGCGCCGCATAGGTCAGGCCGATATTGCCGTTGGCGCCGGGACGATTCTCAACGATCACGTTCTGCTTGAGCGCCGGTCCGAGTTCGCTCGCGATCAGGCGGGCGAGCAAATCGTTCGCTCCGCCGGGCGCGAAGTGCGCGATGATCGTGATCGTGCGTTCCGGCCATGCCGCGCGCACTTGTCCGTTGCCGAACGAGAGGATCGCAATCGCAGCCACGCCGGCGACCGACAGCCATTCACGCACGCGCCTCCACATGGCTCATTCCTCCATACGTTTTACATTCTCCGTCTTGCCGGAGTTCGACAGCGCATCGAGTGAAACACTTCGGCCCGTGTGGAGCAAGGCGCGGGCGCGAGCCGTGTTCACATTGCGGACACGTTGCGCGCTTCTGCCGCTTGTCGATATAGTGACGACATCATTTCAAATTTCGCGCGCACAAGGAAACGTCGATGGCAAAGCCGCTCGCAGGCATCAAGGTAATCGAGATGGCCAATTTCATCGCCGGTCCGCTGTGCGGAACGCTGCTCGCCGACATGGGCGCCGATGTCATCAAGGTCGAGCCGCCGAAAGGCGACATGGCGCGGGCGACGCCGCCGATCCGCAACGGCGAAAGCGTCAGCTTCGTCGCGCTCAACCGCAACAAGCGCAGCCTGGTGCTCGATCTCAAGCGGCCGGAAGCGATCGAAATTCTGCTCAAGCTTGCGGCGCAGTCGGACGTGCTGGTCGAAGCCTACCGGCCGGGCGCGCTCGACAAGCTCGGCCTCGGCGCCGCGCAGGTGAAGGCCATCAATCCCCGCATCGTCTACACGTCCGTTTCCGGCTTCGGTCAAAGCGGGCCCTATCGCCGCCGCGCCGGCGTCAATCTGATCATCGAGGCGTTTTCCGGCATGCTGTCGGTGACCGGCGAACCGGGAAAAATGCCGATGCGGCCGGGCGTGCAGACGGCGGACGTATTCGGCGCGCTATTCGCAACCTATGCGACACTGGCCGGTCTGGTGGGCACCGGCCGCACCGGCGAAGGCTTCGTCGCCGATGTGTCGCTGGTCGAGACGGCAATCGCGGCATCGGCATGGGAAGCGGCCGATTATCTGGAAACCGGGAAAGTCCCGCAGCCGCTCGGCAACCGGCACCGGCTTAATGCGCCTTATCAATTGTTCGAATGCAAGGACGGCCGCTATCTGGCGATCGGCACGCCCAACGACCAGCTGTTCGCCAATCTCATGGAAGTCCTCGGCCTGGAAGCGCATGTCAGCGATCCGCGCTTCGTGTCCTATGCGAGCCGCAAGGCCAACGAAGACGCGCTGCTTGTGCTGGTCGAGCCGGCGGTATGCGCGCGCGAGTCAAAGGAGATCGAGGCTGCTCTGATGGCGGCAGGCGTGCCCTGCGCCTGCGTCAACAATTTCAAGCAAGTGTTCGACGACCCGCAGATCGTCGCCCGCGGCGTGGTGAAAGATATCGAACATCCCCGCCTCGGTCCCATGCGCGCGGTGCGCAATCCGATTTTGCTCGACCACGACGGCCCGGCGATCGATCGCTACGCCCCCATGCTGGGCGAGCATTCCGAGGAAATCCTGCGCCAGCTCGGCTATCCGGCCGAGGCGGTCGCGGATTTCGTCGCCGCCGGCGTGACGCGGCAAGGCGCGGCCGAAATCGGCGGTGCAAGCCGCCGAATAACGCGCGTCACGGCGCGGCTTTGGCGACGCCGAACGGCGCGTTACCCTCTTGGAATAGTTCGATCACCGTCCCCGGCCCCGACTTATCGCGCAGGCCCACGCTGATGCGTGGGCCGTTGAGCGTGCGCACGTTGGCGATGCGGTGCGGCTGCCAATCGGTCTGACCGAGCACGTGGCGAATGACGGTGACCTCCTCGATCACGCCCTCGCTGACGCGGTCCGGCACGAAATCGTGGCCGTGGCAGCGCGAGCACAGCAGCCGCTCGGGAAAATAGCCGACGCCGCAGGTCTTGCACCGCCAAATGCCGACACCCGCGCTCATTCCATGCGCTCCAGGATGGCCGCGGCGGCGGTGCCGCCATAGCGATAAAGCGTCATGCCGTAGCCGGTGGTGACCGCCCGGCGCGCGCCCTTTACCTGGCGCTCGCCGGCGCGATGCTGCAACTGCAGCACCGCTTCGGAAATGCCGTTGAGCCCGCCGGCCGGGCCGCCGGGCTGACCGGCCGACATCATGCCGCCCCAGGTGTTGATGGGCCTGCGCTTCTCGCCGATCTCGCGCCGCGCAAAGGCCGCGAGATCGTGATCCGGGATCATGCCGAGATCGTCGAGCTGCGCCAGCACCATGGCCGGATAATCGTCGTAGATGCTGGCAACGTCGATATCTTGCGGGCGGGCGCCGGCCGCTTGCCATAGCTCGCTCGGCAAAAGTGCTGATGCCGGTCGCCAATCCGTCGCCTTCCTGGTTGTCGTAGTTGAAACTGTTGCGGATGGCGCGCACCCGCACGCCCGCGCGCCCGCGCGGACAGCGGTCGGGATGCGCAATGACGATCGCCTGCGCGCCGGCGACCACGGGCACGCAGTCGTAACGCGTCAACGGATCGGCCACCATCGGCGCGGCGAGATATTCCTCCATGGTCAGCGGCTCGCGATAGACCGCGAACGGATTCTTCGCCGCCCAGGCGCGTTGCGCGATCGCCATATGGCCGTAGTCGGATTTCTTGAGCCCGTATTTGTTCATCTGCCGCGTGGTGACCAGCGAATAGACGCCGTTCGGGCCGCCGTGGCCGAGCGGCGCCAGATGCTCGCGCGTCGCGATGTTGTAATTGGCGGCGATTTTGGCGTAACCGCCGAGGCCGGTGGCGTCGCCCGCTACCACCAGGATCGGCGAGGCCGCGCCGGTCTCGACCCCGCGCAGGGCGTGCCCGAGCATGTTCATTGCCGACGAGCCGCCATTGGTGTCCTGCAACAGCCAGCGCAGCGACAGGCCGAGACGCCAGGCAAGATCGACGGCGGTATCCGGGGCGAGCGAAAACGACGTCACCGCCATGCCCTGAATTTCGCTCGCGTCGATGCTCGCGTCCTGCAATGCGGCAACGACCGCGTCGCGGATGAAGGTGTGCGCCGATTGTCCGGATTGCGGACGCCGCACATAGGCCGACTGGCCAACGCCGATGATGGCCGCGTTCATGAACATCGTCGTTCCGGGTGGCTCGGTTTCACTTTAAAAAGTTGTCGGGAGCGCGCCATCACGTTAGCATTTCCATGCCGTGAAGCCAGCCCTGCACAACAAGCCGACATGATCCGCGCAGCCATCATCGGATTGGGACGCTGGGGACGCTCGCTGGTGAATTCGGTGCAGGACAGCGCCGACGACATCCGCTTTGTCCTCGGCCATACGCGCACGCGCGCCAAGGCGGAAGATTTCTGCCGGGAAAAAGGCGTGCGTCTGGTGGACGATTTCGACGCGATCTTGTCCGATCCCGCAATCGACGCCGTCGTGCTCGCCACGCCGCACAGCCAGCACGCCGCGCAGATCGCGCGCGCGGCGGCGGCGGGCAAGCACATTCTGGTGGAAAAGCCGATTACGCTCGATCATGCGAGCGCGCGGGCCGCGGTCGCGGCGGCGCAAAAAGCCGGCGTCTTGCTGGCGGTCGGCTACTGCCGCCGTTTCCATCCTTCGTTCGGCGAGCTGCGGCAGCGGCTGCGCGACGGCCGCATGGGTAAGATCGTCGGCATGGTGGCGCAGCATACGACCAGCACGTCGACGTTCATTCCGTCCGATAACTGGCGCGCCGATCCCGACGAGGCGCCGGCCGGCGCGATGACCGCGGTCGGCCTGCATGCGCTGGACTTGATGATCGAATTCGCCGGGCGGGTGCGCGCCGTGCAATGCGTGACCGGACGGCACGGCGACGGCCCGTCCGACGACACCACCACCGTGTTGATGCGGTTTGCCGGCGGCGTCACCGGCACGATCTTCTGTTCGGTCGCGACCGCCACGAATTTCAGCTTCAGCGCCTATGGCTCGATGGGCTTGGCGGAAATTCGCGGCGCGGCGCTGCAGCATTTCCGCTTCGTGCCGATATCGCAGCAGGCGCCCACCGGCCCGGTGCTGGCGCCGCCCGACCAGATCGTCGAGCATGAAGGCTTCAACATGCTCAAGGCCGAATTGGTCGAATTCGCCCGCTGCATCCGCGACAAACGCCCCTACCCGGTCGGCAACGACGACGTGCTGCACGGCATGGCGGTGTTCGACGCCAGCGTGCAGTCGGCCAAGACCGGCCGCATCGTCGAAGTGCCGGCGTAACAGGCGCGCTTTTCGCCAATCATTTGATCTTCAGCCCGGCCTTTTCGATAACTTCCTTGTACATCGGAACTTCGCGCGCGATGCGCGCACGGAAGACATCGGGACCTTCGGCGAGCACCGGCAGGCCGAGCTTGGCGAATTTTGCCTTCATTTCCGGTTGCGCGAGAATCTTGCCGATTTCCTTCGCGAGCCGGTCGACGATCGGCTTCGGCGTTCCCGCCGGAGCAAACAGAGCCTGGAAGGTGTCGGATTCGGCATCCTTGATGCCCAGTTCATCGAGCGTGGGCACATTTGGCAGATCGGGCCAGCGTTTCTTCGAGGTCACGGCAATCGGCCGCACTTTGCCGCTGCTCAACAGGCCGGTGAGCGATCCGTAATTGGCCGCATACATGTCGACCAGGCCGGCGAGCACGGCGGTGCTGGCGGGACCCGCGCCGGCGTAAGGAATGTGCACCATGTTGATCCCCGCCTTGATCTTCAAGAGTTCGCCGGCGAGCTGCGGGGTGGTGCCGACGCCGGGACTCGTCCAGTTCAGCTTGCCCGGATTGGCCTTCGCCTTCTCGATCAGTTCCTTCATCGACTGAATCTTGGATTGCGTCGGGACGACGAAGACGTTCGGAGATGCGCCGATCACCATGATCGGGACGAAATCCTTGAACGGATCGTAGGGGACATGGGCGTAGAGGCTCGGATTGACCACGAACGCGCTGGAACAACCCAGCAGCGTATAGCCGTCGGCCGGCGCGCGGGCGACCACGCCGGTGCCGAGCGAGCCGCCGGCGCCGCCGCGGTTTTCGATGATCACCGGCTGGCCCAGCGCTTTGCCGAGTTCCACATGGATCAAGCGCATCGCCAGATCGGTGCCGCCGCCGGCCGGAAAGCATGAAACGATGGTGACCGGGTGATCGGGATATTCGGCGCGCGCGCTGTCAGCCAAGATTGCGGCGAATGCCGCGACCATGAGATACAACGCCGTGAGCCGGCATTTCCGGAACGCTCGCAGAGCTACTGAGATTGTCGACATGGACGTTCCTCCAACATGTTGCTTGTTGATTTGACTGCTTTCGCTACGCTTCCTTCTGCTTGCTCGTAAGCCGATCGACTTCCGCCAGTTCGGCGGCATCAAGCCGCCAGCCGATCGCCGCTGCATTTTGATGGATTTGCGCCGGCGTGCTGGCGCCCGCGATCGCGCAGCCGACGACAGGCTTCGACAGCAACCATCCGAAAGCCAGCTCCAGCAGCGAGCGGCCGCGCCCGGCGCAGAACGCGCGCAGGCTTTCGACGATACGGAAATTCTCGTCATTGAGGAAACGATCGGAGTAGCGCTGGTAGGACATGCGCGAGCCGATCGGAACCACCGCGCCGGCTTGGTATTTTCCGGTCAACATGCCGCCCGCCAGCGGGAAATAAGGTATCAGCGCAAGATGATGCGCTTTCCAGCGCCGGAATGATTTCGGTTTCGATCTGTCGCGACAGCAGATTGTATTGATCCTGGCACACCACAAAACGATTCAACCCGTTTGCCTGCGAGACCCGCTGCGCTTCCACGATCTGCGCAGCAGACATATTCGAGCACCCGATATAGCGCACCTTGCCCTGCACAATAAGCGCGTCGAGCGCGCGCAGCGTCTCCTCGATCGGCGTCATCGGATCGGGCCGGTGCAGATAGTAGAGGTCGATCCAATCGGTCTTGAGACGCTTGAGGCTCGCTTCAATCGCGGTAGCGATATAACGGGCCGAGCCGCCTTTGAGTTTACCTTCGTCGTCCATCGGCAAACCGAATTTGGTGACCAGCACCACATCCTTGCGCCGGGCGCCGAGTGCTTCGCCCAAGATCGACTCGGAACCGCCGCGTTTTCCGTAAATATCAGCGGTGTCGAAGAAGGTGATGCCGGCATCGAGCGCCGCGTGCACGACGCTGCGCGACGCCGCCGCATCGAGCCGAGCGCCGAAATTGTTGCAGCCGAGTCCGAGCGGCGAAACGCGCAAGTCCGTCGTGCCAAATTGACGTTCACGCATGCGGGCTTCTCGCGGGCTCGCCCAAAACGCTCTGCGCATAGCCGCCGAGGATCAAATCGCGCGCCGCCGGTTCGATCGACAAAGCGCGCACGCGGGCGACGCAATCGAGGTTGCCCATGTCGAACGGATAATCGCTGCCCAGCAGCACGCGATCGGGCCCAGCTGTGCCAACGAGGAATTCGAGCGTTGATTTGGAATGCACCAGCGTATCGAAGTAGAGGCGGCCGATCGAAGCGGCGGGCCCGTTGGGAAGGTTCACTTTGGCTTCCGGGCGGACGTCATAGGCATGCTGGAAGCGGCCGGCCTGGTACGGCACGAAGCCGCCGCCGTGCGCAAGGCAGATTTTAAGCGCCGGGTAGCGCTCCAGCACGCCGCCGAACACCAGACTAGCGCCGGCAATCGTGGTCTCGAACGGCAGTCCCACGAAATTTCTCATGTAATAGGAGCCCAGGCGTTCGGCGCCCGCGCCGGCCGACGGATGCACAAAGATGAAGGCGCCGAGCCTTTCCGCTTCGGCCCAGAACGGGTCGAGCGCGCGATCGTCGAGATTGCGGCCGTTGACATGGGTGCCGATCATGGCGCCGCGCAAGCCGAGCTGCGTCATTGCGCGCTTGAGCTCATCGGCCGCCGCCTCCGGCGCCTGCAGCGGCACGGCGCCGAGGCCGAGAAAGCGTCCGGGATGGCGGCGCACGACCGCCGCGATCTCCTCGTTCTGGAGGGCTGCGCAGGCTAACGTCAACGCCGGTTCGTGGCCATAGAAGAACGTGAACACGTTGGGCGACAGCACTTGAACGTCTACACCGTTGGCGTCCATGTCGCGCAGGCGCAGACCGAGGTCCCAGATCTCGCGCGGCAGCGGCTGCTGCACAACCTTGCCGTCGATTTCGAGCGTGCCGCCGCGCGCGTCGATATTCGTGAGCTTCGGAGCCACCTTGGGCGACTGCTTGGCGAGCAGCCGCATCGCCTCTTCGGTGAGGATGTGAGTGTGGGAGTCGATCGTACGAATTTTTGTCATCGCACTGCCCCACGGTATTCGTGCGTTCGGCGCACATATCAGCGGCGATTTTCTCGGCCAGCATGATGGTCGGGATATTAGTGTTGCCGCGCGGGACTGCCGGCATGATCGAGGCGTCGACCACGCGCAAGCCCTCGATGCCGCGAAGACGGCCGGCATTATCGACGACGGCGCCGGGATCGTCCGCGCTGCCCATGCGGCAGGTGCCGCAGACATGGAACGTGCCCGCCACGTTTTGGCGCACGTAGTTCGCCAGCGCCTCGTTGTCGCCGGCAAGTGCGGCGAGATCGATGCGGCGGCCGGTCAACTGCCCGAAAACAAGATCGGCGAGCGCTGGAACGGCATCGAGCGCGCCGCCGATGATCGCCGCCTTCAACGCGTTTGCGCGGGTGTGCTGGTTAAGCTGGCGGATTTTATCGGTGAAACGCACCGGGAATACCGTCGTGCACAGCGCGCGCACGGAATCGCTCGACACCAGCGCGACGATGCGGCGAAAGCCGCCCATCAGGCGAAGCAGATCGAGCTCCTCGCCGACGAAATTGAATTCGATGCGCGGCGGCTGCGCAGCCTCCGCCGACGCGAGCGTCACGCGCCCGCGTGATGCCGGCTTGAAGATGGTGGCGTTGAACGTGGCAATTTGCTGGCCGAGCGCGCTCCAAGATGTCTTGCTATGCGCGGCGATATACATGTCGCTCGGCGGCGCTGCCGGCAGCTGCGAGGAATAGCGCAAGCAACTGATCGGATGCGGGCGCAGCGAGTTAGGCTGACGCGCACCGCGGCGCAAATGCGCCGCGATAAACAGCAGCGGATGATTTTGCAGATTGCGACCCACGCCGGGCCGATCGGCGACGACGCCGATGCCGAGCGCGCGCAGCTCGGCCGCCGGGCCGATCCCGGCGCGCAGCAGAAAGGCCGGCGAATGGATGGCGCCGGCGCAAAGCAGAACCTCGGCGGCGTGGAAATCGCGGCTGGCGCCGTCGACCAGCGCCGCGACGCCGGTGACGCGCCGCCCGTCGAATAATAACCGGGTGACCGTTGCGCCGGTCATGATCGTCAGGTTTTTGCGGCCGCGCACGCTGGCGTCGAGATAGCCCATCGCGGTCGAGCCGCGGCGCGTCGGCGTGTTGCTCATCGGCAGCGAGCCGAGGCCGTCGCGGAAATCGCCGTTCATGTCGGCAATGTGCGGCGTCTGATGTTCGCGCGCGAATTGTTCGACGGCGCGCGACAGCGGCGGCCATTGCGCGCGCGGGGTGCGCCGGATCGGAATCGGGCCGCTGTCGCCGTGCAGGTCGCCGTGGAAATCGAAGTCGGTTTCCAGCTTGCGGAAATACGGCAGCACATCATTCCAACCCCAGCCCGCCGCGCCTAGCCTTGCCCATTCGTCGTAATCGTCCGGCGTGCCGCGCAGCGCGATCTGGCCCATGACGGTCGAGCCGCCGCCCATGATGCGGCCCTGGTCGAAGGCGGTTGCCGGCGAGGTATCGCGCGTGCGCCAGTGCGCTTTCAGGCCCGGCCACATGTAGTCCTTGTTGTAATAGGACGCGGCAAAGGTATCGAGCACATCGGCGGGCTCGCGGCCGGGCGCGGTATCGCGTCCGGCCTCGATCAGCAGCACCGAGCACGCCGATTGCGCCGACAGCCGGTTGGCCAGAACGCAGCCGGCCGAACCGGCGCCGATGATGATCGTGTCAAAACCGGCCACTCAAGGCGCCTTCAGGCCGAGTATCCGACGCGCCTCCTTCGGCGTCGCGATATCGCGGCCGAGCCCCTGTGCGATCTTCACCATCCGCTCCACCAGGACGGCGTTGTTCTTGGCGAGTTCGCCCGGCGCAATGTAGGGATTGTCCTCGTAGCCGACGCGGACGTGGCCGCCGAGCGAGACCGCAAGCGAGAGCAGGTCCCATTGTTTCTGCGGGCTCATGACGCTCACGTTCCAGACGCAGTTCTTCGGCAAGTGATCGACCATGTAGATGAGGGCTTTTTCGGTCGGCGGCGTCCAGGTGCCGCCGGGCCAGCCGAGGAACAGCGTCGTGTAGGCGTTCTGCAGGTAGCCCTGCTTGCGCACGAATTCGAGATTCCAGAACGCGCCGGTGGTGAAGCATTCGACTTCGAGCTTCACTCTGTGCTCGTCGGCGGCCTTGGCATAGGCGAGCAATTCCTCCACCGGATGGATCGCCATCATGCGCTTGGGCGGAAACTGCGGATCGGGATTGAAATATTCGTCGTGCGCGTTGAAGGCGACCGCCATCATGTCGGGACCGAGCCCCATCAGCTTGACCTTCTCCTCGATGCGCGCGCTGGCGACGCCGAACTGCATCACCGGCTCGCTGCGCGACAGGATCGCGTCGTTCAGCCGTTTCCAGCCCGCCTGATTCATGCGCGACACCTGGCGGCCGTCGGCCTGCATCGACTCTTCGAGGGTGCGGATGCCGTGGATGTGGGCGATGGCCGCGCCGGCTTTAATGCCGTCCAAATACTGTTGTGCCACCCCTTCGATATCTTCCTGCGGAGGGCAGTAATGATTGATCGGATAGGAGGTCCGCGAGTCGCAGGCGACGGTAATGATCAGCTTTTCCATGGCGATTCCGGCTTCGCTTTCTCTGAAAGAGTTTCGATTAGAGCAGATGATGAGAGATGACTTCGGCGGTGTGTCGCACCAGCTCGTGGTGCTTGACCAGCGGGTCGAGGTCGCGGCCGCTGACGCCGATGGCGCCGATCGGCCGGTTGTTGGCGTCGAAGATCGGCGCCGCCACGCAGCACGATCCGCGCACATGCTCGGCGCGGTCGATGGCATAGCCGCGCGCCCGTGTATCGGCGAGTTCCTTGGCGAAAGCGGCGTGGTCGGTGATGGTGGTCGGGGTGAAGGCGGTGAGCGGCTTGCGCGTCAACAGGGCGCGCACCTCCGTCTCCGGCTGAAACGCCAGAATGGCTTTGCCGAGAGACGAACAGTGCGCCGGAGCGCTCTTGCCGAAGCGCGAATAGATGGTGGGCAGCGCGGGCTTTTCGACGCCCGCGACATACATCACGCGATCCCGATAGAGGATGCCGAGATTGGCGCGCTCGCCGGTTTGCTGTGCGAGCGACTGCAGATGCGGCAGCGCGGCGACCCGCATCCGGTTGCGGTCGAGCAGGCTCGAGGCCAGCGGCAGCACGGCAAATCCCACCGACAATCGCCCGTCGGCCGGGTCTTGCGTGAGATAGCCGGCCGCGACCAGCGTCTGCACGAAACGATAGGCGGTCGGCCGCGCAATGCCGGCGTTGATTGCCACATTCGCTAGCTTTCAACGGGTGTTCGGCGCCGGCAACGGCATTAAGAACCGCGAGCGCCTTGCGCAGACTTTTGACGGCGGAGCGGTCCGCATCGTCGGCCGCGTCGGAGACATCGCGATTAACGGGCTTCAAACGCGCCACTGACTTATGTCCGTATTGTGGACAATTTGTTCATTAAGCATTGGATATTTCTTCAGTGCGGTCAAGGCGACCACGGCGCTTCGCCGGCGCGATCGAGGCCGCATGATCTTTCGCCAATTGCAGGCGATGGCGCGCCGCGGAGATACGAGGCCATCGGCTCGTGTGCTGGAGCGGGTTCGCGCTACCCGTCGATGAGGGCGTTGGGCTTGGCGAAGCGTTGCAGGGCCGATGAATCCTCGATGACGATCTCGCGCCCGCAACTGCTCACGCCGTATTTGGCCAGCAGCGCCAGGTTGCGCGACAGGTTCTCCGGCGTCATCCCCAGACGCGAGGCCAGCGTGCGCTTGTCGAACGCCAGCTCGATGCGCTGATGATCGCCTTGCTGGTGATTGGCGTTCAGGATCCAGTTGGCCAGCCGCTCCGCGCTGGTGCGCAATTTCTCGTTCTTGAGCGAGCGCACGACCTCGCGATAGCGCTCGGCGAGCTCGCTCACGATGGCGCGCGCGAAGGCGGCATCGCGGTCGAACACGTCGCGCACGGTCTGCGCCGGGATCATCAGGATCTGCGCCGGCGTCAGCGTGCGCGCCGACTTCAGATAAACCGCGTCGCGGATCACCGCCGCCAGAATGAACGTCGTCACCGGCCGCATGATCTCGATCGTGGTCTCGTGCCCGTTATGGGCGCTGAACATTTCGACCGAGCCCTCGACCACGATATGCAGAAAGTCCGGCAAATCGCCCTCGTTGATCAAGGTGGTGTGCAGGGGAAAGCGTTGCAGAAAGGCGGCGCCGAGCAGTTTCTCGAAATTGGCGTCGCTCATGGCGCGAAACAGCGGCAGCGCGCGGATCAGCTTGCAGTCGGATTGGCGCATGATTTTCTCCCCCGGCGGGGCCTTGCGGCGAAGGCTAGCAAGCTAGGCCCCCGCCGTCATTGGCAACTTGATAAAAATCAAATTGTAATCACGCCTAAGTCAAACTGCAAACCAATATAAGTAAAACTAAATTATCGATGGGAAACACGAAGTATAATTGATCAACGTCAAAGCATTCGCTAAGAGTCCGTCCCATAAGTTCATCAAGGATTACAGAGTTTTCGGAGCATGAGGCGAATGGATGCGAGGCGCAGGAAGATCAGGCCGCTGAGGTTGAGATTTTCCCAATCCTTGGCCAGTCGGCGGCAACGGTTGAGCCAAGCGATTGTACGTTCGACGATCCATCGGCGCGGCAGAACGACGAAGCCTTTGGCGCAATCGGAACGCTTGACGATTTCGGTTTCGAGTTGCGTTCGAATCTTGGCCAGCGCCGCATGAAAGACAGGCCCCGCATAGGCGCTGTCGGCAAAGAGCCTTTTCAGGAAAGGAAAAAGGCCGAAAAGCGTGGACAGCAGCACGATGCCGCCGTCGCGATCCTGAATATCGGCCGGATGAACAATCGCGTGCAGCAACAGACCCTGTGTATCTACCAGGATATGCCGCTTCTTGCCCTTGATGAGCTTGCCCGCGTCGAACCCGGGCGGATCGATGCAGGGGCCGCCTTTTTCGGCGCTTTTCACACTCTGGCTGTCGATGATGGCGGCGGTGGGACTGGCTTCGCGTCCCGCCTGCTCGCGACACTTCTCGTAAAGCGCGTAGTGGATGCGATCCAGCGTGCCGTCGTACCCCCACAGACAGAAGTACCGATACACGGTGCTGCGCGGCGGCAAGTCTTTGGGGATGTAGCGCCATTGGCATCCCGTGCTCAGCACGTACATGATGCCGTCGACGACATCCCGCGCGTCCACTTCACGCTTGCGGCCCCCGCGCTTCGCCGGAGGAATGAGCGGCCCGACATGCGCCCATTCTTCGTCCGTCACATCGCTCGGATATCGCAAATGATCGCGCTTGTAGCGCGCCCGGTTCTTGCTCGTCCACATCGGCAACCCTCCTCACAGGCAGCCGATGTGTGAAACACAAGTGATTCATTTGATTCAACAACTTTCGAGACGGACACTAAAGCCGCTCTGTAAGTCGGGGGAGCAATGTCCATCGCCGATCCCGCCGTTTTGTCCCGATTTCTCGCGCGCTCCGCCCGCGGACTGCCGTGGCTCGCCGCCGCGACCGCGCTCGCATTCGGCCTTGGGCTGGCGCTGACCTTCGGCGCGCCCGACGATTACTGGCAAGGCGCGACGGTGAAAATCATGTTCCTGCACGTGCCATCGGCGTGGCTGATCACGCTGATCTGGGGCGTGATGAGTCTTGCCGCCATCGTCACGCTGGTGTGGCGGCATCCACTGGCCGACATCGCGGCCAAGACCGCAGCACCGATCGGCGCTGCGTTCACGTTTCTATGCCTCGTCACCGGTTCGCTGTGGGAACGACCGATGTTGGGCACCTATTGGGTGTGGGATGCCCGGCAGACATCCGTTCTGGTGCTGTTTCTGATGTATCTCGGTTTGATCGTGCTCTACTGGAGCGAGGAACATCTCGCGCGCGTGGCCAGGCTTGCGGCTGTCCTCATTCTGGCCGGAACGGCCATGCTGCCGGTCATGCGATTCTCGGTGGTGTGGTGGAACACCTTGCATCAGCCGGCGGCGTTGAGCGGCATGGTTGCGCCGTCGATTCATTCGTCGATCCTGATGCCCCTGCTGCTGATGGCGCTGGCATTCATTCTTCTCTTCGCGACGCTGCAGATGGCGGCGATGCGCAATGAGATTCTGCGGCAGCGGTTGCGGGCGTTGCAGTTGATGCACGTCGTGCGCGGCGAAATCGCGGATCGAGGGGCGCAATAATGTATTCAAATCGGGTCTGTCAGAAGCTGCATGACGAGCATATGGCGACGCTCGCGTTGCTCGAACGATTGGAGCGCCTGGTTGCCAATCATAAGCCGCCGGAGACGGCCGATACCGGCGCGCGAACGCTGCTGATCGATTTGGCCGTCGCCTTCGAGAACGAAATCTGGCGCCACTTCGGCTTCGAAGAGAAATATCTGTTCGAATATTTTGCCCAATCCGGTGACACCGAAATGGCGCAGCATCTTACGGAGGAACACGCGCAAATCAGAGATGTCGGCGGGCGCATCATCGCGATGGCGCGCAGCGCGGCGTCATCCGGATTTTTGCCGCCGGCCTGGAACGAGTTCCGCGCATCTGCCCGACAACTCGCCGAGCAACTTACGGCGCATGTCCACAAGGAAGAGGGTGTTCTCGTTCCGCTCCTGCAAGACGCCATGGATAGCGATACCGAAGAGCGGCTTTATATGGACTATGTGATGGGCGAATAGAAATTCCGGTGGCGCGGACCGCCACGAATTATTCGTCGATCTTGAGTGCCGGGAACGGTTGGTTTGGTTTGCCCCTTTCCAGCCGTTGCCACACGGGGAGCCCCAGCTGAGCAGCTGGGGTCTCTTCTTTCGAGGCGGCAAATTGCGTGGAAACCGTATCACTCCGCCCGTAATTCGGCGGCGGCGTCGAGGACGGCGCGGATTATCTTGTCGTAGCCGGTGCACCGGCAAAGGTTGCCGGCGAACCAGTAGCGCGCTTCGGTTTCCGTCGGATTCGGATTGCGGTCTAGCAAGGCCTTGGCCGCGATCAACACGCCCGGCGTGCAGAAACCGCACTGCAGAGCCGCATGTTCGAGGAATTTCCGCTGCAGTGGGTGAAGATCATTGCCCCGCGCCAAGCCCTCGATCGTCTCGATCGCGTGACCCTGCGCCTCAACCGCAAGCATCAGGCACGAACAGACCAGGCGACCGTCGACCAGCACGCTACAGGCGCCGCAATCGCCCGAGCTGCATCCCTCCTTGCTGCCGGTCAGGTGGAGTTCGTCACGCAGCACGTCCAACAAGGTTTGCTGCGCCTCGCACAGATATTCGGTGGGCTCGCCATTGATGACGGTCGATACGTGATGCTTGCTCATCGACGCTCCCTCGCGCGCTCGTAGGCGATAGCCGCCGCCCGCCGCGCCATCACGCCGGCGACCTTGGTCCGATATTCGATGGTCCCGCGCTTGTCGTCTATCGGCTTGCAGGCGCGGCGAGCTGCCTGATCAAGCGCGGCGAATGCCGGCTCGTCGCACTTGCGCCCGATCAAAGCGGCGGCGGCTTCGGGAACCAGGATCGCAGTCGGCGCCACGGCACCCAATACGACCCTCGCATCGGTGCAAGCACCGCCGGCGTCGAGCGTGAGGCTGACCGCCGCGCCGACGACCGCGATGTCCATCTCTGTCCGCGGAATGAATCGGAGGTAAGCGTCCGCCGAGCGGGGCGGCCGTTTCGGCAGGTGAAACTCGACAATGAATTCGCCCTGGCTCAAGGAGGTGCGCCCCGGACCCGTGGCGATACTCTCCACGGGAACCTCCCGCCGCCCCTTCGGGCCGACGACCACGCAGGTCGCGCGCGCGGCGATCAGCGCCGGGACGCTGTCGGCCGCCGGCGACGCATTGCAAAGATTGCCGGCAAGCGATGCCCGGCCCTGCACCTGGGTCGAGCCGATCAGATTGGCCGCCTCGACCACCCCGGGCCAGGCCCGCTGGAGGGGCTCGCATTCGCCGATCACGGCGCCGGGCGTCGCGGCGCCGATCACAAAGGCGCCATCCTGCTCGCGAATGCCGGAAATTCCGGGGATGTTCTTGATATCGACGATCAGGTCCGGCTTGGTTCGGCCGGAACGGAGTTGAACCAGCAGATCGGTCCCGCCGGATAGCACCTTCGCGCGCCCGGAGGCGCCGGCCAGAACGCGAACGGCCTCCTCGACCGTCGACGGGGCGGTATAATTGAGCATAGGAATAGGCGTCTCCACACTAACCGAGCGGGACGCTAGTCCAGTGTTAGTTTTCGGTCTAGTGCATGGGAACGGTTGAGCGACATCCGGGGGCCGGTCGCAAGCATATTTCGCTATGGCTTGCATTTGCCCGCCGCCCGCGCAACTCTCATGCAAAGCCAAGCGCAACCCGGCAATCAGGCGAGGTAGCTGTGGACGACATCACTTCGCGCGAAACAGTAAAGGAATTCAAATGGGTCGGGAGCCGGCCGGTTCGCCCAGACGGCGTGCCGAAGGTGACGGGGACAGCGCAGTACGGCGCCGACCTGGCAATGCCGGGCGATGCTGGTCGGCCGTATTCTGCGCTCGCCGCACGCCCATGCGCGCATTCGATCGATCGATACCTCGAAGGCAACCGCTCTGCCCGGCGTTAAAGCGGTGGTGACCTCCGCGGACTTCCCGGAGCAGAAGTTCGAATATGTCGGCCCGGAACGCGTCGCGCAGAATTTCTGGCATATGACGCGCAACATCATGGCGCGCGAGAAAGTCCTCTATGAAGGTCATGCCGTGGCCGCAGTGGCGGCCACCAGCACGGCGATCGCCGACGAGGCGCTCTCCCTGATCGCGGTCGACTACGAGGTGCTGCCGCATGTCATCGACGTCGATGAGGCGATGAAGCCGGATGCGCCGCTATTGTTTCCCGACTTGATCACCCGTGGGGTCGAGCCGCCACCAAAGCCCTCCAATATTTCGAAGCGGGTCGAATACAAGCTCGGCGATTTGGCGGCCGGTTTCGCGGCGGCCGACGAGATCGTCGAAATGTCATTCAAGACCGCGCCCGTTCATCAAGCCTATATCGAGCCGCAAGGCTGCGTGGCCCGCTTCGATGCTGACGGGCAGAGTGAGCTCTGGAGCTCGAGCCAGGGGCATTTCGTCGTCCGCGCCTACACCGCGCAGCTGCTCGGCATGAAGCTCGGCGACCTGCGCGTCTATCCGGCGGAGATCGGCGGCGCTTTCGGCGGCAAGACCGTGATCTACGTCGAGCCGGTGGCCGTGGTGCTCGCGCGCAAATCCGGCCATCCCGTAAAGATCGTGATGAGCCGCGAGGACGTGTTCCGGGCGACCGGCCCGACGTCCGGCGCGTCGATGACCGTTAAGATCGGCGTCAAGCGCGACGGCACGATTGTCGCCGCCGACGGGCTCTTCAAGTTGCAGGCCGGCGCATTTCCGGGCTCGCCGTTCATGAGCACGTGCATGTGCGCGTTTGCGCCTTACGACATCCCGAACGCGCGCTCGGTCGGTTACGACGTGGTGTGCAACCGCCCGAAGGTGGCCGCCTATCGCGCGCCGGGCTCGCCGATCGGCGCCTTCGCGGTGGAGAGCGTGCTCGATGTTCTGGCGCAAAAGATCGGCATGGACCCGCTGAAGCTGCGGCTCAAGAATGCCGCCAAGAAGGGTACCCAGATGCTCTCCGGCGCCAAGCTCGCGCACAACGGATATGCCGAGACCATCGAGGCACTGCTCAACCATCCAGGCTACAAGGCGCCGCTCGGCAAGAACCAGGGGCGCGGCGTCGCCTCCGGCTATTGGTTCAACGGCGGCGGCGAATCGAGCGCCACCATGCACATCAACGAGGACGGTACGGTCGTCGTCGCGACCGGCAGCCCCGACATCGGCGGCTCACGCGCCTCGATGGCGATCATGGCGGCCGAGACGTTGGGTATAGACTACGACTTGGTGCGACCGATCGTCGCCGACACCGCGTCGGTGGGCTACGCGCATCTCACCGGCGGCTCGCGCGTCACTTTCGCAACCGGCATGGCCGTGGTCGACACCACCAAGAAGATCATCCAGGAGCTGTGCGTACGGGCGGCCAAGATGTGGAACGTCGATCCGGAGGGCGTGGTCTGGGAGGACGGCTGCGCCAAACCGGCCAGTAGCAATGTCGGCGACTTCAAGCCGCTGTCGCTCAGGGAGATTGCGGCCAAGCGAGCGCAGACCGGTGGGCCGATTGTCGCCGCGGCGGCGGTGAACCCCAGCGCGGTGGCGCCCGGCTTCGCCACCCAGTTCTGCGATGTCGAGGTCGATCCCGAGACCGGCAAGGTGACGGTGCTGCGTTTCGTCGCCGCTCAGGACGTCGGACGCGCCATCCACCCGAGCTATGTCGAGGGGCAGATCCAAGGCGGGGTCACGCAAGGCATCGGCTGGGCGCTCAATGAGGAGTACATCTACGACTCCCGAGGACACATGGAGAATCCGGGCTTCCTCGACTATCGGATTCCGGTGGCATCCGACTTGCCGATGATCGAGCCGGTCCTGGTCGAGGTGCCAAATCCCGGCCACCCCTACGGCGCCAAGGGCGCCGCCGAAGTCAACATTTGTCCCCCGATGGCGGCCATCGCCAACGCGATCGAGCGCGCAACCGGTAAGCGGCTGACCGAACTGCCGATGTCGCCGCCGAAAGTGCTCGCCGCGATCGATGCGGGCAAATAGGCACGCTAGCGGACGCCGTATTTCTCGAACAGGCCGGGCGCAAATTTGAGGCCGAGCCCGGGCCCGGTCGGCACCGTCATCTCGCCTTTTTCCGGCATGGGCGGATTGTCGAACAGACGCCAAGTCCATGGCATGTATTCAACGACCAGCCCATTTGGCGCGGCGGCGACGAGATGCACATGGATTTCCGGCAAGAGATGGCTGACCACGGGCTTGTTGAAGGCCTCCGCCATGCCGGCAACCTTCATCCATTGGGTGACGCCGCCGACGCGAACCAGATCGATCATGACGATGTCGACCGAATGGTGCGTCATCGTCTGCCGGTGCGGCTCGATGCCATAGAGATATTCGCCGGCGCAGATTGGCGTTGTCAAAGCATCGGCGATTTTGGCTAACCCCTGATAGTCGTCGCACCGCGTAGGATCTTCCAGCCAACCGAGACCTAATTCCTCGATCCGCCCACCGATGGAAATCGCCTCGGCCACGCTCCAGCGTTGGTTGATGTCCACCATCAAATTGGTGTTGGGACCGACCGCGTTACGGATGAGGCGAATGCGTTCAATTTCCTGCGCGGCATTGAGACCCTCCACTGCCATCTGGGTTTTGATCTGGCTATAGCCCTTCTCGACCAGCGCCGCCGCGGCGCGTTCGAGCTTGTCGGTCGGCGTGGTGCGCGTGAGCGCGCCGCTGGCATAGGCCGGCACGCGATCGCGCAGGCCGCCGAGCAGCCGCGCCAGCGGAACGCCGAATGCCTTGCCGCGGATGTCCCACAGGGCGATATCGATCGCCGATATCGCCAAGACCGCCACGCCACCGGGGCCGCAAGGCGCCGACGCGGCGCGAAGCTTGGCCGTCACCTGCTCGGTGCGCAGAGGGTCGTCGCCCGTGATGAGCTCGCCAAATTCCTCCAGCGCCGTCTTCAGCGTACGCACGATCTTGCCGCCGAAGGTGGTGATGCCAATGCCCTCGATGCCGTCATCGGTCAGCATCTGCACCGTGAGGAATTCGCGCAGCATGCCGGGCATCGGCGGCGCGCCGACCAGGGGTTCCTCCAGCGGAAGCCGCACGAGATTGATTTTGACTTGCTGAATTTTCATCGCGACCTCCGTGGTCAATCGAAGCGCAACTTGTCGAGTATGGTTTGATCGGGCTCGATGCCAAGACCGGGCCCTTGCGGCAGCGTGAGATATCCGTCGACCGGCTCATACCAGTCGCCGAAGGGGCTTTCCGTGAGGTCGCAATACAAACGCTCGATCATCGGCGCGCGCGACAACGCCGCGCTGAGGTGCGCGGTCGCGATCAGGCCCGGACCGAAGTAAGCGGAATGCGGGGCGACCGCCACGTTCGCCGCATTGGCGGCGGCGAAAATATCGCGCGCGATGGAAATCCCCCCGATCTTGGCGACGCTCGGCTGCACGTAGTCGACGGCTCGGCTTTCGATCAGCCGCGCGAAGTCGGTGGGCGTGAGGACGTTTTCGCCGATGGCGACCGGCACGCCGCTAGCGCTGATTTGCCGCGCGCCGTCAAAATCCTCCGGCGGCCAGACCGGCTCCTCGATCCATTTGAGGCCGAGTTCGCGCAATGGAGCGGTCGCCGATAAGGCTTGCTGCAGCGTCCAGGGCGCGTTGACGTCCACCATCAACGATCCGCCGTTATGCCGCTTGAGCAGCTTCGCGGCGGCGGTGATTTCTTCCCGGCCGGTCTCGTGCACTTTGAGGTCGCGGTAGCCGCGGCCGAGCGCTTCCTCGCACGTCCGCACAACGACATCCGTGTCGGCGTATTTAAGAAGACTGGCATAGGCGGGGAGCTTCTCGTATGGCGCGCCGCCGAGCAGCCGGTAAATCGGCTGGTTCTTCGCCTTTCCGAGAATGTCCCACAGCGCGATGTCAATTCCGGACAGCGCGTACATGGCAGGACCGGCCCGCCCGACGCCGTGAATGCGGTAGATCAGCACTTTCATCAGCGCAGAAATGTCGGTCGGATCCGCGCCAACGCATGCCGGCGCGATCAGGTTTTCCAAGAGCCATTTGACGGCCGGCCAGATCCGATGCGGAAACGCTTCGCCCCAGCCGACGATGCCAGCGTCCGTCTCAACCTTGACCAGAAGCGTCTCGAACGCATGGCGACCCTCGCCGGCGAATTTCGGCTGGGGACCGCTGAGTTTGAGTTCTTGGCGGTAAACAACACCCGATACGCGCGTGATTTTCATTGCAATTGAGAACCCGGCCTCGAGCAGTCTAATTGTTGGCGCGCTCGATTGAGCCTATCATGGGCCGCGGCAGGCTCCATAGCCTCCGTGCAAAACGAAAAACACAACGCAAATGGGGAGACGCGCAATGTCGGAGAAGAAGACACTCGGCCCGGTCACCCGGCGACAGGCGATCACGACGGTGGCGGGCGGCGTGAGCCTGCTGGCGGCGCCTGCAATGGTTGGCGCGCAGACCCCTCTCAAGGTGAGTTTCGTGCAGCAGCGCGGTCTACTTTACCTGCCCATCGACGAAATGGTGAGCGGCGGCATCCTGCAAAAGGAGGCAACGAAACTCGGGCTTGGCAAGATCGACGCGACCGTGAAGACGTTGAGCGGCCCCGCCCCGGTGATCGACGCGCTGCTGTCGGGCTCGGCCGATTACGGCACCGCGGCGCTGCCCTCCTTGCTGACGCTATGGGACAAAACCCACGGCACTCCGAACGAAGTCAAAGCCGTCGGAACCGTGTCGAACGGCGCCATGGTGCTTTACACGATCAATCCGAACGTCAAAACGATCGCCGATTTTACCGAGAAGGATCGCATCGCCGTGCCGTCGGTGCGCATATCGTTTAACGCGATGATGCTGGAAATGGCGGCGGAGAAAATTTGGAACGATCCGCATCGTCTCGACCATCTGACCGTCGGCCTCGGGCATCCGGACGCGGTCGCCGCACTTGCCGCCGGATACGGCAAGGCTACGATAACCGCTCACATCGCCGTGCAACCGTTCACCTCCCGCGGCCTCAAACTGCCGGGCGCGCATGTCGTCGCCGATAGCCGCGAAGTATTTGGCGGACCGTTGACGCAAATTACGTTGCTTGCGACCAAAAAAACGAAAGAAAAGAATCCGCTGCTGTTCAAGGCCGTCGCCGCCGCCCTCGATGAATCGATCAAGGTCGCCAACGCGGACAAACGCGCCGCCGCGATCCTATGGAAGAAAGCTCAGAATGCGTCCGAAAGTGTCGACGATCTGGTGGCCCTGCTCGACGATCCGGGTTTTGAATTCACCTCACAACCCCATCGCATCGCTTACTTCGCCGCATTTCTCAATCGCATCGGCAGCCTGAAATCGAGGGTCAACGACTGGAAGGATCTGTTCTGGGAGACGGCCTATAACCAGAAGGGGGACTAATCGCAGCGTGGGCCGGGCCGTACCTGAGACCTCGCGAGGTTGCTTCGCGACGATTCAATAAAAGACGAGGCCCAACGGCTGGAGACCGGCTCCGCCGGTCCGCCCGTCTGTCGTGGCGCCCATCCCGAAATTTCTCATTTTACGTACGGTTACGCCAGGTCCACTGCAAAGCGTTTGAGATCGGCGAGCGAGCAGTGGGCAAGAGCGCCCTCGTGAGTGGCGCGCAAGCCGTCGCGGATTCGTGGGTTCATCAGAATTGGATTAGAAATCAAGCGGACATAATATCGGCATTTGATTATTTCGAAGAGGTCCACCGATTAACATCGGTGCGGCCAGCACTAGAAAGAAAACCTCCGCCGCGCTACCTGCTTCAAGATGCCATTCCAACCATGTCAATAGCACTTACAATTCTGATCTCAGCGTCATTGCTTTATTGGGCATATGCTCTTCAAGGCGCTTGCCGAGATTTATCTCTTGCGTTGTGAAGCCTTTCCAATCTTCATTTCCTCATGTGGTGTGGGCGGCCTTTGAAGCAGGCGTTTATTCGACTTTTGTCAAGGTTATAAAGGCGTTCCGATTTCGTCGGAAAAATATTCCTATGGTGTGGTCAAAAAGCGGAACTGGATCCGCTCTAATAATACCCCCTACTCAACGGAACAGGGAATTCTTGCGAAGGAACAGGGAATTTGTTTGCAAGAACAGGGCATTTAGCCTGCAAAGTCGAGACCGTAGCCGGATGAGGTTTTCGGCACACACAGGTCGGCGGCCTGCATCATCGCTACGAACGATGCGCCGCGTGACCTGTTTTGACAATCAAACAGGCGGACCCGTTTCGAACCGCGGTACCATTGAACAACTGCCACGCTGAAAAAGATGGCACCCCCATGGCCAATGCACTGGCACCCACGTCGTAAGGGCAATCGATGTTCTATCCGACTAATTAAAGGTCTTCAGTCGCGATCGCCATACCGATACCCAGACCGGATAGGCTTTTGAGCAGGGACAGGCCAAAACGGCGATGCACTGCGCATTGTCACACCACAGGAATGCGCCAGCTACTTCAGCCACACGGGATATGCGTCAGCTGAAGCACGCCGGATGACATATTCCGAAAGCACTATATCTCGGTCATTTATAGTAATTGCCGCTGCGCTAGATTGCGCATCAAGGCCCGCACCCCGAAGGTCCAGGGCGGGGCCCGTTCAGCGGCGGTTACAATGTTACTTAGCCCTCCCAGCTTCTCAGCCGCGATCGTCACCACGTCGCGTTCGTGGTGAGTGAAGCCGCAGCCAGGCGCGTCGCGATCCTCAACAGGTGCGAACATGGTGCCAAGGAAAAGTGCCGCTCCGTCAGGGTATTGGTGGTGGGGACCGATCATCTCCGCGACGAGTGATGCTGGATCGCGGCTTATCCTAGCCAAGGCGCTCTTACCCTGAAGGCGAAAACCATCCTCGCCTTCAACCAGCAGCGTCACCTCGGCGCGCCTCACATCATCGAGAGAGAACGTGCGATCGAACAGGCGAATGAATGGCCCCATCGCGGTCGAAGCATTGTTATCCTTGGCCTTGGCGAGCAGCAGAGCGGAGCGCCCTTCGATATCGCGCAGGTTGACGTCGTTGCCGAGCGTCGCCCCGACAATGAAGCCGCGCGAATTGACCACCAAGACGATTTCCGGTTCGGGATTATTCCAAGTCGAGGCAGCGAGAATGCCGATTGATTCGCCGGTGCCGACTGCCGACATCGGCTGAGCCTTGGTGAAAATCTCAGCGTCAGGGCCGATACCAACCTCAAGATACTGCGACCACAGGCCCTTCGCTTGCAGTAGCCGCTTGAGCTCCATTGCCTGAAGCGAACCCGGAACGAGCCCCTCGATCGCACCGCCGATCGCCGCTTCGACCTCTGTGCGCACCTCGGCTGCGCGTTCCAATTGGCCCCGCGCCTGCTCTTCGATTATGCGTTCAATGAGGGAGATCGCGAAGGTCACGCCTGCGGCCTTGATCGCATGCAGGTCGATTGGCGCCAAGAGCCAAGGCTTAGCTTGGTCGCGCTCGATCCGCGGCGTATTGACTAGGATCGAGGCCAAAGAACCAATCGTTTCGCCCGGTGCCGCGGCGACGCTGGCGGCCGGATCAGCGGTCTCCGCGAGGTCACGCATGGTCGGGAAAGTCCGCGAAATGTCGTAAACGCCATCGGCCCGCACCGCGACAACCGATGGACCCTGCACATCGGGGCGCCATACGCGGCCAACGAGGGTACCGGCCGTGCCATCGGCCGGTAGCGTGGACTCAACATCGCAAACGAACTTCATTCGGGCGCCGGAGCTGATGGCAGCTTCGGGAAAGAACATGTCCTTCCGATCCGCCGGTGGGTTTTCCGGATGGCGACTTTGGTCATGATATCGGCAAAGGTCAAAATATTCACCGGCTTGATCGTGTAGCTGATCCCAGGATCCGCAAGCACAACATCGACTAGCTGAAGTCACGAATACGCAGAATTTAAATTCGAGAGGCGCATTCCAATGCCGCTATCCCTGTATCGAATATCCTCCGTCAACAGGGATTGCCACACCGGTAATGAAGTTCGAAGCAGGCGATGCGAGAAAGACAGCAATGCCCGCAAAATCATCCGGGACGCCCCAGCGCTGGGCCGGCGTGCGCCCTAGCACCTTTTCATTCAGGCTGGGGACTTGCTGGCGCGCGCTTCGGGTGAGATCAGTATCGATCCATCCCGGCAACACACTGTTGACTTGAATGTTATCCTTCGCCCACGCAGTCGCCATCGCCCTCGTCATCTGCACGATGCCACCTTTACTCGCCCCGTAGGGGGCGCCAAATGGCATTCCGAAGATGGACATCATCGATCCGATATTGATGATCTTGCCGCCGCCAGTACGGACCATATGGGGATAGGCCGCCTTAGAGCACAGAAAGGCGCTAGTACAGCCGAGCGAAAATGAGGGGCTCATTTTGGCTCAACCGGTGAGAGGTTTTGCTTCCATGGTCCAGCGGAAGGGCTTTGCCATGGTTCGGTTGAAGTATGCGATGAACTCCTCGATTTTGGTGCGCAGCGCTTTCTTGCTGGCGAAATTGCCGCGCCGGAGGAGCTTTCGCACCAGGATGGAGAACCAGATTTCGATTTGGTTGAGCCAGGAGGCGTGTCTGGGCGTGAAGTGGAAGGTGACGCGATGCTGCGGCTGACACAAGAAGGCGGCGCGGGTGAGCTTGGAAGCGAGCACGCCAGTCTTGCCCTTGACGCCGAGCTTGTCCTTGAGTTCCGCAGTGGCGAGCCACGAGACGGACGACGGCCTCGGAAAGGTGGATATTGAGATTGTCGCAGACGATATCCCAGCGGATGTTGGGGGCGGCGCTCGTCAGCAAGCGGCGGAGAAAGCGCGCAAAATCCTTTTCGGTCCGGGTATTGCCGATCACGCCTTCGACCTTGCCGGTGGCGACATCGAAGGCGGCAATCAGGGTTTGAGTGCCGTGGCGGCGATACTCGAACTCACGCCGCTCGACCTTGCCCGGCGCCATCGGCAGTCCCGGCGCGATGCGCTCGAGGGCCTGGATGCCGGTCATCTCGTCGATGGAGATGGTGCGACGGGCGTCATTGGGGGTGGCCGCAGTTTTGTAGACCGCGCAGATGTCTGCGCACTTGGCATCGAAGGCGGGATCGGGCTTCGGGGTCAGCCAGTAGCGGACGCGATGCGGCTTGAGGTCGGCCTCTTTTTTAAAAAGCGCCCCACCGAGCGCTGCGAGATGCTCGGGATGAGGCCGCGTCGCATGGCTTCGTCGGCAATCTCGCGCTGGCTCCAATGGCTGATCGGCCGCTCGCTCTCCGACGGCTTCTCGCATGTCATCGCGACCAGAGCGCAGATCTGCTCGGGCGTGAACGTCGCCGGCGCTCCCGAGCGCTGCGCATCGGCCAGCCGCTCGGCGACCGACTGCCTGTCCGCCGCCTCCCGCCAGCGCTTGCGCCAATACCGTACCGTCTTGGGCCAGACGCCAAGCTCCCGAGCGCTGGCACGCACACCCATGCCATCGGCTGCCTGCTCGATGATGTGGGAGCGCAGGGCGACTTGCTGCGGCGTCGAATGGGTTCGCACCAGACGTTCCAGCGCTTCGCGCTGTTCGGGCAAAACGCTCACCGGCTCGGCCGCTAGTAGGGGCATGACAACCTCCTGTTCCAGCTCCGGATTCGTCTTGCCACAACAAAACCGATTCGACTCCTCAAATCTGTTTGCCGCAAGCGGAGTCAAAACTTCCGCTCGGCTGTACTAGTTAGATTGGTATCCATTACTAGGTGCCACTCTTGCGCCGTCAGATCTTCCGGTTGTTTTCGAAGGGTTGTCCCTGCATTGTTGACAAGAATATCGAGACGCCCATATCGCTCCACGGCACGCTGTATCGCCTGATGACAGGATGCCTCCTTCAGAACGTCCAGTTCCACAAACTCAGCCTGTGCACCTAGTGAATGCAACTCTGACAAAGCCAATTGAGCCTTTGTTTTATTTCTCCCCGCTATAACCACCGAAGCGCCTGCAGAGGCGAAGCCCTTCGCCATGCCGAGTCCGATTCCGCCATTCCCCCCGGTTATGAATGCAACCCGTCTTTGCAGGTCGAAAATTGTCATTGCAGGTTTTCCTCGCCCTCAATATCGAAAATCCTGATGTCGATATATTTCTTGCTTCATATTGCACAACGACTTGAGAGAGAAACATCTGTGCCGCGCATTAGTGCGGTCACCTTGATCCCCCCAACTCGCCGGTTTGCCGCTGCTCGATTTCAATCAACGCACCGAAAAAGTCCGCGGGATGGATAAATGCGATCTCTTGCCCGCGAGTATTATATGCCGGCATGCCATCGCCAAGGACCCGAACTCCCCTTCGCCTCAACTCGGTCGTTACAGGCGCGATTTCGGAAACGCCTAGACACAGATGATGCAGGCCACCTGCGGGATGCTTCGCAAGAAACCGGCCGATAGGCGAATCCGCCGTCAAAGGCTGCATTAGCTCGATCTTGCTATTGCCGAGATCGATATAGGTCAATCGTACGCCTTGCTGCACGTTTTCCGCAATATCCCCGCTTGCAAGTCCATAAACCTCCCGCATGGTCTTGATCGCAGCCTCGAGGTCCGGCACGACAATCGAGATATGACTGAGGTCTTTTTTCATCGTTCAGATGGTGCGGTTTGCTCGAAGTCTTGCAATGTGTGCTGCATCGTAGCCGAGCATGTTCTGAAGGATTTCGTCCGAGTGCTGGCCCAGCGTTGGCGGCGCGGCTCGAATGGAGGCCGGCGTATCGGAGAATTTTAGCGGAATTCCAAGGATTTTCACAGGACCGGCCGTCGGATGGGTTACGGTCTCGACCATAGCCCTTGCTTGCGTATGTGGATCTTGCAGGGCCTGAGCCACGGTATTGATCATCCCGCATGGAATCCCAGCCGCTTTCAGCGTCCCCAACCAAAATTCGGCAGGCTGACCGGCTAGAACGTCGGCAACGAGTTTATCGAGAACCCGCCGGTTTTCGACACGCGAGCTATTGCTGGCGAAGCGCGGATCGTTGGCCCATCCCGGCTGGCTGAGTGCTTCCGAAAATTTGCGGAACTGGCCGTCATTACCAACTGCAACGGCGATCACCTGGTCCGAGGCTCGATAAGTCGTGTATGGCACTATGCTTGGATGACCATTTCCATAGCGCCCTGCATCCTTGCCGGAAACGAGATAGCTTGACGCCACATTAGCAAGCATGGCGATCGAAGTTTCATAAAGCGATACTTCGACCTTCTGCCCTTTGTTGGTGCGATATCGTGCGTTCAACCCGGCCAACACCGCGTTGCATGCCAGCATGCCGGTGCAGACATCCACGATCGCAACACCGTATTTAGTCGGCCCACCATCGGCGTCTCCGCAGATGCTCATCAGGCCGGATTCCGCCTGCAGAATAAAATCATACCCCGGCAAAGCCGCTTTCGGACCGCTGGAGCCGTATCCGGTAATGGCGCAGCGAACAACGCGAGGCGCGTTCAATTCATACCAAGCATCATCGAAGCCCCACTTTTCCATGGTGCCAATTTTGAAATTGTCAATCACGACGTCCGCGTTCTTTAGCAACGCCGAGAACACCGACCGGCCGTCCTCGGCGGCAAGATTGAGCGTCAATGAACGCTTGTTACGGTTCACGCCCAGGAAATAAGCCGATTCGTTGGCAATAAAGGGGGGACCCCAACGCCGCGTATCATCGCCGGAGCCGGGCGGCTCAATCTTGATGATATCCGCGCCCATATCCCCCAGCATCATTGTGCACAACGGACCCGCGAGCACGCGCGTCAAATCGATGACGCGAATGCCGGCCAGTGCACCAACGAGCGCGGCGGGAGGCGTCATTAGACGCCCCGCATCGACGGCGGCGCGTTGAGATCCTTCAAGCAGCCATCGAGATAGTCGTCGAGCTCCTTCTTGTTACGCATCCGGAAGCGCTGGAAGTCCGGCTTGCGGCCTTCGAGGAAGGCATTCATGCCTTCCAAGCTTTCCTCGGTTCCCCAGACATGCGCGAGCAATTCCATGCCATGCTGCCAAGACGCGTAAAGCTGATCCGATTCATGGTTGAGGCTCTTCTTGGTCATCCGCAGGGTCTGTGCGCTATGTCCCTTGATCGTTTCGCACCAGGCCAGCGTTTCCTCCAACAAATCCTCTTTGCGAACGCACTTATTAATTAGGCCGATCTCAACAGCCTCTTTCGCGGTAAAGCGGCGTGCCAGGAAAATCATTTCCCTTGCGCGGCGCTCGCCAATCATGCGTGGGAGATACTGCGTCGCGCCGACCGTCGGACAGGCGCCGACTGTCGCCCCGGTTTGACCGAGGATCGCGTCTTCGGACGCAATCACCAGATCGCACCACAGTGCAAGTTCATGGCCGCCGCCCATGCAAAACCCGTTGACCATGGCGATGACTGGAATCGGCAAACCTCGGATGGCCATAGCAAGCCCCTGCATGCGATCGTTCCACATGCTAGCATTGATCCAGTTCAAACGCTTCATCGCGAAAAAATCCCCGCCAGCGGAAAACGATTTTTCGCCAGCCCCAGTAACCACCGCACAGGCAATCGAGGGATCTTCGCGCGTCGACTTGAACGCATCGATCATTTCGTCGAGCGTCTGCTCGCGGAACGCGTTCATTACACGCGCCCGATTGATAGTGATCCAGGCCACTTGATCCTTTACTTCATACAAGATGTCGCGATAACCGCGCATCTTCTTGCCGGTTGCATCTTTGATGACGGACTTATTATTCATGGATGGGTTCCTTTAGTTTCTTTCGTCGCTTTACCCGAGTGTGGAACGAAACTACGGCGTCATGTCGCTGGATCCATTAGCATCGGAAGCTTGCCGGAAAGATCAAGCTGACCCTGGGCTAAGACTGCAAAAATAGCGCGCCTTCTGCTCTTAAACTCATTACCCTGCGCTCGCAGCGCGGCGATTACCTTTGGATCCCTTATGCTTCCCACGACGGCCTCGCTCAACCGATCGGCAATGGCGACATAAGTCGCTCGCCATTTTCAGGTGCGATCTCCACACGTCCACCGATAGGCGAGGTGCTGCGAGTCGCTCATCTTTCGGCAGACGATTCGGCGGCGACGCTCTTGTGTGAGGCTACCGCTACCGCGTAACGTGATGCAAGGAATAATGGTGCCTGCGGCAACCACGGTGCCTTTAGTCTCCCCTTCATACGCGGACGGAAAAATTGCATGCAAAAATCTTCGGCTAGTCAGCAATCGTCTCCGACGAACAAGACCCGCGAAGATGCGGTGCGGCCACCGGAAACACGGGTGCCTCGCAGCAATGAGGTTGTCCGCGTTCTTGAAATGTTTCGGACGATGCATCTCATTCGCGCGTTTGATCATGCCGCCGCTCGCGCTTGGCACGATGGGCGCGTTCGCGGCTCTGTGCATCAATACATCGGCGAAGAAGCGATCGCGGTTGGCGTGTGCGCAAACCTTCGCCGCGCTGATTATTTAGCGAGCTACCACCGAGGCCACGGCCATGCCATCGCGAAGGGAGCCGACGTTACCCGCATGATGAAGGAGCTTTTCGGCCGAGCTGATGGTACATGCGGCGGTAAGGGCGGCTCCATGCATATTGCAGATTTCTCCGTTGGTATGATCGGCGCGAACGGGGTAGTCGCGGACGGGGTTACCATCGCAGTCGGAGCGGCGCAGGCCGTCAAACTTCTTGGTGAGGACAAAATAGTTGCAGCGTTCTTCGGAGATGGCGCGATTAATCGCGGTCCCTTGATGGAGGCGTTCAACTGGGCCGTGGTTTATCGCCTCCCGGTCCTGTTTGTATGCGAAGACAACGGTTATGCTGCGACGGTGCGGACGGCTAGTGTCACGGGCGGTCCAGGGATCGTTGCACGAGCACTGAGCTTTGGCTTACGAGCGGATACGGTGGATGGCAACGATGTTATTGCCGTTGATAAAATGGCTGAGAAATTAGTTGGCCATATCCGCGCCAGCGAAGGACCTGCCCTTCTGCACGCGACCGCTCACCGCTGGTACGGCCATTACGCGCACGACAAAAATCTTTACCGGGATCCCAGTGAGTTAGCGCGCGATCGAGCAGATGATCCGATTACTTATTGTTCGAAGTGGCTTGTGGAAAATGGTGTGGCCGCCGAAGAACTCCAGGCAGTCGGGCTGGAAGCAGATGCAATCATAGACCGCACTATTACAGCGGCTGACGCGGCACCATGGCCTGCACCGCAGGCCGCCTTTACAGACATCCAAGATGCAGGGGCCATGTCATGACAGAAATGTCTTATGCGGACGCCGCAATCCTTGCCTTGCGGCAGGAAATGGAACGTGATCGGCGAGTGTGGGCGTTGGGCGAAGATATTGGACCGGAAGGCGGCATTGCAGGCCAATATCGCGGCCTTCATAAGGAATTCGGTCCGCAACGAATTGTGGATACTCCGATTTCCGAATCAACAATCATGGGCGCTGCGGTGGGTGCGGCCGTGTGTGGCACGCGGCCAGTCGTTGAACTCCGCTATGCGGATTTTGGGATGTGTGCCACCGACGAAATCGTCAACCAGGCTGCCAAGATTCGCTATATGTTCAATGGGCAGGCTCGCGTGCCATTAGTTGCCCGGCAGGCTATCGGAATTCGAAAAGGGATCGCGGCTCAACACTCCCAGTCGACGGAAGCTTGGTGGGTTCATGTGCCGGGGCTCGTCGTCGTGGCGCCAGCGACGCCGTCTGACAACCATGGGTTACTCAAAGCCTCAATTCGGAGTGACGATCCGGTGATTTACCTCGAGCATAAGGAACTGTGGCCGCTGCGCGGAGAAGTCGATCCCGACGCAGGCCCGATTCAGATTGGAACGGCTGAAACGGTTACAAAAGGCGACGACATTACGATCGTGACCTGGTCGAGTATGAGGCATCCCTGCGTCGAGGCTGCAAAGAAACTTCAGGAACTCGACATTGCTGCCGAAGTGATCGACCTTCGGACGCTTTGGCCTTGGGATCGAGATCGAGTGTTAGAATCGGTCGGCCGCACCGGACGGTTGATGATCGTTCACGAGGCTGTCCGCGTCGGCGGATTCGGCGCGGAAGTAGCCGCGGAAGTTAGCGAAGCATTATGGCGAAAACTGCGCGGCCCGATAAGACGGATGGCTGGACCGCGCAGTCCCGTTCCGTATTCAAAACCGCTCGAAGAGCTGTTCCATATATCTGCAGATCAAATTTGCGCCACAGCTGCCGAGCTTGTGGGAAATGCTGCCGCATGATGCTCCGCGAAAAGCGCGTCCTGATAACCGGCGGCGCCAGCGGAATCGGGCTCGCAATCGCTAGACGCGCAGTGGAGGAAGGCGGCCGAATTGTAGTGGCCGATAAATCGCTCAGCAGCCAATGCCCGTCGGAATGGTACGCGGTCGAGGTCGACGTCGCAGAAGAATTGCGTGTCAAGGAAATGGTTCGTAAGACGGTCGAGCATCTCGGTGGGCTTGATGTGCTCATTCATTGCGCCGGCATCGGCATTCAACAAGATCTGTTGCAGACTGAGCTTTCCGATTGGCGGCGCGTCATTGATATCAACTTGACTGGCACTTTTCTGTGTTGCCGCGAAGCTGCGCGGGTCATGGCGTCGCAACGGCACGGCTGCATCGTCACGATCGGCTCGTCCTCCGCCGTCCGGCCCGGTATCAGGTCCTCGGCCTATGCCGCGTCTAAGGCCGGCGTAGTCAACTTCACGCGTGCGATCGCGATTGATCTAGCCAAGTACAATATTCGGGTGAACGCCGTCAGCCCAGGGCCTATCGACACGGATCTGGTGCAGCAGATGCATTCTCCCGATTTCCGATCGAATTTTACAGCGCTCATTCCTCAAGGTCGTTACGGACATCCAGACGAAGTTGCGGTTGCCGCAATTTTCTTTGCTTCAGATGAAGCAAGCTTCATTACAGGCTCAGTCCTTGCCGTAGATGGAGGATTTACGGGTTCGGGTGTTATCAGGTGAATGATCGTCAGCGACGGGCGGGAGAACGTCAAAATACCAAGCAGATGAATTGACCAGTCTCCGACGATTAGAAAATGGCCGACTAACTAATTCCGCTTGAGTGTCAACGCCGGGCTATATGCTCGTTGATGTCTTGCCGCCCTTCCTCAGTCTCCGCCTTCCAGATGTTTTGGTGGGCGTTGTGCTTCGCCTCGTCCCATTCATGCGCGACGCTGTCGCCCATGAACACGATGAAGACCTCGCAGCCATCCGGGTACTCGTAAGGTCCGTGCATCTCGTCCCAGCCGAACACGTAATCGCCGGGACGCAGATCCTTGCCGGCCACGCACATGTGGCCTTTGAGTACGGCGATGGAATGCCAGCTTTTATGGGCGTGCTCGGGTTCGACATAGCCGGGCGGAAATTTGACCTTCATGTCGATCCGCATAATTTTGATACTCGAGTGAGTGGATAGGAATCGTATGTAGGCGTTAAGACGTGAGGAATGCTGCGCGGGAGCGGAAGTGTCAGAGTTCTCGGATGAGCGCCGCGTTATTCGCGACGCACCGAGCGATCGACGTTGACGGTAAAACGTCATAAGCGTAGCCTTCACGCCAAGGAAAAAATCCAACATGCAAAAATCGGGAGGCTTGCCCATGCAAAAAGCTTCGTTGCTTGTCCTCCGCACGCTAGCTCTGCTTGCGTGCGTTTTGTTTGCTCAGCCTCTGCTGGCGCAGAAGGCTCCGATTAAAATAGGCTTCGGAATGGCGTTGAGCGGCGGCCTCGCCGGCGGCGGCAAGGCGGCGCTGCTCACCTATCAGATCTGGCAGAAGGAGATTAACGCGCGCGGCGGCCTGCTCGGCCGTCAGGTCGAGCTTGTTTACTACGATGATCAAACTAATTCCGCAACGATTCCAGGGATTTACTCAAAGCTGCTGGATATCGACAAGGTCGATATGGTCATTTCCGGCTACGGTACCGGACCCGTCGTGGCGGCCATGCCGGTGATCATTGCCCACAAGAAGACGTTCTTGGCGTTCTATGCGCTCGACGCCAACGGGCAGTTCAAATACGACCGCTACTTCACGATGCAGCCGAGCGGCCCCGACCCCGCGGTCGCGCAGGCCGAAGGCTTCTTCGACCTAGCCAAGAAAATCAGTCCGCGACCGCAGACGATCGCGATCGTCGGCGCCGACGCTGAATACGGACAGATTGCCATGACTGGGGCGCGGCAGTTTGCCAAAAGGGACGGACTCAAGGTCGTCTACGATCAGAGCTATCCGCCCAACACGGTCGATTTCTCGTCGATCGCGCGCAACATCAAGGTGCTCAACCCCGATCTCGTCTATATCGCTTCCTATCCGCCGGATACCGCGGGCATGCTGCGCGCCACCTACGAGGTTGGCTTGTCGGCCAAGATGCTTGGCGGCGGCATGGTGGGGCTGCAATACGCCGCGCTCAAGCAGCAATTTGGCGCTCAGCTTAACAACCTTGTCGACTACGATTACTACGCGCCGGAGCCGACGATGAAATTCGCCGGCCTCGATGCCGTCTTGAAAAAATATCGCGCGCAAGCGGCTTCCGCCGGTGTCGACGTGCTCGGCCTTTACATCCCGCCATACGCCTATGCCGAGATGCAGATCCTCGAGCAGACCGTAAAAGCGGTCGGTGGATTCGACGACGCCAAGATGGCGGAATACATGCACAAGACGAAATTCAAAACGGTAGTCGGAGATATCAAGTTCGGCAAGCTCGGGGAATGGGATCCCGGGCGCGAGCTCTTGGTCCAGTATCAGAATATCAAGGGTAACGACGTCTACCAGTTTGAGGAGGCTGGCAAACAGGTCATCCTATTTCCGCCTGAACTCAAATCGGGCGAACTGAGGGTACCGTTCCCGGCGGCGAAACAGTAATCTCGCGACCGACCGATACGCGCGGTACGGAAACCGTCGCATGGTGAACCCGGATCTTCTGTTTAATGCCCTGCTGACGGGACTATTTCTCGGGGGGTTCTACGCCGCGGTTTCGGTGGGTGTCACCATCGCCTTCGGGATGCTCGATATCGTCAATATCGCGCATCCCGCCTTCATTATGCTGGGCGCGTTCGTCGCGTACTACCTCAACAGCCAATTCGGCATAGATCCGCTGTTGGCCTCGCTGATCGCGGTCCCGCCGGCCTTCTACGGCGGGCGGCTGTTCTACAAGATCTACTATTACGCCTTCGAACGGCACGGAGAGGAATCGCTCCAAGGGCTGGCGTTCTTTTTCGGCATTCTTTTCATCGTCGAAGTCGGTCTGCTGCTGGTTTTTGGCGTGGACCTTCGCTTTGTCGAGGCCAGCTATATCCGCAAGACCATCGATTACGGATATATCTCGCTGCCGCTGCGTCTCGTGATCCCGATGATCGCCGGCCTCGGCCTCGTGGCGGCGATCCATGTCTTCGTCAGTCGCACCTTTCTCGGTCGCGCAATCCTCGCCGTGTCGCAAGATCCCGGTGCGCTGCGCATGGTCGGTTGCAATCCGGTGAGGGTGAAGGAGATCGCGTTCGGCTTGTCGATTGTGACTGCGGTCGTCGCGGGTGCGCTTCTGATTATCATCCAGCCGGTTGAGCCCTCGCTCGGTCGCGAATATATCGGCCGCGTGTTTGCAATCTGCGTGCTTGGCGGGATGACGAGCCTGGGCGGCACGGTGGTGGCTTCGTTTATCGTCGGGATTGCTGAAGCCTTGACGGCTACGTTTGGCGGTCCATCCTGGGCTCCAGCGGTCGCCTTCGGCCTGCTCATCTTTACGCTCATCGTGCGTCCGGAAGGGATATTCGGACGGTGAACACAATGAGTCCAACGGCTTCGACGATGGCGGCATTCAGCAGTCGCAGGATGCACCTTTACTTTATTCCGTTGCTGGTGGGCGTCCTCATCATTGTCGCTGGCTTTGCGGCGTTCAATTGGATCTCGCTCGAGTATGCGTATCTCGCCAGCTATACGATCCTGCAATACGTGGCGCTGGCAAGCGCGTGGAACATTCTTGGCGGCAATGCCGGGTATGTGAATTTTGGCGTCGCCGGCTTCTTTGCGCTCGGCGTCTATACCAGCGTGTTCAACTACAAGACTGTGCAACTGCCGCTGCCGGCAATCATTTTGATCGCAGGTTTCATAACCGGCATTGTCGGTCTGGGCATGGGCTACCTCACGCTGCGCCTGCGCGGAGTATTTTTCTCAATCGCCACCCTCGCTTTCGCGATTGTCCTCAATACCATATTTAACAACTGGCATTTCGTCGGCGGTGCGCGTGGCGTCCCGGTGCTGCGGCCGAATCCACCTGCTATCTTCGGGACTTATCCGCAGTATCTCTTCGGTTTGATGCTCATCCTCGCCGTCGCGACTGTCATCATAGCGCGCGCCGTTGAGTATTCATGGCTTGGACGGGGACTTGCCGCGATCCGCGACGATGAAGTCGCGGCCGAATGCAGCGGCGTCGCCGCTTTGCGACTGAAGCTTCTAGCCGCGACGATAAGCGGAGCGCTGATAGGAATGGCCGGCGCTCCATATCCCTATTTTATTACTTATGTCGATCCAGCGTCGGCCTTCAATCTGACCATCGCCGTCAACACGGTGGCGATGCCGGTGATCGGTGGCCTGTCGAGTTGGATCGGGCCGGTCATCGGCGCCGTACTCCTTGGAACGCTTCAGCAGGTTACCACGGTAACAATTTCGTCCGCACTGAGCCTGATGCTGGTTGGCGTATTGCTGGTCACCTTTGTCGCGGTGGCGCCACGCGGGATTATTGGCGTCGTGAAATCCCTGCGAGAGAGCGCAAAATGAGTGAGGACCCGGATCGAGAGGGCCCGATCTTGCGGGCCACGCAGGTGACGAAGCGCTTCGGCGGATTCACTGCGGTTGACTCTGTCGGTTTTACCCTTGGCCACAGCGAGCGCGTTGGGTTGATCGGTCCAAACGGTTCGGGAAAAAGCACGTTCGTCAACGTACTCACCGGCGTGACGAAAATCGATCAAGGCACCGTCGAGTTCAATGGCGCAGATATAACGACGCTCGCCTCATGGGAGCGTGCACGTCTGGGAATTGCACGTACCTTCCAGCTCCCGCGGCCGTTCAAAAATCACACGGTGCTCGAGAATATCGAAGTTCCGCTGATGTTTGCCGTCGGGCGCAGCAATCCGGATGAGATCGAAGCGAAGGCGGCGGCGATCGTCGCGCAGGTTGGTCTTCGCGCGCACTTGAAGGATAGTCCAAAAAATCTGACGCAAGTCGATTTGCGCAAACTGGAACTGGCGCGCGCGCTCGCGGCGGAGCCCCGCGTGCTGATCGCGGACGAGTCCATGGCCGGTCTTTCCGATGCCGAGGTGGACGAGGTATTGGAAGTGCTGTTCAAGCTCAGCGCGGACGGAATTAGTATTGTGCTCATTGAGCACATCATGCGGGCCGTTGTGCGCTTCTCGCAGCGTATTGTCGTCCTTGTCGCCGGTAAGAAGATTGCCGACGGAGATCCGCGCGAGGTGATGTCTCATCCTGAAGTGGAAAGCGCATATCTTGGCCAGTAGTCTCACCATTGAAAACATTTCTGCTTCGTATGGGGCGGTGCGCGCCCTGTCAAATGTTTCGCTGCGCGCCGGCGACGGCGAAACGGTCGTGCTGCTCGGCACCAATGGCAACGGCAAGAGCACAGTCATCAAATGTGTGACCGGTCAGTTGCGCCCGACGGAGGGCAGAATCTTTGTCGACATCGACGGCCAAAGGCACAACCTTGTCGGCATGGCCACCGAAGATATCGTGGGCCTCGGCATCGGGATTGTTCCGGAAGGCCGTCGCCTGTTTCCCAAGTTGACGACTGAAGAGAACCTGCTGCTCGGCGCCTATCGGAGCGCTGCGCGCGCAAAGATTGAGTCGAACCTCGAATTTTGCTTCGAGACATTCCCGCGGCTGCGCGAGCGGCGCTCTCAAATGGCCGGCAGCATGAGCGGCGGCGAGCAGCAGATGCTGGCACTCGCGCGCGCGCTGATGGCTTCGCCACGCATCCTCGTCATCGACGAACCGTCAGTCGGGCTTGCGCCCATCCTGGTTACGCGGATCATCGATAAGATTGCCGAACTCAAAGCGGCGCTGGGCTTGACCGTGCTCATGGCCGAGCAAAATTTCCAGCAGGCCATCCGCATCGCGGATCATGGGTATGTGCTCGTGCACGGCAAGATCGAATTCTCCGCCAGCGGGGAAAAAGAGTTACGCAACAGCGACGTGGTGCGGCGACTGTATCTCGGGATCTGATGCCGCTGCGCCCGCCGATAAGCCCCTGAGGCAGCAACGTGCAGAATTGTGAATTGTTCGATTACGTCATCATCGGGGCTGGGAGCGCCGGTTGCGTGCTGGCCAATCGTCTGACCGCATCCGGCAAGCACCGCGTGCTGCTGCTCGAAGCCGGCCCGAAAGATCGCAGCATTTGGCTGCATATCCCGCTCGGCTATGGCAAGCTGTTCAACGACCGCCGCCACAACTGGTGCTACGCTACCGAGCCGCAGACGGAATGTTACGGCCGCAATGTGATCGCACCGCGTGGCAAGGTGCTGGGCGGGACGAGCTCGATCAACGGGCTGATCTATATCCGCGGCCAGGTCGACGACTTCAACCATTGGCGCCAGATGGGCAACATCGGCTGGAGTTTCAATGACGTGTTGCCGTACTTCCGAATGTCGGAGGACAACGAGCGCGGCGCCGATCCCCTGCACGGCGTCGGCGGACCGCTTGCGGTGTCGAACGCGCGCGATCGCCATCCGCTGGCCGATGCCTATATCGAAGCCGCGCAGCAATGCGGTTATCCGCGCAACGACGACTTCAACGGGCCTACCCAAGAGGGCGCTGGCTACTACCAGACTACGATGCGCAAGGGCCGCCGCTGCTCGACGGCGGTCGCCTATCTCAAGCCAGCACGCGGCCGCGCCAATCTTGCGGTGGTTTCCGATGCTCTGGTGTCTCGCCTTCTGTTCGAGGGGCGGCGCGCGGTCGGCGTCGAGTATTTCGCAGGCGATCAGCGTTGCAGCGCCCGCGCGAATACGGAAGTGATCGTGGCGTCGGGCACGTTCAACTCGCCGCAGCTCCTGCAATTGTCGGGCCTCGGGCCGGCTGCGCTGCTCAAGTCGCTGGGAATCGCGGTGATCGCCGACATGCCGGGAGTCGGCCAAGAGCTCACCGACCATTTCGCGAGCCGAATCGTCTTCCGTTGCAAGGAGCCGATAACCCTCAACGACGTGGTGTACTCGTGGAGCGGCAAGGTTGCAGCGGGTCTGCGCTACGGCCTCACCCGCCGCGGTTATCTTGCGCTCTCGGCGATCGCCTCCGGCTGCTTTCTGCGCGCGCACCCGGCCTCGGCAACACCGGACGTACAATGCTCGATCGCGCTCTATTCGGGTGATGTCGCGGCTGGCGTGCTGCACCGGTTTTCTGGCACGACCGGCGTCTGCACGCTTCTGCGGCCGGAGAGCCGCGGCTATGTGCGCATCAGGTCTGCCGATCCGCGCGAGGCGCCGGCAATAAATCCCAACTATTTGGCAACCGCGAAGGACCGAGAAACCATCGTGGCGGGGGTCAAAGCCATGCGCCGTATCTTCCAGGCACCGGCGATCGCATGCTACATCGCCGAGGAATTCGAGCCGGGTCCTCAATGCGCGAGCGACGACGATTTGCTCGACTTTATTCGCCGTTGCGGTTCGACCACCTACCATCCGATCAGCACCTGCCGCATGGGCAATGACGAGACGGCGGTGGTAGATCAGCGCCTGCGCGTGCGCGGGTTTACCGGGTTGCGGGTGGTCGATGCCTCGATCATGCCGGGAACGATTTCCGGCAACACCAATGCACCAACCATCATGATCGGCGAGAAAGGCGCAGCGATGATCCTCGAGGATGCCGCGGCCATTCGCACTCAGGTATCAACTGCAGCGTGAGGCTGGGAGTTGTGTGTACCGAAAACCCCATCCGTATTGATTAGCCGAAGGAATCGCCTAACGTCAGAGGATAATGTGCGCCCTGCTCTGTTTCGTCCTGGCCGTCTTGGCCTCGCCATTCAAGTCGAAGAGCCGGCTTGAAGCCGAGAATGCGGCGCTCCGACATCAGTTGATCGCTCTGCGGCGCAAGGTGCACGGTCGCGTTCGGCTCACGAACAGCGATCGCTGGTTCTTTATCCAGCTATATCGCTGGTTTCCGTCGATCCTGAAGGTGCTCACAATTATCCGGCCCGAGACCCTCGTGCGCTGGCATCGGGCCGGCTTTCGCTGCTACTGGCGTTGGAAATCGCGCCCACTGGGAGGGCGACCGCAGATTGAGACGGACCTTCGTGCGCTGATCCGGCGGATGAGCATCGAGAATCCGCTTTGGGGAGCGCCACGCATCCATGGCGAACTGCTCAAGCTCGGGTTTGAGGTCGCGCAATCGAGCGTCGCCAAGTACATGGTCAAACGGCGGGGACCGCCAAGCCAGGGATGGCGCACCTTCTTGCGTAACCACGCGCCGGACATTGCCGCCATGGACCTGTTCGTTGTCCCGACCATCGGTTTCGATCTGCTCTATGCCTTCGTCATCGTTCGGCTAGACCGCAGAGACCTCGTCTGGATCAACGTCACAAGCAAATCCGACGGCGGAATGGATTGCGCGCCAGATAACCGAGGCATTCCCCTGGAATGAGGCTCCGCGCTACCTCATCCGTGATCGGGATCGCATCTATGGCGCCATCGTCACGCGCCGATTGCGCGCCATGGGCATCCGGGACAAGCCTACCGCACCAGCCTCGCCTTGGCAGAATGGCTTTGCCGAACGGCTGATCGGATCGATCCGGCGCGAGTGTGTGGACCACATCGTCGTCTTGGGCGAGGCACATCTGCGCCGGATCCTGCAATCCTACGCCCGCTATTACAATGACATCAGAACGCATCGGTCATTGAACAAAGATGCGCCGGTCTCTCGCCCGGTTCAGCGAACCGGAAATATCAAATCACACGCCATGCTCGGCGGACTTCATCACCACTACGTCCGCGTTTAGGTTTTCGGTACACGCAAGGGCTTAATAGCGCCCCGATTGTCGGTTTCAAACATCACCGGGTTTCCGTCTGCTGTTACCGATGATTCTGTTTTACGATGCGAATCTGGACCGGATGGAATTTTCGGAAAGGACAGCCTTCCAACGGTCAATGGCTCAGCTCAGTTTTGTCAAACCCGCTGGGCGTGCAGATCAAATTGCTCTTGCCTTTCGATCCGCAGCATCTTTGGTCGCCCGATAAACCATCTCTAGATTATCAAAATCGATCATGCGTCCTGATGTCATTGTAATAGCGTAATAGCCAGCATAACCTCGAAGAATCCGGCGTAGATGCGCCTCGCCTAAGATAATGAAATGGCCCACGCACCCGCAGCGTATCGATCCGATCAGCCGTTCGACGTACCCATTCTGCCAAGGCAATGCTGGTGCGATTGGCCTATCCCGGATACCCATTGTCTGAAGTCGACGAGTGACAGTCGCGCCATAGATCCTGTCCCGATCACGGATGCGATACTTCGGCGCCTCACCCCAAGGAAAAGCCTCAGTTAACTGGCGCGCTATCCATTCAGCCGTTGGGTTTGTTGTGACGTTGACCCAGACCAAGGCTCTCCGGCCCAGTCCGACGATGACGAAGGCATACAGCAGATTGAACCCGATAGTTGGGACAACGAATAGATCCATGGCGGCAATGTCCGGCGCGTGATTCCGCAGGAAGGTACGCCATCTCTGACTGGGCGGTCCCTGCCGCTTGACCATGTATTTGGCTACCGTCGACTGCGCGACCTCAAATCCAAGCTTGAGCAATTCTCCATGGATGCGCCGCGCTCCCCAAAGCGAGTACTCAATGCTCATCCGTCGGATTAGCGCGCGAAGACCCATCTCAATCTGCGGCCGCCCTCCCTGCGAGCTTGACTTCCAACGCCAATAGCGGCGAAAGCCGGCCCGATGCCAACGCACGAGGGTCTCCGGCTAGATGGTCGCGAGAACCTTCAGGATTGAAGGAAACCAACGATACAGCTGGACAAAGAACCAGCGGTCGTTATCCGTCAGCCGAACCCGGCCCTGCACCTTGCGCCGCAGTACGATCAACTGATGTCGGAGAACCGCATTCTGGGCTTCAAGTCGGCTCTTCGACTTGAAACGTGCGGCCAAGACGGCCAAGACGAAACGTAGCAGCGCGATCATGACGCGCGGACGTTAGGCGATTCCCTCGCCTAATCAATACGGATTTAAGTTTCCGGTGCACACAGGCCGAATTTTCGATATAGTTTGGTTTACGCCACCTGTAATGAGTGAGACGAAATCCATGAAACTTCCCCGCAGGGCCTTTTTTCATCTGGCCGTCGGCACTGCCGCATTCCCGGCTCTTTCGTGCTTTGCATGGGCGCAGACCTATCCGGCACGGCCCGCGCATTTGGTTGTAGGTTTTCCTGCCGGTCAAGCAGCCGACATCATCGCGCGCCTTGTGGTTCAAGGGCTGTCGGAACGGCTCGGGCAACAATTCATCATTGATAACCGACCGGGCGCCGGCGGCAATATAGCCACTGAGGCGGTCGTGCGCGCGCCGGCAGACGGCTATACGCTGCTGCTGGTCACTGCGACGAACGCCATCAATCCAACGCTCTACGAGAAGCTCCAATTCAATTTCATCCGTGACATTGCGCCAATTGCAAGCATCGGTCGCGCGCCCTTCGTCATGGTGGTCAATCCATCATTTCCAGCCAAGACCGTTCCCGAGTTTATCGCCTACGCCAAGGCAAATCCGGGCAAGGTCAACATGGCATCGGTCGGCATTGGGTCCCCGTCCCATGTCTTCGGCGAACTGTTCAAGATGATGACCGATATCAACATAGTCCACGTCCCGTATCGCGGCACCTTAATGCCCGATCTGCTCAGCGGACAGGTGCAAGTGTGTTTTTTGACTATTATCACGGTGAAGGAATATATCCGAACTGGCAAGTTGCGCGCTCTTGCGGTGACCAGTGCGACACGCTCGGGGGCGCTGCCGGACATCCCGACCGTGGGTGATTTCGTGCCAAACTATGAGGCGACTGCATGGTTCGGAGTCGGCGCGCCGAAAAAGACGCCGACCGAAATTGTCGATAAGCTCAATAAGGAGATCAACACCGTCGTGGTTGATCCCAAAAAGAAGGCGCAGTTTGTCGGTTTAGGGATTGAGCCGATGCCGATGACGCCCGCCGAATTCGGGGAATTTATTGCCGAGGAAACCAAAAAATGGGCCAAGGTGATCAGTTTCGCCGACATCAAGCCCATATAACCCCGATCGTCACTGTGCCGATGTTTCAAATTGCTGGTTCTGAGAATCCCGACGAGTCGCGAGTCAGAGATTGGTCTTTGTCGCTCGACCTGCGCAAATTGGCTATCCCGTTCGCCGTTCCGCATAATCGGCAAGCCTCGGATGAAAATTAAATATGACAAAATCGAATGTGTCAGAGTCTCCAGGCTTCCCAATGCGCGGATGAAATATTGGCGCTGACTGCATTAATCCATGCCCCTCTCGCCGCGGCTGCGTCGGCGCGTCACCTCGTCAATCCACTGTGAACGTACCATTGTACGTATGATCGCGACGCCGACACAGTTTTCGAGGTTTCTCAGCGTTTCAACGTTTTGCTCATAGAAAATGACCCGGTCACGCATTATTCTACCGGCTTAATGTTTGCGTCCTTCACAATCTTGCCTAAATAGTCGAGCTGCTGGTGCCAAAATCGATCGAGTTCCTGCGGACTAGATCCGACGCCGATGATGCCAATTTTACCGTAGCGGTTCAGGACGTCGGGATCTTTCATCGCCTTGTTGGTCTCGGCCGCGATTCGCTCAACGATCTCTGTCGGGGTGCCCACAGGCGCAAAGATCGCAGTCCAGTAATTGATTGCATAGCCCGGCAGCGTATCGGCCATTGGCGGGATGTCGGGTAGCACCCGCGAACGCTTGGCCGTGGTGATGGCGAGCGCACGCACCTTATTGCTTCGGATACTACCCGGCGGGCCGGTGAACATCATGGAAATGCGTCCAGCGAAAAGGTCAACCATGACCGCCGAATTGCCACGGTAAGGGACGTGCACAACGTCGACACCCGCCATTGATTTGAATAACTCGCCAGCGAGGTAGGGCATCGTGCCGACGCCCGAAGACCCGTAGCTGTACTTGCCAGGATTGGCTTTTAGCAGCCGAATGAGCTCGCCGAGGTTTTTCGCCGGCAAATCCGAATTGACGATAAGCACCAGCGGGAAGCTGCCGGCGAGAGTGACCGGAATAAGGTCCTTGATTGGGTTATATTGGAGGTTCTTGTAGACAAGAGCGTTCACCACGGCCGACGAAACCGACTGGAAGATCAGCGTGTACCCATCGGGCCGTGAGTGGGCAACCATGTTGGCCGCGATGGTACCGCCAGCACCACCTTCGTTTTCTACCACTACCTGTTGGCCAAGTTGATCGCTGAGATGCTGGGCGGTAATACGCGCCATAAAATCTACACCACCCCCCGCCGTGAGCGGAACGACAAGTTTGATCGGTCGGTTTGGCCACGTCTCTTGCGCCCATCCCAAGGTGGCCAAAGAACCATAAAAAATGGCAAGCAGCGTGAACGTGCCGAGGCGACGCCCAAAAAAGCAGCGCACGAATAGCCAGCGCAAAACGTCGTTAATTCTCATCAGTTTCCTTCCGCTCGACGGCGACGATTTGGTCTTTGGATCGCTGGCGCCTCTGCGCTTTGGCGAGCATAGGTTCGTCACGAGCGCAATCCGGCGCACTACCCACAGCCTTGCTAAGGTCCGTGCGTTATTCAGCTCATAGTTCTAGGCTTCCAAAAAATGTAGGGAAGACGTGGAATCAGATCAAACGATATTATATGATAAAATTAAATCAGAATTATTGAAGTACTTGAAATTGCGGCCACGTTAGAACGCACGCCAGTCTATCGCGGTGCCTCATGTGAAGAACGCCACGCTGTGCAAGAAGTTTTTCGCATGAGAAGGGCCAATCTAATTGAGCTTAAAAACTCCAAAGCATTGAGACGCTTCGTTAATCGTCACCTTCATCTCAGTTCAAATCCAGTTGAAAGCGGCGTTCATCACGACAACAGCTAAAAAACAATTTAATGCGCGCGATTAATGTATGCCACCAGTCTTTCGCTGTTCGCGCTGCTTGCTAACTCCAAGATCTCAAAAGATACCAGTCTTTGACGCAACTTGGTCCAGCGATGCTCGATCGGCTTCGAACGACAATGCTTCGAGCTGTCCGGATTGCAGGGTTTCTACCCGTTGCACTGATTCTAGGAAGCGCTCTGCCTCATTGCTGGCGATTACGCCGCTACTCAGCGTTAAGAATTTGCGGATGAAGTCGTCGCGCTTGTATGGCCGTGCGCCGCGCGGATGGGCATCCGCCACCGCAATTTCGTCAACTAGTTTGCGGCCATCCTTGAAAGTGACGATGATGCGGCCGCCATGATCGCGGTCCAGTGGTGCACTACGGTCGTATCGTCGATTCCATTCCTCATCATCGACGGTACTGATCTTTTGCCACAGCCGCACGGTATCCGGCCGTCGTGCTCGTTCTGGCGCATAGCTATGTTCAAAATGCCAGACGCCGTCCTGCAACGCTACAGCACATATATACATAAGGCTGTGATCAAGCGTCTCCCGTGACGCTGCTGGATCCCATTTTTCCGGGTCGTTGGTGCCGGAACCCATGATGACGTGCGCAGCGCGCCGCGCATGGACGACGATACTCTCAATCGCCTCAAAATCATGAACCCGCTGGCGAAGTCGGAAAGCGAGGTCGATAATCGCCTGGCCTTGGTAACCGGCGGCGTATTCCTTAGTGAAGGTCTCTCGGATACTGCGCTTCGGTTCGCCCGGCTCTGGCAACGGTACATGATAGACCGCATTGGTGCCACCAACCATGGCGGCAATCACGCTGTACTCGCCCTCATAAAGCGGCGATGGTGCCGTCTCGCCGCGCATGGCGCGGTCGACCGCTTCGATAGCGAGTTTTCCGACATGCCCCGGCGCATGTGACCGCCAGGTGGATATCTGGCCTTTCCGCGCCTGGCGCGTTGAATACGACACGTGTGCGGAGTGTTGGATCGCCTGGTAAACAACCTCGGTCTGCAGGCCAAGTAACGCGCCTAGGCCGGCTGTCACCGCGGGGCCGAGGTGTGCGACGTGATCAATCTGGTAGCGGCCGAGCGGAATACTTTTCGCGAGGTCGAGTTGAATTTCATATGCCGTCGCAATGGCGCGCACGAGATCTATGCCGCTGCGGCGGCATTGTTGGGCCACCGCCAGAAGTGGCGGGATGCTATCGCCAGGATGGCAACTGTCCAACGCGAAGAAATTGTCGTGGAGATCCAACTCGCGTACCGCGGCGCAGTTCGCCCAGGCTGCCCATTCGCAGTGATAGGTATGGGTGCGTGGCAATCCGAGAATCGCGGCGCCACCCGGCCGTGGATGCGCCATCGCTTGCTGCTGCGCGGTAGTCACCGCAGGGTGATGCAACGCCGCTGCTGCCGCCGCGGCATCGTCGATTATTCGATCTATGACAATGCGCGCGATTTCCGGTTCAACGGGCACATCGTCCGTTGCGACCGCGGCGAGCTTCCAAGCGAGCTGTGACTGCGGTGTGAGTGGCAACCCTGGTTTGCGGACGCGCACTTCATGCTGCTTAATGGAATCTGTCCTTTTGAATGAACGACTGCTTGAGCGATCCAGTCATTTAGTGGGCGGGGAAACGATAACTGATACCCAGAACGTGAGCAAGACACCGGCAAGTGATCGTGTAAGTTTGAATTTCTTGTGGCGAGAACAATCCGATCTTGGAACAATGATGCGTAGGCAATCGCAAAAATATGGACGCTGTAGAACGACTTCAGTGTTTCAGTAAATCATTCAGTGAAAGTGAGTCTATAGCATGTGCTCTGATGCCGTGCATGACCGTGTGAGAATGTATTTAGTGCGAATGATACTTCTTCCCAGCAGCGTCCGCGCCATAACACTCCCATTATCTGCACGTTTTGGGCTTGGCGACACTTTCTTTTTGAGGTGTGCGCGCCGCGCTTCGGCTTGGTGGGCGCGCCGCCAGAGCGACCATGCGATGACGTTGGCGGGCTGGATGCGCCGTTGTGCGAGCTTGATGGCGATGCGGCGGATTTCCTGGATCGACCAGCGGATCAGGAATGTTTGGTCCGCAGGCGCGGCAGCGTTTTTTTGGGCGCCGTGACATTTGCCTGGTGGCGGATGACGGCCATCATGGCGAAGGCGAGCATGACCAGCGAGACATGGCGGTGCCAGCCATGCCAGGAGCGCGTTTCGTTGTGATCGAGGCCGAGTTCGTTCTTGGTGGCTTCAAAACTGTCCTCGATGGCCCAGCGGCAACCTTCGACCGATACCAGCTTTTCCATGGGCGTGCCATTGGGGCACCACGTGGAGAAGAAGGCGAGTTCGCCGTCGGCGATGTTGCGGCGGATCAACAGACCTCGCGTCCATTCCCCCGTGAGGGCGCTGTTGTATTGGACGGCATCGAGATCGGCCAGTTCGACATAGGCCCAGTCATGCAGGCGCGGACCCTTGGTTCCTTCGCCCGCCGACAGGCGCCGCCAGGTGTTTTTGGGAAGAGTTTGCGCGATCTTGGCGGCGGTGCCGCCCACCATCTGCTTCTTGCCCCAGGAGTGGAACACGTGGTTGCAGGCGACGCCCAGGACATATCCCTTGCCGGCCTTGCGCAGGGTGGTCTCGATGTCCCCGGTACCATACACGCTGTCTGCCGCGACGAACGAGAACGGCACCTTGGCCGCGATCGCGCGCGCAATTATCCGGCGCGCGATTTGAGGCTTCGTCGCAAAGCCCACAGTCTTCGGCACATGCGCCGCCTTCAGGCGTGCGCGATCGTCCGTCCATTCCTTCGGCAGATAAAGCGCCCGATCGATGAAGGCGTGACCGTGACGCGACACATAGCAGGCGAAGACGCCGATCTGACAATTGGTGATCTTGCCCGCCGAGCCTGTGTACTGACGTGCAACTCCGCACGACGCCTTGCCCTGCTTCAAAAAACCGGTCTCGTCGATGATCAGAACCGCATCTTTATCAGCCAGCGTTTCCAGCGCGTAATCGCGCACGATGTCGCGCAAGGCATCCGCGTCCCACCGCCCGCGGCCCAGGATCGCCTGTTGACGCCACGGCCCGGGATCGCCCGCCGCTTCCGCGCGCATCCAGCCGGTCTTGCGCGGTTCGTTCCCCAGAAGCCCGTCGAGAAACTGTCCCGCCGAGGCCGCCACCCGCTTCTGACCGAACAACGTATGTATCCGCCCCTTAACATCCCGCAGCGATGATGCCCAAAGCTCCAGCGTCGTCTCGATCGATGCTCCCGCCATCCATGATCCTCCGAATCATGGTGGCACATGGATTCAGAAGTCAATATAAAATGCAACTGTAATGTTAGTGTCCGTCCCAAAACTTCTTGAATCGGTTGAATCGGTTGTGATTCAAGGAAGGTAGTCTGATTCGATAGGAGACCGCCAATGTGGACGAATGAGAACCGAACGAAATACAACCGTGATCATCTGAGATACCCGAGCGACCTGACGGATGACGAGTGGACGCATGTCGAACCGTTCATCCCGCCAGCGAAGCCGGGGGCGGCAAGCGACGAACAGACATGCGCGCGGTCATGAACGGGGTGATGTATATCCTGAGCACCGGCTGCCAATGGCGCTACCTTCCGAAAGACTTTCCGCCGCGCAGCACGGTGCACAACTACTTCGTTTGGTGGCATTGCGACGGCACGCTGGATCGCATTCATCACGCGCTCTACGTTGAATGCCGCGAGAAGGCGGAACGAGAGGCCAGCCCCACCGCCTGCATCATCGATAGCCAGAGCGTGAAGAGCGCCGAAAAAGGGGGGCAAACATCGATCCGCACGGATTTGATGCGGGCAAACTGATCAAGGGCAAGAAGCGGCATATTCTTGTCGATACGCTGGGCCTGTTGCTGCACGCCATCGTTCACTCCGCCGGCATTCAGGATCGAGACGGTGGCATGATTTTGCTGGCGACGCTGTTCGGTCAATTTCCATTCCTGGAGAAACTGTTTGCTGACAGCGCCTATCAAGGCCCGATCTTCAGCAATGCGCTTGCGAAAATCCTGCCCGGTCTCGGAACCGAAATCGTCAAACGATCCGATCACGCGAAAGGGTTCGTGCAGTTACCCAAGCGTTGGATCGTCGAACGCACAATTGCATGGCTCAATCGCTGCCGCCGCCTCGCCAAGGACTGGGAAAATCTCAACCGCAGTGCTCTTGCCTTCTTGAAACTTGCTTCCATCCGCCTCATGCTCCGAAAGCTTTGTAATCCTTGACGAAGTGTTGGGACGGACGCTTAGTAGATTTGCCGATCGTTTACATAGTTTGTCAGCGGGGACCTCTTGTGAATTTGTTCTATCAAAGTATGGGTATCGCGCGTCGTTCTGAATCTGGTCTCTACGCGCAAAATCTGAAGAGAATTCTGCAAGGCGCCGCGGCGCCAGGGACGTCCATTTCGGTGAACGGTCTCAGCCCTGGCAGGGCGATTGCCGATCAGTACAGATTCCTGGAACTTCTCGATACTCAGCAGATCCTGGAGAACGGCTTGCGTGCCGAGAAGGACGGCTACGATGCGTTCCTCATCGGCAACATTTTCGAGCCCGGACTGCATGCGCTGCGCGAGACGCTTAATATACCGGTACTCGGTCTATGCGAATCTTCGATTCATCTGGCGTGTCTGATGGGCGCGAGCTTCTCGATCGTGAACGTCAATCCAAAATTTACACGCCGCGTTATAGAGAACATTACAGGAGCAGGGCTATCGGGCCGGCTAGTTTCCATCGACGAGATGCAGGTGGAACGCGGACAAGTGCTGGACCGCGCGTTTGAGGACGAGATGGTACGCGCAAGCGTAGTCGGTCAGTTTATGGCGGCTGCGCGGCGGGGTGCAGCGAAAGGGGCGGAGGTCGTAATCCCAGCTGGCGGGATTGTCATGACGATCCTCGCATCCGGCGGTGTGCACGTCGTGGATGACGTGCCCGTGGTCAATGGCTTAATTGCCTTGGTGAAGATCGCGGAACTCGCTGTGCAAGTGAGACAGCTTACCGGATCATTCACCAGCAAGCGCATGATGTATGCGCCGCCGTCTGGGAGCCTGCTCGCGGATATTCGAAAATCTTATGGCGCTCACCTCTACCCTGGTGCGGTATGACTTGTTAACGAACGCACCTTTGTCGACATGATCGCCATCGGTTTATTTAACCTGGACGTTATATCTGCCCTAGAAGTCGACCACCGGTTAGGCATCATTTGCTGGTCTCGAGCGATTGCGTTTCATATACGCCAAAGCCGACATGCCACAGCAAGATTAGGTCAAGCCCTTCCTTCAAAGCGAACTGCAACGTCTGAGCTGGAGGTATAACTCCAAAATGGCATTTGACGTTTTCGCGCCAGCCTATGCTACTGATAATCGGCGAATAATTACTGGGTCGCTGGACGCGTGGATTTGATAAACGAACTGTTTCGTCGGGCTAACTCAGCGAGTTTCGTCGCCAACGGTTGCGCATTGCGCTTTTGAAACACTGCAAAATATTCGAGATTTGGAAGCTTTGGCGCTGTATTGAGAACTTGGAGTTTTCCATTTTTTATTTCGATCTCGAATTGCCGGCGCGGAAGATAACTGACGCCAAGTCCAGCGACAGTCAGCGCTCCGAGCACTCCGATGCTGTTACAGACGTCGACACGCTGTGCAGCTGCGTTTTCCTGATCGAACCATGTACCAAGCATCTTGTGGAGGTGGGATTGATTGGTCATGGTCAATAACGGCCAGTGCCCCAGGTCCTGTGGGCTAAGCGGGATAGATGGTATTTTCAACTTTGGTGATGCCATCCAAGAAAATTGGACTGTTCCGAGTGAAACGTTTTGGAGGCCCGGTACTGTGATCGGACCAGGCAGGATCGCCATTTCGAGATCGCCGCTTTCCAACTTCCCTAGCTGAACAAGCGTCACATCTACACCCAATTCCAAAATGACCCGTGGATATATTTCGTTGATCGCCCTGACTAGTTTCGGAAGCCAAGTAACTGCTACAAGCTCGGTGACTCCCAGCCGAAACGCGATAGACAGCACTTCGGGATCGACGACACGATCGCGGATTTCTGAAGCAACCGTAATCATTTGTTCTGCGTATTTGAGCAGTTCCTGACCCTTTGCCGTAAGCTGCGCTGATCGCTGCGCACGATCGAACAGGGTTACGCCGAGGCTAGCCTCGAGATCTTGGATTCGCATAGATACGGCGGATTGCGTGCTATGCAGTCTTTCCGCCGCCAGAACGAAACTTCTGAGACGGGAAACCCAATAGAACGTCTCAAGCTGTTTGAGTGTCACGAATCACAATTCCTTATATATTGTAATTCATTAATATCATTTGATTTGATGCTTGCCAATGGGCAGAATTTTTAAATGGGTTCACGTCTCGGAGGGTCACGACTTGCTCTCTCGGCCAATAATATGTCTATGCAGATTTTGAAATCGAAAGTACCAAGGACGACCCCGCTCTGGTCGGCAAATACACCATGACTCGGGAAGCACCTGACCAGCTATGTCATCGTCTTGGCACGGCTTGTGATTTCACGCGTACACATTAGCAAGGATGACGACTGTGCTGGCGCAGCATTTTGGGCGGTTCGTTGCGTCAACGCAGTACAAGGACCTTCCCGAAGCCGTGATAGAGGCGGTAAAGATTCGTCTCCTCGATACCATTGGCGCTGGGCTGGCCGGGTTTCATCTTGGCAATCACAAGCCGCTGCTGAGTTTGGTTGGGGGTAACGGAGACGCGACAGTTTGGGGCTTAGGTTTACGTTATCCATTGCGCGATGCGACTCTGCTCAACAGCTTCCTTGCGCATTCCTGCTATATCGATGACGGTTCGCGATTCACTGGCGGTCATCCTTCGTCGGTCGTTATTCCAAGCGCACTTGCTTTGGCAGAGTCGCGAGATGCTTCAGGTGTAGAATTAATCGCTGCTACGGCCGCAGGTTATGAGATTTTCCTTAGGCTTGGACGCGCAATATATCCGTCAGTCGTAAACCGTGGATTCCAAAGCACGGCAGTGCTTGGAGCCGTCGCGTCGGCTGCAGCATGCGCATCGGTACTCCGCCTCAATGCGCAGGCGAGCCAAAATGCCCTGGCAATTGCCTGCAATCTAGGCGTAGGATTAAAGGAGGCGCTAAAAAGCTCCCGCTCGCAACCGCTGCAGGTGGGGCGGAGTTGTGAAGGAGGCCTGTTGAGCGCACTTTATGCGCGCGAAGGAGCGGTGGGTGTTGATTCTATTATCGAGAACGGATTTTTTAAGGCCTTTGCTAACGGGACGACCGATCAAAACATACTTGATGGTCTTGGATCGGATTTCCGCATTTTTGAGACCTACATTAAAGTCCATGGTGGATGTCGTGGCAATCATGCACCGATCGACGCCGTGCGTGCAATTGTTACGACAAATAATATTGCTGCGGTCGACGTCGAACGGATCAGCGTCGAGGTTGATTCTGTTACGTTAGCGGCGGAGATTCACGAACCAATCAACGGCGCACAAGCCCAGTTCAGTATCGCATTCGCTATAGCGGTTGTGATCACAGAGGGAAATGCGTCTGTCTTTCAGTATACCGACGAGAGACTATCGGAACCGAGAATCCGGCGCCTTATGGAGCGCGTTCGGGTTGTGGTCGATCCCTCCCTTGATTACGCTTATCCCGACAAACGCGGCGCGCGAGCTGAGGTCGTACTTAAGGACGGACGTCGTTTTGTTCAATTCGTGGAAAATGCAAGAGGCGAGCCGGAATTGCCATTGACCGATGATGAGATAGAGGAAAAATTTTTCATTATTGGCGATACTGTACTTGGCGCCAATTCACGACCCGTTCGCGACCTGATCATGAATCTAGAAATGCTAACCAATGTTCGTGAACTAACGCAAAAACTCGTTTGCAAGGATATTCGTCGCTAATTGAGTTTGGAGTAGTTATGCAGATTTCGATTGATGAAGCGACCGGACTCGCTACCGCGATCCTTAAAAATTGCGGCATGTGCGCCGAGTATGCCGTTATGGTTGCCGAGCATCTGATCGATTCAGCATTGAGCGGACACGAATTTGCGGGACTTTCGCGTGTTTTGGCAATTGTCGAAAATCTCCGAAATAAGCCACCAACTCAATCTGTTCGAGTGGTGCACGAGGACGATCGCTCGGCACAAATCGACGGTGGCGACAACATCGGTTATGTCGTTTCAATTATCGCTATGGATAAGGCGATTGCGATCTGCAAAAAAAACGGTGTGGCGTTGGTGGGGGCGAACAATACTTGGTTCAGCGGCCGGCTCGCGTATTACGTCGAACGCGCGGCTGCACAAGGTTTTGTGGCAATTCACACGGCCAACACCACCGCACGCGTGGCCCCTCATGGTGGAATAGATAGAATCTTCGGCACCAATCCGTTTGCCATGGCCTTTCCCTGCGACGATGAGCCACTCATCATTGATTTCGGGACGTCGATGACGACGTGGGGAGACGTGCTACTGCGGCGGCAGGCTGGCCAGCAATTGGCTGACGGGTGCGCCGTCGATCCCGACGGAAGGTTAACGACAGACCCCACGTCTGCGCTTGAAGGCGCCCTTCTTCTGTGGGGCGAGCATAGGGGCTACGGTCTGTCACTCATTTGCCAAATCCTGGGTATTTTAGCTGGCAGCGCACCTGTCATCGACGGCGTCAACAACTACGGGTTCTTCTTTCTCGTCTTCGATCCCTCATTACTGATGCCATTGTCCGAATTCAAACGGGGTGTCGCAGAGTTGAAGCAACGTATCAAGACTTCACGCCCACTACCCGGTCGTCCGCCGGTGCGAGTCCCCGGCGAATCAAGCCAACATATCCGAAGGTCGGCCAGAGCGAGGGGCACGATAGAAATTGATGAACGGCTTTATCAGGCTCTCAATGCATTAATTCCGTCCGGGGCGGTCATCCATTAGGCCAGAGGCAGGTCCTCGAAGCAGCCGCCGTCCGATTACCTATCTCATAGCCGCCGTGTCACTCCATAAGCGTTGTCCAGGCGACCTATCAATTAGGCGTTGGGGCTTCCAACGGCTGGCCGAGATAGCACTCGATGACTTTCGGGTCGCTGGTAACTTCGTCCGGCGTGCCTTCAATTAGTTTGCGCCCGAAGTGGAGCACAATAACTCGTTCGGTCAGCTCCATTACCGCATGGATCACGTGTTCAATCATGACGACAGTTGTTCCTTCGGAATTTACGCGGCGCAAGACGTCAATCAGATTGTCGACATCGTCCTGCGGTAGGCCGCCCATGACTTCATCGAGCAGCAGTAGCTTGGGCCGGGTCGCAAGCGCCCGTGCTAGTTCAAGTTTCTTTTTTTCACCCATCGTGAGCACACCCGCCAACCATTGTCGTTTGGCGGTGAGCCCGACTAGGTCGATCGCCTCCTCGCTCAGCGCACGTGCCCGCCGAACGGACGCATGATCAGTCGACGAGAAGAGGATCCCCGTCGCCACATTGTCCTCGACCGTCATCTCTGCAAAAGGACGGACGATTTGAAACGTGCGCGCAATGCCGAGACGGCAGATCTGATATGGCGCGAGGCCATGGATCGGACTGTTGTCAAAGAGGATCCGACCGGCTGTTGGTCTCAGGAATCCGGTCACGACATTGAGAAGAGTTGTCTTGCCAGCGCCATTCGGTCCAATCACGCCGACAAAGGCGCCAGGCTCAATCGAAAAGGATAAGTCATCGATCGCCTTCAGGCCCTCGAAACGTTGAGAGATATTTTTCACCTCAAGCACGTGCCGATTGCTCCGCAACTCTACGATCGACTGACGGGGACATCCGCACGATTCACCCGCCGGCGCAGGCTCGCGCGGCCGAGGAATGCCCCCTCAACATACGGGCTTGATATCATTTCGGCCGCCGTTCCCGAGGCGACGATCGTTCCCCTCGCCAATACATAAGCGCGTGCCGCCACTGCGAGTGCCGCGCGGACGTTTTGTTCGGCGAGCAATATCACTGTGCCACTCTTGGCAATCTTGGAAACGGATGCAAGCACGTCCAGCACAACCGCCGGCGCCAGCCCGAGCGACGGTTCGTCGAGCATGAGAAGCGCAGGGCGAGACATCAGCGAGCGGCCGAGCGCCAGCATTTGCTGTTCGCCGCCGGAAAGTAGCCCCGCCTTCTGTGTTTTTCGCTCATCGAGCCGCGGAAACAACGCGTAGACCATGGCGAGGCTCGCATCGCGGTAAGGTCGAGCGTGGCGACTGAATGATCCGAGTAGAAGATTCTTTTCGACAGTCAAGTTTCGGAAGACCTGACGCCCCTCGGGACAGAGCGAAAGGCCGAGTTCGACTCGATCGTGAACTGCGATTGACCGCAAGTCGCGGCCATCAAATTCGATCGTGCCCTCCCTCGGTGAAAGCAGCCCCGAAATCACTCGCATGAGTGTTGTCTTGCCCACCCCGTTCGCGCCTAAGAGCGCTACCACTTCGTTCTCGTTGATGGTGAGCGATACAGACTCGATTACCGTAGACCCATCGTAGCCCGCGCAAAGCCCATCGAGTCGCAGTTTATGTTTCACGATGCCGCACTCGCTTTTTCCGAGCGTTCTTGTTCCTTTCGGCGAGCCGGGACGCGGCGCAAGACCAAGCTCGTAATCATACCATGGATGCCACGCGGCAGGTACAAGATGCACACAACGAGCAGTATGCCCAGAATCATCAGTCCAATACCCGGCGTCGCGCCCGAGGCAAAGCGGGTGACCTCCATCAGGACCATAATGAATATCCCGCCCAGCACTGGCCCCGCCACGGTGTGCACTCCACCAATGATCGCCGAGATCTGGGGAAGGATTGTGTAATTGAGCGAAAAGGCCGTTTCCGGATCGAGATAGCCGCTGTACGCTGCATTGAGGCAGCCGGCAGCGGCCGCAAGCGCGCCCGAGAGCGCCATGACGTTTACCCGGTAGCGCCGCGGGTCTATGCCAAGCATCTTGGCGGCGTCCTCGCTGTTGCGTAGCGCTCGGCTCGCGAAGTGGAAACGCGTGCGGATCAGGTAGACACTTAGTGCGATAGAAACGTATGCACCGAGCAGCGCGAACAAGGGCAACAGCACGGCCGACGGCGTTGCATGCTTGTCAATGTAGATCCCGGAAGCGCCGCCTGTGACAGAAGGTACCATCAGCGCAACGACTCGCAGGCCCTCCGATAGGGCTAACGTCGACATTGCAAAATAGATACCACGTAGGCGCGCGGTCCCAATCGCGAGGACTACGCCCAAAAGTGCCCCGCCGATCATGGCCGGCCCCAGGGCCACAAAAAATGGCATACCAGTCCAATTTGCAGTCAGGATGCCGACATAGCTGCCTATGCCCCAGAATGCCGCATGCCCGAGTGAGACGAGGCCGGCATTGGCCATCATATTCCAGCTGATCGTCAGGATCACGAGCGTGCTGACGCGGAACAGCCAGCTGTTAGCCATGGGTGCATCGGCGAACGGCAGCATCAGTAGCAGCGCACCGACGGCAAACAGGAGGATCCAGCGCATCACCGCCTCAGTCCTCCACAGCCTGATGAACAATTCCGCTCGGCCGTATGATTAGGATGCTAATCAACACGGCGAAGGCTACGCCCTCCGCCCAAGCATTTCCGTCTGGAACAAAATACCCGACCGCTGTCTCTGACAGGGCAAGCACGAAAGCGCCAGCGATGCTGCCAGCAATGCTGCCGAGACCACCGAGAATAACGATTGCAAAGACCTTCACGATGATCCCAAAGCCCATGAACGGGAAGATCGGAATCAAGAAACTCATGACCACGCCACTGACGACCGCCATTGCCGAGCTGATCGAGAAGCTCAATTCGTAGACGAACTTCACGTTGATACCGACGAGGGACGCGGCCTGGCCATTCTGTGCAATCGCTTGGGTCGCACGGCCAAGCTCCGTTCGTTCGAGCCAAAAGGCCAACGCCGCGACGCACAAAATCACAATGATCGCCGCTAAGAGCTGGCCAGTCGGCAAAATAACGGAGCCGAAATTGAACGACTTCGAGTGCATAGCTCGGCTGAAGCGAGCGAACGTCACCAGTCCATGCTATCACGGCGAAGTTTTGCAGCACGAGCCCGATGCCGAATGTGAGCAGGATTTGGTTGATCTGGGGTGCGTCGAGAACACGGCTGATACACGTTCGGAAAGTCAGCGTTCCCCCCAAATAGCCGAGCACGGCAAGCAACGGCAGCGCTATGAGCGGATCGACGCCCCAGATAGTCGATAGCCAGAAGGCACCGTAAGCCCCGAGCATCACGAACTCGCCATAGGCGAAATTAATGATGCGTGTCACGCCAAAGCAAAGCGACATACCCACTGCCATCAAGGAGTAGAGGGCGCCCTGCAGCAGGGCGTCCACCACAAATTGTATATACAGCGCCATTGGCGGTACTCGGGCTGACGGCGTTACGCCCGAGTCACCATTTGATCGGCGTCAGGTCCCTTTGCCGAACATCGGTCGGATACACGACAAAACTTTTGCCGTCATGGCGCTGGAAGAGCACCATCTGGTCATAGGCCTGCTGTAGCGTTCCGCCCTCCGAAGGATGGAACTTGCCCTTGCCAAACACGGTCATCACTTCCATCTTGCGCAATTCGGTGGCCACCTTCTCTTTGTCGTCGCACGCACAGCGTTCAATCGCGAGAATGAGCATGGCGACGGACACGTAGGTGCTGGCGGCGAGCTGATCTGGTTCCGCATTATAAAGCTTGCGGAAGGTCGCCTCCCACTCTTTCGAACTCGGGAAGAGCTTGGGAGCGTTTGGATCAGCCGGTCGATCAAGCACGCCCGGCAAATAAGTCGAGACACCGAGCCATCCTTCCTGTGCTTCGCCGACCGCGTTCTGCCACTCGTTATATTGAGCGAAGGAGGTTCCCAACAGGTATGGTACACCGAGCTTGACGATTCTCACCTCTTTGGCGAGCGTGACGGCGTCGGTGGTCTCAACCAGGGCAACCAGAACATCCGGATTGGCGGCGCGAATGCGGGCCAGATTCGGACGCATATCCGGTGCATTGGCGCGCACCATCTCTTCGGCGACGATTTTGAAGCCGGCATTCCCGTAGTACTTGCGAACATACGCAAGATGACTGCGGCCGAAGTTGTCATCGGCATAGATCACCGCCATCCGCTTGTTGGGGCCTAAGTAATGGCGTAATCCTTCGGCGGCCGGGAGATGGTAGTTATAGGCAAAAGGGTATGTATGGAAGTAGAGCGGCTCGCCGCCGATTTCCTTCTCAAGATTTGGACTGCTCGATCCCGGCACGATCCATAACGGCTTGCTTTGACGCCAACTCGGAACGCCCGTCGCAACTATCGGGCTGGCGATTGGGCCGACCAGAAAATCGACGTGCTGCTGGTCCGCCAATTCCTTCATGACCGCGACCATCACTTGCGGGTCTGATTGCACGTCGCGGATGATAAGTTCAATTTTCTTATCGCCGGCTTGTCCATTGACGGCAGCGACGGCCATCTCAGCAGCGCGCTTGCTCGGTAGCCCGTAGGCGGCAAATTTTCCGCTAAGTTCGGCAATTAGCCCGATACGGACAGTACCGCCAGCGTGAGCTGGCTCAAAAGTTCCGAGCATGGCGAATATGAAGACCAGCGCAAGGCTGAAGCCAACGATTGATTTCAGAGGGTAAGTCATGGCGCATTCCTCCTTTGTTATTATTCAGACTTGGCAGCAAATGCGGCCAACACAATCGCATTTTGTGCTGCCTCCGCATCAGAGACTTCTCCTCTGAGAACTGCATCACAGAGGTTGTCCATTCCGTCGCTTTCGGCCGCTGAAATGCGCTGACGAACGATTTCGGCGGCGTCTACCGCGAGTAGCTTACGTATCCTGGCGCGCGCATTTACAGCTCCTCTGGTTGCCTTCCAGCGGGCATGGCTCTCAATAAGTTCAATAAGCCGTACAATTCCCTCGTCGCGCGACGCAATGACTCGGACTACGGGTGGCGACCATTCGGCCGCACCGCGCATCCCCAGCATGTAAAGGAGATCGCGCTCTGTTTTCTCGGCTAAGGAAAGATCACCTTTGCTTACGACAAAAATGTCGGCAACCTCCATAATACCCGCCTTGATGGCTTGGACCTCGTCCCCGAGCCCAGGCGGACAAACTACAACAAGTGTGCCTGAAAGTTCCGCTGCGTCGACGTCTGATTGGCCAGCACCCACCGTCTCTACGATGATGCGATCAAATCCGGCAGCATCGAGAATATCTACGACCTTAGCCGTCGCTCGCGAAAGCGCGCCTCGATGTCCGCGGGAGGCAAGAGAGCGAATGTAGACGCCATCAGCCTCTGTGTGCCGATCCATGCGTACGCGGTCACCGAGAACTGCGCCTCCTGATATCGAGCTAGATGGGTCAATGGCAATGACCGCGACACGCGCGCCCCGCCTGCGAAACTCAGCGATTAGGGCACCCACGAGGGTAGATTTTCCGGCTCCGGGCGGACCAGTGATCCCGATCACCCAACTGCGGCCAGTGTGCGGCCGCAATCCCATGAGGATGTTCTTGCCGGCCGGGGTGCCATTCTCGACTTCCGATATCGCCCGCGCGATGGTGCGCTCATCGCGCGCAAGAACGCCGTCAATATAAGGTTGCACGTCAAAACTGCCCGTGTTCAATGTGGCCTGATTCTTGCCGGCCTCAGCCGGCGAACTCCAGCGGAGTTCGACGAGGTCGCTAACGTGTTGTTGGCAATTCAGATTGTTCATCAAGCATTCACTGCATTAAACGTAGGAGCAAGCTTGGAAGCGCGAAGCTCATTCATGATGTCGCCAAAGTCGTCGTGTCGATCGAATGACAATATTCGCTCCGCTATTCTCGAACTGATCTCGCGACTGAGAAATGCAGTGTTCGCATAAAATTTTGCGAGGATCTCGTCGTCCGATATCGGATTGGCGGCATCGCCGCGGACCTGTGGCACTTCCCAAGAGCACTTGCGGCCGTCGGTCAAGATTACCTCAATTGACCCCGGCATATTTTTTACGCTGAATTCAGGATCAACCGAATACGAGACTTTCGACATCAAATTGCGAATTGTGGGATCGTCAAGGACTTCCGGCAAAAATTCGGAAAGGCCGGCCTTCCCGTTAGTAAGCATCATCGCCACTACGAACGGCAGACTAAATCGCAAATCATAACCTGTTTTTGGATTAAGTTTGGCGGCCCAAGGCTCGCAGACTATATTGACTGCGTCTTGTGCAATACGACACCGAATGTTGTCGATCTGGTCTGGGCGTACACCGTACTCGCGACGCAAGGCTGCCGCGCAATCCAGGAACGTTTGTAAATAGTGACAGCATGGATAGAGCTTGGGACGGATGTTTAACACCTCCCAACGATCGCCGAGCATCTCGAAGATGACATCGAGATTAAGCAGTTCACCGCGCAGAAACGAATTGTAAAGACCGAGCTTGCCCTCGAGTACCGTATCCGGACCAGTGTATCCCGCCTGCGCAAAGTCGGCGGCGACGATGCCGCATAGGCCAGCCCATCCAGCGTGGAGTCGCTTGGCTTCCGCCTTGGCGGGGATGCATTCCAGCAATCCCGACGCAAAGCTCCCGCTGATGCCGACTGCCTGGACACCCTGATGCTGTTTCAAGTTTCCAATCTTGGAGGCGATCATGGCAGCGCCGAAGGTCGCACACACAGACGTGGTATGAAATCCGCGGAGGTGAAGCTTGTTGAGCGCGGGCAGTCCGAGACGAATTGTGGCTTCCAGCCCGCCAATGAGTCCGGTGAGCACGTCCTTGCTACGGCGGTTTTCGCGCTCGCCGATCGCGAGGGCCACCGGCACCAATGCAGCGCTGGGATGGACCACCGATTCCGTATGAGTGTCATCGAAATCCTGCCCGTGCCCTAGCACGCCGTTGCAGAATGCCGCGTTATGCGCCGAGGTCTTGCCCCGAACGCCGATGACCGTACTCTCCGGCGCGCCGCCCCACCCGCCAACCACGTTTATGGCGGCCGTCCCAAAGTCGAGATTTATAGATCCAAGGCACACGCCGAGGGTGTCGAGCATGAGTTGCTTTGTCTTGTTCACTACTTCCGGAGGGATTCGGTCAAACGTCAGTCCGTAATCAAATTCGACCAGCCGCTGAGCAATTGTCTTCTGCATATAGAATGTCTCTCAACTGTCCAGAGCGCGAGCAATAAGGACCCGCTGAATTTCGTTGCTGCCGTCCACGATCTGCAGGTGCTTTGCGTCGCGCATTAGCCGCTCAAGCGGAAACTCTTGTGAGTAACCGTAAGCACCGAGAAGCTGCACCGCCTCCGTCGATACGCGCATGGCTGTATCCGTGGCGAAACACTTACCCATGGCAAGAATGCCGATTAGCGCGCTGTGATCTATTCCTTTGTCGATGAGATCAGCGCCGCGATGCACCAGTTGTCGTGCCGCTTCGATCTCGATAGCCATGTCGGCGAGTTTAAACTGCAGCCCCTGCAGATCGAGCAGTCGACCGCCGAAGGCCTTGCGCGTCTTGCAATGGGCGAGCGCTACGTCGAAGGCGCCCTGCGCTAAACCGACGCCGCGCGCGCCGATAGCTGGACGATTGCGCGTCATGGAATTCAAGACCACCTTCAAGCCGCCGCCTTCCTTACCGAGCAGCGCATCGCTCGGCACGAAGCAATTCGAGAATATAACTTCGGCCGAAGGCATACCTCGGATGCCCATTTTCTTTTCGAATTTTCCGATCGCGAGGCCAGGAATTTCCTTCGGGACAATGAAGGCAGAAATGCCACGCTTTTCTCCTCCGTCAACCAGTTTGGCGAAGGCGACATAGTAATCGGAGAGGCCAGCTCCCGTGATGAAACATTTGACTCCGTTAATCACGTAGCCACCGTCGCGGCGTTCCGCCCTGCTGGTAATCGCAGAGACATCAGACCCTGCGTTCGGTTCAGTGATTGCGTTCGAGAACCGGATCTCACCACGTGCTAGCGGGGGCAGGTAGCGCTTCTTTTGCTCCGCAGTCCCGCCATAAATCAACATGGTGCCGATGATGTTGCTCATCACCGGCATGAGGGCCGCCGCCGTACACACCTTGGCAAGCTCTTCGACGACGATGCACAGGTCAAGGAGGCTAGACCCGGCACCCCCATATTCTGTCGGCAGGGTCATTCCAATGATACCCTGGCGGCACAACAGCTCAAACACGTCTTGCGGATACTCTGCTTTCTGGTCAACTTCAGAAGCGCGGGGTGCAATCTTTTCACCTGCAAGCTTGGCGACAGTCGAACGCAGCGCCGCTTGTTCTTCGGTCAGAAAGTATTCAGGTGATCTGCCATACATGTGTTATGTCCTAGCTTCAGCGCGACCAACGCCGACTAGAAGACGACGCTGAACCTTTCCGGAACTGGTCTTGGGGAGCGATGAGACAAATTCAACGTGTCGTGGAACCTTATATCGAGCGATGCTCTTCCGGCAGAACTCAACGATTTCTTGTTCGGACACCTGCTGGTCCGCCTTCGTGACGATGAAGGCCTTGACGACTTGTCCCTTCGTGTTGTCGTCGATACCAACGACAGCCGCTTCGAGAACAGCGTTATGGCTGTATAGCAGTTCCTCGATTTCGCGTGGATAGACGTTGAATCCGGAAGTGATGATCAGGTCGTCTTTCCGTCCGACTAGATAAATGAAACCGCGGCTATCTTTTCGAGCCACATCGCCCGTGTGAAACCAACCATTTCGATAATCTCGGTTTGTTTTTCCCGGCATGCGCCAAAATCCCTTCGGAATGTTGGCGCCCCTAACAACAAGCTCCCCCTCTTCACCTACAGCGACATCATTGTCGTTCGAATCGACGATTTTGATGTGGCAGTCGATCTCCGGGTGTAATTCATTTAGCGGCTTGCCAATGGAGCCTATAACTCGTTCCCCCGTGAGAGGATGTGACGTGCCTACCCAGCCGGTGCAGCCGTAACCTTCGATGATCTTCACGCCGGTACGCTGCTCAAAACCGCTATGAACTTCGACCGGGATCGGCGCCCCCCCAACTCGGCACAGGCGCAGCGATGATAAGTCACAAGTGCCGATGTCGGGATGCGCTAGGAGGTAGCTGTACATCGTTGGCACGCCAACGAAGACAGTGATGCGTTTTTCTTGAATAGTGTTGAGGACGAGTTGGGTATCCCACCGCTGCATGAGATACTGGGTGGCGCCGTTGTAGGATGCCAGCAAACTGGGAATTATTAATCCCTTAGTGTGGAACAGGGGCAGAACGACGAGCGCTGTGTCGTCCGTACGTATATCCCACACGATGGATTCGTATTTTAGGAGATGCGAGAAGCTACTGTGGCTGCACATCACGCCTTTCGGCCGGCCGGTTGTACCAGACGTGTAATAAAGATCGCAAAGATCGTCCTGCTGACATTCATGCAGCACTAACTCTTCGGACGAACCATCGATCAAAGGCCAAAATGCGTGAGTACCGTGAATGCCCGGACTATCAATAACGATAACGTGCTCTAGGCTCGGGCACTCGATCCATAACTCTTCGATAAGATCGAGTTTTTCGACAATTGTGACGACGACGCGAGGCGCGGCGTTATTAAGTACGTAGCGCACCTCGTTTTTCTGGAACATCATATTGAGGGGAGCAGCAGCCGCACCAATTGCAATGGCGCCCCAACGCGCGATTAGGAATTCCGGACAGTTCGGCATGAAGAGGCAGACACGTTCGCCCGGCACTACACTAAGGTCCTTGAGGACGTTTCCGAAACGTTTTACTAGCGAGAACAATTTGCTGTGGGAGTACTGCTGATCCTCATATATCAGCGCTGCCTTGTCGGGCCATTGTTCACTGTTAGTCTGAAGCCAACTACAAATGTTCATGCCGCAACCCGCTCTTTGGCCATCTTCTCGATGAACTGCACGATGCTTTCGAGCGAAGTACCTTCGCGAAAGACTTCGCGTACACCAATCGCCTTTAACTCGGGAATGTCTTCCGGGGGGATAAATCCGCCGACAAGAAGCGCAATGTCTCGGGCACCTTTGGCTTTGAGCAGGTCTACGATGCGGCGGCATAGCGGCATGTGACCACCCGAAAGGATGCTGACGCCGAATACGTCAACGTCTTCTTAAATCGCGATATTGACGAGTGCTTCCGGTGACTTATGTCTGCCTGAGTAAATCACTTCCATTCCAGCGTCCCGTAATGCCATGACTACCAGCACAATGCCGCGATCATGACCGCATAACCCAGGTTTCCCCATTAGTACTCTGATCTTGCGGGTTGGCTGCTCCATCGCGGGCCTCAAAGATTGGTGGGTTCCGCGTACTCGCCGAAGACGTTGCGGAGCACACCGCAGATCTCGCCGATTGTCGCGTAGGCGCGAACCGCCTCAATAATGGGCGGCATAAGATTCGTATCTGAGCAGGCAGGGCGTTGGGCCAAATCCCTCAGCCGATCCAGAGCGTGTTCGACCCGGATATTGTCCCGCTCCCGTCGTAATTGTTGGACGGCCTCGATTTGAAGTTGCTGCGCTTCAGGTTTAAATTCGTATGGCCGTCGCGGCGGCTCGTCTTCATCGATGCGGAACTTGTTGACGCCGACTTTGATCTTCTTGCCAGTCTGCCAAGATTGGTGGGTATCATAAGCATCGGCTGCAATGGCTTTACGAATATAACCCGATTCAATCGCCTTAACCATGCCGCCAATCCGAGCGATGTGATCGAGTTCTTCCAGAACCTTAGTCTCAAATTCGGCCGTAAGCGCCTCGACGCAATACGAACCGCCAAGCGGATCGACAACCTGGGGAAGCGCCGTTTCATACGCGACGACATGTTGAGTCCCAATTGCAATGAGCTCCGCCTTTTCGGTTGGGATACCGAACAATTCGTCCATGGTGCGCAAGCCAATAAGTTGAATACCGCCGAACACGCCGGCCATACATGCGAGCGTCGTGCGCGCGATGTTGAGCTCTGGACGTTCGCGGGCCAGCAGCGACCCGCCGCTGTGCCCAAGTACTTTACATTTGCATGTCTCAATTTTCTTGGCCCCGTATTTGTCCCGCAGACGCTCTGCCCAGATCTTCCGCATGACTCGAAATTTTGCAACCTCTTCGAGAAAATCAGTGTGATTCGTCTTCATCAGGAAAAACATATTTGAGGCAAACGCATCGATGTCGACGCCGCGTTCGATTGCATGCTCGATGTACGTAAATGCATCGGCGAAGGCGAAGGCAACCTCATGGATACGGTTTGCCCCTGCCTCGGGAAAATGACCACCACAGACGTTAAGTGGCCAATATGAAGGAAGATGCTCCGCGCAATATTCGAGCGTGTCCGTTACCAGTCGCAGTGAAGCTTCGACCGGAAAAATGAAATTACCACGCGCAGTAAATTCCTTGAGGATGTCGTTCTGCAAGTTACCGCGAATTTTGCGTAAATCGGCGCCTCGCTTTTCCGCAAGCACCACATGCATTGCAAGAAACACAGCAGCGGGCGCATTTATCACAGTGCCGACGAATGTATTTTCGATATCAATTCCATCAAAAATGATTTCCCAATCACGCAAAGACGCCACAGCGGTTCCGGTAAGTCCGACCTCGTTTTGCGCCATCGGATGGTCCGGATCGTATCCGAGCTGAGTTGGCAGATCGAGCGCCATATAAGGTGGCACACCGCCGTGCTCGATCATCCTGCGGAACAATGCATTCGTTTCTTGCGGACTGCCGAAGCCAGCGTAATGGCTAATCGTCCAGAGCTTTTTACGGTATCCAGTCGCATCCAACCCTCGTGTGAAGGGAAATTCACCGGGAAAGCCAATATCCGTCACGAAATCGGAGCGAGCATCGCTCGGTACATAGAGAACCTTCAGAGGAATGCCATCTTCGCAAGCTGCGTCCTCCGCCTCAGCCGCCACGATGTCGTCCTTGTGCCGCTCGCGCCAATCCATTGCCGCAAACTCAGAGTCGTCACCAGGAGTGCATTCCGTCACCCGACTAAGGTCCATCGTTGCCCCGCCTAACGTTTGAGTTTTCGGCAAAAAACATACGGTACGAATTAAATCAGGCCAAACGATATTAAATGATCATTTTTAATCAGATATATTGATGTATATAAACTTGCGGGGCACCCGCAAAACGAATGCCCTTTTGGAAGTGTCATCAAAATTTGTCTAGTTTGCCCGCACACGACCGCCGTTTGGTTCGATCGTTTCGGTTGTCCAATACGCTCAGCTTGGCTCAGAACTCGCCACTTCGCTGCCGCATCATGCGTTGGCGGATCCGTGAGGGACGATCTACCTTAAGGCGCAGTCGGTGAGGATCAAACTTGGTCAAATGGTCTACTGCCACCAACGCGGCGAGGGATCGGCGGACCAAGTGCTTAGACGACCAACTTCACCATGTCATAATTCCTTATATATCTCGATAAGTTAATATCATTTGATTTGATGATTGCGAGCAGGCAAAGTTTTTTAATTGGCTGCCACCAGAACGGAGTCTCGCCTCAGCGGTGGGATAGAGGGCCGGATGGTCGCTCAGCAGATTCTCAATGGCCTCGTCGTCGGTAGCGTTTATGCGCTGTTCGCGCTCGGCTTCACGCTGATCTTTGGGGTGCACCATATCCTTAACATGGCGCACGGCGCCGTGTTTATGTGGGGTGCCTTCATCGGCTTGTATGCCGTGACACGGTTCGACCTCCCGTTCCCACTCGCTTTCCTCCTGGCTATCACGCTTGCAGGTGTGCTTAGCGTTGTACTCGATTGGGTTGCCTTCCGTCCCCTGCGTAAACGCGGCGCACCGGAATTTTCTTCCATCGTCTCTTCAATCGGCGCCGGGCTTATTTTGATGAACATCGCGCAGCAACTCTCGGAGACGCGCGTCCTACGCTATCCGTTCGAAATCCTTCCGTTCAGAATTTATATGCTGTTCGGGCTGCGCGTAACGCTGATCCAGACGATGATCGTCGGCAGCGCACTCGTGATCGTTAGCGCCTTGCTTGGCTACTTGTTTTACACACGTTTCGGCCGACAGATCCGCGCGGTCGCCGTGAACGAGCGCACCGCTATGCTGCTCGGCATCAATCCCGACTTCGTGTATTTTCAGACCTTTTTCATCTCCGGCGCCCTCGCGGGTGCGGCCGGCGTGCTGATCGGCATAGCATTCAACGCTGTCCATTTTATGATGGGCGAGCCCTATATGCTGCGCGCTTTCGTGGTGATCGTATTGGGCGGGCTCGGCAGTATTATGGGCGCGCTGGTCGCCGGTCTCCTGCTCGGTTTGGTGCAGACTCTCGCCATCGCCTACGTGTCATCCGGGCTCAGCGATGCCATCATCTTCTCCATTCTGTTCGTGACGCTTTTCCTTTGGCCAACGGGATTCTTTGGAAGCTTACGGAAGGAGAGGCGAGTGGCACGCGAATGACAGATTTTATCGCCAGCTACCTTCCATTGCTCAATTTCGTAATCATCAATTGCGGACTTGCGCTGAGCCAATATGCTGTATTGCGTGCCGGAGTGTTCTCGGTCGCGACTGCAGGTCTTGCTTCGATTGGCGCCTATACGGCAGGCATTCTGATTCTGAACTACGGCATGCCGACGCTGTTTGCGGTGCTCAGCGGCACGCTTGCCGGTATGGTCGCGGCGTTGCTCCTTTCGCTACCACTCGCGCGGCTTCGTGGAGTGTTCCAGGCCATTGCTACCGTCGCGATGGTACAAATTATGCTTTCGCTCAATCTCTACGCAGACAACATCACCGGCGGCGCCAACGGACTCAACGGCATCCCGCGGCTGGTCGGCACACCGGCGCTGCTTCTGTTTATCGGCCTATGTGTCTATGTGCTTGCCAGTCTCGGCCGTGGACGCGTAGGCGCAGCTTTTGACGCGATCCGCCAAGACGAAACGGTCGCAGTGTCACTTGGCATCACGGTCGTGCGCTATCAGGCGCTCGCCTTTGCACTCTCCGGGGCAATCGCGGGGGCGACAGGCGCGCTGATGGCGTGCCACAACCACAGTGTCGTGCCGGAGGAATTCGGCTTCGACATGCTCACCACCGTGCTTGCCTATGTGGTACTCGGCGGCCGCCAATCGGTGGCGGGCCCAATAGTTGGAGCGGTGATCCTCTCGCTGCTGCCCGAGATCGCACGCCCGCTCGCCGACAACCGGTTAATTATCCAAGGCGCCCTGATCATGTTCGCCATCATCTACCTGCCGCACGGCATAGTGGATTCGATCCTGATTTGGTATCGCCGTTCCGTCCAATGTTCTGTCGCACCGCTTCGAGTTTCGGAGACTGTCAATGGCCGTGCTTAGGCTTACTGGAGTATCGCGACGATTTGGCGGCGTGGAGGCCATCAAGAACCTTTCAATGACGATCGAGCCTGGCCGCATCACAGCGCTGATAGGCCCGAACGGCGCTGGTAAGACGACGGTGGTCAACCTTGTCGCCGGCCTTCTGAAGCTTACCGCCGGCAGCATCTGCCTCGACGGCCGTGAAATCCACGAACTGCCGCCGTATCAGATCGCGCGGCTCGGCGTCGCGCGGACGTTTCAGAATATCCGCCTGCTCAAAGAAGCTAGTGTGCTCGACAACATCATCGTCGGCTGCCGGCAGGAGGAGGCTGTACCGTTCTACGCGCAGGCACTCGGTCTCCCTGAGATGCGGCATGCGCGGGCAGCTTCGATAGAGCGCGCCCGTGCGTTGTTGGCGGAATTGGGATCGAGCGAATACGCCGACCGTCTCGCCGGCGAACTGTCCTATGGACACCAGCGCCGCGTTGAGATCATGCGTGCGCTCGCGCTCGATCCAACGGTGCTACTGCTCGACGAACCGGTGGCTGGCATGAACGACACCGAGGCAGAGGAGCTCGGCCAGATCTTCCGGCGGCTCGCGCGGCGCGGAATCGCCGTTCTCCTGATCGAACATAACATGCGCTTCGTTATGACGCTATGCGATGAGATCTACGTGGTCGCGACCGGCGAGTTGATCGATCATGACACGCCCGACGCTGTGCGCGCGAACCCACGGGTAATCGATGCGTATCTTGGGGGCGAGGTATGTTAGAGGTGCGCGATCTCACTTCGTCCTACGGCGGCATCGTCGCGGTGCATGGCGCAAGCCTACACGTCGCCTCCGGCACGTGTGTTGCCCTGATCGGTTCCAACGGCGCCGGCAAGACCACGTTGCTGCATACCATTTGCGGCCTCATGCGACCGTCATCCGGCAGCATCGTGTTCCATGACGCGAATATCGCCGGCCAACCAGCGTATCGAGTGGCGCGCAAGGGTATCCTGCTGGTGCCGGAAGGCAGGCAGATCCTTGGACCGCTGTCGGTACGTGAAAACCTCGAACTAGGCCGCCTAGCACTCGGTTCGCGCACGGCGGGACCCTACACGAGCCTCGACGCAGTGCTCGAATTATTTCCGCGGCTTGAGGAACGGATCGAGCAGATCGCCGGATCGCTCTCGGGCGGCGAGCAGCAGATGCTGGCCATCGCGCGTGCACTGACGGGCGCACCAGAGCTTCTTCTGCTTGATGAGCCGAGCCTCGGCCTTGCACCGGTCGTGATATCGATCGTATTCGAAACGCTCAAGCGACTCAACGCATCGGGCCTCACGATTCTGTTAGTCGAGCAGAATGCACGGCGCGCGCTCGAAATCGCCGACTACGTGTATGTGATGGAGCGTGGGTTCATCGTCGATGAAGGCGAAAGTGAGCGCCTGCGGAACGACCCGATCATCCAGTCGCACTACCTTGGCGGCGCATCGGCTACAGGGCTGCTGTCTGCCAAACATTTATCATCAAAAATGCATGTGAAATCCTCGACTCAAGGGAGACCATCATGGAAATAAAAACGATGCCGCGCATACTGTGGCTGAGCGTGACGGTTGGCTGTCTGGCAGCCATGCCGCGCCCCGTACTGGCTGAGGATTACGTTATCGGCGCAGAGATCGCGCTCACCGGCACCTATGCATGGGTCGGCGTTCCAAGCCGAGAGGGTCTCGAGATAGGCATCGAGGAAGTCAATGCGAGCGGCGTCTTTGGAGGACACAAGCTCAATGTGCTGATCGAGGATACTGCCAGCGACAAGACGCAAGCAATTTCTCTCATCAACCGTTTCAAGACGCGCGACAAGGCCGTTCTGGTTCTCGGTCCTAGCTCGAGTTTCGAGGGCGTTGCCGTCGGCCCGGTGGCGAACGAGTTGAAAATTCCACTGCTCACCACGACGGCAGTCTCGGACGCGATCAACAAGAGTGGCCCGTGGGTCTTCAAGACTCCCGCAAGCCCTGCCCTAGTTACGGGCGTGGCGAAATACGCCGTCGACAAGATGGGCATCAAAAGCGTCGCCATGGTGTGGGGCCGCAACAATGACGGCCAAGTCGGCCACATGAAGGCCGCGCTCAAATTCTTCGAGGGTCGCGGTACGACGATCGCGGCGGAAGAATCCGTTCTCACGTCCGATACTGACTTCCTTGCCATCATCACCAAAATCATCGCGACGAAGCCGGATGCGGTCTTCCTTGCTTTGGGGGCCGAGCAGTCGGCAAACTTCATTATCCAGGCGCGTCAACAGGGTATTAATCCCAAGGTGAAGTTCCTGGGGGTGCCGATTTTCGGTTCCGAGCAATTCACCCTTATTGGCGGCAAGGCAGTCGAGGGCGCCGTCTATGTCGCCGACTATTTCGTCGGCAGGGAGACCGAAGAGAACAAGCGCTTCGTCGAGGCCTATCGTAAGAAGTACAATCGCATGCCCGACTACTCGGCGGCGCTGGGTTACACCGCGCTGAAGATTGCGGCCGCAGCGATCAAAGATGCGGGACCTAATCCGTCGCCGGAAGCAGTACGTCAGGCACTTCTCAAGATCAATGATTTTTCGGTCATCCTTGGGCGTGGAAAGTTCAACTTCGACGCCGATCGGGGCGCATTGTATGAGGGCGCGATCATGATGGTGAAAGACGGGAAAGTCGTGCCGGCTCCGTAGGCCTGGGTCTATCGTTTTATATAGTCTAATATTGACTGTTTCCGCGCGCTATTGGGTTTCAGACGCGACGTCTCTGCATAAGTTGGTGTCTGAGATCCCTGCGCCATTGCACGCCTTCGCCAGTTTTCATGATTACCCCTGTAAGCATCTCGCGGACACAATCCAGGTCACAAATTTTCTCATCTACCCAGATGCCAGTTGAATGCCTAAAGGCCGGCCTGCGCGCGAACATCGCGCGTGACGGGCTTGTCGTTAGATGACCGCCGATTCCACTAGAGCATTTTCCGAAAAGACTGAATCGCGGGATTCCCCTGCGGGAACGAATCGGATTCAAGGTTCGTGCTGGAATGGAGGCCAGCATGGATGGCAAAACCGTATTCGGAGGATCTGCGTGCGCGCGTCGTTGGGGTGGGACAGGATGGCGCTACCATCCCGGAAACTGCGGAGCAATTTGGAGTAAGTATTAGCTCTGTTGTGCGCTTCCGTAGGCTGCACCGCGAAACGGGCAGCGTTAGTCCGGCCAAATTCGGCGGTTACAAGGGATATGCGCTGGCCGCGTACGAAGAACTGGTCAGGCAATTGGTGGCGGAGCAACCGGATATCACACTGGCAGAGCTCAAGACCCTTCTAGCGAAGAAGAAGGTGACGGTCGGTCAGTCGTCGATCTCCCGATTTCTGCATCATTTGAATTTACGCTTTAAAAAAAAGTCTGCGGGCCGCCGAGCAGGACCGGACGGACGTCGTCGCCGCACGTAAGGCATTGCAAAAACAGCAGCCAAGGCTTGATCTGAAGCGACTGGTCTTCATCGATGAAACCAGCGTCTCAACGACGATCACCCGCCTTTACGGGCGAGCACCGCAGGGCGAGCGGCTCATCCAAAAAGTGCCGTATGGGAACTGGAAAACCATCACTTTCCTCGCGGCGTTGCGTCATGACCGTGTTACTGCGCCCTTCGTGCTCGAAGGCCCGATGAATGGTGAGATGTTCAAGGCCTATGTCGAACGGTTCCTCGCTCCGACACTGAAGAGAGATGACGTCGTGTTCATGGATAACGTCAGCGTCCACAAGGTAGATGGGGTCGAAGAAGCTATCGAAGCGCGCGGTGCAATTCCTTTTTACCTCCCGGCATACGGTCCCGACCTCAATCCCATCGAGCAACTATTCGCCAAACTCAAGGCGCTCCTGCGCAAAGTTGCCCGCGGATCTCTTAACTCGCCAGTGCATAGAAATTTAAGAGCAAGCGAGGGAGTCCAAAAACCTCTTGCGGTGAACGGAAGCCGAGGGATTTTCGGAGGTCTCGCGTTGAGTAAACGTTCGACCTTGGTAACCTCGGCATTAGAGATCGTAGAGAAGTCTGTCCCCTTTGGGAAGAAGTCGCGGATGAGGCCGTTGGTATTTTCATTCAGGCCGCGCTCCCATGCATGGTACGGCGTCGCGAAGAAGATTCTTGCCTTCAGCGCATGCGCAATATCCTGATGCGCGGCAAATTCCTTTCCGTTGTCGAACGTGATGGTGTGCACGAAGTTGTTGATAGGCTTGAGGCGACGCACGGTTGCCCTTTGTGTAGCGCGGGCGGTCGAACGCCGCAGCTTGCTTATTTTGGTTAGTTTAGACTTCCTCTCGACCAGCGTGAGCAAGCCACCGTTGTGTCCGGCGCTGACAACGGTGTCACCCTCCCAATCCCCCAGGCGAGCTTTGCGCGCGACAATGGCCGGACGCTCGGAAATGTCGGTTCTATTTGGGATCAGGCCGCGTCCGGCGTTCTTACCGGCACGCTTGTTATAACGTTTTCCACGCCGCCTCAGACAGCGCCACAAGTTGCCACCGTCGCGTTTGTCCTGCCAGATCATCTGGTAGATGCGCTCATGGCTCAGCTTGATGCCCTGGTCGCGTAACCAGCCGCTGACCTGTTCCGGCGACCAACGCATCTGACAATACTAACAAACCTCTATTGCCGGATTCTGGTCGCTACCTGATGAAAGTGGGGGTAACCCGGCTAACCCCACACGGAATCTAATGGGTTTGAATTTGCAATCGATCAGATTGAACATCGACCCGTGTGCCCAAAAGAGCGCTTTTCACCTTTATATTTGCGGTAATTTCTGCTTCCGACATCACCGACGAGACGAAGGTTTCATTATTATCGTTATGGCGGACAAATTGTACCGTCGCATCGCGGGGCTGGCGGTTTTCAACGATCACACGCGCCATCATGCCGACCCAATCGCCATGCTTTCGGCCACCATGCCCGGTGTGAAAAGAAAAACTTCCCAAGCCGTAGAAGATTGGCCGGCCTTTGTAACTCTCCAATGGCAAGGAATAATGCGGCCCATGACCGACGACGATATCGGCACCCGCTTCGATCGCCGCGTGTCCAATTTCGCGCATGTACTGCAGAACATCTTGCCCGAGACCCCAATGACACGATGCTACGACTACATTGACTTTCGAACGCAAGGACTTAATATCATCAACGAACGACGCAAGGTACGCTGGATCGGCCCATGTGATGATATCGGGCGGAAGACCTGGACGGTTTGGCGGAGGCATATCCGGGCGTGTTTTGAACATAGGAACATGATAGGCCGTATGCCCTCGCAGCACCGCAATTCCCGGCGCATCCTCCCGCGCTTCATGATTGGTCGGCCAATACACAGAGCTGCGTTGCAGAAATCCCACTGACAAAAGGCCATTGTCCACAATTGCTGGCGCTCGTGCTGCTGCAAGATCGCGCCCAGCCCCGGTATGTGGAATTTCCAGGGCATCAAGATTGGTGACCGATGCCATAATCGCTGCGTCACCATAATTAACGTTGTTCGCGATGCCGACCGCGCCGATCCCGGCATACCGCAAAGCCTCTCCGCCGATCTTAGGGTCTGCGTAAAAGCCTTCGTTAGCGATAGAATTTCCGTCCTTCGGCTCATAAAGGCAGGTTTCTAAATTGCTGAATACGACATCAGCCTTCGAGAAAATATCGCGGACTCTTCTAAAGGGCACTTGCGGATCTGTTACGTTCATCAAGTTTACGTCGCCAGTCATTATGATTTCGCTCATGGATTATTTCACACTCCCCAATCAAACCAACGCACTCTGATCGAACCCACACCGCCGAGGCACCACGACGTAATTTTCATAATTAGAAATCCGGATCGTCAATGTGTCAACATTTGACAAAATTGTTTTGTGATCTAGTTTAGATTTGGAAAATAAGCGCAGTTAGTTTGTAACTCTCGCGCGGTATGTCCAAGCTGCATTTCGACAACCCCGAAAAGAAGTACTCGGTGCCAGATTAGAACTCGATGCTGAATGAAACCCGGGCCCTGGCAGAATTTGCCTCGTCTTTGTTGTACGACGAGATACCGGAAGCCGTTGTTCATCGAACCAAGCAGTGTATCGCCGACACAGTCGCGGCAATCATCTTTGGCTCAGACCTAACGTGGAGCCGAATTGTTGCGAATTATGCGATCAGGACTAGTTCTAGCGGCCGTTGCACCATAATTGGCAACTCGGGAGAATCGGTAAAACCAGCGGCGGCAGCGCTCGCGATGGGCACTGCGGCACATGCTTTCGAACTCGATTCTCTGCGTCGACCTGGGGCGGAGTTCATCCGGGAGCGACGCTTGTTCCAGTGGTCCTTGCGATGGCCCAGCATTTTGGGAAAAATGGCAAGGACGTAATCTGCGCATTTGTAGCAGGCTGCGAAGTTCTATTCAGGGTAGGTGACGCGACACGACACAGTACTGAATCCCGCGGTTTCCATGCGCCAGGCCTTACCGGGCCCCTCGGTGCTGCCGTCGCGGCTGGCCATTTGCTCGCACTCGATGCCGAAATGATGACGAATGCGCTTGGTATAGCGGCGAGTCTTGCAGGGGGCCTTCTCGAATTTGCAAATTACGGATCTGGCGGAATGGTGAAGCGCTTGCACCTCGGTCGCGCGGCCGAAAGTGGAATAGTAGCTGCATCTTTGGCCAAAGATGGATTCACGGGGCCCGCAAGCGTTCTTGAAGGAAAGAACGGATTTCTGCGAGCTTATTGCCTCGAAAGTGATCCACAACGGCTGACGGTCGGATTAAAGGAATCTTTGGGAGACGCTGAAAATCTGTCTTAAACGCTACCCATGCCACATCACCGCACATATGCCGATCGAAGCGGTCCACACACTGACCACCGAACACGGTATCAATGTCGAACAGATTGACTTAATCGTGGTAAGGGGAAGCCAGAAAATGGTGGCGCTTCATAATATTCCGGTACCAGCCGACCTGATTATGGCGCAATACAGCGTCCCATGGTGCGTTGCCGCTGCTTTAGTGGGAGACGCTCTAAATCCGTTAAGCTTCGGACAGAAGGCATTTGATGATCCGCGAATTGCTGCGTTATCGGCCCGGATCTCTGTTGAAAACGGAGCACCAGCCGGCCTCTCATCATGGGGGGCCGAAGTGAATTTACGTCTCCGAGACGGGACAAATTTTGTGCTCGCTTGTGACAACTTTCCTGGAACACCGGAGCGGCCATTGACTGATGATGAGCTCAAAAACAAATTCCTATTGCTCGCGCCGAAATTTAGAATGCTGTTTTCGCGATTAATGGAACTCGACACAGAGCAGGATCTCAATTGGCTCGCTCATCAGAAGTTTTAGAGACCCTTCGCATGGGCCTTAACTGTCTGGTACGCCGGTCAAAAAGGCTCTCCCCTTCAGCGCATCAGCTTTATGTGCAATTCAGCAATATGGCCGGCACCCTGTTCCGAAGACACTAAGTTTTGTGTGACAATGGGGACCCGAGGTGCAACGCAATGAGCCGGGAAAAATAAAAGATCCTTCCGAAGACCAATACGGCCAAAGTTCGAAAGGTCGAGCTTCGCACGCGGGCGGAATATGGCCTCACTTTTGATCGCGAGATTGATCGTTGGATTTATCGGAAATCGGCATTATCATGAACCTATTGGAACAAGCGTTAGTTTTCCCGTTTGCTGCGGCTCCCGAGCCGAGTAAAGTTATCGAAGTCGCTCCAGGTATTCTTTGGACACGGATACCGCTTCCCTTTCGACTCAATCATGTGAACGTCTATTTCATCGACGATGGCGATGGTTGGGCAGTTTTCGATACGGGGCTTGCAAATGATGTGACGCGCGCGGCATGGGAAGCCCTGGTCGCAGGTCCTTTGAGTGGAAGACGATTGACGCGTCTTATCGTAACGCATTTTCATCCAGACCATATCGGATTTGCCGGTTGGCTATCACAACGCTACGATCTGCCACTACTGACCAGTCAGACTGCTTACCTCGGCTGCCTCAACATTTCGCTCAGCCCGGGCGCACTCGACGCCAAACCATATCGCGAATTTTATCTGCGTCATGGCCTCGATGCCGAAACAACCGGGCTGGTGAGCACGCGTGGCCATCAATACTTGAAAATGGTCAGCGGTCTTCCCCCAACCTTCCAACGACTTGTTGCGGGAGAAACGCTCAAAATCGGAGGCCGAGTATTTTCGGTGTTCACCGGCGATGGACACGCGCCCGAACAGATTATGCTTTATTGCGCCGAGGAAAAATTGTTCCTGGCCGCTGATCAAGTGCTTGCGAAGATAACGCCGAATATCAGCGTTTGGGCAGTCGACCCTGAAGGCGATCCGCTGGGCCTTTATATGCGCTCTTTAATAGATTTAAGAGCCATTCTTGCCCCCGACGCTTGGGTGATGCCGGGTCATCAGTTGCCCTTTTATGGAGTACACACACGAATTCAAGAGCTAATCGAACACCACAAACGGCGCTGTATTGCGATTGCCGAGGCGTGCCGCGCTTCCCCTCGATCAGCTGCAGACTTGGTGCCTGCCGTTTTCCATCTGCCTCTCGATCCTCATCAAATGGGTTTCGCTTTCAGTGAGGTTTTAGCGCACGTAAACTTTATGCTGCGGCAAGGTCAATTGGCATGGGCCGAGTCGAAAAACGGGGTGCGGCGAATAATCGCGATTTGAACCCGGTCAGCGCCTGTCGGTCTGTTGCACCGGTTTGCAGCTTCCAGCGCCACATCAAAGGGATAGTTAAGATTGCGCCCGCGGCAGCCAGGAAACGTGCTGCCGGCAGAGTTTAGGTCGCGCGCGATTGAATGGTCCTATAGCGTCTGTATCCACATCTCAGGGACCAGCTGATATCCTTGCTGCATCGTTCCGACCACGTGCACGAAGCCCGGGAAATGCGCGTGCATGCCGGCGACACGCAGTTTTTCTCGTGCGGTCATTTCAAGCACGCGCCGCCGCGTCACAATCGCGGCGGCGGGATCGCTGTCCGGGTCGACCGTCACCTCGGGGTGACGAGACTGAACGTCGGGGATATGCACGATGTCGCCCCAGATCAGAAGCGTCTCGCCGCCGGAAGTGATCATATATCCGGTATGGCCCGGCGTGTGGCCCGGAAGCGGCACGGCGGTCATGCCGGGGAAGACCTCGCCTTTGGCGTCGCGGCGGCGGTTATGATACGGCTTGATTTGCTCGCGCGCGGCCAGGAAGAAGCGTTCGCGATGCCGCTCATTGGCGATGCTCATGGCCGCGTCATCGTGCCAGTGCTTGACGTCGGTTTCCGAAACAACAAGCTCGGCATTGGGAAAGTTACGTTCGCCGTTGATGGACGTAAGGCCGTTCGAATGGTCCGGGTGCATGTGCGTCAAGATGACGGTATCGATCATATCGATTTCGACGCCGGCCGCCTTGAGGTGTTGCGGCAAGAGCCCAAGCTTGTCACCCATGCTGGTGCCGCATCCGGTATCGACGAGCGCGACGCGTCCGGCCGAGTGAATCACGAAGCAATTCACCGAAATGCGCGGCGGCGCCGGCCGGAACGCGTCCCGCAGAATCTTTTCCGCGGCCGCCGGCGCGATGTCCCGCATCATGTCGTATCCCCGGTCCACATAACCGTCGCTGATCGCAGTCAGGACAATATCGCCCACTTTGCGGCGATAGACGCCTGGAATCTGGGCCGTTGGCGCTGCAATCATCATGTACTCCTGTGCTTGAAACCGTGTCTTGACGTGAACTGCATTGTTTCCCAAGCCGGAGACGGCTAACGCTCCACTCGAAGCGAGCGTTAGCGCGCCCCTGCTCAACCCCTTGACATCTTCTCGCGCGATTGAGGCCCGCCCGAGAGAATCTGTCCCAGGAACTGGCGGGTGCGCTCGTTGCGCGGATTCATGAAGAATTGGTCGGGCGCGGCTTCCTCCGCGATCTGCCCCTTGTCCATGAAGATGATCCGATCGGCGACATTGCGCGCAAAGCCCATTTCATGCGTCACGACGAGCATCGTCATCCCGCTGCGGGCGAGATCGGTGATGACGTCGAGAACCTCGTTGACCATTTCCGGGTCGAGCGCGGAGGTCGGCTCATCAAACAGCATGATCTTCGGGCTCATGCAAAGGGAACGGGCGATCGCCACGCGCTGCTGCTGCCCTCCCGAAAGTTGCGCCGGATATTTATGCGCCTGATCCGCGATATGCACGCGGTCGAGCAGACCCATCGCGAGCTTCTTGGCGTCTTCCGCGCGCAGGCCGCGCACTTTCATCGGCGCGAGCGCGCAGTTCTCGATCGCTGTGAGATGTGGAAACAAATTGAAGCTTTGGAAGACCATGCCGATTTCGCTGCGCAGGGTCGCGATGTTGCGCATAGTGCGCGAGACTTCTACGCCATCGATCAAGATGGCGCCCTGCTGATGCTCCTCAAGCTGATTGAGGCAGCGAATCAAAGTCGATTTACCGGAGCCTGAAGGACCGCAGATGACGACCCGCTCACCGCGGCGCACCTCCAAATGAACATCCTTGAGCACTTGAAACGTTCCGAACCACTTGTTCACTCCCGCCATCTTGATGATGACGGTGTCCGACGTCTGACCAGCGGCTGCTTCCTGATCGCTGCGCTGCATGACTGGCCTTTTAGCTTGTGCAGACTGCATGTGGCCGATTCGCGGGAATCGGCCACATGTCCATCGTAAAAGCTAGAGTTTCGGCATTGGCGGCATCGACTTGATCGGGGTCCCAAACCATTTCTCGTGAATTTTGCTCAGTCTCCCGTCGGCAAGAATCTTAGCAATGAACGCGTTTGTCCATTGCAGAAGAGCCGTGTCGCCCTTTCTGAGACCGACGCTGTTGACCTGCGCTCTGAGCGGGAATTTCTCCTCCATATTCAGGTCGGGACGACGTTTCAACAGGGTAGCAAGATGAATGTTGCTGCCGCCCAGGACTTCGATCTGGCCGGAAATCACGGCCTGGATCGAGACCGAGTTGTCGTCATAGCGCAGAATTTTAGTTCCCGGCGGCGCTACTGCCGACACCAGCGTATCCTGGCTGCCGGCCCGGGTGACGCCGATCGTGTATTTTGCCAGATCTTTGGGTCCCTTGATGTCCAGCTTTTTCGGCGCCATGACCATGATGTCGAGTGTGCTGTACGGATTGGAGAAGGCGACCTGCTTTGCCCGCTCAGCGGTAACACCGAGAACCGCCACCAGCATGTCGATCCGATTGGTCAACAAATACGGAATCCGGTTCGGCCCCGTCACCGGAACGGCTTCTAATTTGACGCCGAGGTCTTCCGCCATTAGCGTGGCCACGTCCATGTCGTAGCCCGCCGGATTCTGCTTGTCATCCACGCCGGCATAGGGCGGGAAATCGGTCAATACGCCGACGATGAGCTTGCCGCGAGCCTTTATTTCATCCGGCGTGACCGCATAAGTGGGCGCCAACAATGCGATTGTCAGCACGGCGGCCGTAGCCACCGATAGTGCGATGCGTGTCAGTCCTTTCATAGTGCCTCTCCTTTTCCCCAGAGATTTTCAATTCAGCAATCCATTCATCGCTGCTTGACCTGCAGCTTCCGTTCCAAGGAGTTGCTGTACAAAGATAACGGCCAGCACAGGCAGAAATAGACGAGACCGACCAGGCCGAAGATAAAGAACGGCCGGAACGTCGCATCATTTATAATTTGCGCGGCGCGTGTTAGTTCAACAAAACCGATTATTGACGCGAGAGAAGTCCCTTTTATGAGCTGCACCAGAAAGCCGATGCTCGGCGGAATGGCTACCGGAATGGCTTGCGGAATAATTATTTTGAACGTCCGGTCGATATACCCCAGACCAAGCGATGTCGCCGCCTCCTTTTGGCCTTTTGGAACGACGTCGATGCTTCCGTGCCAGATCTCGCCAAGAAAGGCACTTGCGTTGAGAGATAGGCCGATCGCCGCTGCGCCGAGAGCATCCACGTTGTAGCCGAATAAACTCGGGACAAAGAACGCGAGAAACAACTGCATCAGAAGCGGGGTGCCCTGAAAAATCCTGATGTAGATGATCGTGAGCCAGCGTAGGAGCGCGACTTCGCTCGTGCGCGCCAAAGCGACAAACATCCCGCCAACTGCACCACCGATGAGAGCGAACACCGACAGCAGCAATGTCCATCGCACTGCGAAGAGAATATACAGGACTTGATTAGTGGTGAGTTCTTGCATCTATTGTCCGCTGTTAGCGCATACTCCATCGGCTGATGAAGCGACGATCTATCGCCACGAACAGTGCCCAGAACATCATTGACATGGCGAGATACATCAGTGTCACGACAAAATAGACCTCGAAACTCCGGAAGGTTCTAGCCTGAATATCACCGGCCGCCGCAGTAAGCTCCGTGGCGGCGATGGTCGAGCAAACGCTTGAGTAAAGCATGAGCAAGATAAATTGACTGGTCAAGGCGGGATAAATTGCCTTGATCGAAGGCTTCAAGACGATGTAGCGGAATATTTGTAGCGGCTTGAATCCGAGCGTCATCCCAGCCTCGATCTGCCCCTTATGCACGCTCTCGATGCCCGCACGCACGATCTCGATGCCATACGCGCCGACATTAACGACGAGCGAAAGCAAGGCAGCGCTGTTTGATCCGAGTCGAAAGCCCAGCGTAGGCAGGCCGAAATAAATCATGAAGAGCTGTATTGGAAACGGTGTGTTTCGTATGATCTCGATATAGGCTTTGACAACAAAACGCAGCCATTTCGGCGCGGACGACTGGGCGAGAGCGCCTAAAACAGCCACGACCAGACCGATCACCATGGCCGCACCCGAAAGTACCAATGTATTCAATGCGCCGAACGCGAGCTCCGGCCAGGCGTCAAAAACCGCTCCGAATTCAAATTGGTAAATCATCGTCAACCAGTCGTTGATGTCAGCGCCATCAACTCACCCATGCGGACTGATCGCAGGTTTAACACTGTAAATAGGCGTCGCGCGGCTCAGCATGGCCGCACCCATTTAATGCTAGGTTTGAGGGGTGCCTACCTGGTTGATCCAAATCAATATGCCGATGATCACGAATCCCTGCGCGGTAGGCGTTCGCCAAGAGGGAAGTCCCTCATCAAGCATTCCATTCAAACACTTATTTTTCGTATGCCTCGTGAAAGCTGGCGCGCTGCGGGTTCCGATATAGATGTTCAAGAAAGGAAAGGGTTTCGGAAACAAGAGCTGAGCTTTATTGGGCCCTTTGGATTCTTTTGACAATAAAAGCCCGTTTAGCGCCTCTCGGTGGCTTTCGGCGGTTGCAGCTGTCATCAAGTATCCAGGTCTTCAAAAACTCACAGCGCAGCAATTGTGACTGCGATCGCCGTCAGATGCTTCATATTCCATAATCATCCATTCTGCGAATTTAGATCCCCTGCCCGCCCAAGGCTTTACGAATTTAGGCTCTAGTCGCGGTAAGATTGGTCCGAATCAATTTCAAATTGCTCAGATCCGCCGTACGATGAATCACGCGATGGCAGTGTCGCAGGCTTCCGTGCACAGACGATTCTAGTTGCGCCGCGGCTGCGGCGTACCGAATGATGGAATCTGTCCCGGCACGACGACATTGTCGCGGCTGAGCGAGGTGATATCGCACACGCCGAGATTGCCCATGGTGCGCCGTATCTCGGCATCGAAAATTGCGATCGCGCGGCGCGCTCCGGGCTCACCCGCGGCACCGACACCGTAGAGCACGGCGCGTCCGATCGCCACCGCGTCGGCACCGAGCGCCAGACCCTTGAGGACATCGCTGCCCCGCCGGAAGCCCGAATCTACGATGATCTTCAGCCGGGTGCCGGCCGCCGCGGCGATGTGCGGCAGCATCTCGATCGGAATGGCCGCGGCATCGAGCACGTTGCCGGCATGGTTTGAGACAATGATGCCGTCGGCGCCGCACGCGGCAGCCTTCACCGCATCGTCGGGGTGCAAGATGCCTTTGACGATAAGCGGCCGCGGCCAGAGATCGCGCAATCGGCGCAGGTAATCCCAATCGAGCGTATCGTTGCGGCTGAGGAAGCCTGCCCCCTGACCAGCCGTGTAATTCTTCGCTCCGGCGGCCGCCGGCGGGAAATGGATATTGGGAAAGCGCGGCAGCCGCCCCTCTGCGAGGACGTAGCGGGCGAGCGTACCAAACAGCCAGCGCGGATGGCTTAGACCGTCGATCGCACTCCGCAGCGTGACCCGCGGCGGAAAGTTGGCGCCGTTACGGATATCGAACTCGCGGTTGTTGTAGGTCGGCGAGTCGACGGTGAGGACCAGCGCCTCGAAGCCGGCGTCGCGCGCCCGCGCTACGGTGACCAGCGCGGCCTCGGCGTCGCGCCAGGCATAGAGCTGGTACCACTGGGTGCCGCCGCCCTCGGCCAGCATGGTTTCCATCGCGGTGCTCGACGTGCTCGCCAGGGTAAAGGGGATGCCAGCATCCGCCGCGGCGCGCGCCAGAGCGATCTCGGCGCGGTACCAGACCCAGCCGGCAATTCCGGTCGGGGCGATCAGCAACGGCAGCGCGTGCTTTTTGCCGAAAAGGGTGATGCCCGGGTCGCGACCGGAGACGTCGGTGAGCACACGGGGCAGCAGTTTTATGCGGTCGAGCGCAGCGCGATTGTCGCGCATCGCGATCTCGTCCTCGCTGCCGCGGTCGCAGAACTCGAACAGCGCCTTCGTCAGGCGTCGGCGCGCCATACGACGCAGATCCTCTATATTGAGTGCCTCGCTCGGCAGATCTCTCACGCGCCTCCCCAGTGACCCGACCGGACTTTTTTAGACCAAGCAGTGTGAGAAAGGAGCTTACCGCACTGTCCCCTAATCTACCATTCTGCGAATCCGCCGTCGTGATGATTTGTGTGAAGCCGTAAGGCTTTGCGAATTCAATATTTGTTTGACTGAACTGTCTCCCGAAACAAAGTCAAATTGCTCGGATCGGCGCTGCCGACGCACCATCACACTTTGATAAGGTGGCAAGGTAACAGCGAACGGCGCCCCTTCATAAATGTCTGAAGAATATGAAGTAGAAAGCTGCGAACACCAAGACAATGCCAATATTCACTGTCAGCCGTTCCCAGAATTGGTTTCTGAAAAACCCGAAATCTACACCGACTATGACGGCTATCATTGCCACCATGTAAAGCACAATAGCTATCTGTCTGCCCATTTTAATGCCCTTCGACTACGCCGCTTGTCGGCTCTTGCACCGCCCTCGCGGTCCCGCGCCAGGAAATCGCGCCACCTTCGCACCTTTGCTAAGCCCGTTCGGCAACGGACTGTCGCCGGATGGACCGAAACTGCGTATGAGAGCGCCTAACCGTTTTACCCGTAACGCTCTGGGCCGTACTGACCGAGCGGAACAAGCGTCTCCGGGCTGGGGACCCTTCAGGGCATCCTCGGCGTCACACCCTAACGGCGCGCGGGATTACTTCGCCATCGCCTCGGTCAAGCGCGCTCGCGGGTCGACAACAATATATCCGCTGATCGACCGCACATGCTCACGGGTAAGGGCGGCCCCGGAGTTGCCATCATGCACCAGCCAATTGCTGCCGCCGACATGGCTCATTAACACCATCACATGATGGTTGCGCGCGGCCGCCATTCCAGGCGCCGGCGAAGTACGTGGAAATTTCCTTATCCAGTTAGAAGCCAAATTGAGTTCGGGGCGAACCTCCCCGAATAAATAGCGTGATGCTTCGCAGCCGCAGAAATCATGCGGACAACCAGCAGGCCTGCGGCCGACGATGGCGACGTCACCATTGGTATCGGTCACATGTTGGCCTGCGGCTCCATCCGCTTTGGCACGATCCGAACAGCCGCGCTCGTTGCAAACTATCCGGTCGTGGCTGTGTTTTGCATTGGCGGTAGTCGTAATGGCGTTTAAGTTGGGACCGACCCGGCTGGAAATATTGCCGCTAGCGCAATTGGCAAGTGCCAGGCAACCTGCGGCTACCCCGAGCAGGCGCGCGATGCGGCTAAATCGGCCGTTGCCCCCCAATCCGCCCATACTGCCCAAAAATCCCTGCTGTGAAGCGGTTAGAACCAGCACCCCCAAATCAACGTCGAATGGATAGTAGCGATCCTCCGGATTGCCCAGACGGCTGAATTGGGTGTGTGGATAACTACGGGGATTGCTGACGTGCCGGCTCAAGTCAAGCCTGCGTCGCCGCAATCAATCCAGCCATGCAGAATAAGCGAACGTTTCACCACGCCAGGCAGCCAACTCGGTGCGATGGATTGCAACGCGGATTGGCATATTGAGTAAAGAGAACCGCTACTGCGCTGGATCGCAGGAACGAATTGGAAAAACCCCTCAAGGTTTTACGTCTTAGGTTTGCGTTGAGGGCGATGCCAAGTCGCATGAAATAGTGAAAGGCAGATAGATGCTTACGTCATTATCGCTTGGTACTGGGCCCGCATTTCCTGTCAGCAGTAATTGATGGAACCGCACATTACGCAAACATCCGTAGTTGACGGAGTGGCCAAATTTCGCAAAGCGACAATCAAGTGAAGATGTAACTTTCGCCCAAGGATGCAACTAGTACAGCCGAGCGGAAGTTTTGACTCCGCTTGCGGCAAACAGATTTGAGGAGTTGAATCGGTTTTGTTGTGGCAAGACGAATCCGGAGCTGGAACAGGAGGTTGTCATGCCCCTACTAGCGGCCGAGCCGGTGAGCGTTTTGCCCGAACAGCGCGAAGCGCTGGAACGTCTGGTGCGAACCCATTCGACGCCGCAGCAAGTCGCCCTGCGCTCCCACATCATCGAGCAGGCAGCCGATGGCATGGGTGTGCGTGCCAGCGCTCGGGAGCTTGGCGTCTGGCCCAAGACGGTACGGTATTGGCGCAAGCGCTGGCGGGAGGCGGCGGACAGGCAGTCGGTCGCCGAGCGGCTGGCCGATGCGCAGCGCTCGGGAGCGCCGGCGACGTTCACGCCCGAGCAGATCTGCGCTCTGGTCGCGATGACATGCGAGAAGCCGTCGGAGAGCGAGCGGCCGATCAGCCATTGGAGCCAGCGCGAGATTGCCGACGAAGCCATGCGACGCGGCCTCATCCCGAGCATCTCGCAGCGCTCGGTGGGGCGCTTTTTAAAAAAGAGGCCGACCTCAAGCCGCATCGCGTCCGCTACTGGCTGACCCCGAAGCCCGATCCCGCCTTCGATGCCAAGTGCGCAGACATCTGCGCGGTCTACAAAACTGCGGCCACCCCCAATGACGCCCGTCGCACCATCTCCATCGACGAGATGACCGGCATCCAGGCCCTCGAGCGCATCGCGCCGGGACTGCCGATGGCGCCGGGCAAGGTCGAGCGGCGTGAGTTCGAGTATCGCCGCCACGGCACTCAAACCCTGATTGCCGCCTTCGATGTCGCCACCGGCAAGGTCGAAGGCGTGATCGGCAATACCCGGACCGAAAAGGATTTTGCGCGCTTTCTCCGCCGCTTGCTGACGAGCGCCGCCCCCCAACATCCGCTGGGATATCGTCTGCGACAATCTCAATATCCACCTTTCCGAGGCCGTCGTCCGTCTCGTGGCTCGCCACTGCGAACTCAAGGACAAGCTCGGCGTCAAGGGCAAGACTGGCGTGCTCGCTTCCAAGCTCACCCGCGCCGCCTTCTTGTGTCAGCCGCAGCATCGCGTCACCTTCCACTTCACGCCCAGACACGCCTCCTGGCTCAACCAAATCGAAATCTGGTTCTCCATCCTGGTGCGAAAGCTCCTCCGGCGCGGCAATTTCGCCAGCAAGAAAGCGCTGCGCACCAAAATCGAGGAGTTCATCGCATACTTCAACCGAACCATGGCAAAGCCCTTCCGCTGGACCATGGAAGCAAAACCTCTCACCGGTTGAGCCAAAATGAGCCCCTCATTTTCGCTCGGCTGTACTAGAGGCCGCCTTGGTTGGCGGCCTCATTCATTTTAGGCTGTAAAGTAATTAAGACGAGGCACATTCAAGCCATGGCTGATTGTCGTACCGTCCTGCGCAAGAAGACATTGGAAGAACTAAAAGCCGAAGCGTTCGCTCAACTTGAACGCCGCGGCTACGAAGTTCGCGGTAAGACACCAAACCAAATTAGACAAAGTCTTAGGCGGCGTCCTACAAAGTCAAAATCAATAGCCTCCGCACCCTCCGACGGATTGCAATCTCGCGAGAACGATCGACAGTGATCTAGATCAGCCGAAGTGAAGTCACTAATCTTGATGACCGCCATTGTCCCTAAAAGCGCCGTTGCGCCATATCAATGCGAACATGCGTAATTTATCGCAGCCTTTTAAAAAGAAAATGATTACGTCGGGGGCTAATCATGGAAATCGATCTTTTACGGTCTAAAAAGTGGAACCCGATCGTCACGGCTCTATCAGACATTGAACTGGAATTATGCGTCTACGATAATGGAGAATATCACGCCTTGGCGTTCCCTTGCCGCCGCAATGGCGTGGGTTGGTCCGATGTGCGCCGCAATAAGATGGTGCTAATTAGACCGACCCATTGGAGGCCGTGGCCGCCGCAGTGGACTTAAGCCTTACGAAAGCCTGTCCAATCTGTTCCGTTGCTGAGGCTGAAAATCCGGATACCAGAGCGATCGGCGACAAGCAGCTCACGGCATTATCCCGCACACCATGGGCGTCGGCTTCTCCTAGCGCGCCACGACCGCCTCGTAGATATCCTCTTCCTGCGCCGTATGAATGCGCACTAGGGTCTCGATCGACTCAATTACCCGCTGGGCGTCGCGCACAAGAAACCGGTCGATCTTTTCTGACGGGAGGTCCTCGACAACACGGGCAAGCAGGCGCGCGAGGTGAAGGATCTCGCGATGTGCGCGGCTCATGGCAGAGAGGCCGTGCCCCTCCGTGAGAACATGCGCCAGCCGCGGATAGACACTGCCCTCGTCGTCGCGCTCATGCTCCACCACCTGCCCCTGCACAACGGCGTTAGCTTCCACGATCAGCGGCGTCGCCTCCTCGGGGGTCACGTCATCCAGCGCGTCGGCGATGGAGCGCAGCCGGTCGAGGTTGCGGATTAGCGCGACGTGGTCATGACGCATTTCGCGTCCAACCGAAGCCGGGATCGTGCGCCGGGCACCGGCACGGGCCGGGTTCAAGCGCACGTAGAGCATTGAGGATCACCACTACGTCGATCACCTCCTGGACGATCGCCGCCGGCACCGGCGCCAGCCATCCGACCATCGCCGCCAGCATCGCGAGTGCCGACAAGCTCATGCCGGCGACGATGCTTTCTACGGCGATACGGCGCGCGCGTTGCGCGATGGTAATGGCATCGCCGACCCGATCGAGACGGTCGGCGAGGATCACCACATCCGCGGCCTCGGACGAGGCGCTGGCACCGCGCGCGCCGAGCGCGATCCCGACGTCGGCCGAGGCGAGCGCCGGCGCATCGTTGATGCCGTCGCCGACCATGATGGTCGGATGGAGCCGCTGCTCGGAGCGCACGGCGTCGACTTTATCGGAGGGAACCCGGTCGGCCAGCACGGCGTCGAGATCGAGCGCGGCGCCGATCGCCTGTGCGGCGGCGGCGCGGTCGCCGGTGACCATGACGATGCGGGCGATGCCCGCCTCGCGCAGCATACGGATGGCGCGCGGCGTGTCGGAACGCAGCTCGTCGGCGAGCAAGCAGCGCGCCGATCGGTCTGTCCCTCGACGGCGACGAAAACGATGAGCGCCGACCGCCATGAGGCGCGGCGCACCGCGCGCAATGCCCATTCGGGCGGGTTCTGGCGCGACAGAGATCATGTCGCGCGAACCGGCGCTAACGCGGCGTCCATCAACCACGCCTTGCAAACCCGAGCCCATGGATTCCTTCACCTGCTCGGGCAGTTTCAGGACCAGAGCCGCGCTCGGCCGCCGCCTGGACGATGGCCGCGGCGAGAACATGGTGCGAGGCCTGCTCCAGCGAGGCGCCAAGCATCAGCACCTCATCGGCCGTCTCGCCGGGCGCGACCTCGATTGAGAGCAGCCGCGCGCCGCCGACCGTCAATGTGCCGGTCTTGTCGAACAGCACGGTGTGAGCGCGCGCCAGCGCTTCGAGCGGGCCTCCGCCCTTGACCAGAATGCCGCGGCGGGCCGACTGGGCGACGCCGGCGATGAAGGCGACCGGCGCAGCCAGAATGAGCGGGCACGGCGTCGCCGCCACCAGCACGGCGAGGCTGCGAATGAGATCGCCCGAGATCAGCCAGGCGATGAACGGCCAGCGCGAGCGTGAAGGCAGGAACACCAGCGCATAGCGGTCGGCGAGCCGCACGAACGGCGCTTTGGCGGTCTGCGCCGCAGTCACCAGACGCACGATGCCGGCATAGGTGCTTTCGCCGGCGACCGAGGACGCTGTCATTTCAAAGGTCTCGCCGGCATTCAATGAGCCGCTGAAGGTGGCGGCGCCGCGTGCCTTGACCACCGGGATCGGTTCGCCGGTCAAAGCCGATTTGTCGATCGTCGCCATGTGCGAGGTGACGATGCCGTCGACCGGAATGACCTCGCCCGCCCGCACCAGCAGCTGGTCGCCGACTGCGACATCGCCGATCGGCACGTCCTCGATACGCGTCGCCGATGCGGCGATGCGCCTCGCGCGGCGCGCGGTCGACCAGCGAGCGTAGATCATGCTCGGCGCGGGCGACGGCGATGTCCTCGAGCACGTTGCCGCCGGAATACATCAGCGCGACCACCGCGCCCGCAAGAGGCTGGCCGAGCGCCAGCGCCGCGCTCATCGACACCAGCGCGACGGCATCGACGCCGAGGCGCCCGGCCAGGAAGTCCCGCACGATCGAGACCGCGAGCCCAGCCACCACCGGAGCGGTCGCCAAGCGTCCAGCACAGATCGGCAAGATATGGTCGGCCAGCCATGTAAGCGAGAATACCGGCGACCAATCCCGTAGTGGCGATTGAGACGAGTGCCCACCGGAGGACGCGTTCAAAAGACATAACTGTTTCCATGCTTCAGGGAGACGTCGCCACTGGTGACAGAAACTCCGGCGGCGACGCTTGAGGGAAATCAAAATGCCAGCGCGAATTCCGCCAATGTCCGAATTGGTCTGCGCTCGACAAGAAAATTTGATTGACGGCTACAAATGATAATCAAAAGCAACACCGCAACCGACTAAGGTCGGCGCGGAATTCGCTCTTGCGACGTGGGCGACAAGATTTGATTGACGGCTACAAATGATAATCAAAAGCAACACCGCACCCGACTAAGATCGGCGCGGAATTCGTTCTTGCGACTTGGCTCCCTCGCGTTAGGCTTTGACCCAAAGCACGCAATATCCCTGTGGACTAATTTTGCCAGCTACTTTCTCACATGCATCCGGTCCCACGAAATATTTGCAGTTGCTGCAGTCCCGATCCCCGTTCGGCGTTGTTCGATAACCGACTGATGGCTGTGGCAGCTTGGTTGCTTTTGCAGAATTGACATTAATGACAAGGATTGTTGCAACGCCCGTTGCGCAGAGCGCCCCCTGCAGCAACACAGAACGTCGAGATACTTCAATCGATGAATTTTTCGATCGATCCCCCATCATGGAATCTCCTCTTTGATAGAAGCGACCCATGCAAAATATTTCTCCAATTTGGCCGGGATCATGGAATATTAAATCAAGTCTGCGACGGGGCCAAATAATGGGCTATGGATCATTCTTGCTCCTAAGAAACAGAAACTGAGAGCCCCATTTAAACCTCAATCCGGTTCGACGAAACCGAGGTTCCATTTCTTTAAGGAAGGAAAAACTATGAAGAAGTTCGCATTACTGGCTGCGGCGCTATTTGGCCTCGCAGCGACAACGCCCGCTCGCGCGGACGTAGAAGTGGGTACGCTGAGTTGCCGAAGTTCGGCAGCGGCAGCCTATATCGTCCTTTCCGGGCAGCCATTCCATTGCATTTTCACGCCATCCAACGGCGGTCCGGTCCAGTATTATCAAGCCGTCATCCACCGCTTCGGAGCCCAAGCTGGCTTCAGCAACGATGTCACGTTGGCTTGGGCCGTGTTCGCGCCAACCCCGCACGTTGGGCCGGTTAGCCTGGCCGGCGGCTACGGAGGGGTTACGGCAGGGGCTGCGTTGGGTGTCGGCGTAGGCGCTAATGCCCTCGTGGGCGGTGCCAACTCATTAACTCTCCAACCCTTGAGCATTCAGGGAGAGATCGGGCTCAACGTCATAGCCGCCGTGACCGGGCTCGAGCTGGAGCCTATCTTGCCCCCTCGGCACCATCGGTATTATCGGCATCACCGCCATCACCATTGATACGGCACGCGCCTGTCCGGCATCAGCGCCTGTGAGGCAGATTTAACGGCTCGAGGAACGGAGGATTTCTGGCTCATCGTAACCGTCAAGGAATGGAGATGAGACAGAAATCCGTGCGCCCTGAATTGCCGTCTGAGTGGATCGTGACATCGCATGTCCTGAGCAACTACCAAAAAACGATACTCGGCATTAATACCTTTCGATAACCCATCTTATCGGAAGCTTGTCGAACAGAGAGTTGCGATTGCGGTCAGTGAGCCAACGTGTGCAAATGGGAAATTCCACAAATCAATTATCATGCGCTCGGCCGCGACGAACCTGGTATGATAAAGAGCGGCCCGAACTGTTTGCTGATGCCATGATGGACGCAAGCAGCAGCTGGACCCGCACCATGTCTTGAACCCTGGCATTCTGGTTAACCTATGGTCTTATGAACGCTACTTTTTAATATTCCCGCTGGCGTCGAACTGTTTGACGTAAGCCCATAGGTCGTTGACCTGCTGCTCGCTCTTGAGGCCAGGGAAGATCATTTTGGTGCCGGGGACTATGACCCTGGGATACTTTACATATTCCTTGAAGTTTGCCTCGTTCCAAATGAGGCCTGAGTTTTTGTTCGCACTAGAATAGCTAAAATTCGGAACGGTACCGGCCGCGCGACCGTCGAGACCATTAAGTTCGGGACCAATTTTGTTTTTCGCACCGGGGCCGATCGAGTGGCACACTTGGCACTGCTTGAACACCATCGCGCCCTTTTCGACGTCCTGTGCCACACCCGCCCCTGTCGATGTGGCAATTAACACGACCGCCGCGATCACCCTTTTCATAAACGCGTCTCCATTTAGCCTTTGACCGATATTCGATCTCGCTGCTTGTTGCCCGTCATCATTGGGGAACGACCTGTCGTTTACTTAATAAAACTGAGGTATGACGCAAGCGCCGCTATTTGCTTCGGAGACAATTGGCTTGCAACGTGCGGCATCGGAAGCCTTGCGGTCTTGTTATATCCTTCGCCCCACTGCTCAAGTCTCCTTTGCAAATAAGAGAACGCGAGGCCCCCCAAACGGGGAATCTCTCTAACGCCCTCGGCGTTTGGTCCGTGGCAGGCAATACAAGCGACAATATTGGAATCCGGAACTCCGTCTTGATATATCGTCCGTCCCATAGCCGCGAGTTGCTGATTTCCGTCTTCGGCCGGTTTAGGGGATAGCTGCGAAAAATAAATTGCTAAATCATGTGCCGTCTGAGGACCCAGGTTTGCTGTGGCGAACCACATATATTGTTTTGAGAACGGATTGTCGCGCGTGTGCTCCCTAAAGCCTACAAGCTGATTCTCTAAATATTGACGTTGCTGTCCGGCCAATCGTGGCGCAGGCAAATAACCCTGCGCCGATGTGCCATGGCACCAGGTGCAATTTCGAATAGCGTGGCTTTCTGCGTGACCTGCCAACGAGGAAACGGCAGAGAAAACAATTGCCAGGACCGCTGTTTTTAGCCTGAGGAGTTTCATGATCCGAGCTTTCACACCTTATGGCCTCTAACGAATCGACGATGAGCTTATTTCAGAGAGCTGACGTAGGCGGCGACGGCTTCGATTTGCGGCTTGGTCAAACTGTGCGCAACCGGTTTCATGATGGCTGATGTGTCAGGATTTGCCGGATTTTGACCGCGTTCATGAGTCCAGGTCGACAATTCCATAACGACATAAGAATCGAGCTGACCTGCCAAACGGGGGATTTCCCCATGGCCGGTAGCTTCCGGACCATGGCAGGCAGCGCACGCCGCTACATTGGCGTCAGGAACTCCGTTCTCGAAAATGTTTTTACCTGCGGCCACAAGTCTCTTTGGACCGCCCCCAAGAGGTTTGGGATTGAAATTCTTAAAACTCGTGGCAATGGCCGTTATCATTGCAGGCTTCAAGACATGCGCCACGTTGAACATGATATTGTTCGTCCGGCGGCGCTCGACAAAGGCCTGTAACTGATTTTTCAAATACTCGGGTTGCTGTCCGGCGAGTCGCGGTATGGGGAAAAATCCACGAAAACCTTGCCCCGATAGGCCGTGGCAGTCTTGGCAGTACCTAATCTTGGCCTGCACGTCTTGCTTGGAAACGGCGGCCGTGTCTTTGGCATCGGCACGACCCGTCGCCGACAAAACGATTGCCAGGATCGCCAGTTGCAAAGCCAATCGTAAGCTGACGGCCTTCATAATCCGGCGCCCAATTGCTTCGTTTAGCGGATTCGCCTTAATGCACCGGTGACTTGAATCCATCGCTTCCTCACCACCTTCCACCGCCGCGGCGCGGGGTGCAGTTCCTCACTCAGTCCTTCCCGGGGCGCACCACTATTGCCTCGATGAACTTCATGATCCGGACAAAACGAAACGAGTCACTCCAGATAACTTACATAGGCCGCGACCGCGTCGATTTGTGACTTGGTCAAGCCATGTGCAATCGGCGCCATGATGTTCGAGTTTTCCTCCGCCCGCTCATTGGCCCAATTCGTCAATTGGCTCACAAGGTAAGGATAAAGTTGCCCTGCTAGCCGAGGAAATGCCCCGTTACCTTTAGCGTCCGCACCGTGGCAAGTGGCGCATGCAGGAACGTTAGCGCTGGGAACTCCCTCGTCAAAAATTTTCTTTCCCGCGTCCACGATTTCCTTTGGCGCGCCCCCAAACGGTTTAGGATTGAGATCGTGAAAATGCGCGGCCAGAGCACTTATCATTGCCGGGCTCAGAACATGGCCCACGTTGAACATGATGTTGGTGCTCGACGGCGATTCCTTATTTGCCCGCTTGTGCTCGACAAAGCCTTTTAACTCGTTCTCGATGTATTCGACTTGTTGTCCCGCGAGCCGCGGTATCGGGTGATAGCCAATGAAGCCTCGGGCCGACAAACCGTGGCAAGTTTCGCAATAGTCTATCTTGGCCTGGAGTTCGTGCTGGGAAACGGCCGCGGTAGTCTTGTCATCCGATGCCCGCGCCGCCGTGCTGAAAGCAACAGCCAGGATTGCAATCTGCAACACCGATTGTAAACGGATGACTTTCATAATCAGGCGCCGTCGCCTTTCATTTTTTGCTGGAACCATTGTCTGATCACTTTGAAGCGCTCCCGCAATTTCATAACATTCGATACGCCAACTCTTCTGCGCGAGTTGCAGACGCCATTCGGCTACATCGCAAACCAGATATAGCCAAACAGTGTATTGTTATCGTGGGCGAAGACCGTGTCCCCATCGAACCTGTTATAGTAGGTGTATTGCAGCCCGACGCGCACGTTAGCCCACGGCCACCCCGGCGCCTGGCTGGAAATGAACGGGATGTAGGCGATCTCGAAGATATAGCCGTCGCTGTTCGGACTGCATGCACATCCAGGATTGACGCGCTGTACAGTGTCGCATCTGACGAACCCCACGTGTTGAAATACTGACCTGTCAGCACGACGCGGTTGTCGTTTCCATAAGCAAGCGACGCCAGCGCCCTAAACGTATTCAAAGTATTTGTCGGATTGTCCGAATTACCGTTGGCAAAAGTCGCATCAAGCGTTTGGTTTTCGTGGATATAAGTGCCACGCAACGTAAACCAGTAATTCTCTCCCTGATATTGATACTGGGCATCGAAAGCGGTGTCGGTGTATCGATCAGTCTGTGGATATGTCACGGTTTTGTATAGGCCATTCGGATCCATCGCATCAAAATCCCACGGATGTACTCTGCGCGGACATTCCAAAGGCGCCAAACTCAAGCCAATGATTGCCCCAATGCGGCTCCAACGGCCACGCGCCAATAGGGCGCGACGCCATCGATCGTTCCAGACTGCCGAAGGGATCTATGCCCTAATTTAGTTTGACGCATCGAAATCGATCGATCGGTAACCAGTCAATTCCAAATACAACATGTCATTGATGAACGCATAGGCGCCAGCGCCAGCCGTACACGTGTGCTGCTAACGCCGCCGTCGATGAGAGTTCCGGCTGCAGGAGTAGGCGCTACATTTGACACAGCATACGGGAAACGCCCAAGCCGGCGTGGTATTCCATGGGTCTTGAACGGTCGGATTGTTGTTGGCGGTAATGCCATAGATGACATCCATGCCTGCCACGTCGCCGTATTGGCGTAGCGAACGTCGGTGTTATCCCATGTCATGATTTGAAAATTCGCATACGGATTGGCGGGATCCTGTAGCGCCAAACGGTGCGCCATTGTATGTTACTTGCGCAAAGGCGCCGATATGTTCGGTGATCGCTCCGCCATAGAACAAGCTAACCGGCGAAACCACGACATTGTCGTTTGCCTTATATGGAGATCCAGTTGGGTCTTGCGGTGCTTGTGTATGCGTATAACCAACGATTGCCATCATGGCGATCGGCGGCACCCAAGTATCGCTCGTGCCTTGCTGCCCTTCCTTTGCCGTATCTGAACTGGCTGCCGAATCGGACTTCTTTTTGCTCATCCAGTCAGAGAAAAGGGTGGTCCGGTAGGGACCACCACCTGCAGTGTAACCGCCAATTTTAAATCGACGACCATAAGGGGTAAGGCCAGGGAAATCAGTGTGGCAAGTGCCGCAGGGTTGCCCAGTCTGTCGCGCGTAACTCGGTAATGCGTCGGCGGGAGTAATCACGCCAAACGTGACGGCACTAGACACGAAGCCAAAAATGGCGGCCGCCGCCATTACTCTAGCTCCCGTTATTATTTTTTGGACAACCTCGAATAGGTGTGCCCACACTTTTACGGAAGACATTCCCCAGCCCTCACAGAATATATGTTCGGCTCACTTCCCCACGATTTAGCAACAACAACCATGTCATGCTTCATTCAGCGATCGAGCGCGACGTGACATCGAATGTGATTACGCTTTCCGCCAAAGCATGCACCAACCGTTTGGACTTATATCCCCAGCGACGTTCTTACAGGCATTCGGCGCAACAAACAGACTACACTCGCTGCACTTACGATCGCCCTTGGGCGAATCTTGATAATTTACTGCCGTCTTTGGCAACGGATTTGCCTCTGCATAATTTGCATTCACGACGAGAATAGTTGCGACGCCCGTCGCACACGCTGCCCCGTGCAGCAATACTGAGCGCCGAGATAATTTAGCTGAGTTGGATTCCCATTGACTGGCCATTACATCACTCTTTCTCTCATTGTGCCCCGCATGAAAAATTTGCCCTCCCAGACTCTTGCAAGCTTTGACCGAAATCAAGTTAACGTGACTTGCTTGAATAAAAATATTGCTGTTTTTGTGCGATACTTCGTCACTTGTCAGACTTTTGTCAGGATTTACATTCGTTTTGTATAGCTCAGCTGCGGACCTCGCCGAGCGCCGACCAGTTTTGGCTGCAAACAAATCGCCGACAAAAATTCCGCCACGGCCGTGCAGCCGATCTGTTACATCAGAAAAAGGGGCTCAGACCGATGAAAGCTTGAAGATTTTGATGATGGATCAGAGTTTTTGTCTGCGTCGCTTAATTGCACGCCAGACGAACCCGATTTTATTCAGCTGCGATTTCCGTTCAGCCGGCATTTTAGTTTTCGACCTGCGCTGCGTAGTCACCCACTGTCCAAGCTTGAAGTTTCTTTCTATGTGAAACGAATGGACGCGACAGTGACCTTCGCGTGCCTTGAATTTTGTAAGCGCCGTAAAACCTTTTTCCCAAAAATGTTCACGTTGATCCCAAACAAATCCTATCTTATCCAATCGGCTTCTACGCTCAGCAGGCATACCGTCTCTGCTCAATCGCTGTACTGACACCCACTGACCAAGCTTATAAGCCCCCTCGATATGATATCGAGGCACGCGGCAGTGCCCCTCGCGTACCTTGAATTTGCTCAGTGCGGTAAAGCCATTTTCCCAAGCATGTCCGTGCCCGTCCCAAACAAACCCGATCGCGTTCAAGCGCGTTTTGCGTTTAGCAGGCATTTCGTCTTTTGCCTTGCGCTGTAAAATCACCCACTGTCCAAGCCTGAACTTTCCTTCGATATGCCTCGACGGCGCGCAGCAGTGTCCCTTGCGTGCCTTGAACGTTGCCAGCGCAGCAAAGCCTTTTTCCCATCTACGGTCCGAGGCGTTTGAAACATAGCCGATACGATCCATCCCCTGCCTGCGTTCGGCAGCATAAGTATCTTTGCCCGTGCGCCGCTTTGTTGATCCGGAGGTCAGGTTTAAACGCCCATTCGATGGGGGCGCAAGAACGTTTCCTCGGCGTATTATCTTTGATGTCAAATGGTACTTTTCGTTTCGACCAATATCAGCCCACTAGCGGAATGGTGCGGCCCCCAACACAGAAGCTCCAGCTTTTCAGGCAAGGGTTCTGAACGGTGGACCACAATTCCGAACCCAATCTGCATAATTGGCTTATGTACTGACAAAAGCCTGACGAATAGCAGGCGTACGTGCTTTAGGTTCCGATTTTCGGCCATGCCATCCGGCCATACGACACTTTTACGGCGATTATTCAACTGAAGTTGAACCGATTCCAGATGCCGCGATAACTGAGGTGGCTTGAAATCAAAATGACGCTATTCGCGTTATCGTTCCGACAGCGCGTCCGCCGGCATCAACGATGTGGCCACGCGCGTGCGGTTGACGTGGACAACTCCAATTTCAACTCGTTATTCAACTACACTTCCTATCTGAGGCAACCTGCGTGCAAAACCTGGGTTCCGTTACTTCCGACCATCGGCGCCTGTGAAGTCTTGATCCGGGAACATACGGTCGCCTTCCGAAAGCGGAACCATAATTTTAATCTGGGGCTGACCGGCTCTCACATGGCAAGCATTGCAAGCGGCGGTAAGCCCGCTGGTACGCAGTGTCAAATCGGGCTTTATCCTTCGCATTGATGGCTTGATTCAGGGCACCAAGATTCGAATCAACATTCCCGAGCATTTCCCCGACGGGCACCCGCCGCCATTGAGCCGACGCGACTTGAATGTCCACAATGGTCTCTTTGATTTCCTCGATGGTCTCCTTAATCTTCTTCACCTCATAGTCCGCCAATACCCAATTGGCGACATGTCCCGCAAACCAAAGTTTGGTATGATGCACTTGCATCGCCTCGTTCATTAAATCTGCAAGATGCGGAAGTTGCCCTTTACCATTGGCCTCCTGGGCAAATCCAGGAGTTCCAATCAAAGTAACAAGCAAGCCCGCGGCACCGACTAGCCCCAGAAGGAATTTAACTACGAGTGTCCTGTTGGTGGTGATTTGCACGGCAGTTTCCCCATATATCCGGTTCGGCGTCATCGGATTTATAATTCCGAATGACGCGCTACTGATAGCATAACGTTATTAAGTCAGGTTGCACGGTCAATTGATTGATCGATAAATATTTCAGCCAGGTCTAACTGGTCATCACAACGGTGCATTTTTTTTGGAGCGCTAGGCTGCGCGTCTCGTTGAAGTGGGCAGCATACCGGACGTGGACCTGCCGCAAATGTTGGGTACCGATGATCGGCATGGCGCTTCCGCCGTAGCGTACGCCCTTCGAGCCAATTTGTTGCGGTGAATCGGGCAAGATCGGACATTCGCGAATAACCATAGCGACGATCAGTCTTGCTCTTTATCAAGGTCCGCCACGTTACCTGCAACTCGTTTGCAATTTACCCACGATCGCAGATTTTTCTCAGCTTTCTACGGCGCGCGAAATTGGTTACTTAGTAGATCCTCGTCATTCGTCACCATGGCAAGCTATGCGTATTCTGCTAATCGAGGATCATACCCGGCTGGCCGACTCGATTACCAAAGGCCTAGCCGGGCTCGGCTTCGGCGTCGATGCGTTCCATACCGCGGGGGACGGCCTAAACGCCTTCAAATCCATTGCTTACGACGCAGTCATCTTAGATCTCGGCCTGCCCGACCGCGACGGCCTCGAAGTGCTCGGTGAATTGAAACAAGGCACTTTGTCTGCGCCGATCCTGATACTTACTGCGCGTGATGGCATCAACGCCCGCGTGACCGGTCTCGACGCCGGTGCCGACGACTACGTCGTAAAGCCATTCGCTATGACGGAATTGGCCGCGCGGTTGCGCGCGCTTCTGCGGCGCCCCGGCCACGCTCTCGGCGGCGTTCTCGTAATAGGCAATTTGCAGCTTCAAACGGTTTCGCGGCAAGTGATTGTCAGTGGGATAACTGTGCGCTTCCCTGTGCGTGAAGTCGAAGCACTCGAATTGTTGATGCGCCGAGAGGGCCAGGTCGTTTCCAAAGACACGTTGGAGGACAGCCTCTATGGCCTGACCAAGAATGTTACTCCGAACAGCATAGAGGTTCTGATTTCACGCTTGCGGCGTCGGCTTGAGTTTGTTGGTGCCAATTGCTCGGTTCATACGCTTTATGGGATTGGATACCTGCTGAAGGAAAATAAGCATTGAAGCCTTATTCGCTCTTACGACGGATTACACTCGGACTGACAGCAACAATGCTGATTGCAGGTCTTTCCTCATTCGGTTGGCTTTATTTGAAGGCAAAATGGACGGACATCACTCTGCGCGAACAGACCCTGTTCGACCAGGCAAGAGTGATCGCCGGGTATCTCAAATTGGACGGCAATAATTCGATCACTCTGAATCTGCCGCCACGACTGGCCGAGGCTTATTCCAGTCCGGAAAGCGAGTATCATTATGCGGTTCGCGGTGAAAATGGACAGTATCTTTTCGATAGCGGTGAAGCGGTCTCGGCACTGCCGGTTTTTTCGCAGCAGTCGCGAGAAGCTCTATGATTACGATCCCGACGGTCCTGGTCCGCTTCGTGTGTTTGGGGCTGCGCTGCGGACTGAAGTTGGCCAGCGGACGGTTTTCGTTCAAGTCGAGCAGAAAACTCACGATCCTGAGTACCTCAAAATGGCCGTCGTCGACGAGTTCATCACAGATGGTGGCTGGCTTGTAATCCCATTTCTACTCGTGCTACTCGGCGTCAGCATCTGGATCGTGAAACGTGCGCTTGCGCCAATCACGCAAATATCAGCGTTGGCCGAATCGATCGGGCCGACGAACGCGAATATCCGGCTACCAATCAATCAGATACCGCTCGAAATCCTTCCGCTCGTTCAGTCGATGAACGCGGCTCTCGACCACCTCGAACGAGGCCTGCAGCGGCAGCGTGAATTCAATGCCAATGCCGCACATCAATTGCGCACACCGCTTTCGGTTTTTATGGCCAATGTGGACACTCTCAACGGAACCAGAAATCGCCAACCGGTTGCGCGCTGACGTAGAACAAATGAGCCGCATCGTATCGCAGCTTTTGCTCGTCGCGCGGCTGGAGACAGTCTCCATCAATCTCGATGAGATCGTCGACTTAAACGATGCCGCCGCCGAGATCGCTGGTAGTCTTGCTCCACTTGCTCTTGCTTCCGGCAAAAGCATTGAGTTGGTTCGCAGCGACGCACCTGTGGTCATCCGCACCAACACTTTTGCAGTACGGGCCGCGCTCAGCAACCTTATCGAAAATGCAATCAAGCATACGCCGGCGGGAACGTCCGTACGGCTGCAGCGTCACGGATCGTCCTTCAATCGAAGTTATAGACCGCGGCGCGGGTGTCCCACTCGAGCAACGTGCAAAAATCTTCGAACGCTTCTGGCGGGGCGACAGAGATGGCAGCGGTGCTGGATTGGGTCTGGCTATTGTCGATCAAATAATGAAGGCTCTAGAGGGATCCGTCTCCGTCGGAGAAGATTCTGGCGGCGGCGCGCAATTTTCGCTGATTTTTCCGCGGACGGCAGTCACATCCAAATCAATTCAAATGAGTCCGCTGGCCGCTGAGTAATACATCCCATACATGAGGTTGCTGCTCTCCGGCGGTAAGGCGAACCTTTCCGCTGGTGATTCCCTACGAAGGAATGGAGAGCAGCGATGACGATGTTTGCAGGACTGGACGTTGGTTTCAAGCGGACGGCGGTGTGCGTGGTGGATGGCTCTGGCAGAACCGTTTGGCGGGGAGTTGTGGACACCTATCCGGAGGCGATCGCGGCAACGTTGAAGCGCTGGCGCAATGGACTTGAGAAGGTCGGACTGGAGACCGGATCGATGTCGCCCTGGCTGGCACGCGGGCTTGGCGTCTTGGGCTTTCCAGTGGTTTGCATTGATGCACGTCGGGCGGCGGATGCAGTCAACAGCCGGCGGCTGAATTCGGACAAGGCGAATGCGTTTGCGCTGGCGGAGATGCTGCGGACGGGTTGGTACAGCGCGGTGCATGTGAAGAGCGAAGAAAGCCATCGGCTTAAGGCTCTGTTGGGCGCACGCGACCAATTGGTGCGTGCCAAGCGCGCGCTCGGCAAACAAGTCCGCGGGCTGCTGCGGCCGTTCGGGATCAGGTTGCGTCACGCCAGGGCGACCTTTATCCGGTCTTTCTTTAGTTTCGAATATTGTTCTGCATCTTCGCTAGCAGCTTTTGTATCACCTTTCGTCGTGACCGATCCCAAATCGGTCGTTCGGAGAGAACTGGCAGCGTGAGCGCCCGCTTGAGGACCGTTATGGCCTCCGGATATTCGTGCTGGTCATAGAGAAAGTCGCCATAGAAGTAATTTGCATCCAATCCATTTGGAGCATTCCTGATTGCTTCCTTGAGATAATGTCGGGCTTTCGACTTGTCGCCAAAGCCTAACGGAAACTCGGGAACCCGATAGTAGAGCACTCCAAGACTCGTCGGCGCTGCTGCATCCAGCGTCACTGGATCGATTATCTCAACCTTTTCTAGAATATCGCGTGCGCGTTTTGCCAGTACGAGAGCTTTGAGCGGACTCCCATTCTGGCTCGCCATCGAGGCCTGTTCGCTGGTGATGATTCCAACCCAAATCGTCGCCTCAGGACTACCCTGATATCGTCGTGCGATATCGGCGGCATAATGCGCAAGAATAGCCATTTGCCTTTCCTGCTCATCGCGATTGTCGACCTGAAGCTTAGCGCGTTCCCAATCGCGTGAGAGAAGTCTAATTTCAGCACTAAGAGTTCGGTTTTCAGCAGCTTGAACGACACTAAAGTCGCCGACGAGCGAGAGTACAACAATTGCGACAACGGCCGCGCTAGCCTTTTTTAGCATCACGTACTTCCTTGTGGCATTCCAGAAGGATTTATAATGCAAATAATTTCTTTGCCTTATGATCCTTACGCGCAAGAGTGGCATCGACTAGTCCGCGGTAGGAATTCATATCATTTTTCCTCTCAGTTGGCGCTGTACCCTCCCCCGATATGGGTGCAGAATGCCCTGAATCATGATGAGATTGAGGCGTGCGGCTGCAATTGAGCTTGATCAGATTCAAAATGATCCAATTTGTATAGTCGAAGAGAGTGATTCGCCTCCCGCGGCCTGAGGTGGGTTTTTCATTTGGGCCCGATTGATGGATCCCTTCGCGATCACGAACCACCAATCGCCGATTAAGGTTGGCGGTGCCTATACCCGGTCAATAGCCCGCATTCGACCGTATAATGGTACGTGTCGTTGTCTTGATCGCCGGATCGATCATGTCTTGAACCTAAGTCTCGGCGCGTATCACTTCGTGAATAACTGATGGACACCCCTGCCGCGCAACTCGGCGAGACGCCCGGTAACTTTCCCGAACTCAGTGCTGAACTCCATCTGAACCGGGATCACCAGATCGCCCGGTAGCAGCCGCGCGAACCAGAGTTCGCCCGCATAGGCTCCCTCGGTTAGCCCACTGTTATCCAAAAAGCCGGCGATTGCGACGCGCCGCATGTGACAGACCCGCATAGCACCAGCAACGTTGCGATCGCCGCTTACCTGGGAAACCTTGGCGCTACATCAGTGAAGTGAAGGTCGTAACGGCGGCGCCCATCAAAGACGGCGACTACGAGTGCGCATGAGCCTCGATTGGCGAGTTGGCGCTCAATCATAAAAAAAGCCGTCAGCTGATCGACAGTGCCGCGTATTAGCTGCGGCGTAACTGGCATGTGCGTTTCGGCCGGTGGCGTCGACTCGCCGGTCACCACGCCGTTGGCTGAGTAATTGACCTGGTTTTCGTTAACAACCCCGTTGCGACGCACCATGCCCAAATATGCTTCCGGACGCGCTTCCCCGTTGGTGAGCCTGCCACGGACTTCAGAGTGACTTGTCAGATTGATGAACATCGCAGCGATGCCTCGGCTCTCAACATCCGTCATGATCGCATAGTAATCAGCTGCTTCCTCCACTGTGGTGTGGTTTGTCGCCACGTGAATGCCCGCGGTACCAAACATTTCAATTCGCATTTCAATGCGGTCTGGATCGCCCGCCTGCGCAGTGCTCAGCAAGAGCAGCGACAATCCTGCGTTCGGTACAATGCGGTTAAGGGAGTAAGCCAGACGACGGAGGCGCGCCCACAAAGACACGATCTTTTTCTTCCATAAAGTGCCGCCAGACATTCGCACCGCGCTGCGCTGCCTATGTGAAATGATTGACACGCTTGCATACAGATTGGAAATTAGCGCAAACACGGATTTGATGACTGCACTGGTTCTGGACATTCGGCCAGCTCACAGACTTCGCCCGAGCGTCATTTGCGATGCGAGCAGCCGCCAAGCCAAATCGAGGACGCCGAGCGATAATTCAGATGGACGGAGCGCGCCCACGTGACCGGCCAATAGGCGACTGAAGGTGCGAGGGTGTGCCGCCAGCGTACGCAACGCACGTCGGCGCAAGCCATCCCGGCCGTCCATGAGGAGCAATAGACGCGCCATCAGCCGTGGCGCCCGTCCGACCTGGCGATGATCTGCTTCGTAATTACTAAGATCGCCGGACGCTAATGCCGTTGCTAGGGAGCCTGCCTGGCGAAATGCCAAGGCGAGCCCTTCCCCCGTAACGGCATCGATAGAACCGGATGCATCGCCCACCAATGCGATCCGGCCCCGGGTCACGGCGGATAATTTGACGGACATCGAAATTCCGCCGCGCGATAGACCGATCGGCTGTGCTCTCCCGAGGCGGCTCGCAAGCACTGGAAACAATGTCGGCAGATCCGATAAGCGCACCCCCGGTGCACTTCCAAGCATCGCAATGCACACCTCGTCCGCTCCTATAGGCGTCACATATGCTTGGCAATGGTTATGCCAATATACCTCAACAAAATCGGTCCACGGCCGTATGCGAAAGTGCTGACGCAATCCGATCCGACGGGCGCCATTCCACACCGGCTGCAGCCCGGCCCACCGGCGCACCCAAGAATGAAATCCATCGGCCCCAACAATCCATCGGCAGCGCACCGTTTTATCGCCGATCCTGACCCCAGAAGCGTCAATGCCTTCTACCCGCGATTGCCAACACGTTACGACATCCGCATCTTCAGCACGCTCCATTAGGATCCGATGAAGCAGGGTTCGGCGAATACCAAGACCAAAATCTGCATTATTTGGAAAGGGCGCCTCAGCTTCAATTTCGTTGTCCAAAAAACGTATGCCTCGAAAGGGCGCCCCATTCTCAAGACCTAGCTCCACGCCGATCCGACGCAACGCTGTGACCCCATCGGGCATCAGGCCTTCGCCGCAAGCTTTGTCGATGGGCGCTTGGGCGCCATCCGCGACAACAACTTCAAAGCCGCTGCGACGGGCTGCAAGCGCAGCAGCAAGTCCGGCTGGACCGCCACCAATTACGAAGACATCAGTTTCTGAGGGCACGGCGTGCGGGGTCACCATCGAAGCAGGATCAATTCTGAGCAGAACCCCGGGCCCATCGCCAAAAGCACACCATATGTCCCTGGTTCAGGTGCGTGATTTATTAAAATCTCTTCGAGCACGAGGAGAACTGACGCGGAGGAAAGGTTCCCGAACTGTTTCAGGCTATTCCACGAGTGCTCCAGATCGCGATCGGGCAGCTCCAACGCTGTCCTGAATAGCGTTTCAGCACTTTTGGTCCACCTGTGTGGATCACCCAGTTGCCAATATCGGCACGTTGTAGCTTGTACTTGCCTAAGAATGTGTCGACATCTCCGGCTAGGCTCTGCCTGATCAGCTCCGGCAAGCGAGGGGAAAGCACGACCTTGAAGCCGTTTTCGGAGATATCCCGAGACCCATGATTTCTTCCGTGTCGGGATAAAACACAGAACCGCAGCCCCAGGATCTGCGGTTCCCCCTGTTCGAGATGCGTAAATCAGTTGAAGTGGAATTGGCGGTCGTGGCGCCCTTCACGATTACAGCCGCAGCACCATCGCCGAAGAGCCCTGCCGCAATCAGGTTTTTCGTCGACATATCGTTGCGCTGCATCGTCAGAGAGCAAATCTCCACACAAAAGAAGCGCTGCGGTATGATCAGGATAGGCCAGCGTGTAATCAGCGGCTCTGCTCAAACCAACTGCACCGCCCGCACAGCCAATCCCAAAGATGGGAGTACGTTTGATATCCGGTCGCAACCGCATGCGATTGATCAGTCGAGCATCCAATGAGGGACTTGCGATACCAGTTATCGAAACGACGAACAGCGCATCCAGATCATGCCGTGACAGCCCTGCACGTTCGAGAGCTGCATCGATCGCACAAATTCCCAGTTCCTGTGCCACCTCAAACCAGGCGGCGTTTGTCTCGCCCCATGAGGCAAACTGCGCATA
>CAVRUP010000022.1:0-76565 GCA_963724335.1 uncultured Alphaproteobacteria bacterium | reverse complement strand
GTGCTGAAAGTAGGGGCGATGGCAACGTTGACCTTCGGTGTTGGCCATTTTCGCGTCGTGCTGACAAGGTCGCCATCTTGTCCACCACTGCGATAAATTCAGCTTGTCGCAGTTGTGACTGGCGTTCCATGAAAATCCGATCGTGTCTTCGCGAAATTCCTGATCAAGATTGTTTAATCCCTGCCGGGCGCGTTGTTCTTCCTTGTCTCTGGTCTCCGTTAAAACGAGATCGATCAACTCTACCGAATTCTCGAGTTGATGGGCGAGCACAGTTGCGAGGTTGCCGGAATCTCTGGATGCATTAGCGATCGCGTCCGAACGCAGCCACAAAATGGTCAGCCCGACGGCGATGGCCGCCACGCAAGTGAGCCCTCCCGCCACAGCAAGGAGGAGATGAAAGTGTAACTGGCGGGCACGAATTGACATGCGCCAAAATCACTTGAGTGAGATTGCCAGCTCAATTGATATGCCGGCACTTTCCAAAATAACGTTTAAATGGCGTTGAATTGCTCGGTTGCGTGAATGCAAGCTTAATCGGTAACCGGCAGTTGCAGTTCCCCATTCACGTGGAGGCGCGGCGATGGTAATCCGGACTGGTTAATTGTTGGCTAATAAGCCTCCGAAAGCGAGCGTCTGAGGCTTGCAAAAGCATTCAATCGGGCCGGCTGCCCGCGCCCGCGCGCGGGAGACCTGCATCGCAAGACGAAGCTAAATTTGGCTTCCCCAACAGCTTGCGAGGCAACGGGCGATGGCCAGTCAATGTCCGGCGCGATGGGCCAAGATTGCGGGCGACCCCTATTGCAAATCCGGCGGCACGACCGATGATGGGGTTGCCGGTTGACACAACGGCCTTGGTCAAAGGGGGGATATATGAAGAAACTCGTTCTGCTGCTCGTCGTTGCGGCTTTTGCCGCATCGCCGGCTGTGGCTGCCAGCAAGCACAAGAAATCCAAAGAGGCTACCGAGGCCGAGACGATCGCCAAGCAGCACGACAATACCAAACGCCTCCTCGTTGACCTGGCTCCGCTGGTGCTGCCGTCCTGGTCGCTGCCGGTCTATTTCGGCATGCACCACGACGAGAAGAACGCCGAAAAGAAAAAGAAGCAATAGGCCGTCGGCACGGACGCCGAGGCTCATTCCTTCGCTCGGGGTCATAAGAGGACTTTCAGCTAAGTCCGCGCGATGGCTTTTTTGTCCCTGACGACATCTTGCGGATGGGACAAAACAAAGCCGGATTTGATTTTTCTCAAGAGCTCGCCCGCGCCAATGCGCAATCTTCCATGCCACCGCCTTGGAGATTCATGTACGCACCGGCCGGCGTCAAGACGAGCGCGGAATTTCCCATTCCGGACACCATGAAAGCCTGGGTGCTGGGCGATCCGGGGCAGCTCACGCTCACCGATAAGCCCGTACCGGTGCCGAAACGCGCGGAAGTGCTGGTGCGCATCGACGCTGCGGCGATCTGCGCCACCGATCTGGAAGTCATCTACCAAGGCCCGCCGGGCATGATCCAAGGCGGCCTGCCATTCAATAAGAACTTCACGCCAGGCCACGAATATATGGGCACGGTGGCGGCGCTCGGCGCAGGCGTCGATGAATACAAGATCGGCCAGCGCGTGGCGGTCGAGATTCATGCCGGCTGCGGCCAATGCAAGCGCTGCCGCGAGGGCATGTATACCTCCTGCCACAACTACGGCCTCAATTACGGCGATGTTGACAAGGGCCACCGCGCCAACGGCTTCACCACCGACGGCGCCTTCTGCGAATACCAGGTCAACAACATCAATACGCTGGTGAAAATCGCCGATGACATGTCCGACGAAGAGGGCGCGCTGGTGGTCACCGCCGGCACCGCGATGTATGCGCTCACCGAGCTCGGCGGCCTGGTCGCCGGCGAAAGCGTCGTGGTCTCGGGCGCCGGCCCGATCGGACTGATGGCGGTCGCGGTGGCCAAGGCGCTTGGCGCGCAGCCGGTGATTCTCACCGAAATGCGCGACAACCGGCTCAAGATCGCGCGCGAGCTCGGCGCTGACTTTGCGGTCAATATTTGCAAGGAGCCGGACGTCGTCGCCGCGGTGAAGAAGCTCAATGGCGGTAAGGGCGTCGATTACGTCGTCGAATGTTCGGCCGCGAAGGAGGCGGTCAACGACGCCGTGCACATGGTCAACCGCGGCGGCAAGGTCTGCCTCGCCGCCTTCACGCACGAACCGGCCTTGGTCGACATCGCACACATCGTGAGCAACAACATCTACCTCTACGGCATCCGCGGCGAGGGCAAGAGCGCGGTGCATCGCGCCGAGGCCTTCATGCGGCAGAAGCGTTTCGACGCCACCAAGATCCACACCCACACCTTCCCGCTCGCCGATCTGCCGACCGCGATCCGTTACGCCAAGGACCGCGTCGACGACGCCATCAAGGTGGTGGTGAAGCCGCACCTCGATGCGGCGCACAAAGTGGCGGCGGAATAATTTCGGTTGCCGTTCGCCCGCGGAACTTTTCGCCGCGCCGGCCGTTATCATTGCGAACAAAACCAGCCGCCGCAATCGTGGCCGTTCGCAATGCGGAGTTCCCGATGATGGAAAGACCGAAGCGCCCCATCGACGACGAGCGTAGGCGGATCGAGCACGACGAAGACGAGGTCGTGGTCAATTCCGACGAGAGTTTTCCGGCCAGCGATCCGCCTAGCTGGACGCCGGTGCACGGCGTCGGCTCGAGCCAGAACAAGCGCAGCCAGAAGAGCAAGAAGAATACGATGCACGCCCTGTAGCGGCATGAGTTCTGCCCTGGAAGATCGTTGTTAGAAGCTCATCTTGAGCAAGTTCTCGGCGTTGCCGCAGAGCAATTTGCGTTCGTCGGCCGCCGATAGCCCAAGCCCCTTGACGGTTTTGATCGTGGGCGCGATCGGCCCGAGCGGCGTATCTGTTGCAAAAACAACGTGTTCCGCGCCGAAAAACTCGTAGCCGCAACGGGTTGCCGGCACCCCGCCGCCGAACATGGCGGTGTCGGCGTAAAAGTCGTGCAGGTATTCGGTGTGCGGCCGCTTCAGCGTCGACAGCACTTTCGAATAATCCTCGTCCGACGTGCGCTGCCCCAAGACCTTGAGCCCGTTGCCGACGCGACCATCATAATATGGGATCATGCCGCCGAGATGGTGGGTGATGATCTTGAGTTTCGGATAGCGGTCGAGCAGCCCGTCGAACACCATGCGCACCATGGCCACCGAGGTCTCGTAGGGCCAGTGGAAGCACCACCACATCTCGTAGCGCGATTTTTTCTCGGCTGGATAGTCCGTCATCGCCGCGGTGCCGACCGGGTGCAGCCAGATCGGCAGATCGAGCTCGGCCATCATCTTGAACAGCGGCTCGAATTTCGATTGATCGAGCGGCTCGCCGGCGACATTGGTGTAGACCAGCACGCCGCGCGCGCCGAGGTCTTTGATGGCGCGTTGCGCTTCTTTGATCGAGCCGTCGACATCAGTCAGGCAGAGCGCGGCCGCAAAGGCCGGAAAACGCTCTGGATATTTGCGGCACAGCTCCGCCATCGAGTTGTTGGCGATGCGCGCAAGCTGCAGGCCGACGTCGGGCTTGGCGATGTCCTCGATCGCCGGATTGGGCAGCGAGATGATCTGCCGGTAGTCGCCGAATTCGTCCATTTCCTTGAAACGAGCGTCGAGATCGAACAGTTTTTTGATGCCGCGCAGCCGCTGCCCGATATTGCTGAGGTTCGGCGCCACCTTGCTCATTTCCTGGAAAAAACGGTCGGGATAAATGTGGCAATAGATGTCGATGATCGTGCTCATAATTTTCCTCCCGGTTCTTCCATTTTTGGTTCCAGCACGAGATACCGTTGCAGCGGCAGCGCCTGCCAGCCGAAGCGTTCCGCGATCAGACCCCAAAGGCCCTTCGGCGCCCACAGCATCACCACGATGGCGACCGCGCCCATCATCAGCAAGTACAGGCTGCCGAGATCGGCCAGCGTCTGGCGCAGCGCGAAGAATACGATAGTGCCGATGATCGGACCCTCGATGCGGCCGATGCCGCCGATCACGGTGATGAAGATCACGAAGGCGGTCCAGTCGTTGACGCTGAAGGCGGTGTCCGGCGAGATGCGCAGCTTCATCAGGAAGATCAGCGCGCCGATCATGGCGGTGCCGAAACCGGTCAGCACATAGACGATGAATTTGATGCGGGTGACGTCGATGCCGTTGCTCTGCGCCGCCAGTTCATTGTCGCGGATGGCGGTGAGCGCGAGGCCATGGCGCGAGCGCAAGAACGCCACGATTGCGCCCAGCACGGCAGCAGTGAGCGCCAGCGCCAGCCAATAGGTTTCGAATTCGCGTAACTGCCGGCTCGGCGCCATGGCGATCACCGCCGCGGCCGGCAGACTGATGCCGGAGCCGCCGCCCAGCACGGAGATTTGCGAGGCGAGCAGGCGGAACACTTCCGCCACCACCCAGGTGCCGATGGCAAAGTAAGCGCCGCGCAGGCGGAAGATCAATGCCGCCACCGGGACGGCGACCAGCGCGCCGATCGGGCCGGCAATCAAAATCGCCACGATCGGATGCACCCCGGCAAGGATGACGAGGGTGAACAACATGTAGCCGCCGAGGCCGACAAAGGCCTGCTGGCCAACCGATACCAGGCCGGCATAGCCGGCGAGCAGGTTCCACAGGCTCGCCAGCGCCACGAAGGTGAATATCTCGGCCAGTAGTCGCAGCGTCGCCCGGTCGCCCCAGAACGGCGCCAGCGCCAGCACGACAAGCGCCACCGCGATCAGAGTAACACCGATGCGGCTCGATCGGGTGGCGTGCTCGACGCGGCTCATCCCGACACCTTGGGAAACAGGCCTTGCGGCCTAAGCGCCAGGATGGCGAGAAACACGATATGGCCGGCGAGCAACTGCCAGCCGGGATCGATCTGCGCGCCGATCGCTTGCGACACGCCGAGAATGATGCCGCCGACGAGTGTGCCCCACATGTTGCCGAGCCCGCCGATGATGACCGCCTCGAAACCGAAGATCAGCCGCGCCGGCCCGATGGCCGGATCGAAATTGGTGCGCACCGCCAGGAACACGCCGGCGATGGCGATGACGGCGAGCGACAGCGCCATCGCCATGGCGAACACATGGCGGGTGTCGAGGCCCATCAATTGCGCCACCGCCTGGTCGTCGGAGGTGGCGCGGAAGGCGCGGCCGAGCGCGGTGCGGTAGAACAGCATTTGCAGCCCGGCGATCACCGCCACCGCGACGGCAAACTGGATGAGCGGCAGCACGCCGATCCAGACGCCGTGCGCCACTTGCAAGGTTTGTATTTCGATGGCGCCCGCCTGCAGCTTGCGGCTGTCGGCGGTGAACAATTCCAAGAGCCCGTTCTGGATGATGATGGAGAGGCCGAAGGTGACCAGCAGTGGCGGCAGCAAATCGTCGCCCAGCGTGTAATTGAGCAGCCCGCGTTGCAGCGCGTAGCCGATGATTGCCATGATCGGTACGACCAGCAGCAGCGAAGTGAGCGGATCGATGCCGAGCGCCTGCGTCACCAGCAGTGCCACGTAAGCGGCGAGCACGATCAGATCGCCATGCGCGATGTTCACCAGCCGCATGACGCCAAAGATCAGCGACAGCCCGGCGGCGAACATGGCGTAAAGCCCGCCGATCAGCACGCCTTGCAGGATGACGTTCGCCCATTGCATCGCCGTCACACCCCGAAATACGCCGCTGAAATACTTTCGCGCGTGAGCTCGCGCGCGGGACCTTGCAGCGCGATGCCGCCTTCCTGCAGGCAGTAGACCTGGTCGGCGGCATTGAGCGCCTGCGCGATGTCCTGCTCGACCACGATCAGCGACAGGCCTTCGGCGACGATCGCCGGCAGCCGCGCGTAAATGTCGCGCACGATGATTGGCGCGAGGCCGAGGCTGATTTCGTCGCACAGCAGCAGGCGCGGGTTCGCCATCAGCGCGCGCGCGATCGCGCACATTTGTTGCTGGCCGCCCGATAGCGCTGGCGCGGGCAAATGCCGCCGCTCGGCCAGCACCGGGAACAGCTCGTAGATACGTGCGAGCGACCACGGCCCGGAGCGGTGCGATTGGCCGCCGATCAACAAATTTTCTTCCACCGTCAGCGAGGGGAACAGCCGGCGGCCCTCCGGCACTAGCGCGATGCCGTGCCTGAGCACCGCGAAGGCGGGCTTGGCTCCGATGGCCTCGCCGTCGAATAAAATGTCGCCGTGACGCGGCGGCATCATGCCGACGATGCTTTTCAGCAGCGTGCTCTTGCCGGCGCCATTGGCGCCGATCACCGCCACCACCTCGCCGATATTAACGCGCAGCGATACGCCGAACAGTGCCTGGAAGTCGCCGTAAAAGGCGTCGATGGCGCGTACCTCGAGCAGGGGATCAAACATCGGCGATTCTCTCTTCGTCATTCCGGGACGCGCCGAAGGCGCGGACCCGGAATCCATATTCCCGGCGCTGCGGAATATGGATTTCGGGCTCGCTCGCTTCGCTCGCGCCCCGGAATGACAATAAGTTACGCATCGGCGGCGATCCCCATGTAAATCTCGGCCACCTGCGGGCTGCGGATCACGCTCGCTGGGTCGCCCGCGGCGATAAACTTGCCGCCGTGCAGCACCAGCAGCCGGTCGACCGCGGCGAGCAGCGCATGCACGACGTGCTCGATCCACACGATCGACACGCCGCCGGCGCGCACCTCCTTGATGAGGCGCACCAGCACCGCGCATTCATGCTCGCTCAGTCCGCCGGCGACCTCGTCGAGCAGCAACACGCGCGGCTTGGTGGCCAGCGCGCGTGCGAGTTCGAGGCGCTTACGATCGAGCAGCGTGAGGCCGCCGGCGCGTTTGTTGGCCTTGTCGGCGAGCCCGCAGCGTTCGAGCAGCTCGGCGCAAGGCTCGTAGACCGAGGCTTCGCTGGCGTTGCCCGCGAAAGCCGCCGCCACCACCACATTCTCGAACACGGTCATGCCGGAAAACGGCTGCGGCACCTGGAACGAGCGCGCCAGCCCCAAGCGGCAGCGCCGCTCCGGCGGCAGGCGGGTGATGTCCTCGCCGGCGAAGACGACGCGGCCGGCGTCGGGCGCCACCGTGCCGGTGGCGATGCCGAACAGCGTGGTCTTGCCGGCGCCGTTCGGCCCAATGATGCCGAGCGCCTCTCCCTCGGCGAGCGCGAGATCGATGCCTTCGGCCACCACCACGGCCCCGAACCGCTTGGAGATGTTTTCGAGGGCAAGGATCGGGGCCATGGGGTTGAACGTTAGCCGATCGGCTGCAGCTTGCCTCCGAGCGGAATATTCGGCGCGGTCTTGTTTTCGGCGATCACCAGATCGAACTTGCCGTCCTTGCGCTGCCATTGCCCGGCCACCAGCGGCGTCTTGGTGACGTTCTTCACCGGCACGCCGGTCCAATGCACCGGCCCGACGATCGACTGGTAGTTGGTGGCGACAATCGACTCCAGGATCGCCTTCGGATCGTGCGGATTCTTGGCGCGCTTGAGCACGTCGATCGCCACCTCGAACAACGCGTGCTGGAAGCCGATCGGCTGCGTCCACGGCCGGTTGGTCGCCTTGGTGTAGCCGTCGGTGAGCTGCTGGCAGCTCTGGCCGGTGAGGCCGGACTTGAACGGATGATGCGGCGTCCACCAGATTTCGCTGGTGAGCCCGTTGCCGCGCTCGCCCAACGAGTTGATGACCGAGGGGAACAGCAACGCCTTGCCGATGGTGACGATCTTCGGCTTGAAGCCCTGCTGCGCGGCTTGCGACCAGAAGGTCGTGAAGTCGGGCGGGATCATGTTACCGGTGACGATCTCGGCGCCCGCCGCCTTGAACGCCGAAATCTGCGAGGTGAAATCGTTGTTCATGAGCTGATAGCGGCCGGGATCGACGAGCTTGAACCCGGCCTTGGCCAGCGCTGGCGGGAACCCGAATTTGGCATCGCCCCAGGCATTGCCGTCGGCGTCGTTGGGGAACAGCCCGCCCACCACTTTATTGGTCGGTAATTCATCCCATAGCGCGAGGAACGCGCCGATCACGTCTTCGAGGCCCCAGAAGAAATGATAGGTCCAGGTGAAGCCTTTCTTTGGGTCGCCCTTGCGGCCGAAGAAATAGGGCTGCCACGGGCAGTTGGTGGTGATGCAGGGCACCTCGTTGACCTCGGCCTGGTCGGCGACCGGATTGGTGGTGTCGGGCGTGGCCGAGGCGACGATCAAATTGACCTTGTCGCCGAGAATCAGTTCGGAGGCGACTTCCGAAGCGCGGCTGGCGTTCGACTGGCTGTCCTTGGAGATGATTTCGACCTTGTAGGTCTTGCCGCCGCTGACGAGGCCCTTACTCAAAATGCCGCGCACCTGCTCGAGGATGTAGCCGTCGGCCTCGCCGAAGCCGGCGAGCGCACCCGTTTTGGGGCTGACATGCCCGATCTTGATCACCTGCGATTGGGCTTGCGCGGGCAAGATTCGCAGCACGGCGGGCGCCGCCAACGCGCCGAGGCCGGTTTTGACCAGAATGCGGCGTGAGATCGTCTTGCGGTCGGTCATGGTCTCCTCCTCTGCGCGCCGTTCAAGTGTCTTGGGCGCGCGCTTTTTTAAGATGCTGCAACACTTTCAAGCGTAATGCCTGCTGCTGCGCCGGGCTCCACTTGCGAAAGCCTTCGCCCGACTTGAAGCCGAGCTTGCCGGCCTTCACCAGTTTTTTCAGATAAGGCGAAGGCCCCGGCCGGCTGTCGATGTCGGGCAGCACGGTCTTATGGATCGCCAGCGTCAAATCGGTGCCGACCATATCGGCATTTTCCAGCGGCCCAGCACCGCCAGCCTGCGGCCGAACGCCGCCTTGATCACGTCATCGACCGTTTGCGCGTCGCAGATGCCTCGCTCGACCAGCGCGATCGCCTCGCGCCAGAGCGCGTGTTGCAGCCGGTTGCCGATGAAGCCAGGCACGTCCTTCTTCACGTGCGCCGGCTTTTTGCCGGCGGCGGCATGCAATTCCATCGTGAATTTGACCGCCGCGGCGCTCGTCCATTGCGTCTCGATCACTTCGACCAGCGGCACCAAAAACGGCGGGTTCCACCAATGGGTGCCGAGCGCGCGCTCGCGCCGCTTGAGGCCTTTCATGATCTTAGTGATCGGGATGACCGAGGTATTGCTGGCGAGGATCGTGTCCGGCCGCACGTATTTTTCGATCTCGGCAAACAACTTCTGCTTGAGCGGCAAATCCTCCAGCACCGCCTCGACCACGTAGTCGGCCTCCCGCACGGCGGTGGCCAAATTGGCGACCGGCGTCACGCGCTCGACGGCTCTTTGATCGTCGCCGAGGTCCTTCAAATTCGTCAGGATGCGCGTCTTGGCACTGTCGAGGCTCGCCATCACCGAGTTGTAGATCGTCACGTCATGACCGGCGAGCGCGAACACCTGGGCGATGCCGTGGCCCATCAAGCCGGCGCCGATTACCGCGATTTTGGGTTTGTGCGCGCCATTTCACACTCCGTCATTCCGGGGCGCCGCGAAGCGGCGAGCCCGGAATCCATAACCCCTGTGCTGCGGAGTATCGATTTCGGGCCCGGCCCTTCGGGCCGTCCCGGAATGACAAGTTTGTTGTTGGCGCCAGCGCATCGGTTCACCCCGCCGTATAGCCGCCGTCGGCATAAAGAATGTGGCCGGTGTAGAAGTCCGACGCTTTCGAGGCAAGGAACAGCAGCGGCCCCGCCAGATCCTCCGGCTCGCCCAAGCGGCCCTTCGGCACGCGCGAGAGGAAGCCGTTGCGCACGCCTTGGCCCGCTCGGTGTCCTCGTACATCCAAGCGGTGAGCGGCGAACGGAAGACGGTCGGCCCGAGCGCATTGACGGTGATGCCGCTATCGCCCCATTCGCAGCCCAGCGCCTTGGTGATGCCGTCGACCGCCGACTTGGACGCGCAATAAGCGGTGTAGCCGGCCGGATGACCGAGCAGCCCGCGCGCGGAGGAGGTGAGGATCACCTTGCCGCCGCCGCCCTGCTTGATCATCTGCTTGCCGGCGGCGCGCGCCATCAGCCACGACTGGGTGACGTTGGCGTCCATCACGTCGAGAAAATCCTCCGGCTTCTGGTCGACGATCTTGGCGACCTTATTGAGGCCGGAGGCGACCACCAGAATGTCGAGGCGGCCGAATTTGTCGACCGCGGCCTTGACGATTTTGTCGCAGTTTTCCTCCGAGTTCGGCCGCAGCGCCACGATCTCGGTCTTGCCGCCGAGCGCCTCGCATTCGGCCGCAACCTTTTTCAGTTCGTCCTGCTTGCTGCCCGCCAGCACGACATTGGCGCCGGCGCCGGCCAACGTCTTGGCCGCCAGCGCGCCGAACGCGCCCGACGCGCCGGTGATAATGGCGGTCTTGCCCTTGACCTCGAACAGCGAGAGCGGGTTTTTCAGGAATGCTTCGGACATGGTATTTCCTCTCCTGTCATGCCGGACGCGAGCGTAGCGGCGCATCCAGTAATCACTGCTTCTGTGGTTAGATTCTGGGCTCCCGGCCTTCGCGGGGACGACTTAGTTTTCATTTTTCCGGCGGCATCGCCACCGCGACGACGATCGAGCACACCTCGTTGCCGCGGTTGATGATCTCGCGCGTTTCGTTCGGCTCGATCACGCAGCTATCGTTCGCCTTGAGCACGGTCTCCTTGCCGTTGACGATGACGGTGAGTTCGCCGCGCAAGACGAAATAGACCTTCTCCGGCGGCGAGGCGTCGGGTCCGGCGCCGCCGCCGGGCAGGAAATGCGAATATCCGCACATCAGACCCTTGGTGCCGCCGGCCTCGGCACCGAACAGGCGCAACGAGGTGGAGGCGCGATGATTGGGCGCATCATAGGCCTTGGCGTCCGCGAAACGTTTGACGTGCATGAGTTGCTCCTTATCGGTAATTGCGTCCCTACCCGCTTTGCTCCTCGATGTTTTGATATTTTCCGCTTGGTCGACGATGGCGACCAGGCGCACGATGCAGCCGTCGCCGCGGTCCCAGTTCCAGGGGAAATAGGCGAAGGTGACGCGTTTGCCGGTGACCTTGTCGATGTCGCCGCCGACGTTCTCGATGCCCATGATGCCGTTCCGAAACAAGATGCGGTGCACCGGCTCCCATTCCGGGAAATCGTCCTTCCAGTCGCGGCCGCCCGACCACTCGCGGTATTCCTCGGCGAGATGCGGATGTAGCGGCCCGTTGCGCTGCGGGCCGATGGCCGTCGCGAGCGGGTGATCGTTGGCTTGCGTGTCGTGGCCGACCACTTTGACCTTCTTCTTGACGAACCATTCGCCGGCCGAGGGCACGAAGCCGGGCGCGCGGCAGAAATAATCCTCCGAGTCCTCGTAGAACTTGTGCCAGCCGGTGTTGACGATCACGACGTCGCGCGGGCGCACGATCTTGCCGCAGGCTTTTTCCAGGTCGTCGCCGGTGATCGGCTCCCACTTGTTCTTCGGAATCGACACCACGATGCCGGAGCCGAAGAAATGCGGCAGCGGCACTTCGTCGATGAACGGCGTGCCCTGGATCACGTGCGCCGGCGCGTCGATATGCGTGGTGTTGTGCATCGAGGTGGTGATGCGCTGCGACAGCACGCCCGACTTCGCCATGTAGTGGATGCGCTCGATCTTGACGTCCTCGAAATAGGGCCAGTTCGGGGACTGATAGCCGAAGCGATGGGACAAATTGTAGAATTCCAGCCCCATGCTGTTCTTGAGATTTTCTTCAAACATCACGCCGCGAATTCTTTTGGCCACGGCATCCTCCCTTCGTAACGCGCATTTGCGCTTGTTTCGTTTGCCCGAGCCTAGCTCAGGCGGCGGCGGAATTCATATGCGTCTCCATGGCGCGCTTGGTGGCGAGCAGCCGTTCGGCGATCAGGGTCTGCTGGTGCTGGAAGCGCTGGCTCGGCACCGGCACCGAGATGGCGACGGAATTGCCGAGCGGATCGTGCAAGGCGACGCCGGCGGCGCAGATGCCGAGCGTGTGCTCCTCGCGATCGAAAGCCACGCCATTGCGGCGCGCGGATTTCAGATCGTCGAGCAGCGCGTCGAGGCGGGTCAGCGTCTTCGGCGTGCGCGGTTCATAAGCGCGCCCAATCAGCGCCTCTACGCCCGCATCGGAAAGCTGCGCCAGATAGGCCTTGCCGTTGGCGGTGCAGTAGAGCGGAAAGGTTTCGCCCACCGCCGACACCGTGCGCAGGCGCTGCGGGCCGATCACCTGGTCGATGAATACCAGATGGTCCTTGCCGACGGTCGAAAGATCGACGGTCTCGTGCAATTCCTCGCTCAACCGCTCCAGGAACGGGCGCGCCAGCGCGATGAAGTCGCTGCGCACGGATGCCGCCAGCCGCAGGATGGTGGGCCCGAGCCGCACACGTCCGTTCGGCGTCGCGGCGATCACCAGCTTTTCGGTTTCGAGCGCCGAGACGATACGCTGCACGGTGGAGCGCGCGAGATTCACGCGCTGCGCGATCTGGCCGAGGCTGAGCCCCGCGTTTTCCGCTTCCAGCGCGCGCAGGATGGTGGCCGCGCGCGCGATCACTTGCACCTGGCTCTTGTCGTTGGTGACGTGGCGGTTCATCGGCAACTCGATACTGGCGGGATGGCCCGGCCGCCTTGCATGATGGTACACGTTAGCCCAATATGCGGTACAGGTAAAAATGAAAAATTTGCCACGCGCTACTGCAGAACTCTGAGGAAACGCCATGGTCAAAAAGATCGCCCTGGAAGAGCATTTCCTGGATCCCGCCACCGAGCCTTATTGGCGGCCGACGATGGTGGACGTCGCCCCGGCAAAAACCGCGCAGCTCTATGGCGCGCTTACCGATTTCGGCGAACAGCGCCTGCAAATGATGGACAAGACGGGCATCGCGCGCGCCGTGTTGGCGATCGCAGGTCCTGGCGTGCAGGTGGAGCACGATACCGCGGCGGCGGTGCGCAATGCGCGCGCGTCGAACGATTTTCTCGCCCGCGAAGTGCAGAAGCGTCCCGACCGTTATTCCGGCTTCGCCCATCTCGCCATGCAGGACCCCAAGGCCGCCGCCGACGAACTGGAGCGCTGCATGCGCGAGCTCAAGTTCTGCGGCGCCATGATCGACGGCCACACCAACGGAAAATATCTCGACGACCGTTCCTATGATCCGTTCTGGGAACGGGCGGCGGACTTAAGCGCGCCGATCTATCTGCACCCGGCCGATCCGGTTGAGCCGCTGCCGGCGATCGCCGGCTACAATGTGCTGGCGCGGCCGATGTGGGGCTGGGGCGTGGAAACCGGCTCGCATGCGCTGCGCCTCATCTGCGGCGGCGTGTTCCATCGCTATCCGAAAGCCAAGTTGATCCTCGGCCATCTCGGCGAGACGCTGCCGTTCCAGCTCTGGCGTTTCGACAGCCGCTCGAAGCCCTACGGCTGGAACTTGCCGAAGCCGCCCTCGCAATATCTGAAGGAAAACGTCTGGGTGACGACCTCGGGCATGTATGATCTGCCGCCGGTGCGCTGCTCGCTCGATCCTGAAGGACAACGTCTGGGTGACGATGTCGGGCATGTACGACCTGCCGCCGGTGCGCTGCTCGCTCGACGCGCTCGGGCGCGACCGCGTCATGTTCTCGTCCGACTATCCGTTCGACTGGCCGGGGCCGGCGCATTCATGGACACGGTGGCGATGGACGAATCCCTGCGCGCGGATATCGCCTACAACAACGCGGCCAAGCTGCTGGGGCTTTGAGCTGCCTGTCGTCCCCGCGAAGGCGGGGACCCAGTAAACCAAAACGAGCGCAGTGATTACTGGATGCCCGCTTGCGCGGGCATGACGCCAAGGGCGTCACTTCGCCTCGATCACCCTTACCGGCTTGCCGTCGAGCCAGGCGCGGATGTCTTCGACCACGCCGCTGTAAAGCACGCGGTAGTTACGCTCGCTGACGTAACCGAGATGCGGCGTGAGCACGACATTGTCCATCTTGCGGAACGGATGGTCGAGCGGCAGCGGCTCGATATCGAACACGTCGAGGCCGGCACCGGCGATCGATTTCGAACTCAGCGCCGCGATCAATGCCTTCTCGTCCACGATCGGCCCGCGCGATGTGTTGATGAGATAGGCGGTCTTCTTCATCAGCCCGAGCTCGCGCGCGCCGACGAGGCCGCGCGAGCGGTCGCCGAGCACGACATGAATGGTGAGGACATCGGCATTGCGGAACAGATCGTCCTTGGAAACGTAATCGACACCCGCCTCTTTCGCCTTTTCGGGCGTCAGGTTGGGGCTCCAGGCGATGACCTTCATGCCGAGCGCCTTGGCGATGGTGGCGACGCGCTGGCCGAGCTTGCCAAGACCGAGGGTGCCGAGCGTCATGCCTTCCACATCCTGGCCGATGGTGATTTGCCAGGGCGCACCGGACTTCATGCGGGCGTTTTCGAAGCCGATATGGCGGGTCAATTCCAGCATCAGCCCGATGGCGATACTGGCGGTCGGGTTGCCGAAGCCGCCGGTGCCGCAGACGGGAATGCCGCGCTCGTTCGCCGCTTTGACGTCGAAGGAATTGTTGCGCGCGCCGGTGGTGATCAGCAGCTTCAGGTCGGGCAGCGCCTCGATCACCTTGCGCGGGAAGGGGGTGCGCTCGCGCATGCCGACGATGATGGTGAAACCCTGCAGCGCCTTGATCGCCTCATCCGGGCCGGCAAACGGCTTGTTGAAGACCGTGATCTCGACGTCCTTGGCGACCGCCGACCAGTCGGCGAATTTCAGGGCGACGTTCTGATAGTCGTCGAGGATAGCTGCCTTAACCATACGCCCAAGCTCCTTAGTTTCATGCGCATGGTCTTTATCCGAAAACCGGTTCCCACTTTTCGGGACCATGCGCTGGCCGCGCTCGGGATGTCCCGGGCGGCGCCAATTTAGAGCGGGTCGTTCGAAAAGATAGGGGGTGTCAGTCCCGGGACAGGCCGTGCTTGGCGCGCCACTTGGGGCCGGGGCCGCGCATATAGTGCCGCTCGGGCCGGTAGGGGCCGCCCATGTCGCGGGTCATTTCATGCCAGAAGGCGACGAGGGCCTGGCCGATAATGCCGAAGGGACGGGGCAGCAAGGCTGCCGCGGAACCCGAAATGGCTGAAATGGCTCGACCCATGACACGATCCCCAAGCTGGCTTTGGTCGCTCCCTGTCCCTTAGTCGCCTGCTCGGGCGGCCAGGTTCATTGACGTGGATCATGCGGGAACATCCGTAAAAACCCAGTATGCCGACGGTATCCGGTCAATTAATTTCAAAATCAAAGTTTCCAAAAATTTACCGGCGACAGGGACTTAGCCGGCTGCTTGCTCTTTGGGGTCACCGCCGTTACATGAGCGTCGAATTTCCCGACATCGCGTCACGCAGCGCTTAAGGCGCGAACGGCGCGGATTCGCTTGGCTTTCGAGGGGTTTTATGAACGGTCGCCAATTCATCTATCACATGCAGGGTCTGACCAAGACCTACCCGCCGGCCAAGAAGGTCTTGGACAACATCCACCTGTCGTTCTACCCGGACGCCAAGATCGGCGTGCTCGGCGTCAACGGTTCCGGCAAGTCCACGCTGCTGCGCATCATGGCCGGCATCGACACCGAGTTTTCCGGCGAAGGCTGGGTCGCCGAAGGCGCCCGCGTCGGCTACCTGGAGCAGGAGCCGCAGCTCGACCCCAAAAAGACCGTGCGCGAGAACGTCATGGAGGGCGTCGCCGCCAAGAAGGCGCTGCTCGACCGCTACAACGAGATCGCGTCCAACTATTCCGACGAGACCGCCGACGAGATGGCCAAGCTGCAGGACCAGATCGATTCCAAGAACCTGTGGGACCTCGACAGCCAGGTCGATCTCGCCATGGACGCGCTGCGCTGCCCGGCCGACGACGCCGACGTGACCAAGCTGTCGGGCGGCGAGCGCCGCCGCGTCGCGCTTTGCCGGTTGCTGCTCGATGCGCCCGACCTGCTGCTGCTCGACGAGCCGACCAATCACCTCGATGCTGAGAGTGTGAACTGGCTGGAAGGCCATCTGCGCAATTACCCGGGCGCGATATTGATCGTCACCCACGACCGCTACTTCCTCGACAACGTCACCGGCTGGATCCTCGAGCTCGACCACGGCCGCGGCATTCCTTACGAGGGCAACTACACCGCCTGGCTGCACCAGAAGCAGAAGCGGCTGCAGCAGGAAGCGCGCGAAGACGAATCGCGCCAGCGCACGCTGCAGCGTGAAAGCGAGTGGATCGCCTCGTCGCCGAAAGCGCGCCAGGCGAAATCCAAGGCGCGTTACGAGCGCTATGACGAATTGCTCAAGATCGCCAATGCCAAGGTCAATCAGGTGGCGCAGATCACCATTCCGGTGGCCGAGCGGCTCGGCCAGAACGTCGTCGACTTCGATCATCTCAAGAAAGGCTACGGCGACAATTTGCTGATCGACGACCTCTCCTTCAAGCTGCCGCCCGGCGGCATTGTCGGCGTCATCGGACCCAACGGCGCCGGCAAGACCACGCTGTTCCGCATGATCACCGGCCAGGAAAAGCCCGACGCCGGCACCATCAAAATCGGCGCCTCGGTGCAGCTCGGCTACGTCGACCAGTCGCGCGACACGCTCGACGGCAAGAAGAACGTGTGGGAGGAAATCTCCAACGGCCAGGACATCATTCTGGTCGGCAAGAAGGAGATGAACTCGCGCGCCTACGTCTCACTGTTCAACTTCAAGGGCGCCGACCAGCAGAAGAAGGTCGGCTCGCTGTCGGGCGGCGAGCGCAACCGCGTGCATCTCGCCAAGATGCTGCGCACCGGCGCCAATCTGCTGCTGCTCGACGAGCCGACCAACGACCTCGACGTCGATACGCTGCGCGCGCTGGAAGAGGCGCTGGAGGATTTCGCCGGCTGCGCCGTCATCATCAGCCACGACCGCTGGTTCCTCGACCGCATCGCCACCCACATGCTGGCCTTCGAGGGCGACAGCCACGTCGAATGGTTCGAGGGCAACTTCCAGGACTACGAAGCCGACAAGATGCGCCGCCTGGGGCAGGACTTCATCATTCCGCACCGGTTGAAGTACAAGAAGTTTTCGCGATAGCTCCCGCTGTCATGCCGGCGAAGGCGGGCATCCAGTAGCCCGTGCCCTCACGATTGAATCTCGGCGCCTGCGATTACTGGATTCCCGCGTTCGCGGGAATGACGCCGGGGACAAGCCCCGTCACGACACCTTCTTGTACATAACCCAGACGACGACGCCCATCCCCACAACGGCTGCGGCGAAAACCATCAGAAACGTCTGTGTGTCTAATGCCATGGGATACCCCTTTGCCGCCGTCGGCAGCATGCGTCTGTTGCGGCCATTCGCCTAGGGCAATGGCCAGGCTTGCGGCGTCGAATGGTTCGAGGGCATTTTGCGAGGACGACGAGGCAGACACGATACGCGGCTGGGGCAGGGCGGCATTATTCCGCATCGGGTGAAGTATAAGAAGTTCAGCCGCTAATCCTCATGGTGAGGAGCCGCCGAAGGCGGCGTCTCGAACCATGAGGCCGTGCGCCGTGGCCTCATCCTTCGAGACGCGCTACGCGCTCCTCAGGATGAGGGTTCAGCTTTATCATCGCCGCATATTCGGCCGGTCATCCCCGCGAAAGCGGGGATCCAGCTCTTTCTTGAAAATAAGTCCGTAGGCCGTAGATTGGGTTAGCGCCTAAGGCGCCTAACCCTCCGGGCTATCGCCAGTCGCGAGTCACCTTCGTGGATTATACTGCGCTTTGCGCCTAGAGCGGATTTCACTCATATTGGAGCATATCCATCGTGAGCAAAATAGTTTGCGCACTCTTTTGCACTGAGGCGCGGCACGAATGAGCCGATGCGACGGCGAAGAGCCCGCGCCGTCCGGGCGGCGGCTTTGCGTAGAAGCGCCTTGAGTTTGCTGAAGGACATCTCGATCGGATTGAGATCGGGCGAGTACTTCGGCAGGTAGCGCAATTCCGCACCGACGGCTTCGATCGCTTCATTGACGCCGGCGACCTTGTGGGCCCTGAGATTATCCATCACGACAATATCGCCGCGGTTGAGTGTGGGAGCCAAGCATTGCTCAACATAAGCCAGAAAGATTTCTCCGTTCATGGCTCCGTCAATCACCAATGGCGCCGTCATTGCATCGCAGCGTAGGCCCGCCACGAACGTCAGCGTCTTCCAGGTTCCGAACGGTACGCGCCCGACCAATCGTTCGCCACGCGGGCAGCGACCATACAGACGAGCCATGTTGGTGTTCACCGATGTTTCGTCAATGAAGACAAGACAGGAAGAATCAAGCAGGCCCTGCTCTCGGATCCAGCGCCGGCGCGCACGGGCCACGTCCGCTCGGTTTTGCTCGGCGGCTCGCAGAGTTTTTTTTAAAGGTGATATCGTGGCGCGTGAAAAACCGCCAAAGCGCGCTGCGGCTGCCGGGAATCCGTCGCTTCCGCATTGCCACGATGAGCTCGTCGAGTGTCCAGTCCGGCTGTTCATCGACCAGAGCGAGAATCTCTTCCGCGTAGGCCTCCAGCGCGGACCGGCTCCCGCCGCGAGGCTTGGGCGCACAGATTCTGTCCTTCCTCCACGACTGCAGCCATCTGATCGCCGAACTGACGCTGACATCAAAGCGTTCCGCCGCCTCACGTCGCGACGCTCCAACCTCAACCGCTTCGATCACCCGTTCCCGCAAATCCGACGAATAAGATATGGGCATGGCGCGCCTCCGCAAGCCGAATCACACGCCAAGACTCTGCCCATCCCCGGCATATAGGAATCCCCCGATTCAAAACCGTCGGGACCTGCTCTAACCCACCCTACGCCCTTTTAAATTTAGCGCTCGGCGCTGCACGCCGTTGCAAGTCCCCTCAAAAGTATCATACAATCTAGAATTGAAGTATTCATTTATGATGCTCCGAAGGGGTGGACAACAGTGGCAAAAACAATTGGCGACACATTAAAAAGAACCGAAGAAATTCTGGAGAGCGGAATCTTCGGCGCGCGATGGATGCTCGCGCCGGCTTATGTCGTACTGTTGGGGTGCATTGCGGTCCTAACTTGGAAAAGCCTAGAAGAATTCGTCGAGTTGATCAAAAATTTGCATGTGTTTGCGGAAGCAAGGGCCATTTCGCAAGTGCTGACAATAGTCGATCTGATTCTGGTAATGAATTTGGTGTTGATGGTTTTGTTTGTAGGATATGTCAATTTCATTTCGAAAATTCACCCGCCGGAAGGTCGTGAAGAAGACTGGCCGGAATGGATGGAGTATTTGGATTACAGCGGCCTAAAAGTACAACTCCTCGGCTCGATCATTGCAGTCTCGTCAATAAATATTTTGCGTGAAGTGGTAGATCTAGGTGCAAATGGCGCGGTGCATACATTTCAATCCAGAACAAAATCAGGCTTTAAACATTTCATTTGTCATTCCTGCGGAACGACAATTGAAGTCAGAAAATAAATCAAGTGACCTCCATTCGCAACGGCGGTCATACCAAATGGCGATACACGGCATTGCTAGTAGCAAACGCAGCCCGTTGGGTGGGTTTGCGCCGTAGGCGAGTAACCCACCGGGCTATTGCCAGTTGCGAGTTACTTTGGTGCGTTACGGCGCTTTGCGCCTAACCCACTCTACGCGCTTATTTCCGACTCTTACGCCCTCGCGAGTGCGCGCTTTACTGCTTCCGGCTCCTTTTCAATGACCTTGAGATAAGCGCGAACCGCACCATCAGGCGTCGAACGGCCTTGTTCCCAATCGCGCACGCGCGCGAGGGTAAGCCCGTAGCGCACTGCGAAAATCTCCTGTGTCATTCCGAGCTTCCGGCGCATAGCCCTGACATCGATCTTGGCTGGCACATGCAAACGGTAGCTTGCGGGATCGGCCTCGCCGCGCGCGATCGCAATGCCTTCGTTGGCGGCGGCGATCAACTTTTTGCCCAGTTTGCTCATATCAGTCTCCATCATATTTCCATTTTGCTATTTATTAGCAGCGACCTTCGCGGCCGCTCCTTTGCGGTATTCGGCCTCATAGGTCTGCATCAACTTTCTCAGCTCGTTTCTTTCGCCTTTGCTCAGATTGTCCCTGTCCCCTTTGTCGAGCGCCACCAACAACAAGACCGGAACATCGTCCGCTCCGTTGTAATGAACCGTGCGATAACCGCCGCTCTTTCCTTTTCCGCGTCCGGCAAACCGAGACTTACGGCAACCGCCGGTTCCAATCATGATCTCGCCCATCATCGGGTCATCCGCGATGGTCTCAACGATGAACGACCGGAATTCCTCAGTGAGCCTCGCAGCACGGGCGCTTGCTAGGAAAGTCGGAGTTTCTATAACTGCCTTCATGCCGTATAACTACGGAAACTCCGTAGTCGTTTCAAGGGGAAAAATCAAGATTTTTATTCTTCGCCGTAGCGGGAACCTGGCTTGACATCCCGCTTAAAATAGGCTTATATTCCTCCTACCTTCTCCTTCGAGGGGCGTTCTCATGAGACGCTCTGGGAACGGGAGAGGGTGCGGTGCCTGCGGGCGGGGGTCGTGACCCCGCTCCCGGGCGGTTCCGGGGTTTCCGCCCGGGCGGCATCATGACCGCTCTGCGAGAAGCTCGCTGGACTGGGACAGGCGAAGCCGGGTAACGCCCGTCGAAGCCACGTCCCAGGAAGCGCGGACCTGGAGCCGGTGTCGCGGGTGAAAACCCGCGGCGCGAAGCCGCTTACGGGGCGCCGGAAGGCGCGGCGGTCCCCGCAAAGGGACCGTCCACTAAGGATGTGTTGCGCCTACCGGCGCTCCGTCCCCCTCGGTCAAAACGATCGAGGCCTGCCCCCGCGAAAGCGGGGGGCGTTGAACCAGCCCCGCGCATCGTGCGCCGGGCACACCGGCCCCGCTCAAGCGGGGCATCCCCCACTTCGGACGCCCGAATGCCGCGCCGCGAAAAGGAGAACCTATGCCTGCAAAACAAAACCGTAAAAAACAACTCGATGCCTTGCGCGCTTCTGAGGAACTACAAGCCGCGGCGAAGCGAAAGATTTGTTCCCATCTTTTGTTCTGGCAGGCCTGCGGCCACAAGAAGTGCCTACGGGCGCGCGCCTGCGTCGTCGATAGCCGCGCCTGTTTCGACCGGCTCTGGCCGCTGGTGCCGGAGGAACTGAAAATCTCAATCCGCACCACCATCAAGGCCAGTAAGGCCAGGCTGTCGCCGGCCGAAACCGAAGCCGAGATTGAACGCGAACTGGCGCGCTGGCGCGCAACAATGGCGCCCCGCGAAGTGCCGCAAGCGGCAGCCGAACCGGCGCCGCAATCGCCGCCGATTATGCGTGCCGCGCCAATTCCTCGCGCGCCCCCCTCAGGTCCCCGGGTGCGCGTGCTATGATGACAACCATGCGATACGCCTTCGCGATTTTGTGCGGCCTGATGGTCGCCGATGCGGCGCGCGCCGAGCCGGCGTTCGACGCCTTCCTGCAATCCACATGGCCGCAGGCGCATGAACTCGGCGTGTCGCGCGCAACGTTCGATGCCGCCATTCGCGGCTTGGAATCCGATCTCTCGCTGCCCGATCTCGCGATTCCCGGCCGACCGGAAGCCGCGCCGCAGCAGCCCGAATTCGTGCAGACGCCGGCGCAATATCTGCGCGAGCCGACGTTCGAGCGGCTGGCCGCGCAAGGGCAAAAACTTCGCCGCGCAATACCGCGACACGCTGGCGCGCATCGAGAAAACGTTCGGCGTGCCTGGCAACGTTGTGCTGGCGATCTGGGCGCGCGAGACCGATTACGGCGGCGAAAAGCAGCCGCACGACGCACTGCAGGTGCTGGCCACGCAAGCCTATTTCGGCAAGCGCAAGGATTTCTTCCGCAACGAATTCCTGCACGCGCTGAAAATGCTGCAGGACGGCGTGCCGCGCGCCGATCTGCGCTCGTCCTGGGGCGGCGCCATGGGCCTCACCCAGTTCCTGCCGTCGGAATATTACAAATACGCGGTCGATTTCGACGGCGACGGCCGCGCCGACATCTGGCATTCGGTGCCGGATGCGCTCGCCTCCGCGGCCAAGCAGCTCAAGGACAAAGGCTGGCAGGCGGGCAAACCCTGGGCGATCGAGGTGCGCGTGCCGGCAAGCGTCGATTGCACCATCGCCGAGCCGAGCCACATGCTGCCGGTCGCCGAATGGCTCAAGCGCGGCTACCGGCCCGCCTACGGCCGCAAATTGACCGCCGTCGAACGCGCGGCCGAGGCGTCGCTGCTGCTGCCGGAAGGCACCTACGGGCCGGCCTTCCTGACGCCGAAGAATTATTACGTGTTGAAGGAATACAACTACTCGGATCTTTACGTGCTGTTCGTCGGCCACCTTAGCGACCTGATCGGCGGCGGCAAGCCGTTCGAGCATCCCTGGAGCAAGAACGCGCAGCTCAAGACCAAAGAGGTCGAAGCGATGCAGCAGCGGCTGACCGCACTCGGGCTTTACAACGACAAGCTCGACGGCAAGGCCGGCATGCTCACGCGCGCCGCGCTCGGCGCCTATCAGAAGAACAACGGGTTGAAGGTCGATTGCTGGCCGACCGCGGCGGTGCTCGACCACATGCGGCGGTGAACAAGCCGCGCTAACGCGCCAACGTCGAAAACGGCAACGCCGCGGCCACCGAAGCGGCCGCGGCGAACGCGATGACCGTTACGCGATACTTAACGGCAGAACCAGTGCGGGCGGCTCCAGCCGACGAAATTGCCGTACTGGTCGTACAACCGCTTGCGGGCCCAGTAGCCGTCGCAAGCGACCGGCGCGGGGCCGTCATACTCGTAGCCATAGTAGCCCGGATGATTGGCGATGGCCGAGCCGATGATGGTGCCGGCAACGACTCCGCCGAGGACACCGAGGCCGACGCCGCAGCCGAAGCAACGGGCTTGCGCCGGTTGTGGGATGCTCAAGGTGCCGATCGCGATGGTCGCGGCGGCCGCAAGAGCGAACATGGTCTTCTTCATCGTATTTCCCTCCAAGGGTCGGGGCCGGCCGGGGCCGACCGCCAAGCGATAGTTCTAAAGCCTGTCCCGGCTCCTGTAAAAGAGGCAGGCTTAATATGTCGGAAATTTGATGCTTTAGGTTCATCCCCCCATTCGAAAAAGCCCGGAATTTTCGCCAATTCCGGACTTTTCGATTTGTTTGCGCGCTATTTCGCCGGGTCTCCTAGTAGCAAACCCGCACGCGCCGCACATGCCAGGCCCAGCCGTTCCAGAATCGCCGGTGGGTCCAGTAGCAGCCTGGACCGCGGTAATAGACCGGTCCGGGGGCGTAGTAGTAGCCGGGGCCGTAACCGTAATAGGGGCCGTTGACGGCCGCGCCGATGATGGCGCCGGCGGCAAGGCCGCCGATGATGCCGGCCGCGAGAGCGCCGCCGCGGGCCTGCGCCGGCTGCGGGACGGCCACGGCCGCGACGGCAATGGTCGCGGCAGTCGCGATAGCTGTCAGGGTCTTGATCATTTTGGTCATCTCGCACTCCTTCGCTCGGTTGGCTTGGTCGTACCGATTGAACGACCGATCCGGGCACTTCCTGCGATACTTGCTCGCAGCGATAACGTTGGTGTCGGCCGCAAGGTTCCATTATTCGCGTGAATGCGCGGTGAATGGGGCGTTTCGAAATGGCCCATGGGGCCCCCGCGCGCATTAAATTTCGGCAAGGCTTGCGGCGAGATTGCGGCGCGTTTTTTTACCCTCTCGCACAAGCGGAGACGACTAGCGCCGCACGACTCGCGTTTCTCTAGTGCCGCCGCCTTATCGGTTTGCGCCGGCGCGCCGCCTTGCGCCGCGCCCGTTTGCGGCGCCGCCGCTTGAGGATGCGGCGTCCGACATGAAGCAAGAACAGCTTCTCCAGCGGATAGCTCAGTCGCCGCACCGCCGCGGCGAGCGGCAGCCACTCGACCGCCACGATGTCCTTCATGACGTCGCGGCTCGGCCGTTCGGCCGCTTTCATGCGCCAGAACTGCACGACCTTGGGGCGGCCGCGCGCGCGATAGGTGATGGCGCCGAGAAACTCGTACACCTTCACGCGATGGCCGGTTTCCTCGACCGCTTCGCGGCGGGCGCCGGCGGCCGGATTTTCGTCGCGATCGAGTTTGCCGCGCGGCAGCACCCAGGCATCGTCCTTGCTGCGCTGCACGACGGCGATGCGCGGCTGCGCGCCGCCGCGCAGCACGATGCCTCCCGCCGCCTGAATGGTCTTGCGCGCCATCGTTGTTCAGCCCGAAATTTCGACGCATCTCATGTAAGCAAAAATGCGCGGCGCATGAAGCAAAATGCGCGCAAGCCCGCGCACAGTTGTGCACAACGTGGCGAGCGCGCCGGCTGTCATAAATGGGTCATCCGGCCGCGGCGCGCTTTAGGGTGCGGGTGCAGGGAGGCCTCGACCGCCTGGCGCCAATCGTCCAACGCCCGCTCGAGCCCTTCCTCTTGGAGCTCGCTCATGGCGTCCTCGAACGAAAGTCCGTCCTCCCGCGATTGCAGCAGGCTGCTGTAGTAATCCTGCACCTCGCCGGGCAGCAGCGGGGCATAGCGCGGGAAACACGCATGCGGATTACCCTTGCAGCGGCGCGCGCGCCGGCAGGCGGCGCCCCGCACAGCCGCCAGAGGCAGAGGAAGTCGGCCCAGGCGCGCTGGCGGACGGCCGCGGTCATGGGTTGAGCGGAATCGGGACAAGCGGAGCAGGGATCGGTCATGAGCGGTAACCTTTGGATTGTCGGGGGTTGCGGATAGCGATTGGCGAGCGCGCAGGCTTCGCCGCCCGTATTCTTTAGCGGCGCCGGGTACGCCGTAGTGCTTCCCGGCTGACGCCGGGCCTTTCGCTGGCCCCTCGCATAGGCGAGGGGGATGGCGCGCCAAGCGGCGCGTCATTCTTTCTCAGTCACGCACCGTTTCCGGTGCGTGGCGCCTCTCGGCGCGCCATCGCGGCGTTCTCCTTGCGGCACCGGGCCGCGCTTTCGGTCAAGCTCTTGGCGTGCCTTTCGGTTTCTTGGCGCCAGTCCCCTCAACGGGTGGTCGCGCCGCCAAACCTACGGGCCGGCCGAGCCGGTTGCCGTCAGCGAGCTCCTCGCGGGCGGCTCCTAGTGGCCGCCGGGCGGAGCCCCGGTGCCGCCCGAGTGCGCGAGGAGCGTACCCTCGCGCCCGCGGGCGCCGCATCCGATCCCGCCATCACGACGCCTCATGAGAGCGCCCTCGCTGGACCGAACGCCTGGACTATAATCCTACTAGGATTAAAGTCAAGAGGGCGCGATAAAGATTTTTTTGTGCAAGCGGGGATAGGCCGCGACGCCAGCCGCTTGCGGTCAAATGCCGGCGGCAGGGTGGCGACGAATTCTCGTCATCGGGAGCAATGCGGACACGCCCCGGACATCGCCGGGATGCCCGCTTGTGACCCATCCAGTGATACGGGCTGTGCGCCGCGGCAATGGTTTTGATGCCGGTTTCAGCCCCTATCGAAGCACTCGTATTAGCCGTTAAGATGCCGTGTCCTGAACTTGGGGTCGGCCATGCAGCGACGCGAGTTCATCACGCTTCTCGGCGGTGCGGCGGCGGCTTGGCCGTTCGCGGCGCGTGCGCAGCAGGGCAAGAGCGTTCCAAAAATCGGCGTGTTGTGGCCGGGAGGCGGTCCCCCTGCTTCGCCGCGTATGGAGTCGTTTCGGCTGGCGCTTCGCCAGTTCGGTTACGTTGAAGGTCAGAACGTCGCAATCGAACTTCGTTATGCCAAGGGAGGACTTGGGCAGCTTCCAGAACTCGCTGCCGAGCTGGTCCACCTGAAGGTCAATGTCATCACTGCATTTGGCGATCTCGCGCCCAAAATAGCGCAGCAGGCCACTGGGACGATTCCCATTGTTGCAATCTGCGACGATATCGTTGGGGCCGGACTTGTCGCCAGTCTCTCGCGGCCCGGCGGGAATATTACAGGATTTACTCTCCTTGCCCCGGAACTCAGCGCAAAGCGGCTGGAATTACTGAAAGAGTTTGTGCCAGGGATCGTGCGCGTGGCGGCGCTATGGGACCCGACAACCGGCAAAGCACAGGTGACAAATTCAGAGACCGCCGCTCACTCATTGAATCTAAAGCTCCAGATTTTGGAAGCGCGAAATCGAGATGGCCTTGCGGGCGCGTTCCGTGCGGCACGCGACGGACAGGCAGAGGCCGTTACTGTTTTTGCGTCGCCCGTTCTTGCTTCACTTAACCGAGAAATCATAGATCTTGCCGCCGAGTACCGGCTTCCAGCGATATATCAGTGGCGAGAAGCCGTGGAGGCCGGCGGCCTCCTATCTTACGGACCCGTTTTGGCGTCGATGTGGCGGCAGAGTGGGATTATCGTCACCAGGATCCTCAAGGGTGCAAAACCAGCGGACTTGCCGGTCGAGCAGCCTGTGAAATTCGAGTTGGTGGTGAACGCCAAGACCGCAGCGTCGCTCGGGCTCGCAATACCGTCCGATATTCTAGTGCGCGCCGACGAGGTGATCGAATAACGATACTGTTTGCCGCGGTGCGGTCGACATTCGCTATAATATGGCGGGGCGACCTTAAGAGAGCCACGTCACCTTGCCGGTGGCGATGTCATGCATCGCGGCGGCGATCTTGAGCTGCTTGGCCTCGACCAGCGCCTTGATGATCGGGCTGCGCTTGGTCAGGCTGGCCGCCGTCAGGCGGGCGTTGGCCACGGCGACCTTTTGCACCAGCGCGTCGTTGTGCGAATCGCGCTTGCCATCCGCCTTGGTCAAAGTGGCGAGCGCCGGCTGGAAGTTCTTGAGCAAGGCCGTGATATGGCCGAGCTTGACGCCGTCGACCGCGCTCTTGATCGCGCCGCAAGAATTATGGCCGAGCACGACGATCGCCTTGGCGCCGACGACCTTGGTCGAATATTCCAGGCTGCCGAGAATATCGGTGTTGACGATATTGCCGGCCACGCGCGCGCAGAACACGTCGCCGATGTGCTGATCGAAAACCAGTTCGGGCGGCACGCGCGAATCGATGCAGCCGACGATGGCGGCGAAGGGCGACTGCTTGGCGGCGGTCTCTTTGACCTGCGCCAGCAGATCGCAATTGACCGACTTGCCGGCCGCGAAGCGTTCGTTGCCGGCCTTGAGCTGCGCGATCGCCTCGTCCGGTGAAATCGCCTTCTGCCGCGCCGGCGTGATGACGGCGCATTCGGGCGACTGCGCATGAACGGCGGTCGCGGCAAACGAAAGTCCGCCGGCGAGACAGCCACAAAACAGTCGACGTGTGATCATGGTGTTTCCCCTCTCGGCTTGATGACCGGCATCCCGCGTGCAGCGGAGGGATCCGGCGCGGACTGTGTCGCAGTTTGCTGCCGGTCACAAGCCCGCGCGTCGCCGCCGGCGTCGGGGTCAAGGCGCCGGTCGTCAAAATACCGAGCACGCCGCCGCTATGTGTTGCGGTAGGCCGGGCGCTATTGGAACTCACGGACATGCAGCGCTGGTGAAAGCCGAAAGCCCGCCGCCTGCGGGCGTCCGCGCCGTGCCAAGCTTTTTATTGCCGCCCGAAGTGATGCAACTGCAGCGCAGTCCACCCGACCAGAAGCAATAAGGCGCCAACTCCAATTATTGTTTTCAATAGCATTTTTTCAATGGATATCAGCCGCTCATGAATGTTCGCGCTCGATGGATTAGGCCGCAATCTCGTTCCGCAACGGCGGCAAAAGTTATCCGTCGCAGCGATGTCCGCGTGACATGACCGGCAATCCGGTGTGGCAGCGGGTTGTTTATTCGGTTCGTTTGTCACGGCATCCCCACGTCGTTGCTGCGAGAAAAACTTGCGGCGGAGATATCAATTTGCCCACGATAAAAGTTCCGTTCAGAATTCAGTGACACGCATTGACGTGGATCAACCCTATGCTGCGCTCAAGACGCTGAGGTTTTTTGTGGCAGCGCCTAAGCACCGATATGCGAGGGGGCGCAATCACTTGCTCAAGATTTATCGGAAAGCGATGGCGTCAGTTGTTCTCTTTTGAAATTTTTGTGACGGGCGCGGCTGCCGCCCTTTCTCTTTGAAACTTTTATGACGAAAATAATTGCCGCTTTCCACATTAGGTGTCATTGAGGCACGTCAATGCGGTGTCCGCGCGTTTTGCTATCGAAAAAACAAAATGCGAGGAGTGAAGCAATGACAAACATTAAACACATCTCGTCACCAACCGAGATTCCGACCGGGCAAAATTATGTGCTGGTCACCTATGGCGACAAGAGCGAACAAAAAAGAGAGCCGCTCGGCTTGACCATTACGGTGCCGCACGGCACGTCGATGGCCATGAGCGATCTTTCGTTCACCGCCGCGCTTCATTCAGCCAAGGAGATCGCCAAGCGGGAGAACATTTCCACCGTGTATGCGTGCAAATAATGTGCGCAGACTGATCGAGGCGACGAGGCCGCCTGCGGGGAAAGCCATGGCGGCGAAGGAGGCGACGATGGGCCCGACAAATCCGGCGAGCGAGCGTTCAGCCAAGCTGAAAAACTGCGCCAGCTCAGGCTGCAATTGGCGGAAACGACCGATGAGCCACAGCGCCACATCATCTTGCGGCAGATCGAAGAATTAGAAGAAGAATCGAAAACCAAATGACGCGGTACCGCCTATCGGCCCCCGAGCCCCGGTGGAATGGATGCGCCACCGGCGTTTTCGATTTAGCGACGCCGCTTATTCCCGGGATTCTAGCCGCCGTATCCCCGTGCCGGTCAGCGCCAGAGCGCTGATGCTGCCAGAATGATTTACCACTTCCCGGATGTAACCAGCCGCAATCAGGCGATCTCGGTGTTCATCCGGGATCGTGCGTTGCATCGGCCGGTTGCCTACTTCTTTCAAAGAGGCAAATTCCGCGCTGGTAAGAGCGACCTTGCGTCGGGACAAAGATCGTAATCGGGCGCGCAATTTTGCCATGCGATCAGATATGCGCCGATAGATTTGTCACAATCAACCTATCCATCCGCGACATGGTTAAACTCCTTGCCGGTGAGGCTTTTAGCGCACGGGAGGGGTTGCGGACGGCCGCCGCCGATTTAACGCTATTGTAACCGCGCCGGCGTTTCATGCGCCGCATGCGTATGGCCGCCGTCCCTGAGTCCCGTCATCACCGTGGCGCGCTGCTTCGTGCCCGCCGCCGTGTTCGGCTATTTCTTCGATCTGCTGCATCAGACCCACGATCACCTGGTCAACGGGGCCGGCCGGCCGTTCGGCGACGACTGGGTCAACTACTGGTCCGGCGCCTTTCTCGCGCTGCACGGGCGCGCCGCCGAGATCTACAATCTCTACGGCTTCCACGCCTTCCAGCAGAGCATCGTCGGCTCGCAGCTCGACGGCTATCACTACAGCTATCCGCCGGTGATGCTGCTCATCACCGCGCCGTTCGCGCTCATCCCTTACGTGCCGGCGCTGTTCGTGTGGCTCACGGCGAGCTGGTACGCGTTCTATCGCGCGCTCAAGCTGGCGCTGCCGGGGCGCGGCGTGCTGCTGCTGGCGCTGGCAACGCCGGCGGTGCTGATCAACGCGGTGGGCGGGCAGAACGGCTGCTGGACGGCGGCCTTGCTCGGCGGCGGCTTGAGCCTCGTCGAACGGCGGCCCTATCTCGCCGGCTCCCTGTTCGGCATGATGATCTACAAGCCGCATCTCGCCGTGCTGCTGCCGGTCGCCCTCATCGCCGGGCGGCAATGGCGCGCGATCGCGGCCGCGGCGGTCACCGCCGGCGTGCTGCTCGGCCTGAGCTGGCTGGTGTTCGGGCCCGAGCTCTGGGCGCATTACCTGCGCAACCTCGCGGCGTTGCGCCACGCCGTGCTCGAAGTCGACATTTCGCCGCGCATGGTTTCGGTGTTCATCGCGGCGCGCTCGCTCGGGATCTCGGTCAAGATGGCCTATTGGCTGCAGGCCGGCGTCGGCGCGCTCGCCTGTGTGGCCGTCGCCGTGGTCTGGTTCAAGGCGACGCCGGCGGCGCTGAAGAATGCCGTGCTGCTGCTCGGCACCTGTCTGGCGATGCCTTATTTGCAGGACTACGACCTGGTGTTCGGCGCCATGGTGGTGGCGTGGCTGTGGCAGCAGCCGGTCGAAACCGCGCGTGAAGAACGCGCGCTGCAGATTTCCTGCGGTCTGTTCCTGCTGTTGCCGCTGGTGGCGGCGGCGCTGGCGCATCTGACCGGAATTGCCTTCGGCCCGCTGTTCGTGCTGCCGCTGTTTATCGTCGCCTTGCAGATGGCGTTGGCCAAGGGGCAAAGCGCTACGGTGCCGCTGACGATCGCCGATCGGGCCTGAACATCTCCCATTTCGGTCATGGCCGGGCGAACGGCGCAAAGCGCCGTCTTTACGGCAATGCCCCGGCCATCCATGATGCGCTTCAAATTTGCCGACGCTCAACATGGATGCCCGGGTCAAGCCCGGGCATGACAATAAAGTAAGGGAGAACTGCCATGGCGAACTTTACCTGGGATCACATCCATCTGCGCACGCCGGATGCGGAAGCGACCGCGCAATGGTTCGAGCGCATGTTCGGCGCGCAGGTGATCCGCTCGACGCAAGGCGGCAAGCCGCGCATCGACATCAAGCTCGGCGGCGCCAATATCTTCACCTATCAGGTCACGCCCGGCGACGGCGTCGCTGCCGCGCCCACCACGCCCTATCAGGGGCTCGACCATTTCGGGCTGGCGGTTTCCGGCATCGACGCGGTGGCGGCCGACCTGAAAAAGAAGGGCGTCGAGTTCACCAAGGAGCCGCATTCGCCGCGGCCGGGCATCAAGATCTGCTTCCTGCGCGGGCCGCAGGGCATTTCGATCGAACTGTTGGATCGCGATCCGAAATACTCCTGAACCGGCGCGGCGAGCGGGCCGCGGCGCCTGCATTTAGCTTGGGACAAGCCGGCGGCGGGCGTTGCCTTGCGCGGCGGCGGTGGCCTTAATGGCCCGGGCTCAAGCGGGAAGGGGTTGCATGCGGGCGTTCGGATGGGCGATCGGCTTGGCCCTGCTGGTTGCAGCGCCGGCCACGGCCGCCGAAGACCGCTTCGCGCGCGCCTTGCAGATGCTGGCGCCGGCCGAACGGCTCGAGCAGTTGTGCGACTACACCGCCATGACGCGCATCCGCAAGGAAACGGGAAATTTCCGTCCCGACCGCGCGGTCGCCAATGCCACGGCGGCGCCGGTCATTCGCGACGACACCATCGCAGCCGAGGGCGGCGCCTTCCGCAGCCGCGGCAAGTGGTACGCGCTCTCGTTCGTCTGCACGGCGACGCCCGATCACATGGCCGTGGTCTCGTTTCATTACACGGTCGGGCCGGAAATCCCGGAAGCCAAATGGACTGCCGACGGCCTGTGGCAGTGACCGTCAGTCGTCCTTGCCTTCCTTATCGTCCTTGTCATCGCGAGCGCTGCGCGGCGAAGCGCTGGCGCGCGCGGCCCCGGCCAGCGGACACCCGGCGTAAGCCGCCGCGATCGCCGCCGGCGCGCCGGCGACCTTGAATTCGGCGCTGGTGCGCCCGGCGTTGAGCGAGCGGATGCGCACATAGAGGCCGTCCGCCGTCGCCAGTTCGCCGGCGAACTGCGCCACCTCATTGCGGTCCTCGATGACCGCCCGCTTGTAATCTTCGACCACCCGCACGCGCGGTTCATGACCGGGCTTTTGTCGAAACGATAGCCGAGTTCGGCATTTCTAGTGGAGCCGATCTTGAAGGCGAAGACGAAGACGACGACCGGGTGTTCCTTGAAGCAAGCGAGCTGCATTTGCGCCGGCGGCGCGACCACAATGCCGGAGTTGGAAACATGGTTGGTCGCCAGGATGGCGCTGGAGATCGGCGCGCCGGTGACGCGGTCGATCTGCCGCTCGATCCGCCATTCGCCGGAGGAATTCGTGTTGGCGGGTATGACGTTGACGTAAGGATCGTGATTGCAGGCGGCGAGCAGCAAGCCCGCGCCGGCGATCCACCCCCGCAAACCCGCACGCCAAACAAGCACGCGCCACCCGGCGATTATCTGCCTCTTGACTGGTGGGGATTTATATGCCATATTGGTCCTCATAAGCAGGGAGGCCCAAATGGCCAAGCGTCCGAAACCAGTCCACCAGATGACTAATGCCCAGTTTGAGGCGGCCTTTCCAGACGAGAAACATTGCGCCCGCTATCTTGTGGCCCGACGCTGGCCAAAAGGCGGCGTCTATTGCCCCCGCTGTGGCAATGTGAAGGTCTTTCCGGTCAGTTCTATGCCTTTCAAGTGGCAATGTTACGAGTGCGAGACTGTTAAAGGGGCCGGATATCGCTTCTCTCACATCGCCGGGACCATCTTTGAAAACACGAATAAGCCGCTTGCGGGATTGGTTCAAAGTTACGCATCTGATGTTGACAAGCAAAAAAGGGATTAGCTCCCTGCAAATCCAGCGAGTGATGGGCTTCGGCTCTTACGAAACCGCTCTGAACATGACCCACAAAATCCGCACCGCTTTGGTGGACCCTGAGCACAAGCTCGGCGGTATCGTCGAAGTGGACGAAACTTTCATAGGCGGAAAAGATGGCAACAAGCACGTCAGCGAACGCGGCAAGCCTGCGCTGGCTAATAAAACCCCGATCATTGGCGCGATCCAGCGCAAGGGCAACGTTATTGCCCGCGTGTTCGAGCCATATCAATCAGGAAGATGCAGCAAGCTTTCGTGCGGCGAATTGGTCTCCCACAAAGTTAGCCTTCTCGCTACCGACGAAAAGCACAATCTATCACGGGCTGACCGAATTTCCGCACACGTGCACTGTTAATCATCGTCAAGCGGCAATATGTTGTCGGCGCAATCCACACCAATACGATTGAAGGTTTCTGGAGCATCTTCAAACGCGGTGTGGTCGGAAGTTTCCATAAAGTTAGCCGCAAATATCTGCCGCTCTACGTTGCGGAATTTCAGTTCCGATACAACAATCGGTTCAACGACGACATTTTCGGAACGGCGATTGAGGGATGTTAAATCGTGCTCCAAATTCAGTTTGGTTCGCATTGTTTTTGTGCCTTCTGTCTGGATTTGGATTTGCGGTCTGCGTGGCATCACAACATCCACCACAAGGAATAACAAATCCACGCCAAACAAAAGGCCCAAAATACTATAAAATCCAAGAATGGTTCCGATAAAAAAATACTCATCGCAGAGAAGCCAAAAAGCAACTCCCAGCAAAATAATGGACGTAGTAAAGCTTCCGAGACTTACATATTCGGAATCAGGCTCGGCGACTGCTGTTCTGGGGATTTTCACTTGTCTTGCTGTTTTTGGCGACTGCGGGTTTGGTTATAGTCGCCCAACAAACTGCTATGAGGCAATTGAAGGCTTATGTCAGTGTCACGCCAAAGGGTATCAATCCGTACTTTGGAAAAGATGCAAAGAGCATTTTGGGACACGTCGGAATAATCAACAATGGGCAGATTCTCGGCCAAAGATATTTGGCACTTGGTACGCTTGCATTGGACTCCGAAATATAGCTGGGAACCGCAGATCAACGAAACTCTTACCGAAACGGATATGGTCCTTCAACCGCGCGCAGAAATGAAGATCGGAAGTAAGCCACGGGACGCCGCTATTATTCAAAGCGACATGACTGAAAATTCGTACCTCTACGTTTGGGGCCGCATTGAATATAGAGATGAATTTAGCAAAAAAATTTGCTTCACGAATTTCTGTCACCGATATAACTGTACGGCCTATGAAAACAGAACAATTCCCGAGGCTAATGGCCGATACCATGAAAAAGGAAATAGCGCCGATTAGTGTGCCCGCGCTGCCCTGTCGGAACCACCCATAACGCCGCCCTGTCGGGGGTGACTTATGCCATCGCATGATGGCACCAGTCAAGAGGCAGATAATCGCCCGCCACCCCCACAACCGGTATTCTGCCTCCTGCACGCTCAGCGTGCAATGGGGACCTTTTGCGGTTGACCGCGCAGGCGCGCCGCGCCGGCCGGCGTGCTAGAACATCCAGCCATGACCCGGCGCACCACCGATTCGCGGCAAGCGGCCGAAATGGCGTTCAAGGCCGCGACCACCAAGCCCCCGGAATCCTTGCCGAAAAGCCCGTCGCTGCCCGGCGTGAAGGAACTCGTGTCCTTGCGCATCGACCGCGATGTCTTAGATCACTTCCAGGCGGACGGCCCGGGCTGGCAAGAGCGTATCAACGCCGCGTTGCGAAAAGCCGCCGGCAAATAGGCCTGCGCCAGGTCGGCGCGCCGCCCTTAATTCGTGTCCGAAACATTCCAGCCATGGAGATTGCGAGTGGCCGATAATTCCAACAAGAACGCCGCCAACAGCCAGTTCAGAAAGCTGCGGCAGGCCGAGGAAGGCAAGCGCGCGATGCTCGACTACGAGAACAAGGTCGCCGCCATGCGTGCGAAGACCACGCGGCTGCGCGCGCTGCGGCTGGCGCGCGACGCGGAGCTCGCCGCCAGCGCCGCGGCGGCGCCGCCGGCGAAGAAGAAGGCGGCGAAGAAAGTATGACGAGGCGCGTTTATCGCGGGTGCGCTGCGTTTAGCAGCGACGATAAGCGGGAATTACCCGAGCGCCCCAGTCGCAGCGCCGACTAGGATGACGACGCCGAGAATGAATTGATAGACTACGAAAGGCCATGTTGAGAATTGCTCGAGGGTCCGCATTAGCCCCCAGATGGCGAGAAACGCGGAAATTGAGGCCACGATCAATCCAACCAGCAGGACCGACCATCCGTGGCCATCGAGATGGATCTTGTAGAGCTCCCACATTTCCTTCAGGCCCGCCAAGGCAATGGCCGGGAGGCCGAGAAGGAACGAAAGGCGAGCCGCCTCACCACGCTTAAAGCCGAGCGCGAGCGCCGCAGTCAGGGTCGAACCGGAACGGGAAACGCCGGGAATGAGGGCGCCGACCTGGGCAAGGCCGACGAGCATCGCATCAAGAAACGATGCTTCGTCGATCGTGCGCCGGTGACGCGCGCGAAGCTCCGCAATCCCTAAGAGAACCGCCATCGCCACGCAAGCCCAGCCGATAATGCTGACCGTGCGCAGCGGCGAATTGCAGGTGTTCAACAGCTTCGCCAGCAACAAACCGGAGACGCCGATGGGGATCGTCGCGAGTCCAATCCAGACAGAGAAGCGCAGGTCGCGATCGCGAAATTGACCGCGAGCAATCCCCCGAAGCGAATTCACCGCCAAATTGCGAACGTCGCTCCAAAAATAACTTATGACAGCGGCTAAGGCCGCAAGCTGCATCGCGGCGGAAAATGCCGAACCGGGGTCGCGCCAGCCGAGCACAGCGGGCACCAAGCGCATATGCGCGGTGGAGGAAATCGGCAGCAACTCGGTGATACCTTGCACGATGCCCAGGACTGCGACTTTGGCATAACCCAGCGCCACGAAACCGGTGTCGACACCGCGCGTGCAAACCTCGACCATCGGCACGAACCTTTTTATGTGCGCGGCCGCGGCTAGCAGCCGCATGTTTTAGCGCAAGTGACTTTCGATTTTTTACGGCATTTTTAGACAAATCGATCACGCACAGGGACATACTAGCAGCAGCGATAAAGGGGACGACCAAGGATGCTTGTTTGATTTGCAAGCACAAATAATGTTTCGAACGATGCTCGCTAGAATGTTCGTCGGGTTCGCTCTATTTGCAGCAGGTTCACAAGCGGCGCTGGCGACCGATTGGCAATACTGCCTCGCTCCATCGCAAGCAGATCACAAGATCTACATGTCGGGGACGTTTCCTGTGCGCGGCGCATTGGACGACGCCGACAACGCGTTCGAGCAAATGCTCGACCGTGCCGGATTGCGTCACGATGTCGTGCAATGTCCGCGCGCGGATGACGAACGCTCGATCGCGATGATGCAGCAATATGCGATCAACTTTAATAAGGAAAATGGAAACGCCATCGTTCATTTGCCTTTGGAAAAGACGAGATAGATTTGCCTGCAAGCGTTGTTCCGCGTCGTGACCGTTGTGGTTGGGCTGCTGTGGTCTGCCATCGAATGCTTTCAACTTTTAAACCGGGTGCGTTGTATAAAATGCAATGGCTAGAACCAAAATTCCGGCTATGCCGATAATTAGTGCCCATGCATAAGCGTGCTTCATCAAGAAATATTAGCGTGGCGCGGGCCATGATGCTAATCGTTAAGCAAACAATCCCCGTAAGCATTCTGTTGTTGAGCTTCGCTGTGCCCGCGATGGCAGGAGCCCTTGAGGATGGTCGGGCAGCATACGAGCACAACGACTTCGCGACTGCGGAGCGGTTATTTCTGCCGCTTGCTGAACATGGCAATGCAATCGCCCAGTACAATCTTGGTGTCATGTACTACAAAGGCCAGGGCGTGTCGCAGAGCTACCCTAATGCGGTTACTTGGTATCGCCACGCGGCCTGGCAGGGACATGCCCTGGCCCAACTTGAACTCGGGGTCATGTGCTACAAAGGCCAGGGTACTCTGCAAAACTATGTCGAGGCTTCGATGTGGTTTCAAAAGGCGGCGGACCAGGGAAGCGCCCAAGCGCAGTTCAATCTCGGGGCGATGTACGCAAACGGCCAGGGTATCCCGAAGGACTATGTCCATGCGCATATGTGGCTCAGCTTAGCGGCGGCGAAAAGCGAACCGCACGCGGTAGAGCTGCGGAATATAGTCGCTGCGAGTATGACCGCGCCACAGATTGCCGAGGCCCAAAAGCTCGCACGCGAGTGGAAGCCCGTGCTGTCCCCAGAAAGCGAACATTGAGCGGCGCGTCCGAGGCGTAGGTTACCACTTATGAATTCCCGCCCTAGCCGGCCATAGCGTTGTTGATCCGGCTGATAACCTGGAACGCCACGATCAGCAAAAGCAAAGCGATCCCGATGGTGAGCGCGTAGCGGGCGCTCTTAACTCTTTTGCCGTGCCCAATGACGCCGCCGGCAAGCAGCATCAGACTGAGCGGCAGGCCTTAATCCTCGTCCTTGATGTGGGTGTCCGGGCGGTCGCTGCCGCGCGCGGTTTCGCTGTGCCACTTGCCCGCCTCGTCCTCGTACTCGATCTGCTCGGTCTGGCCGGGGACCCGCTGTTCGGCGGCGGCGGCCTGCGCGGCCTTGAGCGCGGCGGCGTGGCTCGGGAACGGTTCCGAGAACGCGCCGCCGACCTTGTAGGCCCAGCCGCCGTCGTGCTCGACGATTTCATAGGTCAGTTCGGACATGGGGCACCTTTCGGGGGCTCGATGGATCAAGACGTCAGCGTACCCGCAATAATGACCCATTGCGCGGAAAGTTGCCGGGCAAATTCAACGCCGCCACCCGCCATGACACCCGATTGACTCAATCAAAGGTTGAGTTACAATTTATCGTCTCGTTTAACGAGTAGGGGGAGGCAATGGCAAACGGAAACGATCTCGACCGGCGCGGCGAAGCCCTGATGGCCGAGCTGCACAAGCTCAAGCGCGACGTGAAGAAGAAAGCGCCGAAATGGCTGCACGATCTGCTCGACTGGATCTGGGATCATCTGTTCGGATGATCGGCGCGGGGCCGGGGGCCGCGCCGGCTCACAGGCCCCGCTGTTTTTTCAGGCGGTCGATGTAATCCTCGACCTCGGGCGGCAGCGCGCGCAGGCCCTGCTGGCCGGCCCGCGACAGCACCGGCCGCCATTGCGAGCCTTGCAGGAACGCCGGCTCGCGGCCGGGCGGGATGATGCGGTCGAAGATGACGACCAGCAGCACCGCCAACAGGCCGACGCGCGTGGCGCCGAGCAGCGCGCCGGCCACGCGGTCGGGAATGCTGACATTGGGCCCGACCATTTCGTTGACCGTGAGCCGCAGCAGCGCGCCGATGACGACGCCGGCCGCGAAAAACACGCCGACATAGACCGCCCAGGTCTGCGCCGGCGGTAGGTGCGCCTGCGCGATCAAAAACGACGCCAGCCGCGGCGCCAGCGCCACCGTCAGCCCCATCGCCGCCACATAGCCGAGGATGGTCGCGAGGCTGCGCAGCATGCCGGTCATGAAGCCCATGGCGACGGCGATAAACAGGCAGACATAAACGGCGGCGTCGAACGGGTTGATCGGGAATGAGCCCATTGCGATTTGTCCTGCCGGGATTACGCTTGGCGCGGGCGGAACGGAAGGAGATGGAGCATGGCGTTCACGGTCTCGAGCAACAGTTTCAAGGACGGCGACTATCTCGGCAAGGACTTCATCCTGTCGGCCGATTTCGGCTTCGGCTGCGCCGGCGGCAACCAATCGCCGCATCTGCAATGGGCGGGCGCGCCGGCCGGCACCAAGAGCTTCGCGGTCACAGCTTACGACCCCGACGCGCCGACCGGCTCCGGCTTCTGGCATTGGCTGGTGGTGAACATCCCGGCCACTGTGAGCGAGCTTGCTCTCGGCGCCGGCAGCGCGGGCGGCAAAATGCCGGCCGGCGCCTTGCAGACGCGCACCGACTTTGGCGCGCCCGGTTACGGCGGCCCGTGCCCGCCGCAAGGCGACCACCCGCACCGCTATCTGTTCACGGTGTTCGCGGTCGGCGCCGACAGCCTGCCGGTGAAGGCCGACACCTCGGCCGCGGTGGTCGGCTTCAACCTGCATTTCGCCACGCTGGCGAAAGCGGAGATCATGGGGCTGTTCAAGCGCTGACCCGGCACACGCACCGATTCGATTTTCAAACAGCCAGGCGTTTTTTCTTATCCCTCCCCCCGCATGCGGGGGAGGGTGGCGAGCGAAGCGAGCCGGGTGGGGGCTGATCAAAATCGCAGCGTGACCCCACCCCGCCCGCCTGCGCTCACGCTTCGGCGGGCGACCCTCCCCTTTCAGGGGAGGGATTAGAAAGCGCGCAAGCTCCGCCACCCGTATTCTTGGCGGCGCCGGGTACGCCGTATTCCCTTTTTCTCTCCTCGCACGAAGCGAGGGGATGGAGCGCCAAGCGGCGCACCAGTCTTTCCGTCGCCGCGTTCCCTTTGGGAGAACGCGGGCGCCTCTCGGCGCTCCATCGCGGCTTCGCGTCCCCGGCTTTCGCCAAAGACACAGGCCCCGGGTCCGCGCTTCCTGGGACGAGGCTTGCGCCAATCCCAGTCCAGCGAGCTCCTCGCGGAGGGGTCATAATGCCCCCCGGTCGGTTTCCCGGGCCTCCCGGGAGCCGGGGGTACGTCCGTCCCCGCCCGCGGGCGCCGCATCTCCTCCCGCCCGCACGACGCCTCATGAGAGCGCCCTCTAGCGGAGGAGATGAGGGGATATAATCCCAATTATATCGTTGACACCACAGAATCAGCCTAAGTATCTGATATTTCGCAATAATTTGCATAATGGTCCTAATTTAGAAGGATAGGGCCGGAAATTAGAGGAAAAGGTTGACCGGGATAACTGGACAGTTTACTCATCAAGAGCGGGCGCACGCGATTTTCGCCCGCTTGGTGATCGCAATGTCTGACCCGGAAAAGCTGAAATCCGCTCTTGAGAAAATGACGCCGGAAGAGGTCGATTTAGAAATCGCTTCCGCGCTTAAAAATTATATTGCCGTCCTCACTGACATCAAAAATAAGCGCGGCAAGGAGCAGGGTCGATTGATTGCGGTTGCCCCACCGCCTGATGAAGAAACACGCAATCTTCGATATGCGCGTCTGCCGTTAGCCGAAATCATCCCCGAATATCTTTCAACATGCAAAGAGCCGCAAACTGTCAGCCAGATCACTACGGCTTTTACAAAAGCTGGCCGTGACTTTGAATCTTCCAATCCGATTCACACAGTCCGGATGGCCCTTAAAAAGCTACTGGTGTCGAACGATGACGTTTTCCACGCCGGATGGGCCAAGTGGTATTTGAGAACAAAATGCTCCAAGGCAAAACTTGAAAAATATCTTTCGGCTAACACCAAATTCGGCCGGGGAGGTCGCAGCAAGCGAGAACACGTAAAGCGAACCACTGACGGCATCAACAGAAGGCGCGCGCAGGGTCTTTCATGGGGGCGCACAAAGAAGGCAACGCCAGAGCTTATTGAGAAAGCGAAAGAGATGCTGCGCAACGGCGATACGCTGAAAGAAGTGTGCCTAACGTTAGATGTATCGACTCCCGTGCTCTATGAGAATGGAGTTCGTGCGCTCGTATTGAGAAAAGAAGGTCAACGCCTAAGAGAATCAGAATTAGCTTTGGGTGATAATTCGGAGGGCAAAAATATTGTCCGTTTCGCCAAAAGCTAGAACGAATGAAGCGCCTCCCAAGTTATCGGAAGGCGCTTCTAAAATTCCCGGCTGCATTCGGGCCGTAACACCGTTGCCGCCGTGAGCCGAAGGGTGAGACCCCAGAGGCAGTCTGAAGCTAAACCGGGACAGTTACGGAAGGTCCCGGACTGGAGGTACAACATGCAACCCATAATAGGGTGACATGAAGAACCGTGGCACGTCGCTGTCCTACCAGCGGCGTGTCACGGCCTCTATGTAGCGAATATGGCGTTAAAAAACAATAAGCCATTGAAACCACAGGCGGATTCAAATTAGAAGCCAGTTTCAAAGGCTTACGAGGTACCATGAAAAAGAAACCGCTCGACCAGTTTTCCAAGCGCGAATCAAAACAGCGGTTTGAGGCCGCGCTCAGGGGCGCTCGCGTTGTCGGATCACGTCCGGCGAAAACGGTTGCGGTAAAACGCGGAAGGCCGACGCGCGATGAAGATCCAATGCCAACGAATGATCCCGAAGCTTTGATAGCTTGGGGCAGGCGTAATATTCAGAAAAATTAAAAGCCGCACCGAAAAGCTATGGCTTAGGCCACGCAATTCGTCGCGAATAATCAGAATGCCACAATAATTCCGGAGCCACCCGTGTGCCCGGAAATGAGATCAGGACAACTTGAAGCCCCTGAATGCGAGCTTGTTTCATGGCAGGAAGGCAGTCTGTATCACCACTAATTAAAATTATGCGATCCGCAGATTGTCGCCCGGCCTGGTTTGCAATATCCAAGCCTATCCGCATATCAACTCCCTTCTGTTCAAAATCCGGCTTGAAATCGGCATCAGTTAGGGTGGCTGCTGCAATTGGTATCTTTCTCGGTTTGAACCCGCGAAATTTAAGGACTCCACGGCGCACCGCGAATAGGTCTTTAGCAGCGAGCTGCTTTAGCCATGAATCTGAGCCCTTAAATTCATGTTCGGTGCCAGAAACCGGAAGTGAAACTTTTCCGTTATAGGGGGCGCAGTCGTAATAAAGAATCCGAAGCAAAGTTTCGTCCGCCATAACGCAAGCGTGTGCAACTTTTTCGATGTAATCTGGCTCATAGGAATGGCCCGCCTTGCGCGTTAATACACGAAGGTGGCCGCCGTCGATCATTACCGATACGCGAGCCATAATAGAGAACCCCCCGAGCGTTGCCGCGCGGGGGGTTCTGCATAAAGATGCCCGCCTACGGGCGTAGCGGATAAGCAACGCCACACTTGGCGATGCGGGACATATTGTCAACGGCAAACATTAAGAATTGTTCCTTGAATAATCTATTGATAAATAACGATTTTTTGGTGTTTTTTGGGATTTCCCCTTTATAGGGTCGGCGATTTTCTCAAAACGTCGGGTTTTCTCGCAGATCGACGTTTTCTCCACCGGATGAATCGCCCGGCCAAATATTTGAAATTCGGCTTAGTGAGGTTGACGGTACGTGAGACGCTTGCCCGCTGCATTCTTCACAGCAAGCGTCGCACGGTCGCCGTCATTGAAACCAAGCGCAACACGGTGATTAAAGCGGAAATCATATTCAGCCAAGTAGCGATGCAAATGCTTTTCGCCGCAGTGCTGATAAACGCCTTTCATCCCGCGTTTGAAAATCGAGAAATAGCCCTCGACTGAATTGGTGGTCACGTCGCCACGGGCGTATTCCTTCGCGCCGTGATTGACGGTTTCATGCGCGGCAAAGTTCTCGCCAACCTTGATGTAGAGGCGGCTTTCGTCCGTCTGCAAACGGCTCTCGCGCGCCACGTTCTCGTTCACGATATTGGCGACGGCGACACCATCGGCCACTGCGACATGGAACGAGCGCACGTTGCCCCCGCGCTCGACCAGGGAGACGATGGCCCGCTTGTTCGCGGCGCGACCTTTTTTCAGGAACGGGCCGCCACGACTGGTTTTCGTCTTGCGCTTCGCTTCTGGGACATTGCCAAAATACGTCTCATCAGCCTCGACGATCTTACCCTTGCCGCCTAGTGGCGTCGGAGGAACCAGGCCGCCAGCGCGCATGGATTCCCTTATACGGTGAGCCATGAACCAAGCCGACCGATAGGTGATCCCCAACGTCCGGTGAAGCTGGTGAGCCGAGAAACCCTTCTTGCTCGCCGTGAACAGGTGGAAGGCCAGCAACCACTTGTGCAGCGGGATATGCGACCGCTCCATGACCGTTTTCATGGTGACAGTGAAATCCTTGCGGCAGGCCGCCTCAGCGCACCGGAACACGCCAGGGCGCTTTGTGGGATAGGCGTGATCGACGACCCCACAATGAGCGCAAACCGGGCCGGACGGCCATAGGACGTGCTCTAGGGTCGCGCGGGCTGCTTCCTCATTATTGAACCGGGGTTCGGTGTAGGCGGTCATGGGCTCTCTCCAATGACCAAAATCTAGCATTTGTGGGTTGGGGTGTCAACAATATAATTGGGGATATAATCCTAGATAGGAATAAATGTCAACGGGTTTAGGAATAAATACGTGACCGGCCCGCCGGCCTATAGTAGGAATAAAAGCGACCATATGCCGCAGGAGCTTTAAAGGAATTTGCAGGATGAGATCGTGGACCAGAGAAAATGTCGAATTGCTGGAACGTTTGGCCGAAAAGACAGCTTTGCGAGCGCGCTTGGGCCGTGCAGTCGTGGTTGGTCGATTGCTGCGAAAATATAGCCCCGATCAGCCGCGTGTGCCGGCGGGCAATCCGGATGGAGGTCAGTGGATTGGGGGAGACGTATCCTCGCTCGGGGGCTTAGGCATCAGCGCGGAATTCTGGAATCAATGCACAGCGCTTGCCGCCAGCGGTGCTTCGAAAGATGAGTGCGTCAACCAGTGTTTATATTTGCTTCAATAGGTGGCAACCACCCGGCAGCGATCGAAATCAATTTGATTTCTTCAAGTGCCTGAACCAATGCTTAGGCATCGGCCAATAGGAGACCGTGATGGATATTGATCTTGCCCGAACCGTTGCCCGCGCCGTATTTCGCAGTTCGCGCGAACTGGGCGCGCTCGTGCCGGTCCTCAAAGAGAAACTGGCGGCCGACGAATACAAGACCTACTCGAAAGCAATCGCGTCGGCGATCGCCAACATTCAACTCGATATTCTCAACAGGCTAACGGCCGAACATCCGGGCCTCGAAACGGAAATCGAGAACGCCATCAAGCAATCCGGGCGCTACTCTTAGCGCGAAGCGCGGGTTCGCCGAAGGCGTAAGGCGTCGCGCTCACGCCCGCTCGATGCGCGCCGCGTAGCAGCCGGGCGCGGCGAAATGGACGTGCAGATAGGCGGCGCTCGCGTCCGCGAACTGCCGCGCGATCGCTTCTTCCAGCCAGATGCCTTCGATCAGCTCGCAGCCGGTCATCATGCCTTGGGCGTCGAAGCCGCGCACGGCCAGCGTGCGCCGGCGCAACTGCACGGGCACCGTGTCGACGGCATCGTATGTCTCTTCGCCCGCGCGCACGAAGATGGCAAAGCGCATGCGGTAGGGCGAGGCGACGTCGTGATGCTCGAAGTTGGTGAGGATCACCTCGTCGCCCGGCGCAGCGTCGGTCAGGCTGATGCGGCACGGGCGCGGCCCGTCGGCGATTTTGCGCAGCGCGCCGTGCGCGGCCAGTTCGGCGTCCGACAGCGCGAACAGGTGGGCGAATGGCTCGGCCGCAAGGCCGCGAATGCGGAAGGGCATGGGGTCCTCCAAGGTGGTTGCGGAGGACAATGGAGAGGGGGACGGCGCAGGGACACCCGATTTGGGCACCCGATTTCTGCTAGCAACTGTAGCAACTGTAGCCCGCATGGAGCGAAGCGGAATGCGGGGAATGTCTTGAGAATTCGGCCCCGGATTTCGCTGCGCTCCATCCGGGCTACGCTTGCTAGTTGCGTCCTCAAGTGGGATCACCGGGAGAAGCCCGGTGATGACAGAATTCAAGCCGTTGACGGCGGCTATTTATTGGGCGTACAATAATTGGGGATGCGGATCACGTTCGACCCGGCGAAACGCGATCTCACGCTGAAGCATCGCGGGCTGGATTTCGCACGGGCAAGCGATGTTTTTGCCGGACGCACCATTACGGTTTTAGACAGCCGCTTCGATTACGGGGAGACCCGTTTTATCACCGCGGGCTATCTCGAAGACCGCATGGTGGTGATGGTCTAGACGCAACGGGACGATACGCGCCATGTCATTTCAATGAGGTACTGCCATGCCAAGGAAGAAAAGCTCTGGCGCAGCCAAATGGGCTGATCCCGACGACGCGCCCGAACTGACAAAGGAGTTTTTCGAACGCGGCGAAATCCGCCACGGCGACAGGGTCATTCGCCGCGGCCGCCCGCCTTTGCCAAATCCGAAGCGGGCGGTGAAGCTGCGGCTCGACGCCGACGTGCTCGCCGCCTACCGCAAGACCGGCGACGGCTGGCAGACGCGGATCAATGCGGACTTAAGGAAGGCGAGGAAGTTGAAGGTGGGGTGAGGGGCGTTGGCTGGACTCCGCTAAGCCCGCACGACTTGCTAACTTAGCGCCCGAACCGAGCCAATTCGTGGAGGAGTAAATGGGTCTTGCGCATTGCTACCTAACCGCGTCGGGATGGCATGAAAACGTTGCCTTATCAGAACACGCTGTTGAGCGCTGGAAACGCCAGGCGGAGGTGATCAACGGTCGGCTAACAATTGACTATTCGATTGATTGGTCGAATCCCGAATGGACATTGGATCAGAGGAATGAGCTTCGCGACTCTTTCGAGCTACCCGAGGCCAAAGTTTCGGGTAGATACGCCGACATCTGCTGGGAGATTCCGGCCTAAGCACCTGTAGCGGAATGCGGGTTAAATTCGGAGAGGTTAGCCCCGGATTTCGCTTCGCTCATCGGAGCTACGCTTGCTCAGCCTCATGGTGAGGAGCGTTGCGAAGCAACGCGACCATGGGGCCGCCCCATCCTTCGAGACGCCGCCTTCGGCGGCTCCTCAGGATGAGGCGGATTGAAGTCACAACGCCTTATTACTCTCCTTCACCTTCTCCGCATCGACATAAACCTGCTCGCCCAGCGCTTTGAATTTCTCGCTCATCGCGCGCATGCCCGCCTCGGCCTCATCCTTCGAGACGCCCGGCTTCGCCAAGGCTGCGCCGGGCTCCTCAGGATGAGGGTTGAGCGGGTCGTTCAACCTCTCCGCATAATCGCGCACGTCCTGCGTGATCTTCATCGAGCAGAATTTCGGCCCGCACATGGAGCAGAAATGCGCCACTTTGTGCGCCTCCTTGGGCAGCGTCTCGTCGTGGAATTCGCGCGCGGTCTCCGGGTCGAGCCCCAAGTTGAACTGGTCCTGCCAGCGGAAGTCGAAGCGCGCGCGGACGAGCGCGTCGTCGCGCAATTGCGCCGCCGGGTGGCCCTTGGCCAAGTCGGCCGCGTGCGCCGCGATCTTGTAGGTGATGACGCCGTCCTTGACGTCGTCGCGGTCGGGCAGGCCGAGATGCTCCTTCGGCGTCACGTAGCAGAGCATGGCGCAGCCGAACCAGCCGATCATGGCGGCGCCGATGCCCGAGGTGATGTGGTCGTAGCCGGGCGCGATGTCGGTGGTCAGCGGCCCGAGCGTGTAGAACGGCGCCTCGCCGCATTCTTTCAGCTGCTTGTCCATGTTGATCTTGATCTTGTGCATCGGCACGTGGCCGGGGCCCTCGATCATGACCTGGCAGCCCTTCTTCCAGGCGATCTGCGTCAGCTCGCCCAGCGTCTCCAGCTCGGCGAATTGCGCGCGGTCGTTGGCGTCGGCCTGCGAGCCGGGGCGCAAGCCGTCGCCGAGCGAGAACGACACGTCGTATTGGCGCATGATGTCGCAGATCTCGTCGAAGCGCTCGTACAGGAACGATTCCTTGTGGCGCGACAGGCACCACTTGGCCATGATCGAGCCGCCGCGCGAGACGATGCCGGTGACGCGGTTGGCGGTGAGCGGCACGTAAGCGAGCCGCACGCCGGCGTGGATGGTGAAATAGTCGACGCCCTGTTCGCACTGCTCGATCAGCGTGTCCTTGTAGCATTCCCAGTCGAGCTTGACCGGATCGCCGTCGACCTTCTCCAGCGCCTGATAGATCGGCACGGTTCCGATCGGGACTGGCGAATTGCGCAGGATCCATTCGCGCGTGTTGTGGATGTTGCGGCCGGTCGAGAGGTCCATCACCGTGTCGGCGCCCCAGCGGATCGCCCACACCATCTTCTCGACTTCTTCCTCGACCGAGGAGGTGACGGCGGAGTTGCCGATATTGGCGTTGATCTTCACCAGGAAATTGCGGCCGATGATCATCGGCTCCAATTCGGCGTGGTTGATGTTGGACGGGATGATGGCGCGCCCGCGCGCGATTTCGCTGCGCACGAATTCCGGCGTGACAAACGCGGGCAGCGCGCCGCCGAACTGTTCGCCGTCGGCCAGCGCGGCTTCGGCCCGCTCAAGCTGTTTCTTGCGCCCGAGATTCTCGCGCTCGGCGACGTAGATCATTTCCTTGGTGATGACGCCGGCCTTGGCCCATTCGTATTGCGTGAGGGGGTGCTGGCCATCCGTAGTCATTCCGGGACGGCGCGCAGGGCCGGACCCGGAATCCAGCTGCTGGCTCTGTGCTGGGTTCTGGATTCCGGGTTCGCGGCCTTCGGCCGCGCCCCGGAATGACGACACCGCCCGCCAGGGCTTCGGCGTGTTGGGGAAATTGCGCGCCAGATGCTTGCCGCTGACATTGCCGTTGTCGACCGGCTGGATCGGACGCCCGACATATTGCTCGACGCCGCCGCGCTCCTTGACCCATGCGATGCGCGTGCGCGGCAGACCTTTTTCCACGTCGATGGTCACGTCCGGATCGCTGTAGGGCCCGGTGGTGTCGTACACCGGCAGCGGCGGCTCGCCGGAGGCTTCCGTCAGCGCGATCTCGCGCACCGGCACGCGCAGTTCGGGCGCCGCTTCCGGCCGCGCGTAGACCTTGCGCGAAGCGGGCAGCGGACCGGTGGTGACCTTGGGGGTGACCAGATCGGCGGCGGTGACGGGCTTGTTCATGATTTCATCTCCGATGCTGCGGTGCTGACGTAGCCCTTGAACGTGAAGAACGCGCCGAGCGCCAAAAAGACCATGCCGGCGGCGGTGAAAAAACCGCTGCTGGTTATGAGCGCGCCGCCGACAAACGACACGAAGTTCGGCGCAATGACACGGAACGAGCCGATGCCGGTGAAGACCCAGCCGAGCGCGGTGATCGCCGAGCGCCAGTCGGGGGTCCAGGCGTGATGCGCATTGAGGATGCTCAGGCCGGCGACCAGCAGCAGCACGCCCGAGAAATAAATGAACGGATAGCCGGCCACGAATTGCTGGGCCATGTCGCGATAGACCGGCCCGCTCGCCAGCATGCCGGTGCCGATCGCGCAAAACACCGGGCCGACTACTCGCGCGATCGCCTGCGATGTCTGCATATCGTCCTGTCCCTTCGCCGGCATGACCCGGATCAGGTTCTAAGGGTTTTTCTCAGCCCTGACCGGGCACCCCTCGGAACGAGCGCTAATGTAGGCATCGGCGATACGGGTGTCAATGCGAAGGAGTGCATAGCAGCAAGGAGCCGGGCTCACGGTGCCGCCCGTTCCGCGGCTCATGGCGTGCGCGCCGGCTGGGGGATCGGCGCCAGCGCCTGCGGCTGGTAATGCGCGAGCGTCTGCATGGCGCCGGCGTCGAGGAATTCGATCACGCGCTCGCTGTCGGCGATCAGCTTTTCCGCGCGCAACTGCTGCATCATGCGGTTGAGATGCGGCACGCTTAAGCCCAGCACGTCGGCGATCACCTCCTGCGAGAACGGCAGCGTGAAGCGCGCCGGCTCGGCGCGCCCGACAACTTTAAGGCGGGCATGCAGCTCGAGCAGGAAATGCGACAGCCGCTCGATCGGCGTGCGCCGGCCGACGTCGATGACGTGCTCGGCATAGGTGGTCGCCTCCTGCACGGCGATCCAGGTGAGCGCCAGGCCGTATTGCGGGTGGCGGTAGCAAAGCTGCACGTAAGAATCGAGCGAGCAGACGTTCATGCGCAGGTCGCTGATGGCGGTGACCGAATAGACGGCGCGCTGGTAGAAGCTGCCGGGCAGGCCGACCACGTCGCCGGGCAGGATAACGTTGAGGATCTGCCGCTTGCCGTTGCGCAATAGCTTGTAGCGCACGGCGTAGCCATCCTTCACGAAGCAGAGCTTGCGGTATTCGTAGCCGTCGGCGATCAGATCGCGCCGTTTGCGGATCAACAGTTCGCCGTCGATAATGTCGTCGAGGCCCTTGAGGTCGGCGGCTTTGAGATCGACAAGCTGCAACAGCCGCGCGACGAACGGATGCTGTTCCAACGCGTTGCGTGAGGCCGGCGCGCCCATGGCTTAAACCTGCAGCTACCGTAGCCTCGTTCATTAATTTGAATCAATAATCCCGCTGAAGGCGCGCGCCCGCGGCGTCGGGGCAGAATTGCCTTCGCCACTCTTTTCCCCTCTGGAGCGGGTGGCATTGACCCAAGCTTAAACTCATGGCCGCACCGCTCGCGGGCGGCCATTTTTGGCCGCGGCGCACGACCCCAAGCGGCCTCGGCTGCGGGGAAACGGTCACGATGACGGACGAAACCGCGCAGGATCGGGCAGACCGCGTCGGCAAACGCATAGCCACGATCGTCATCGTGCTTTTGATCGCGCTGTTCGCCTACGGATATCTAGGTCCGTTCGTATCGCGCTAGCCGCGTCACTCGGCGGCTTCGGCGGCCTTGTGGTGGTCGGTCGGCAAGGCCATTTCGGTCGGCAGCGCCTTGGGCGCGCGCAGCCGCACGTAGATCTGCATGACGATCAGCAGCACGCACAGGGCGATGAACACCGCGCTGATCGGGTGCTTGATGAACACCCAGATGTCGCCGCGCGAAATCAGCATGGCGCGGCGGAAATTTTCCTCGAAGCGCGGCCCGAGCACGAAGCCGAGCAGGATCGGCGCCGGGTGGAAATCGAGCAGCAGCAGCAGATAGCCGACGACGCCGATGATGACGACCTCGCCGACCTGGAACATGTCGTTGTTGGTCGAGTAGACGCCGATGGCCACGAAGAACATCGCGCTCGGATAGAGATATTTGTACGGGATCGTCAGCAGCTTCACCCACAGCCCGATCATCGGAACGTTGAGCACGACCAGGATGATGTTGCCGATCCAGAAGCTGGCGATCAGGCCCCAGAAGATATCCGGGTGCTCGCTGATCAGCTGCGGGCCGGGCACGATGCCCTGGATCATCAAGGCGCCGAGAATCAGCGCCATCACCGCGTCGCCCGGAATGCCCAGGCTCATGGTCGGGATGAAGTCGCCCTGCACCGAGGAGTGGGTCGAGGCCTCCGGGCAGGCGACGCCTTCGATCATGCCGGTGCCGAACAGCTCGGGCGTCTTGGAAATCTTCTTTTCGGTCGCGTAGGAAATGAACGAGGCGATGGTCGGCCCGGTGCCGGGGATGAGCGCGCACAGGCTGCCGATCAGCGTGCCGCGGAACATCGCCGGGATCGCGCGGCGGAATTCCTCGCGCGTCGGCCGCAGGTCCTTGAACGTGACGTTGGTATATTTGGTGTCGACCTCGGAAAGCTGGTTGACGCTCTTCATGAACTCGGCGATGCCGAACAGGCCGAGCGCCAGCGCGACGATTTCGACGCCGTCGAACAGATTGGGTATGCCGAAGGTGAAGCGCGGCGTGCCGGTTTCGATGTCGCTGCCGACAATGCCGATCAGCAGCCCGCACACGGTCATGGCGACGCCCTTGAGCGGCGAACCGCGCGCCAGCGTCGAGCCGGCCAATAGGCCGAGCAGCATCAGCGAACAGATTTCGGCGGGCCCGAATTTAAGCGCGACGATCACCAGGATCGGCGCGAGGAAAATCATCTCGGTGATGCCCCACGAGGCGCCGACGAAGGACGAGATGACCGTGATGCCGAGCGCGGCGCCGCCGCGTCCCTTCTTGGTGAGCGGGAAGCCGTCCAGACAGGTGACCGCATGCGGCGGATGGCAGGGCAGATTGAGCAGGATCGAGCAGATCGCGCCGCCGTATTGCGAGCCGTAAAACACGCCCGCCAGCATCAGGATGGCGCCGACCGGCTTGATGCCGAAGGTCAGCGGCAACAGGATCGAGATGGTGGCGAGCGGTCCCATGCCCGGCAGCACGCCGACCATGTTGCCGACGAACACGCCGATGAAGCACCACATCACGTTGTGCGGCTCGAGCGCGACGCCGAAGCCGTACCAGAGATCGGTGAGCGCGGTTTCGAACATCAGAAGCTCCACCGGAACAAGGGGAATGGGATCTTCAACACGTAAGAGAACAGCAGCACGCCGAAGAAGGTGACGCCGGCCGCGAGCATGAGCGAGCCTTTCAGCGTCGCGGTGCGGTCGCCGAGCGCGGGCACCAGCACGCAAGCGAAGGTCGCGAGCACCAAGCCGAAAAGTTCGCCGAGGATAATGAAGAGGACGGGTCCGGCCAGGATGCAGCCCCACGCGACCCATTCCCGGTTCTTCGGCAGGATGCCCTCATCGTCGCTGAGCGGGGTGGCCACCGCCGCGCCTAAGATCAGCACGCCGACAAAGGTGAGCGTGATCCCGAGCATCAGGGGGAACATGCCCGGCCCCATATGGGTCAGGGTGCCGAGGGCATAGGTCGTGGAATCGAGCGTGACCGCCGCGCCGAGCAGGGTCATCATTCCGCCGGCGTAGAAGTCCCGCTTTTTCAACAGCGTGCGGAACAAAGGCGTATCCTCCAAGCGTCTTTTCTTGTCATTTATTTGCGCGAGTATTTCAGCGAGCGGGACGGCATACCTTATCTTTAGTCTAGTGCGGGTGGTTTTTCTATATGCCCCTGGTGGCCGGATACGCGACGGTTGGGGATGGCCTGCCAAGTCCAAACGGTGGCGTCAACTGCCGTTCCCGGTCGGTTCCCGGGCGAGCGACGGCCGAAGGCCCGAGCGAGCGTTGCGATTTTCCACGCTGCCGGCATTTTCAATGCCTTACCGGGCCGCCGTTCGGGCAAGAAACGGCGGCGGCGGGCCACTGCCGCTAAAAGATGCAGGCAGCGCCGAGAGCGCCGGCCGGTATTGGCCTGCCGGTCCGGCGCTTAGGCTGCTGCTTTTCTGCGCGGCGACCAGCGGCGACGTAGGCGCCTATTTCGCCTGGCGGCGCGTCACGTGGGCGCCGGCCGCTGCTATAATGACCGTTCGTATGTTCAGGCGCGATGCTTCTCGAAGCCGCAAAATTTTTTCAGCGCGTTGAACAGTTCCTCGGTATCGAACGATTTCGTGAAAAATCTGCGCGGCGCCCGGCCGGCCGCCGATCGACCGCCGCAGAGTCTGCTCGGTCAGTCTCGCTGAGCTTGCCGCCCGCTGATCACGAAGACGGGAATGTTCTCGGTCGCCACGGCGAACTGCGCAATCGATACAACAGGTACTGGGCGTCGCCGTCCGGCATGTAATTGTCGGTGATGATGACGCTCGGCTTATCCTTGCTGGCCATCCTAAATCCATGCACGGCGTCGGGCGCGTACAGCGTATCCATGCCGAATTTGCCGAGCCGGCTGGCGAGAAATTCTTCGATGTCCGGGTCGTCGTCGACCACCAGCACGCGCGGACGCTGCGGCACTTCGGCGTCGATCGCCTGGCTCTCCGATGTCGACGATCTGGTTCGCCAGGTTCGGGATAGATTTCGGCCAGCGCGCCTTCCACGCTGTTCCAGAAATCGGGGCCCTTGCGGCCGTAGAACATACCGAGGCTTTCGCAGCGCTCGGCGGTTTCCGGATCCTGTGCTGCCGGTGACCACGACCACTTCGAGCGGCTTGCTGCCGGGATCGAGCAGGCGGGAGCAGACCGAAAGCCCGTCCAGCTCGGGCATGTTGACGTCGACGATCAGGATGTCGGGGTGGCTGCGGCGCGCCTTGATCAGCAGTTGCATGCCGTTGGTCGCGGTTTCCACCTTGAAACCCATCTTCACGCAGCGGTCGGCGAGCAATCGCACGATGGCCGGATCGTCGTCGGCGATCAGCATCTTGGGCGTCTTGTCGCGCGCCTCGAAAATGTCCGGCATGTTTGTCTCCACCCTGGTTTGCTCGATCACGCGCTCTCGATACTGGCGAGCAGCGCGTCGAGATTGGCCTCGATCGTTCCGGGAGCGCCGCGGCCGGCGCGCCGTTCGATGATGGCGTCCTCGAGCGAGGCCGCCGTCGTGCTCACGGCCCGGTAGTCGAACACGCCGGCCGCGCCGGCGAGCTTGTGCACGAACGACTGGAATTCGTCCGGCACGAAGGAGGAATCGGCGCCGTTGCGCAGTTTGTCGCGGAAGCGCGCCAGCGTCGCGGCATCGCTCGCGCAGTCGCTTGGCGAAATCATAGCCGGCCGCGGCGAGCTTGATGGTCTGCAAATGGCGGCGCACGGTTTCCGCGAGTTTCACCGGAAAGAACGGCTTGGCGATCACCGCGACGGCGCCGAGCGCCATCAACCGGTCGCGTTCGGCCGGCGGGCAGCGGCCGGTGATGAAGATCACCGGGATTTTCGCCGTGCCGGGATCTTCGCGCAGGCGCGCCAGCACGGCCGGCCCGTCCATCTCCGGCATCATGACGTCGAGGATGATCAGGTCGGGCTGCCAGCCCGGCACGGCCGCGAGCGCCTGCTCGCCGCCCTCGCAGCTCATCACCACGAATTCGGAATCGAAATCGAGCGCGAGCTCGACCACGTCCCGCATCAGCGGCATCGTCGTCGACATGAAGAATGCGAAACGATTTCACATCGGCACCCATCGGCAACGCAAGCGTTTCCGGCGCGCAGTCTTGCCACGGCAACACTTAATTTTTTTATTGCTGCGGCGACCGTGGCGTGACGCCATCGCGTATCATGGTGTGGTGCGCGCGGTCGCGGCCGTAACATGGTAGGTCGGCGCAAGCGCTACGGCCGCAAAATCGCGCGGCGTGGATGGCCGCGCGTTTACACGGCGGCAAAAATTTTCCGGTTCGCGGTAACGAAATCGCCGCAGACGCGCGCCCGCCGGTATAACCGTAGCGGCGCTAGCGCGGCGATCCCATGCGGTGCAGCTTGAGCACGATGCAGACGGCATCGCTTGCCGGCGTCGGGATTTTGTATTGGCGGCCGAGTTCGCGCACCTTGCCGGAAAGCCAGTCGAGCTCGAGGCGGTTGCCGCGCTCGACGTCGTTCGCCATCGACGCCTTCATCGTCGGCGGCATGGTGGTCACCACGTAGTTTAGCCGCTGGTCGACAAGGTCGGGCGCCATGGCGACGCCCTTGGCCTTGCCGACCTCGTAAGTCTCTTGCATCAGCTGGCGCAGGAAGGCCCGCAGCTCGGGATCGGCGACGATCGGGCCGACCGGCGAGCGCATCGCCGCCGTGGCGCCGGACGTCGCGGCGAGCAAGATGAATTTGAACCACAGCTCGTGCTGGATGTCGGGGACGATCGCCGCATCCACCTTGGCGGCTTTGGCCGCGTCGGCGAAGGCTTGCAGCACCGCGTCGGGTTTTTTGTCGGCGCGGCCGAAGCGGATGCCGGCGAACTTGCTCGTGTTCTTGATCACGCCGGGAGCGGCGATCGTCGAAGCGATGGCGGCGGTGCCGCCGATGACGCAGTCCGCCGGCAGGATAGCGCTGAGGCGCTCGACGCTGTCGATGCCGTTCTGCAGCGTGATGACGCGCGTACCGGGCCCGACCAACGGCCTGGTCCGCTCGGCCGCCTGTTCGGTGTCCCAAAGCTTGACCGCGAACAGCACGATATCGACCGGGCCGACCGCCGCCGGATCGTCGGTGGCATTCGCTTGCGGCAGATGCAGGTCGCCGTTGACGCTCTCGAGCTTGAGGCCGTTCTGTTTGATGGCCGCGAGGTTGGCGCCGCGCGCGATGAAAAACACATCGTGGCCGGCCGCCGCCATGCGCGCGCCGAAATAGCCGCCGACCGCTCCCGCCGCCATGACCGCAATACGCATGACACCGCTCCGCGTTTCAACAAACGCGGAGTATAGCAAAAAATTGCCCGGCGCGATCACCGGCGTTAGGCTGACCCGCAAGCAAAGCGCCAGGAACAACCCGAGCGAATGCGATGGGTCGCGCACTGATCATCGGCGGCTCGCTCGGCGGATTGTTCGCCGGCCTGCTGCTGCGCCAGGCCGGCTGGCAGGTGACGGTGTTCGAGCGCAGCACCGGCGACCTTGCCAGCCGCGGCGTCGGCATCGGCACGCATGTCGAGATGTTCGACATCATGCGCCGGCTCGGGATTACCGTTGACGAGTCGATCGGCGTCTCGTTCTCCTCGCGCTTTTGCCTTGCGCACGACGGCTCGGTGATCGCGCGGCTGCCGTTCGATAAGACTCTGACCTCCTGGACGCTGCTCTACCGCGCGCTGCGGCGGCATCTGCCGGATGCCTGCTACCGCGCCGGCATGCAGCTTGCGGATATCGGCCAACATCCCGGCGGCGTCAGCGCGATCTTCGCCGACGGCACACGCGTGGAGGGCGAGCTGCTGATCGGCGCCGACGGGCTGTATTCCACGGTGCGGACGTGCGCTTTTCCGGCGGCGCCCGCGCCGATTTATGCCGGCTATGTCGGCTGGCGCGGCGTGATCGAGGAACTGGCGGTTCCGCCGGCCGCGCGCGGCGAGCTGTTCGAGTCCTACGCCTTCTTCCTGCCGCCGCGCGAGCTGGTGCTTTCCTATTTGCAGCCGGGCGCCGATGACGACCTCAGCCCCGGGCGGCGGCGCATGAACTGGTTGTGGTATCACCCGGTGAATGCGGCGGCGTTGCGCGACATGTGCACCGATGCGGCCGGCCGCCATCACGCGGCCATTCCGCCGCCGCTGATCCGCCCGCAGGTGATCGCCGCGTTCCGCGCCGATGCGCGCGCGCTGCTGCCGCCGCAATTCATCGCGCTGACCGAAGCGACGCCCGTGCCGTTCTTCCAGCCGATTTTCGATCTCGAGTCGCCGCGCGTCGTCGCCGGGCGCGTCGCGCTGTTGGGCGACGCCGCTTTTGTCGCGCGGCCGCATGTCGGCGCCGGCGTCACCAAGGCGGCGTTGAACGCGGCCTGGCTGACCGATGCGCTGGCGGCGATGCCGGATATCGACGCGGCGCTCGCCGCTTACGACGCGCAAGCGCGCGCCTTCGGCTCGGCGCTGGTGGCGCGCGCCCGCTTTCTCGGCGCCTATCTGGAGGACCCGCCGCGCGCGGGGCTTAAAGCCGATCCGGTGACGCTGATGCAGGCCATCGGCGTTCCGCTGCGCGATATTCCGGAAGTGGCGCCTACGTTGCAATTTGAGTTTGCCAAAGCTTGAGTTTGCCAAAGCCTGAAAATTACAGCAGGACCTGCGCCGCGGCTTCCGCTTCCGGCACGACGTCGTGGTCGTAGAGCCGCTTGCGGAACGCGGCGTGGGCGGCGATCTCGGCGTCGCGCACGCCGAGGTCGGCATAGGCGGAATCGTAGCGCAGGCCGTTCTCGCGCGCGCCGCGCTGGACTGCCGCCACCCGCTCGCGGCGCAGCCGCTCGTAGGCAAGCAGCGCGGCGGGCGCCGTCTCCCGGCTGGCGCGCGCGAGAATCGTCGCCAGCGCCATGCCGTCCTCGATGCCCTGGTTGGCGCCCTGTCCGAGATGCGGCAGCATCGGGTGCGCGGCGTCGCCGAGCAATGTGAGCCTTCCCTTGCTCCAGCTCGGCAGCGGCTCGCGGTCGTAGAGCGCCCAGCGGAAAGTCGTCTGCACCTGGCTGAGCAGCGACTCGATGCGCGGGTCCCAGCCGGCGAATTCGCGGCGCAGCATGGCGGGGTCGCCCGGCGCCGACCAGGATTCCTTCATCTCCTCGTCCGCCGGCACGAAGCCGACATAGTTGATGAGTTTGCCGGCGCGCAGCGGAAAGCTGAGAAAGTGTTTGCCTTTGCCGAGCCACATCAGCCAGCAGTCGGTCGGCCAGTGCGGGATGCGCTCGTGCGGGACCGTGCCGCGATAGGCGACGGAGCCATGGAACACCGGTCGCGAAGGCGGAAACACGTAAGGGCGCAGCTCGGAGTGGATGCCGTCGGCGGCGACCACGACGTCGCCTTCGACGACGGCGCCATTGGCGAACGACACGCGCGCCGCGTCGCCCTCCTGCGCGAAGGAGGTTGCGCGGTGTCCGGTGTGCACCACGCCTGCGGGCAAAGCCCTGGCCAGGAGATCGACGAAGTCGGCGCGATGCATTCCGAAGGTCGCGTTCCAGCCGGCGGAGTCGGTGACCTGCACCGGTGCGATCGGCGCGCCGTCATGGCGGAAATAATGCGAGCCGGTGCCGACCCGGGCGCCCCACTGCTCCACCGCGGGTCCTAATCCCACCCGCTGCAACTGGCGCACGCTGTTCGGCGTCAGAAACACGCCGGCGCCGACCTCGCCGAGGGCAGGGGCCTGCTCGTAGACCGATGTGTTTAGGCCGTGCGCGATCAGCGCGTTGGCGGCGAACAGGCCGCCGATGCCGCCGCCGACGATCACGACCTCCGGCCGCTTGCCCGCCATCTCATCTCCTTGGCTCGTGCCCGCCGCCAACGCGATTGTGTTGCATCCTCACGTAAGTTGCGCGATGCGGCCAGCCAAAAAACGACCCGGCGCAAGCGCCGGGCCAAGTCAGGGGAGGTTCTCGAGGAAACAGCGGCTAGTAAAGGCCGGAGGGGCGCGTGACGTTCCAGGTCATCCGCGCATTATGCGGAGGCGCCTGCTGCGCGGTCCGCGCCGGCGGCGTCTGCGGCAGCACGATCACCTTGGCGCCGATCTGCACGCGGCTGTAGAGATCTTCCACGTCTTCGTTGGTGAGGCGGATGCAGCCCGACGACACGTGCTTGCCGATGGTGGTCGGATCGTTGGTGCCGTGGATGCGATATTCGGTGCCGCCGAGATACATGGCGCGGGCGCCGAGCGGATTGCCGGGGCCGCCGGCCACCATGCGCGGCAGATAAGGCTGGCGCGCGATCATCTCGGCCGGCGGATACCAGTCCGGCCACTCGGCCTTGCGCGCGACCTGCTTGACGCCCGACCAGGTGAAGCCCTGGCGGCCGACGCCGATGCCGTAACGGATCGCCTTGCCGTTGCCGAGCACGTAATAGAGGACGGTGTGCGGGGTATCGATGATGACGGTGCCGGGCGCCTCGTTGCCGGCGTAGTCGACGATCTGCCGTTGCAGGCGCGGCGCGAGCTGGGCGTCCGCGGCCTGATCGTTCTGCTCGACGGCTGAGTATTGCGGTGCCGACGGCGAGTTATAGGCGAACAGCGGATCGGCCTGCGCGGGCGCGCACGACAATGCGGCGGCGGCGAGCAGTGAGCCGGCGGTGAGGGATTTGAACAACATGACGCACTCCCCGATGAATGGCTTGCTCCATCGTTCGTCGGGGTAAGCGCCGGGGAAGTTCAAAGGTTCCTGGTCACGCCCTTCTCAAATGTCACAGGGCCGATGGAACCTATTGCGAAGATTGACGTTTTAGGCGCTATTTCTTTTGGCTGCGCCAGCCCACCACCGCCTCCGGCACGCTGTCGGTGGAGGCGTAATAAGGCTTGATGTCGAGCAGCGGCGTGCCGTCGAGGCAGTCGAGCCCGACCACCGAGAGCTTGCCACCCTCGATGCCGAGCAATTTCACCACGCTCATGGCGATCGGGTTGGGGCGCGCCGGCGAGCGCAGCGCAAAGGTGCCGTGCTGGGTGCCGTAATGGCTCGGCACCTGCAGCACCAGGTCGCGCTGCGAATAGTTCATCCAGTAGAGCAGCACCAGATGGCTGCAGGTCTCGGTGTCCTTGAGGCCCTGCTGCCAGCGCGCATCGACTTCGACGGTGCAGACCGCGTCGGATTCGCGGGCGTTTTTCGGGCAGTCCTTGCGGTGTTTCCAAGGCGTGCGAATGCGGCCGATGTAATAGAGGCTGGCATCGAACGCCTCGGGCAGCTCGGTCGTCACCTCGCTGTCGCGGATACCGAAGTCCGTGGTGGTCATGCTCGATCCTCCAGTCGCTGCAAAATAACGATGCCGCTTGCAGCATTTCTCAACCAGTCCGGGAAAATCCGTAGCCGGCGGGCTTGCCGGCGCCCGTTTCAACGTATAAAGATATCTTTATATAGTGGGAACAGGCCCATATCATCCATCGTAAGGCCCGGATGACCAACAGCGCCACGCTCCGTTTCGACGCACTCAACGCGGCGCTCAAGGCTGCCGGCGAAGAGACGCGCCTGCGCGTGCTGGCGCTCTTGGCGGAAGCCGAGCTGACCGTCTCCGACATGACCGACATCCTGCGCCAGTCGCAGCCGCGCATCTCGCGCCATCTCAAGCTGTTGGCCGAGGCCGGCTTGATCGAGCGCTTCCGCGAGGGCACCTGGGCGTTCTTTCGCCTCGCCGAGCGCGGCGGCGGCGCCGAACTGGCGCGCGCGCTGCTCGCGCGGCTCGACCCGGCCGATCAGACCATTACGCGCGACCGCGCGCGGCTCGCCTCGGTGCGGCAGGCGCGCGCCGCCGCGGCGCAGGCTTACTTTCGCGCGCACGCCGCCGAATGGGACCGCATCCGCAAGCTGCACGTGGCGGACGCCGCGGTCGAGGAGGCGATCCGCGCGGCGCTGGCCGGCAAGCCGTTCAGGTCGCTGCTCGACCTCGGCACCGGCACCGGACGCATGCTGGAGCTGTTCGGCGCGGAAATCGAACGCGGGCTCGGCCTCGATCTGTCGCTCGACATGCTGCAGCTGGCGCGCGACCGGCTGGAGCGCGCGGGCCTGAAGCATTGCAGCGTGCGGCAGGGCGACATCTACGACCTGCCGCTCGCCAACGACAGCTTCGACGTCGTCATCCTGCACCAGGTGCTGCACTTCCTCGACGACGGCGCGCGCGCGATCAAAGAGGCGGCGCGCGTGCTGCGGCCGGGCGGGCGATTGCTGGTGGTGGACTTCGCGCCGCACGAGCAGGAGTTTTTGCGCGAACAGTTCGCCCATCGTCGCTTGGGTTTTGCGCCGGAAACGGTGACGCAATGGATGACGGCGTCCGGGCTTGAGCCGGTGCTGCACAAGAGCTTTTCGCCCGAGCCCGGCTCCGACGGCAAGATCGCGGTGTCGCTCTGGCTCGCGCGCGACGCCCGCGCGCTGATCGCCGCGGCCAAGCGCGAGGTGGCGTGATGAACGAGAACCCGCGCCTCAGCCGTTTCATGCCGGCCGGTCACCGCCGGATCGCGGTGTCGTTCGAATTTTTTCCGCCGACGACCGAAGAGATGGAGAAGACGCTGTGGGATTCGATCGAGCGGTTGAAGCCGCTCGACCCCCAATTCGTCTCGGTCACCTACGGGGCCGGCGGCTCGACGCGCGAGCGCACGCACGCGACGGTCAAGCGCATCCGCGCCGAGACGCCGCTGATCCCGGCGGCGCATCTCACTTGCGTCGCCGCCACCCGAGAGGAAGTCGACAATATCGTGCGCAATTATCACGCGGCCGGCGTGCGCCACATCGTGGCGCTGCGCGGCGATCCCGTGGGCGGCGCCGGTACGCGCTATGCGCCGCATCCGGGCGGCTATCTGAACGCGGCGGATCTGGTCGGCGGCATCAAACGCATTCATGGCGATTTCGACGTCTCGGTCTCCGCCTATCCGGAAAAACATCCCGACTCGGCCGACGGTGGAAGCCGACATCGACATGCTGAAAGCCAAGGTCGACGCCGGGGCCACGCGCGCGATGACGCAGTTCTTCTTCGAGAACGACGTGTACTTCCGCTATCTGGACCGCGTGCGCGCGCGCGGCATCGACATTCCGATCGTGCCCGGCATCCTGCCGGTGCAGAACTTCAAGGCGGCGACCAATTTCGCCGCACGCGCCGGCGCCTCGGTGCCGGTGTGGCTGGCCGAGCGCTTTCAGGGGCTGGAAAACGATCCGACCACCCGCAAGCTGATTGCGGCCGCGGTCGCCGCCGAACAAGTGATCGATCTGTTCGACCGCGGCGTCACCAATTTTCACTTCTACACCATGAACCGCGCCGATCTGGTCTACGCCACCTGCCATTTGCTGGGTCTTCGCCCCGCGACGCAAGAGGTGGCGTGATGGCGGACGTGCGCAAGACGTTCAGCGACGCGCTCAGAGAGCGCATCCTGGTGCTCGACGGCGCCATGGGCACCATGATCCAGGCGCTCAAGCTGGACGAGACCGGCTATCGCGGCGCGCGCTTCGACGCCTGGAACCGCGAGGTGCGCGGCAACAACGACCTGCTCAATTTGAGCCGGCCGGACGCCGTGCGCGATATCCATCTGGCTTATTTCCGCGCCGGCGCCGACATCGTCTCCACCAACACATTCTCCTCCACCAAGATCGCGCAGGCCGATTACGGCATGGAGGGCATCGCCTACGAGCTCAACCACGCCGGCGCCACGCTGGCGCGCGAGGCGGCAGCAGCGGCGGAAAAAGAAGACGGACGGCGGCGATTCGTCGCCGGCGCCCTCGGGCCCACCAACCGCACCGCCTCGATTTCGCCGGACGTGAGCAATCCCGGCTTCCGCGCCATCAGTTTCGACCAGTTGCGCGCGGCCTATGGCGAGCAGATCAAGGGCCTGATCGACGGCGGCGCGGACTTGCTGCTGATCGAGACCATCTTCGACACGCTCAACGCCAAGGCGGCGATCTACGCCATCGCGGAGGCCTGCGCCGCGCGCGGCATCGACCTGCCGGTGATGATCTCCGGCACCATCACCGACCGCTCCGGCCGCCTGCTGTCGGGGCAGACCCCGGCGGCGTTCTGGAATTCGGTGCGGCACGCCAACCCGGTCACCATCGGGCTTAACTGCGCGCTCGGCGCGCGCGAGATGCGCGCCCACATCGCCGAGCTCGGCCGCCTCGCCGATACCTTCGTGTGCGCCTATCCGAATGCCGGGCTGCCCAACGAATTCGGCTATTACGACGAGAGTCCGGAATACATGGCCGAACTATTGGGCGAGTTCGCCGACGCCGGTCTGGTCAATGTGGTCGGCGGCTGTTGCGGCACCACGCCCGAACACATCGCTGCCATTGCCAAAGCAGTCGTCGGCAAGGCGCCGCGCCCGATCCCGGAGGTGCCGAAGCAGTTGCGGCTTTCGGGCTTGGAAGCCTTTTCGTTGACGCCGGAAATTCCCTTCGTGAATATCGGCGAGCGCACCAACGTCACCGGCTCGGCCAAATTCAGGAAGCTGATCACCGCCGGCGATTACGCCAGCGCGCTCTCGATCGCGCGCGAGCAGGTGGAGAACGGCGCGCAGATAATCGACGTCAACATGGACGAGGGCCTGCTCGACTCGGAAGCGGCGATGGTCACGTTCCTGAATTTGATTGCGGCCGAGCCCGACATCGCGCGCGTGCCGGTGATGGTCGATTCGTCGAAATTTTCGGTGATCGAAGCGGGCCTGAAATGCCTGCAAGGCAAGCCGGTGGTCAATTCGATCTCCATGAAGGAGGGCGAGGCGGCTTTCATCGAGCACGCCAAGATCGTGCGCCGCTACGGCGCCGCTGTCGTGGTGATGGCGTTCGACGAAAAGGGCCAAGCCGATACCTTGGAACGAAAAACCAAGATCTGCCGGCGCGCCTACGACATCCTGACCAAGCAGGTCGGCTTTCCGCCCGAAGACATCATTTTCGATCCGAACATCTTCGCCGTCGCCACCGGCATGGAGGAGCACAACAATTACGGCGTCGATTTCATCGAGGCGGCGCGCTGGATCAGGGCCAACCTGCCGCATGTGCATGTCTCGGGCGGCGTGTCGAATCTTTCTTTCTCGTTCCGCGGCAATGAGCGGGTGCGCGAGGCCATGCATTCGGTTTTCCTGTTCCACGCCATCAAGGCCGGCATGGACCTCGGCATCGTCAATGCCGGGCAGATCGCGGTCTATGACGGCCTCGATCCGGAACTGCGCGAAGCCTGCGAGGACGTGGTGCTCAACCGCCGGCCCGATGCCTCCGAGCGGCTGCTGGCGCTCGCCGAAAAATTCCGCGGCAAGGGGCAGGAGGCGAAGGAGGTCGATCTGGCCTGGCGCGAGCGGCCGGTGGAAAAGCGGCTGGCGCATGCGCTGGTGCACGGCATCACCGACTTCATCGAGATCGACGTCGAGGAGGCGCGCAAGGAGAGCAAGCGCCCGCTCGACGTGATCGAAGGCCCGCTGATGGATGGCATGAATATCGTCGGTGACCTGTTCGGCTCCGGCAAAATGTTTTTGCCGCAGGTGGTAAAATCGGCGCGCGTGATGAAGCAGGCGGTGGCCTACCTGATGCCGTACATGGAGCAGGACAAGATCGACCGCGGCATTACCCAGAACTCATCGAACGGCAAAATCGTGATGGCGACGGTGAAGGGCGACGTGCATGACATCGGCAAGAACATCGTCGGCGTCGTGCTCGCTTGCAACAATTACGAAGTAGTCGATCTCGGCGTCATGGTGCCGGCGGCGAAAATCCTGGAAACCGCGCGCGCCGAGAAGGCCGACATCATCGGTCTGTCGGGGCTGATCACGCCTTCGCTCGACGAGATGTGCCATGTGGCGGCCGAGATGGAGCGGCAGGGCTTCGAGCTGCCGCTGCTGATCGGCGGCGCCACGACCAGCCGCGTGCATACGGCGGTGAAGATCCATCCGAACTACAGACGCGGGCAGGCGGTCTATGTGAACGACGCCAGCCGCGCGGTCGGCGTGGCGCAGGCGCTGATGTCGGGCCAGGCGAAGCCAGGCTACATTGCCGAACTGCGCGGCGAATATACCAAGCTCGCCGCCGCGCATGCGCGCGCGCAGGCCGACAAGGTGCGGCTGCCGCTGGCAGCCGCGCGCGGCAATGCGCCCAAGCTCGACTGGTCGGGCGCTTACCTGCCGCCGAAGCCGAGCTTCCTCGGCAGCAAGACGCTCACCGATTATCCGATCGTAGAACTAATCGATTATATCGACTGGACGCCGTTCTTTACGACCTGGGAATTGAAGGGCAAATACCCCGCCATTCTCGACGACGCCAAATTCGGGCAGGTGGCGCGTTCGCTCTACGGCGACGCCCGCGCCATGCTCGACAAGATCGTGGCCGAGCGCTGGTTTACGGCCAGCGCCGCCTTCGGCTTCTGGCCGGCGTTAGCCGAGGGCGACGACATTCTCGTCTTCGCCGACGAAGCGCGTAGGACGCCGGTAGCGACGCTGCACACGCTGCGGCAACAGTTGTCCAAGCGCGAGGGCCGCTTCAACGAGGCGCTCAGCGACTTCGTCGCGCCGCGCGCCAGCGGATTGGCCGATTACATCGGCGCTTTCACCGTCACCGCCGGCATCGGCGAGGACGCGGTGGCCGAGCGCTTCAAGCGGGCGAACGACGATTATTCCGCCATCCTGGTCAAGGCGCTGGCCGACCGTCTGGCCGAGGCCTTTGCCGAAAGATTGCACCAGCGCGTGCGCCAGGAATTCTGGGGCTATGCCGGCGACGAAAAATTGTCCGGCGATGAATTGATCGCCGAGAAATATCGCGGCATCCGCCCAGCGCCCGGCTATCCGGCGCAGCCCGACCACACCGAGAAGGGCACGCTGTTCCGCCTGCTGGGCGCCGAGCGCATCGGCGTCAAGCTGACCGAGAACTTTGCCATGTGGCCGGGCGCCGCGGTGTGCGGGCTCTATTTCAGCCATCCGCAGAGCCATTATTTCGGCGTCGGCAAGATCGAGCGCGATCAGGTCGAGGATTACGCCAAGCGCAAGGGCTGGAGCGTGGCGGAGGCCGAGAAGTGGCTGGCGCCGATCCTCAATTACGAGCAGCGCGTCGCGCCCGGCATCGCGGCGGAATGACACCGTTGCGACATTTCGCAGCACGCCGGTCGATCGTCTGGCGCAGCCTCGTTTGTTGCGGCCCGGCTGCCGGGCGCCGGCGTGTTTGAGCTACGCCGCGCCGTCGCGCGCCCTGACGGGGCCGCCACACGGCAAAATTGGCGTTGCGGCGATCCCGCCGATGCCTTCTAATTTCGCTTTGTGCAGCGAGCCGATGATGAACAGGAGTCGGGCAAGATATTTCCTGGGCGTGACGCTCGCGGTCGTGGCTGCCGCTGCGCTGCGACCGATATCCGCGCACCCGCAAACTGCGATCTCGCCTCCGGTATTTGCGCCCTGTCATCCGGCGACGCCGCCCGCGTTGCCGATGCGCTGGCGCGCCGTTGGCCTGATGTCGCCGTTTACGATCGGACAAATTGACGTCGGCGAGTTCGTTTACGACGGAAACATACCGGCCTTACGTGCCACGCTCTACGGCCTGGAATCGGGAGCCGTCGATCTCCTTATCACCGGCACAGACACTTATCTGCTGTCGGGGCCGTACCGCGCGCCGACCGGCTGCACATCGCTGGGCCGCAGGTTCGCGCCGCCGGCGCAATGGCTATCTCCGGGCGCGGTCTGTATTGGCGAGGCGCCGCTCGCCACCACCGACGTTCAATGGTGGAGCATGCCCGGAGTCAAGGATCAGGCGATCCGGCACTGGTTCAGGAAGCAAACGCGTCTGCCGTGGCGCAGCGTTTTTTTAACGCCGTCGCCCAATCCCGCGGTCATTGGCGACTATGCCATGACCTATTTCCCGACATTCGCGCCCCTGAGTAAAACGAACATCGCGCGCTTACGCGATTTCTGCGCGGCGCATGCGAAAAAAAGCAACGCTGCGGCGGCTAACGCAACGACCGCCCGCGCGTTGATGGCGATTCGAAATGAAGCCGCCGAGGCCGAGCGGCTGCAGCGGATCGGAACGCTAATTCCGGGCCTCAGCCATGCGGCATGTTCCGGCGTTGCCCCGGTGCCGTGGCCGAATCAATTCGTCATGACGGCCATTTTTACGCCGCAGAGTTTCCGTCGCAGGCCCTATTCGACCATCATGTACTACGATTGGAACGGAACCGGCTCGCAGGTCGCGGGCAATTACCAGGGCACGCCGCCGCTGCTGCAAAACATCGTCATGCTCAAAAAGCGCGTCGGCTTTTGGCTGCGGCGCGATAAGTCAGCCGGCGTCAAATGTCTGGCGGTCTATCCGGGAATCGTCAGACCGGACTGGATGACGTCGGCCTTTTGCAAATGCCGTGGCGTCATCGCGCGCAATCCTGACCTCAATCCGGACGGCGTCATTCGGATCTTCGCCTGCCCGATCAAGTGGCAGCTCGGTCACGTGATGTGGAGCTGGTATACGCCCAAGGGCCATCCGGTCGTGTTCATAGAAGCGGCGGCGAGCAAGGCCGGCATCATGCTCGCCGATTATTATCGCTGGCTGCCCGGACAGACGCCTCCGGCCACGTTTTTCGATTTGCCGAAAGAATGCGTCGCGACCAACGGCGCGAATCCCATAGATCCCAGCTGTTCCGATTGCCATACGACGCCGTGGTGAGTGCGCCGGAGGCGCGCGCGGAGCTGCCCGGAAAGACTTCGCACGGCCGCATCAGCCCGGCCAGCGCCGGTTTTCAAAACACGAACACCGGAGAGCATGGCTCCCCGGCGTTCGAACTATCGGCCGGTTTTACACCGGCAATTTTTGGTTTGGCGTCGTCGTCGGCCTCTTGAACTCAAAATGCCCCCAGCAAGATCGCGCCGACGAAAGCGAACACGGCGCATACGGCGAGCACATTCAGTCGCAAGGTAAGGTCCACGGCAGTGCCTCCCTTGTTGGTGTGAGGCAAGACTAGCAGAAAACGCGCCCGTCCCGAAGCGGTTGCGCACTGGGAAAGCAAAATTTGCATGGCGCGTCATGCGCGGCGGGAATGGCGGCGGCAAGCGCTTGATCGTGCGCCACAAAAGATCGCCGCGCGGACGAATGCGGCAGTGCAATAATTCCCGGCCGCGGTGAATTTATGAAAAATTCACGACAAGAAGAGCGGAACCGCCCGCGATCCCGCCTATTGAAATACCAGTCAGGCATTTCTGCATGCGTTGCACATTGCGCTGGCGCTCGATAAACATCGTGCGCAGCCGTTCATAAATTCGTCATCGGTACCAGCACAGGAAATTTCCATGCGCAGCCCGCGTTCGATCCTGGCCTTGATTCTTTGCGGCTTCGCCGCGCTGGCGGCAACCGCCGCGCCTTCGTGCGCGCAAACGCCGGCTTGGCCGCAGCATCCGGTCAAGTTCATCATTCCGCTCGGCCCCGGCTCCGGCGTCGACATCACCGCGCGCGTGTTCGCCGATAAATTGTCGGCCAAATGGGGCCAGCCGGTGGTGGTCGAAAACCGGCCGGGCGGCGACGCCTTCATCGCGATCACCGCGGTGATCGGCGCGCATGACGATCATGTTCTGCTGTTCGCGCCGGCCTCGACCTTCACCGCGCACCCGCTGCTGCACGAAAAGCTGCCCTACGACATCAACGATCTGGTGCCGATCGCGCGCGTGACCAATACGCTGATCGCGCTCGGCGTACCGACGGCGCTGGGCGTCGGCAGCGTCAAGGAACTGGCCGCCAAGATCAAAGCGGCGCCGGGCAAGCTGAACTATGCCTCGGTGACCGGCGCCAACGACCTGATGTGGGCGGCGTTCCTGAAGACCGAGAAACTGGAAATGGCCAAGGTGCCGTACAAGGACCCGGTGACGGCGATCAACGATCTGTCGGAGGGGCGCATCCAGGCCTTTGTCGGCGCCTATGCGATCATGCGGCCGCGCGTGCTGGCCGGCAAAGTGAAAGTGATCGCCTTGACCAACCTGCAGCACGCAGCGGCGCTGCCGAACATTCCAACTGGCCGGGAGGCGGGCTACAAGTCGCTGGAATTCGATGGGCTGGTCGGCCTGCTCGGGCCGCGCGGAATGCCGCAGGCGGCGATCGAGCGTATCGCCGCCGACGTCCGCGCGATCGCTTCGGAACCGGAGGTGGTGGCGCGGCTGAGCGCCACCGGACAGGTGGTCAATCCGGGATCGCCGGCCGAATTCGCCGCAGCTCTGGCCGATCAGCGCGCCACCGTCGCGGAAATCGGCAAGGTTCTGGGGATCAAGCCGGCGCAGTGACCTTTGCGCCGGCAACGAATTCTTATCCTTAACGAATTCCCGCGACCGCAGTATTGAAGCCTCGTTAAAGAAACTGCTCGCATTTTCGCGAGTATGAAGGGTCGCCTCCGTTTCTATCTCGCCGGAACGGTGCTGCTGCTGGCGCTTGCCGGCTGCGGGCGCAGTTTCCTGCAATTTGGCGAGCGCGCGTCCTGGCGGCACGAGGCCGAGGTCGCCTGCCTCAAATCGGGCGCGGTCAAGATCGGGGTCGGCATCGAGCAGATGCAGCCGATCGAAGGCCCGGGCAAATGCGGCGCCGATTTCCCGCTCAAGGTGGCGCTCTTGGGCGAGAGCACGGCCATGAGCTATGCCGACGACCTGCGGCCGCCGGAAGCAATCCCCGACGCCTCCCCGGCGCAGCCGCGCTGGCCGGCGAGCGAGCCGCGTTATGCGCCGCCGGCGCCGGTGCAATCCGCGCCCATCCAGAACGGCAACATGCGCTGGGTGCCGGGACCGCCCGGTATCGAACGGCCGCAGACCGACGCGCCGGCGCGCTATGCGCCGGTGGACGAGCCGCCGGCCGCGGCCGGACGGCCGATGTCGATCTATGCGCCGGGCGTGGCGCAGCCCGACGATATTCCCGACGACACCGTGCTGCCGCCCGGCCGCAGCCGCGCTCCCGCCGCGCGGTCTTACCCGCGCAACGCCCCGGCGTATAACGCGCCGGTCTATCAGCCGCCGCCGCAACGCGCGTTGCCGGCGCTCGGGCCGATGCGCGGGCCGAATGCGAGTGCCGCGATCATGCCGGCGGCGGTGTCGCCGCCCGCCATGCTCGCTTGTCCGCTGGTTTCCGCGCTCGACCGCTGGGTCAGCGAAGGCGTGCAGCCGGCTGCCTTGCACTGGTTCGGTACCCAGGTCATCGAGATCAAGCAGATCGGATCCTACTCCTGCCGCGAGATGGTCGGCTCGGGAACGTCGAACATGTCCGAGCACGCTTTCGGCAATGCGCTCGACATCGCCGGCTTCACGCTCGCGGATGGGCGCAAGGTCACCGTCAAGAACGGCTGGCACGGCACGCCGGAAGAGCAGGGCTTCCTGCACGACGTGCAGCTCTATGCCTGCGAGACCTTCACCACGGTGCTGGCGCCCGGCTACAACGTTTATCACTACGACCACATCCACGTGGACCTGATGCGCCGCCGCGCCGGCTACCGTCCGTGCCGGCCGGAGGCGATCCCGGGCGAAGTGGTGGCGGCGCGGGCGCGCGCGGTCTACGCCAGCAAGCATGGCGTGCCGGCCTATACCGGCTCGGTGCCGACGCAGGCCGCGAGCGGCGATCAGCCGGTCGCGACGCCCGGCGCGGATGGCTACATTCCGGATGACAGCAACGATACGATGGCGACCGGACCGATCGGCGCGGCGCGCCGCCCGGCCGGCGGTGTGGACCACGACTTCGACCTCACCGAAACGGCGCCGGCCAGCGCGCCGGTCAATTCGTTAAGCGCGGCCGGCGATGCGGCGATCCGTCTCGAGGAAATGCGGTCGAAGCCTTATTAGCGTTTCGCCGAAAGGTCGTCTTCAAAACACCGCCTCCAGCAGCATTGCGGCGAATAAAATCAGCCCGGCGTCGCGGTTCGATTTGAACAGCTTCAAACAATGCGCGGAGTCGTTGATGTCGAGGCGCGCGACTTGCCAGGCCAGATGCGCGGCGAAGGCGATCAGTCCGAGCACGAAGATCAACCCGCCGCCGGCCATCAGCCCGGCGATGCCGATCAGCACCACGGCGCCCGCGTAGAAGCTTGCCAGCATCGGCCGTGTGTTCTCGCCGAACAAGAGCGCAGTCGACTTGATGCCGATCAAGAGATCGTCCTCGCGGTCCTGGTGCGCGTAGATGGTGTCGTAGCCGATCACCCAGGAGATCGATCCCAAATAGAGCACGATCGCCGGCCAATCGAGCCGCCCGAACGCGGCCGGCCAGCCCATCAGCGCGCCGTAGGAGAAGGCGAGCCCGAGCACGACCTGCGGCCAATAAGTGATCCGCTTCATGAACGGATAGATCGCGACCACCGCGAGCGAGCACAGGCCGGTGATCACCGTGAAGCGGTTGAACTGGAGCAGCACCAGCAAACCGATCAGCGCCTGCGCCAGCATGAAGGCGGTCGCTTCGGCGACGGTCACCTGGCCCGAGGGAATCGGGCGCGAGCGGGTGCGCTCGACGAGGCCATCGAGATTGCGGTCGACCAGATCGTTCCAGGTGCAGCCGGCTCCCCTCATCGCGAAAGCGCCGATGAAGAACAAGACGATATGCCAGAGGCTGGGGAATTGCTCGACCCGCATGCCGGCAAGCCCCACCGACCACCAGCACGGCATCAACAGCAGCCAGGAGCCGATTGGCCGGTCGAGACGGGCGAGCCGCAGATAGGGGCGGGCGAATGGCGGCGCGAGACCGTCGACCCAGTTTCCGGTCGCATCGGCGACGCGTCCGGCGTTTTCGCTCATCGGCTGCCGATGGGGGCGCCGGTCAGGGTGTCGAAGGTGCCGCGGCCGGTCTTGATGTTATTGGAGTCGGTAATGGGGGCACTGAGCGCGTCGCTCAGGCTCGGCCCCGCCGGTCGCTGCGGCCTGGCGGCGACGTCGCAGATCTTGGTGCGGAAGCCCATGGTCTTGGCGTGGGCCTCTTTAATGCTTTTGATGATCGGCGCGGGAATGCCGCACCAGACCGCGTTGTCTTCGGCATATTTCAACATCTTCCCCTCGGAGGCCGCGAATGCCGTGAACAACTGGCAGGCCTCGGCCGGCGGCGCCTTGCGCTCGCTCGCCGCCCGGATGGCCGCCGCCTTCTTGCCGGCATCGTCGCGCAGCTTGCTGAATTGCTCAACGCAAGGCGATTGCTGCTGCGGCGCCGCGGGCTGGAACTGCGCCGCGGCGGTCGCGATGGTACCCGGCATCAGACACGCGGCGATCAACAATGCCCGGCGCACGTTCATGAGCTGGCCCTTTCCTAATTCCGGACGCATCATACCAGGTCGGCATGCGGCCGGCCGGATATACCAACCGGCCGAATGCGTCGGGAACACGGCAATCCACGCATAATCGGCGGCCCTCGCCAAGGCCCCAGCATTGTCCTGGCGCATGATCTTATCCGACCTTGCTTCGCCCGCCGAAGCGGGCTTCGCGAAGGCGGGAAACCGGTTCCCACTTTTCGGGATCATGCGCTAGCGTAAACCGGCCCGCCACGTCCTAGCCGCAATGATTAACGGTATGCCGCACTACGATTTTCGCACCCCGCGCGTCTATGTCGATGCCCCGCTGGCGGCGGGGCTTGCGGTTTCATTCGACCGCGGCCAGGCGAATTACCTGCGCAACGTGCTGCGGCTCAAGCACGGGGACGCGCTGCTGCTGTTCAATGGCCGCGACGGCGAATGGCAGGCGCGGCTCGCCGGCGCCGGCAAACCGGCGCTGACGGCCGTAATCCGCGAGCGCCTGCGGGAGCAGCCGCGCCCGTCCGACCTGCATTTTTTGTTCGCCCCGCTCAAGCATGCGCGGCTCGATTATCTGGTGCAGAAGGCGGTCGAAATGGGGGCTTCGCGCCTGCAGCCGGTGATCACCCGGCACACCCAGGTGGCGCGCGTCAATCTCGACCGCATGCGCGCTAACGCGATCGAGGCGGCCCAGCAATGCGGTATTTTGATGTTGCCCGAGGTCGCCGAACCGCTCGCGTTCAAGGCGGCGGTCGGAGCGGACGACCGCTTGCTGGTGTTTTGCGACGAGAATGCCGAGGTGAAAGACCCGGTGGCGGCGCTGGTTGCGGCCGCGCGCAAGGGCCTGCCGCTCGCCGTGCTGATCGGTCCGGAGGGCGGCTTTGCCGAGGAGGAACGGGAGGCGCTGCGCCAGCGGCCGAATGTGGTGCGCATCGCGCTCGGGCCGCGTATCCTGCGCGCCGATACGGCGGCGGTGGCGGCGCTGGCACTGGTGCAGGCGTGCTTGGGCGATTGGCGCGGCGGTAAGAGTGGAATATAGTGACCCAAGGTCCTTGGGGGAGTTCGGTCATGGTTGAGGTGCTTCGTTGCAGTCGGCTGCTCGCGGCCGCGGCTTTGATCGGACTTGGCACCTTGGTGCCGGCCCAGGCGGCGAACTGGCTGGAAATGAACTTCTATCTGAGCGGTCCCAATTACACCGGCCGGCTGCCGCCCTGCGAGGCCGCGCTGGGCAAGATCGCCGCCCGCTTCGCCGAGAAGGAGAGCCGGTTCTGGAACTCCAATCTGAAAATCCTCAACTTCGAACGGGTGCATGAAACCGCGTACAGGCCCTGGGCGGAGGGAACCATTCCGCGCCGCTTCTGCAGCGCGGTCGCCGAGATCAGCGAGGGGCATAAGCACCAGGTGAATTACTGGATCGGCGAGGATACCGGCATGATCGGCATGATGTGGGGTGTCGAATGGTGCGTGGTCGGCCTCGACCGCAATTGGGCCTACAACCCGGCCTGCAAGATGGCGCGGCCCTGAGGCCGTCGAAACAAGCCATTCCTGGTTTGTTGAATTTTGTTCTTGAAATGTTCCTCCCGATAGGCTACGGTTTCCTGGAACCGTTGCGCGAAATCAATTTCCGGTTTGTTCCAGCGTCCGTGTGATGTGAGGGGGCGTCCAATGTTTGGCGATCTGCTTCGTCATCGCGTCAGCCGGGCGGCGCAGGCCGCCGCCGTTACCCTGAGCTTCCTGTTCCTGTTCGCCATCGTCGCGCTGGCGCAGGACGCCCCGGCGCAAGACCGCCGGCCCAATGCGCCCGGCCAATTCGATTTCTATTTGCTGGTACTGTCGTGGTCGCCGTCCTATTGCGCGGCCGCGCATGAGCGCGCGCCCGACCGGACGCCCGATCAGCAATGCGCCGGGCGGCCGTTTTCTTTCGTGGTGCACGGGCTTTGGCCGCAATATGTGAAGGGGTTCCCGTCTTTCTGCCAGGTGCCGGCGCCGCGGCTCAACCGCAATATCGTCGGCAGCATGCTCGACCTGATGCCGAGCCCGCGGCTGGTCTTTCATGAATGGGATCGCCACGGCACCTGCTCGGGGCTTTCGCAAACGGTCTATTTCGCGGCCGTGCGCAAGGCGCGCGCGGTGATCAAGATCCCCGCGGAATTCGCCGATCTGGACAAGCCGATCACGGTCCAGCCCGACGGCGTGGCGGAGGCCTTTGTCAAAGCCAATGCCGGATTGGCGCGCACGGACATTGCGGTCGCCTGCGACAGCAAGCGCTTGAGCGAAGTGCGCGTCTGCCTGAACAAGGATTTCTCGTTTCGCGAATGCGCCGAGCTGACGCAGCGCGCCTGCAAGCGCGACAGCATCGTTATGCCGGCGATGCGCGGCGGATGAACGGCGTCTAAACACGGACGCCTAAAGGCGGGCCTTGTGTCTGCGATCGCGTTAAGTCGCCACTAACGATGGCCGCAGGCGTTACGGGGATAACCCCGGAGCGTCGTGAATTGGCGCAAGGTTCTCGTAAGGGAAATCCGCAATCCTGCGCATGCGATCGGCGCGGGGGAGCGCGCGGCCATGAATCGTGTGTGGGACTATATCGGCTTTGCGATCTGGTTCGCCGGGCTCGGCTATATCGTCTTATGGCTGTTGGGCTCGCCCGATCATTTGGCGCTGCCGCCGGCCTTGCACGCGATCGGCGTGACCGCGGCGATGCTGGTTCCCGTGCGCTTGGTTTTGCGTTCCGTCCGCCGACGGCGCGCCGCGGCCGCCGCCAAGCCCGTGGTGCGCGCGCGCAAACCCGCCGCCGTTCTGCGGCCGCAGCGGCGAAAGTCGGCGTATCCAATTCGCCAGGTCAAGCCGCGCAGCCATTTCGGCCTGCGCGGCGTGCCGGATTAAGCTATGGCATAAGCTCCCCGGTAGGGCCGATAACGGTCCTTGATCGGCGCAGCTTCGAGTCAGCCCGTGAACTATCGCCACGCCTTCCATGCCGGAAATTTTGCCGATGTGTTCAAGCATGCGGTGCTTTGCCGCATCCTGCATTATTTGCGCGCCAAGCCGGCGGCGTTCCGCGTCATCGACACCCATGCCGGCGCCGGCCTCTACGATCTCTCCGGCCCGGAAGCCAGCCGCGGCGGCGAATGGCACGACGGCATCGAGCGGCTGGTGGCCGCGCAGTTGGCGGCACCGGTGGCCGCGTTGCTGGCACCCTATCTTGAGGTGGTCGATGCGCTCAACGAGCGCGGCCGGCTCAAGACCTATCCCGGCTCGCCGGCGCTGGCGCGCGCCTGGCTGCGTCCGCAGGACCGGTTGATCGCCTGCGAGATCGAGCCCAAGGCGGCGGTCGCGCTCCGGCAAAATTTGCGCGGGGATACCCGCATCAAAACGCTTGAAATCGACGGCTGGACCGCACTCGGCGCCTATGTGCCGCCGAAGGAGCGCCGCGGCCTGGTGCTGGTCGACCCGCCGTTCGAAGAAGACGGCGACTTCTTCCGCCTGGCACGCGGGCTCGCCGCCGCGCACCGCAAATGGGTCACCGGCATATTTACGCTCTGGTACCCGATCAAGGGGCGCAACGAACCGGACGCGTTCGCCAAAGCCTTGCGCCGGCTCGGCATCGCAAAAATGTTGCGCGCGGAACTGATGGTCGGCCCCCTGAGCGATCCGGCCCGCCTCAATGGCTGCGGCCTGATCCTGGTCAACCCGCCCTGGACGCTCGAAAACGAGCTTTCCGTCCTGCTGCCGGCGCTGGCCGGCGTCCTGGGCCGGGACGGCAAGGGCGGATTCAAGCTCGATTGGCTCACCCGCGAGGAGGCGCCGGCCGCCCGGTGAGGCCATGGCCCCTTTCCACACGACCCCAGTTGGTGTGTAGTTCCGTCATTGGCAGGTACGTTCCGCCTCCTGGTGGGGGCCGGCGGAGTGACAGAGGCCGCTTGAGGCCGACGCTTTCCCCGAATGTGAATGTCCGGCCGAGCCGCCGAGCGTGGGGCCGGCGGCGGAGCAGTGCGGGGAGAGGAGTTTTCCCGATGGCGCAGACCGGTGTTGTGAAGTTCTTCAATAGCGAGCGGGGCTACGGCTTCGTGAAGCCGGACGACGGCGGACGCGATGTGTTCGTGCACATCACCGCCGTGGAAGCCGCCGGACTTAAAGGTCTGAACGAAGGACAGAAGATCAGCTTCGACGTCGAACCGGATAAAAAAGGCAAAGGCCCGAAGGCCGTAAACCTGGTGGTCACCGGCTGATCGCGTAACGGCGGCGCCGGCATTGCGCCGGCGCCGATTGCTTTCGATCCTTCATCAGTAGCGGGTCTCCCCGCGCCTGCCGCGGAGAGATTTTTTTATGATGATCCTGCGCTCCTCGCCCGCCTCGCCGTTCGTGCGCAAAGTGCGCATCGCCGCCGGCGTGCTCGGCCTCACCGACAAGATCGACGTGCGCGAAACCGATCTCAACGATCCGGCCGACGCGATCCGCAAGCAGAACCCGCTCGGCAAGATTCCCGCGCTGATCCTCAACGACGGCACCGTCTATTACGACTCGCGCGTGATTCTGGAAGTGCTCGATCACATCGCCGGCGGCGGCAGTATCATTCCGCGCGAGCCGACGGCGCGCTTTGCGGCGCTGCGGCTGCAGGCGCTGTGCGACGGCATCCTCGATGCCTCGGTTCTGCTGGTTTATGAGGGCCGCTACCGGCCGCCCGAGATGAAAGTGCAGGCCTGGGTCGATCGCCAAGCCGACAAAGTGGCGCGCGGACTGGCGGCGCTGGAAGCGGCGCCTCCGGCGCTCGATCCGGTGCCCGACGTCGGGCAGATCGCGCTCGCCTGTGTGCTCGGCTATCGCGATCTGCGTTTCGGCGGCATGTGGCGGAAGGATCATCCGCGCCTGCTGGCCTGGCACGACAAATTCGCCGCCCAGGTGCCGGCCTTCGCGGCGACCAAAGTCACCTTCTGATTCCGCGCACAAGCGAAAGCCCCGAAGCGAACTTCGGGGCTTTGCATTTTGCTGGCGTGGCCGTGCGTGCGGTCAGAACCGGTAGTTGATGCCGGCGCGCACGATTTCGCTGCGGAAGCTCGCCGTCGCGGGTGGTACTGCCGTTGCGGCGTCGCCGAGATCGACATGGAGATATTCGATCTTGGCGGTCCATGGTCCGGAGATCGCCGCTTCCAGGCCGCCGCCGACGGTCCAGCCGGTCCTGGTCTCGCGGTTATCGAGCCCGCCGACCGAGGTTTTGACGTCGCCGAAGGCGGCGCCGCCGGTGACGTAAGGCATGAAGCGGTCGAACGCATAGCCGAGACGGCCGCGCGCGGTGCTCAGCCAGTTGTTGCGGGTCTCGCAGCTAACGCTGCCGCAGGTCGTACTGCCGCGGATGCTGCTCCAGTCGAAGTCGCCTTCGGCACCGAAGACGACCTGGCCCATCTGATAATTATAGCCGATCGTGCCGCCGGCCAGTCCGCCCGAGGTGTCGAACGAGCCGGGGGTAAGCGGCGCCGAGAAATCCGAACGGCCGAAGCCGCCGCCGCCGTTGATGCCGACGTAGAAGCCGGTCCAGTTATAAGGCGGCGCGACGTAGACCGGCGCCTTGGCCGGCATCGCTTGGTGACGCGGCAGGTCGGCGGCCGAGGCGGAAACCACGCCGAGCGCGAGCATGCCCGCGCTGGCAAGCAGAAACTTTATCATGACGCACCTCATTGCAAACTGTGCGGACGGTCGCGGATGCGCCATCCCCCGATTGCGCATTCAACGCGCCATTGGCGATAAGGGTTCCGTGCGCAACATGCGCTGCAACATGCCTGTCGCCACGATTGCGCCACGATCGCGGCAAGCCGGCGCGCAGATTTTGCCGGCGATACGAAAAAGCCCCGGAACTTTGTCCGGGGCTTTTTGCAGTTTTATGTTTTCCGGCTGCTCAGAAGCGGTAGTTGACGCCGGCGCGCACCAGGCTGGTGGTGAAGCTCGCGCTGGTCGCAGGGCCGCAGACCGTGTCGCAGTTGCCCTTGCCGAGATCGACATAGAGATATTCGATCTTGGCGCTCCAAGGTCCGGCGATGGCCGCCTCAAGACCGCCGCCGGCGGTCCAACCGGCCCGCGTGGTGGTCTGGCTGCCGAGGCCGTCGGCCGTCGCCTTGATGTCGCCGAAGGCGCCGCCGGCTGTAAGGTAAGGCATGAAGCGGCCGAAGGCATAACCGACGCGGCCGCGCGCGGTCGCCAGCCAGTCGTTGCGGGTTTCGCAGGAAGTGCCGGTGCAAACGCCGCCGTTGGTGCTGCCACGGATATTGCTCCAGTCGCCGTCACCTTCGAGGCCAAGTACGGTCTGGCCCATCTGATAATTGTAGCCGACGGTACCGCCGGCGACGACACCGGAGAGGTCGAAGCCGTTCGTTCCGAGCGCGTTGCTCCAATCCGAACGGCCGAAACCGCCGCCGCCGTTGATGCCGACATAAAAGCCGGTCCAATTGTACGGCGCCTCGTACATCGGCGCCTTGGTCGGCATGGCGTGCCGGCGTGGCAAGTCGGCGGCGTTCGCCGCACCCATGATTGTCACGACCGCGAGCCCAGCAAGGCCCGCCAAAACCAAACGCTTCATCACCAAACC
>CAVRUP010000021.1:0-70911 GCA_963724335.1 uncultured Alphaproteobacteria bacterium | reverse complement strand
TGTCACGAATAAACTAGTATCGGTTTTGGCTTCGCCGGCGACGGCGCCGGGCGCCGCCGAATACATGATCATGGTGTTTGGCGGAGCAATCACCGTTTCGTTTCCAGCGGCAACCGGGCGGATGCGCCGCTCTAACGGACTTCGCCGTGAGGCGTTAAGAATGGCAATTTTGACGTCGGCACCCTTGATATTCATTTGCTCGAGCATCGCGTCGATGCTGAAACCGTCGCGCCGAACATCGGACTCGGTCCAGATCTGCGCATCGACCGGGATCATGTAGCTCTGCCGGTTTGATTTAATCCCGTAGCCGCTGAAGAAAATCAGCGCTACCGATCCGGGTTTGATCTTGCCGTAGAGCCGCTCGAACGCACTGCGCATCGCCTCCTTGGTCAAGTTCTCGCCGATGTCCACGTCGAAGCCCTCGCGGCGCAATTCTTTCGCAATTTCGTGCGCGTCATTGACCGCGTCCTTCAGCGGCGCGTCGTTGTCGGGATATTTAGCATTGCCGATGACTACGGCAAAGCGGGCGCTCGTCGATTTGCTTTGCTGCGCCAAGGCGTTGCGACCGGTTTTCTCCGTGACCACGAGGCTCAACAGAATGATCAATGACAAAGCGCAAGGTACATTTTATGCCATTTCCCTAGTACGGCCCTGACCTACTGCTCAATAAAACGTATACTCTTTGCCCTCTAGATTTCCAAATCTTTGCCATTGGTCAAACTCGCCGGCGCGCACTGGGGCGGCCAAAGCCGCACGAAGCAGTCTGTTGCGATAGTGCCGCCCCCTAAAGCGGAAGGCAGCGCCTCAGCCCACGTCCAATGCGTTCTAACGTTCTAATACGCCACGCCAAGAATAAGCATAAAGCGATCACTGCAATAGGGCCAAAAATGGCAATCGTGAGCCAGCCCATTGAAGCGCGAGGCCAATCTGAGGGATTGAGATCTTGACAGGACGAATTCATCTTGGGCTTCCTGCCTCACGTTCGCGGCAGAAATCGGTTTGGAAGGCTTGGCTACCACGATTGTGGCCGGTCGAGTGGGCCGAGCGGCGGTCGTATTTGGGAGGTCGGCCGCAGATGTTATTGCAGTCCAAACCACGGTCGAAAATGCTGCGGCAAGTAAGATACGCGAATTGCATTGGATGGTTCTCATACGGATGAGACCACTTGTCAGATCAACTGGAAGAGCCTTTATGGACTAGAAGCCTACGCCATTCATCGTCGAATGCGCATTCGGCTTATCGACAACGACGGCGGAGGGCTCTTATCGAGCTCGCTGTTCACCCTTTCAAGCGAGGCAACCGAGTTATCGCCGAATCTTGGTGACGCGAAGGCCAGGCGGCAGCTGTTTGAGCTCGCAATCTGACGACCTCGATTCCGTCGGGGAACTTTACACCGAGAATGATTGGAAAGCCGCACGCCGCACCGCTTCCTCTATAGCAGCAGCACCTTCACCTACACCACGATTAACTTCGCTTCCATGTAAAGCTAAAATTTACTCCCCCAACAAAAAGGGATTGGCTATTAGCGCGGTCCCAAAAGAATGCGTCACGATCATCCGCACTATCTATTGGCGCTGCTTTCAACGACAGTGATGTATCGAAGTCTACTCCGGCTCGAATCCGCAGCCAGAGGTCATCAAAAACGGCGTCCGGCAAACAAAGGCCACCGGTAATGGATGCACCGCGTTGCTCATCCAATTCGTTATGCATCAGAAAACCGATAGCATCTTCGGGCATTCCCATAATTTTCCAATCATAAAATCCTTTTACAAAAGTGATGTTGAATGGCAATTCCATAATGTTGCCAAGCCCCGGAACTCTCAATGCATAAGCTTTGCCCTGCTTAATTGCTTCCATTACAATAGTGAGATTTCCGACAGTATCGATATTTTGAAATCCAGCCGATCGCTTCTAATCGGATGAACGCGTATGGAAAATCACTTATGCTTGCCATGGCTTAGCCTCGTTTCCTGAGATAAAGCTGACATACGAGATATCAGACGGCAAGTGTAGGCACGCCGTCGGCGCGTATGTTATCGACCGTCATGGGCGGAGACGCATGCCGCACGCGGAGCTGTCCGACTCAGCCCTCAGCGTAGCGGGCCGGCATTCAGTAGCGAGCGACGTCACCTCGCCTTATACTTCCCTAGCGGGGACGTGCCGGCAAGAGGATCTCATGCTCAAGCTCTATCACGGCCGGACGTCGGTGTGCTCGGTCAAGGCGCGGCTGGCGTTTGCGGAAAAGGGCGTGGATTTCGACAGCCAGCTCATGACGTTGCAGGGCGACCAGTATGATCCCGCCTACATGAGGCTCAATCCCAATGCGGTGGTGCCGACGCTGGTGCACGACGACAAGGTCATCATCGAGTCGACCGTGATCATGCACTACGTCGACGACCTGTTCCCCGACCCCCCGTTGATGCCGCGCGACCCGTTCGCTTGCAGCAAGGTGCACATGACCACCAAGCTGATGGACGAATACGTGCACAACTGCTGCACCGTGCTGACCTTCGCGACCGTGAACCGACAGGGCCTCTTGAAGAAGAGCCCCGAGCAGCTGGAGGCCGAGCTCGCCAAGTCGCCCAGCAAGGCGCGCGCCGAGGTCAAGCGGCAGGTCTATCACCATGGGCTGGACGCGCCGATCGTCGTCGATGCTTTGCGGCACCATCAGAGGTTACTTGACCGCATCGACGCCGCAATGAAGGAGAGGCCGTACATCGCCGGCGCCGACTATTCGCTCGCCGACATCGCGGCGACGCCCTACATCTGGCGACTGACCAAGTTGAGGTTGTCGCGTCTTTGGGATGATCGCCCGGGCGTGGCGCGTTGGTATGAGCGCATCCAGCAGCGGCCGTCATTTGCCAAGGCGGTCGAAGGGTGGCTGACCAAAGCCGAGCATGACCGCTACGACAAATTCGAGCCCGACCCTTGGCCGAAGGTTTGCCTGCTGCTGCAAATGGCGTAAAAACGACAATCCCTGTCCGTCTGTCACGGGCCACTGACCGGAGGTCGACAACCCGTTCCGGCATCCAGCCCCGCCGATTGACTCATGGGAGCGCGTTTGGAACTGCCCGATGTTGACCATTACCGGACCGGCCCGAGATTCTCCAAGGACGGCGGGCGGGGCCCGTGAGGGACCGGCAGCCGTCCGCGGCCGTAGCGGCTGAAAGAAGGAATGAAGGTACTCGATATGGAATTCGAGTGGTGGCGTTACTACCGAACTCTTGGCGCGGGCTACCTACAGGGTGGCTGAAGCGATTTCTTGAAGCCTCGGCTTGCTGCCGTTCCAGTGCGAGCGGCAGGTTCGAGGTAATGGCACCGACACCTATCCCGGCTATACCCGATACATGGCGAGTGCTGGTAGTGGACGAACGACGAGCTTGGCGAGCCTGCGTAGGCTTTGTGCCATGGCTGCCAGGGTAAACTGAACTTGCGCACCGTGAGGCCGCGAAGCCGATGGCGACCAAGCTTCAGGATGCGCTTAAGGTGGGACATCCGTAAAGAAGTTTGATGCGACAGGCAGGCTACCCTTTGGGCGGGATCAATGGGCTAAGGCTGGCCGCAATGATGCTGCTCGGCCGAGCTCAAACTGCTTGACGAGCCGTCTCATACGTTCTGAGATGCGTCGAGTAAACAGCCGCCGGACGGTACGGCCACAGCAAAAGGCGACGACGTCAATTTATCGGACAGCGATTGCGCTATATAGGGGTACAACAATGACGACCATCGAGCGGTTTGGTGCAAACGGACTTGGTTTTCCAGAGAACTCTGGCCCGGAGAAATACGCTCCGCGCAACCAGCGTCCACCGGAAATTCAGGGTAACGTTGATCAGGCCGCCGCGAACGTCTCGTTCCTGTACCGACAACGCAGCGAGGTCAATGAGGCCAATGACCTGCCCGCCGAAAATCTGAATGCACTGATCGGGCGTATCGCCGGCATGTCGATGGATGAAATCGACGGTGCCATTCGCGAGCTGGAAAGCGTGCGCGACATGTTACGCAACGAGGGCGAACGCATCAGCCGCGAGCTCGCCAGTTACGCCAGCCTGAGCCACGCGGCAACAACTGTGATGAAGGTCATCACCACCAGCATCAAGCAATGGAAAGGCACGCAGGGCGGGTCGGGCCAGCCTCCTGCAACCTGACATTACAGACAGCAGCCTGCTTCGCACACCAACCAAGCGGCAGATCATAACGGTTCAAATTATCCCTCAACATGCGCGCCAACGGTGTGCGAACGCTTACTGCGTGGTGCCTCGGTCGCATTTGCAATCACTTTCGGATTTTCAAAGTGAGCGATTTTACCGACGACGAGGCGGTGCCGTCATTCGGCCCGAGGCTGCGGTGCGAGCACCAACGATGAGCGATGCCACTCAGATCAACGACAGATTCTGCGCAGCAACGGCGTTGTTGATGCCGACGAGTGCAGCGGTCATCGTAGCAGGATCGTAGGTCACGCTCTGAAGGATCGCAGTCTCTGCCTGGAAGGCAGTATCACCAATAGTTTGCACAACAAGAATGTTGCCGCCCGGTTACTGCGAGGCGTTTGAGATGGTCTCCGACACTACAATCTTGTTGTCGATGGTCTCCTGGCGCTGCACCACGCCTTGCCACTGCGCAGCCGTATACCCCGGAGCCACGATATTGACGTTATAGTCAATCATTTCGTGGACGATCTGCCCGACAAGTCCTGCTCGCGCGGCCTGAACACTCTGCCCGGCCGCTTCGGCTGTCTGCAGCAGACCGCCCCAGTAGGCAATTGCAGGGGCAATGTTAACGGCGTTGCCGGCGAGGTTGATATAAAGGTCCGTGATGAAGTCGCTGTCACTCAGGTTGCCGTAAGTTGCGTTGAAGTAGGTGGCCTGCGTATTGACAAAGAGCAGGCCCGCGGCGAGGTTTTCGATCTCCTAGTACAGCCGAGCGAAATTGAGGGGCTCATTTTGGCTCAACCGGTGAGAGGTTTTGCTTCCATGGTCCAGCGGAAGGACCTTGCCATGGTTCGGTTGAAGTATGCGATGAACTCCTCGATTTTGGTGCGCAGCGCTTTCTTGCTGGCGAAATTGCCGCGCCGGAGGAGCTTTCGCACCAGGATGGAGAACCAGATTTCGATTTGGTTGAGCCAGGAGGCGTGTCTGGGCGTGAAGTGGAAGGTGACGCGATGCTGCGGCTGACACAAGAAGGCGGCGCGGGTGAGCTTGGAAGCGAGCACGCCAGTCTTGCCCTTGACGCCGAGCTTGTCCTTGAGTTCGCAGTGGCGAGCCACGAGACGGACGACGGCCTCGGAAAGGTGGATATTGAGATTGTCGCAGACGATATCCCAGCGGATGTTGGGGGCGGCGCTCGTCAGCAAGCGGCGGAGAAAGCGCGCAAAATCCTTTTCGGTCCGGGTATTGCCGATCACGCCTTCGACCTTGCCGGTGGCGACATCGAAGGCGGCAATCAGGGTTTGAGTGCCGTGGCGGCGATACTCGAACTCACGCCGCTCGACCTTGTCCGGCGCCATCGGCAGTCCCGGCGCGATGCGCTCGAGGGCCTGGATGCCGGTCATCTCGTCGATGGAGATGGTGCGACGGGCGTCATTGGGGGTGGCCGCAGTTTTGTAGACCGCGCAGATGTCTGCGCACTTGGCATCGAAGGCGGGATCGGGCTTCGGGGTCAGCCAGTAGCGGACGCGATGCGGCTTGAGGTCGGCCTCTTTTTTAAAAAGCGCCCCGCCGAGCGCTGCGAGATGCTCGGGATGAGGCCGCGTCGCATGGCTTCGTCGGCAATCTCGCGCTGGCTCCAATGGCTGATCGGCCGCTCGCTCTCCGACGGCTTCTCGCATGTCATCGCGACCAGAGCGCAGATCTGCTCGGGCGTGAACGTCGCCGGCGCTCCCGAGCGCTGCGCATCGGCCAGCCGCTCGGCGACCGACTGCCTGTCCGCCGCCTCCCGCCAGCGCTTGCGCCAATACCGTACCGTCTTGGGCCAGACGCCAAGCTCCCGAGCGCTGGCACGCACACCCATGCATGACAACCTCCTGTTCCAGCTCCGGATTCGTCTTGCCACAACAAAACCAATTCGACTCCTCAAATCTATTTGCTGCAAGCGGAGTGAAAACTTCCGCTCGGCTGTACTAGGGTCAGAACTCATTAATTTTTCCGGCTCTGACAATACGATCCTGATTCGTCTTTGGGAAGGGGGATCGGGATTGTGCGCAAGAACCTGTTTTGGCTGAGCGATGAGCAATGGGAACGGATCGAACCTCATCTGCCGACGGATGTTCGGGGCGTCGAGCGGGCGGACGATCGCCGCGTCATCAGCGGCATCGTGCATGTACTGAAAAGCGGCTGCCGCTGGTGCGATTGCCCGCCCGAGTATGGCCCGCCGACGACGATCTATAACCGCTTCGTGCGCTGGGCGCGGCGTGGCATCTGGGAAAACCTGTTCCGGGAACTTGCTGGGAACGGACGATCCGCGGACACGCAGATGATCGACTCCACGCACGTCAAAGCGCATCGCTCGGCAGCGGGCGGAAAAGGGGGGAGCAGAAGCAGGCTGTTGGCCGTTCGCGCGGAGGGCGCAACACGAAGATTCACGCACTCGCAGATGCTAAAGGGCGCCTCATCGCCATCCTGTTGACTGGAGGTGAAGCGCACGATTGCCCGGTCGCGGAGCGCCTGATCCGCAGAGTGAAGCCGCCGAAACGCATGCTCGGCGACAAGGCCTACGACAGCGCCGAATTGCGCGAGGAACTGGATGAGCGTGGAACCAAGCCGGTCATTCCCAATCGCAGCAACAGGAAGCAACCGTTCAGCTTCAGCAAGCGTCTCTACAAGCTTCGCTGGCGGATCGAGAATGCCTTCAACAGGTTGAAGGACTTCAGGCGCATCGCAACCCGCTACGACAGGCTGGCGCGAAACTACCTCGCCTCTGTCTGCCTTGCAGCCGCCCTTGTATGGTGGATTTAATGAGTCTCGACCCTAGTCTATCTGGTGCAATAGCGCGACCGCGTGGTCAGCAAGGACCACAGCCCAGTTCGCCGTCGGCAGCGACGGCAATGGTGGAACGATATTTGCCCAGTTGGCAGGAAATGCAATCAATGGCTTTATTACGGAACTATATGTCGGCTATCACAATCGGGCACCCGAGCCGGCTGGCGAAAATTATTGGTCCACACAGTTCCAAAAAGGGGAATGGGTCTCGGCTATACAAATGTTCGATTTATTCCCTTTCCAATTTCAATCTGGAAATCAAGACCCAAGCACGATCGATCTTGCTGGTCGTATCTATAAGCCCACAAGCTCCAAACAAACTTATCACGGCATTAGTCGTGTAACCGGTCTGGTACACATTTCGGCTTCATCGGCCACGCTGGCGCAATCGCCCGCCCTAAACTAACATTCCACTCGGACTACACTCGCCTGCTGATGCGAGTGACGTTCTCATGTCGATCGCATGCCGACTTTAGGCCGCAACCTTGGTGCTTTTCATGACACAAAACGAGGCCGATGGCATTGAAGCGTTCCGGGGGGAACGCTTTCCAAATCGGCGCCGTTCGGTAGAATCCCTCCAACCCCTCTCTTGCAATAGATTTTTTCAAATGCGATTCCCCTGATGCCGTCAGGCAGCAGACTGGCACGAGTACGAAAGATCGGCTATTTTTCGAGGCGTCCTTTAGATTTCATTATTGGATTGTGCTGGCTCGCCAGCGGCTGATTTCCCAATCTGAGACCGCGGCGCGCGCGGTGTCAGTTTATTTTTCGCGAGGTCGATTGCTTGAATCGCGGCATAGACTTCCGATAACTTTTGTTGAGCCGCCTTTTTTACGCTGATACTTTGTTGCTCGCCAATACCTCAGCGCAGCTTAAGCATTCGTCGATTAGCCATCGTCTTGCCTTCGCGAACGTCGCCCGCGTGTCGCCATTCATGAGCTCACTCCCACCGTAGGGTGCCCTCAATGAAAAAGATTAGCACGTTCAGAGCGCGACATGAATATGCCAACGTCGTCCTTTGGGTCGATGCACGGCCTCCGTAGATGCCCTCGAGCGGGCCAGGGGTTCTTAATTCTGGGGAAACGTCTTTTGTATCGGTCGGTGCAATAGTGTCTTCTGACAATACCAGGGTTTTCGAATTATTGAGCACGTATCTTTTCGACGACCCGCGACTAAAGATCTACAGAATTTCGGCACAATGAGCCATGTGTTAACAAATAATTAATTGACGTTCACAAGGACTGAACAAGGTCTTAGCAAGCTAGCAACATGTCAGTAGGATAATTCGGGTGGTTTGGATTAGTCGCGAGATCACCTATGCCTTGTTGTGGATTGACCACTCTTCGAAAGTTTGCCGCGCGTTTTATCACGGATTTGCGTGGCAATGTCGCCATTATTTTCGCGTTCGCCTTATTGCCCATCATCGCCACCGTTGGCTGTGCCGTCGATTACAGTCGGGCTAATTCAGTCAGTGCCGCCCTGCAGTCCGCACTCGACTCCACCTCACTGATGATCGCGAAGGAAGCGGCCACCGACACGCCAACACAACTGACAACGAACGCCCAAAAATATTTTTTGGCCTTGTTCACGCGGCCGGAAGCCAAGAATGTCACGGTCAACGCCAGCTACACCACGACCGGCGGGACTTCCTTGGTTATCAGTGCCGCCGCTGATGTCCCCACCAGTTTTTTGGGCGTCATCGGATACAACAGCATCACTGTGAGCAGCTCGTCGACCGCCAAGTGGGGTTCTAACCGGTTGCGCGTGGCGCTGGTGCTCGACAATACCGGATCGATGGCCGACAGCGGAAAGATCACGGCGCTTAAATCGGCGACTAACAGTCTGCTTACTCAATTGCAAAATGCCGCCAGCACCAATGGCGACGTCTATGTCTCGATCATTCCGTTCGTGAAGGACGTCAATCTCGGCAGCGCCAACTGGAATTCGAATTACATTTATTGGGGCACCGCGGCGCAAGATCCGGCGCTCTCCGACAATAATTCCTGGGATGCCAACAACGGCACCTGCAGTACCGGAAGCTACTCAACCCGCAGTTCATGCGTCTCGCACGGCTCCTGCTCGATATCTGGCTACAGCAGCCAAAGCAGCTGCACCGGCGCCGGCACGTGTTCGCTGTCGGGCTACAGCAGCCAGAGTAGCTGCACGGCCGCCGGCACCTGCTCGATTTCGGGCAAGACCAGCCCGAGCAGCTGCACCGGCGCGGGCACCTGCTCGAATGCTGCTGAGACGAGCCAGAGCAGCTGCACCGGCACGAAGGCCTGCTCCAAATCGCAATACACGTCGAAATCAAACTGCCAAAACAATGGGGGAACGTGGGGCTATGGGACGTGGACCGCCGGCGTCTGGACGGCCGCCACGTGGACGGCCGGCGTCTGGAGCGCGGCCACCTGGACACCCAAAAATCACAACACCTGGAACGGCTGCGTCATGGATCGTGGCAATCCGACCACGCCGGACACGATAAACAACTACGACACCAACGTCGTGCAGCCGGACGTCACCAAGATCGCATCCCTTTATGCGGCCGAGCAATATGGCTCCTGCCCGCAAGCGGCGATGGAGCTGAACTACAACTGGCCGTCGATGACCTCGCTGGTCAATGCCATGTCGCCTAATGGCAACACCAACCAGGCGATCGGACTGGAACTCGGCTGGATGTCTCTGGTCGGCGGCGGGCCGTTCTATTCACCACCGATGGACCCGAACTATACTTACACACAGGTCATCATCCTGCTGACCGACGGCTTGAACACTCAGGACCGTTGGTACAGCGACCAGAATTCGATCGATACGCGCCAGCAGCTGACGTGCAACAACATCAACGCTGCCGGCATCACGCTCTACACCATTCAGGTCAACACCGGCGGCGATCCGACATCGACGTTGTTGCAGAACTGCGCCGGCAGTCCGGGCAAGTATCCTGACTCAGGCAAGTTCTACCTGCTGACATCTTCAAGTCAGATCCTGACCGTGTTCACCCAGATCGGCACCGATCTGAGCCAGTTGCGCCTCGCTAAATAGGCGTCGCTACTTGGCCAATAGAATTGAACAATGTCGAATGGATACGCGGACTCTTGCTGGGCGGGTGTTCAGGGCGGCGTTTTAGCCAAATGCCTTGGGCGAGAGCAAGGACTGTATTTTCCTCACGGGCCCCATTTGGTTAGCGAATCTTTCATGCGCCAACGGCATTGCGTTTGAATCAATCTTGCGCCAGAACGACGTACATAACTGGTTTCACACAGCCTTGACCCCGACGCGACCATGGGCATTAATCCCGACACAGTGTAATGTCTATCCGTGGTGAGGCACTTTTCTTGTCGGCGCTATCTGGGGAATCTCGGCCGGCAATTTCAGGCTGATGCTCGTCAAAAAGCGAAACAGATGGGGTTTGTTATGATCAAACGCTACTTCGGTTCAGTGCTGCTTCTCGGCGCTCTGCTCGGTGCTGTTTCTGCCAACGCACAGGGCAGCATGACACGGGCGGGTGTCTTGACTTGCCGGACATCAGCAAGCGTCGGGCTAATCGTCGGATCCCATCAGAGGCTTCGTTGCCAGTTCAAAGCTGATGCCGGCTGGACGCAAAATTATGCGGGCGCCGTCAATCGAGTTGGAATGGACCTTGGTGTCAAGGCGGGAGGGATCATGAGCTGGCTAGTCTTGGCGCAGACGAGTGCGATACCGCATGAGGCGCTCACCGGAAAGTTTGTCGGCGCTAGCGGTGGTATATCCGCAGGAGTTGGCGTGGGCGCCAATGTTCTCGTGGGCGGAACACGGAAGTCCATTTCGTTGCAACCGCTTTCGGTGGAGCGCCAAGTTGGAGTCAATCTCGCGCTGGGAGTTGCCGGTATGACGCTCCACCCGGTTCATCAATAGCACATCCGTATGGACCGGCCGCGCGTTGCAAGCTGGATATGACGATCTGGAGGTAATTGGTCTGGCTCATCTGTATTCTGCCCTTTGAAGGGAGCATTTTGCTCCCGGCCATCATGGATATCCGCGCACACCCGATCTCATTCGCTGCAAGACCTTGGAGGGCCGGATGTGCCACCGGCCCCATACTGTTCAATTATGCCGCTGCAGGATCGATGCGCATTTCGTAAATTGCATCCTTGAACCAAGATGGTCAAAGCGATGCGTGCCAGCGCCGCAGCCGTGAGCCAGGGATCCAAAACTATGCTTCGCCCAATTCGCCGGGCGGAGCAGAATGGCGCGGGCGCCTTGTTTTGATTTCCCGATTCAAGTAGCCAGTGCATAATTGAGCAAGACGACGAAGGGGTAACCTCTTTAGATTGCGAGAGGTTACTGATGAACAAGTACCGGCGAATAACGTATTAGGACCGCTGCCAGATTTATGCGCTGAACACACGCGACGCGAGAGTTACGGCGGCGATCACCTTTTGAACAGCGGTTGAACCTCACTTGCGCATGCACAAGCCCGTTGTCGTGCTTCCTGCAGTGCATCCAGGCCCGTTGGGTGCCCCCGCCGAACAGACTACCGACACCAGCACCTCATTTTCATTGCAAGCGACCGTTTTGTCGCTGGTTACGATGCGGAATGCCGCGGCGCCCGCGGCACCGGGTGGTGCGGCTTCACCTTGAGGCCCCGGGTCACCTTTCGGCCCGGCCGGCCCTATTGGGCCTGGTGGACCCGGATCGCCTTTTGGTCCCACCGGTCCGGTAGGTCCAGCCGTTCCTTTTTCGCCTGGCGGTCCCGCTTGGCCCTGCGGTCCTTCAAAGCAGCCGGCCAGCGTGAATGAGAGTACGCAAGCAATAACGACCGTTGCCGTACGCATCGCCTTCCTCCCCCGTTGTTTTGTTGCTCCGACGGAGTTTGAAAATTCCGGTCGATACTGTCAACAACCAACCTCCTGCGAGTCGCAACCAGGCCGCCGATGTCTTCAAAGCTCTTCGTATGGTGTTAAATCGGTTTTTGAAGGAGAAAAGCACGAGGGAGGGAAAAATGGCGAAAGCCGGAAATCTGCTCTATTATGGGCGGTCGCGTGGCACATGGGCGCACGCATGGCGTTCGGCGCGCACTGAGCTGTCCGATACGGGGCCGGGTGATGGTTGAATCGAAGGGTGAGAGGAAAGAGAAAAAGAAAGCAGATATACCCTGGATTTTGATAAGGTGAAGCCACTGGAATTGATTAAGGAGCGATTTTACCAGAATAAGAATTACGTATTTTTAGGACGGGTTGTCGCAGCCGGCATTGCGGCAGCACGCGCATCATTCGCAAAGCACCCGGCTAGGTCAAAAGATTGAGATGCGCACTCGGCAATGCAAACTGTGCCGGCAGGTTCAGGCGGGCACCGCCATCATTGCGCTGCAAAACATATCCTCTGCGCGTAAATCCGGAGCGCCCGCCAGTTGATCTCGACGACCTGATTTTCGTTGACGCCATCGACACCTATCCAATCGCCGAGTTAGACAAATCCGTGCTATCTCATTGAGGCTCGGTGCTGGCGCGCGTCACCTTATTTGGATATTGAGCGCAGCCCGGCCTTCGGCGGGTAGCTCGACCGTTGTGAGCCCACCGCAACCATCCGCAAGTCCCACGTAGGTTGCCAATGACGATCCGACTGAGCCATCTTTCGAAATTAGATTCGGGCAAGAGAACAGTTTACAGCTCGCGCGCGCCGCGGCGAAACAGATGATGCGACGCCCCATAAAACCGCAGCCGGACTTATCAATCCAGGAAGTGCTGGCGGGTCTCGTCGAGCGCGTCACGTACCACAATGAAGACAACGGTTTCTGCGTTTTGCGGATCAAGGCACGCGGCCACCGCGAACTGGTCACGTTGATCGGGCACGCTGCGGTGATCTCCGCCGGCGAGTGGATCACCGCGTCGGGCGAATGGGTCAATGACCGCGTCCATGGCCAGCAATACAAGGCAAAGTTTCTGAAGACTTCGGAGCCTACGTCACTCGACGGCATAGAGAAATACCTAGGTTCCGGCATGATCCGAGGCATCGGACCGATCTACGCCAACAAGCTGGTGCGCGCTTTCGGCGAGAAGGTTTTCGACATGATCGAGGCGGAGCCTGAGCGCCTGCGCGAGGTAACAGGCATCGGTCCCGTACGAGCCAGCCGTATCACCGCGGCCTGGGCCGAGCAGAAGATCGTTCGCGAAATCATGATCTTTCTTCACAGCAATGGCGTCGGCACGGCGCGGGCGGTGCGCATCTACAAGACCTATGGTGCTGACGCCGTGCAGATTATGTCGGAGAACCCGTATCGCCTCGCACGTGATATCCGCGGCATCGGCTTCAAGACAGCTGACGCAATCGCGATGAAACTCGGCATCGAGAAGACCGCGATGATCCGAGTTCGCGCCGGCATTTCCTATGCGCTGACCGAGGCAACGGACGAAGGGCATTGCGGCTTGCCGACCGATGAGTTGGTGCCGCTTGCCGAAAAGCTGCTCGATGTCCCGCAGGAACTCGTCCGCACTGCGCTCGATCTCGAACTGCAGGAGGGCACGGTGGTCGCGGACCGGGTTGGAGATACGCCCTGTGTATTTCTGGTCAGTCTGTATCGCGCGGAGCGCACCATTGCCGATCGGCTGATGCGGCTTGCGAACGGCACGCTGCCCTGGCCCTGGATCGATCCGGACAAGGCCTTGCCGTGGGTTGAGGAGCGCATTGGTCTAGCCCTTGCCGAAAGTCAGGTAGCTGCGATTCGGCTCGCATTAATGTCCAAGGTGCTGGTCATGACCGGCGGGCCCGGCGTGGGCAAGACCACGATCGTCAAAGCCATTCTGCGCATACTCTCAGCGAAGGGGGCGAGACTTCTGCTATGTGCTCCGACCGGCCGCGCCGCCAAACGCATGACCGAGGCAACCGGCTTCGAGGCCAAGACCATCCACCGGCTACTTGAGGTTGATCCCAAGGGCGGCGGCTTCAAGCGCGGCGACGACAACCCGCTCGACTGTAATCTGCTGGTTGTCGACGAGACCTCCATGGTCGATGTCATGCTGATGCAGGCGCTCATGAAGGCGGTACCGGACAAGGCCGCCCTTTTGATCGTTGGCGACATTGACCAGCTTCCTTCGGTCGGACCCGGCCAAGTGCTGGCCGACGTCATCTCGTCCGGCGCCGTGCCCGTGGTGCGCCTCACCGAGGTGTTCCGGCAGGCCGCGCAGAGCCGCATCATCACCAGCGCGCATCGTATCAACCAGGGTTCGATTCCCGATCTCAGCCCACCCGGAACCGAGAGCGACTTCTACTTCGTACAAGTGGACGGTCCCGAAACAGCCGTGCCGCGCATCATCGAGCTGGTGAAGACAAGAATCCCCAAACGTTTCGGGCTCGATCCTATTCGCGATATCCAGGTACTTTGCCCGATGAACCGAGGTGGCGTCGGCGCTCGCTCGCTCAATATCGAACTGCAAGCGGCGTTAAACCCCGCCGGCGATCGTAAAATCGAGCGTTTCGGTTGGACCTTCGCTCCTGGCGATAAGGTAATGCAGATCGAGAACGACTACGACAAAGAGGTCTATAACGGCGACATCGGTTACATCGATAATGTTGACCTCGACGACGGCGAGCTCACCGCCAACTTCGATGGCCGCACCGTCACCTACGGGTTTGGCGAACTCGATACGCTGGTGCCGGCCTACGCCGCGACCATCCACAAAAGCCAGGGCTCAGAATATCAAGCCGTGGTCATCCCGGTCATGACGCAGCACTACGCCATGCTGCAGCGAAATTTGCTCTACACGGGCGTCACCCGAGGCAAGAAACTGGTCGTGCTCATCGGTCAGAAGAAGGCCGTCGCCATTGCGGTTCGCAATGTTTCGGGGCGACGGCGGTGGTCAAAGTTGAGTGAATGGCTGGCATCGAAAAATCTGTCGATGCCGACAAGATAGGGGGCTAACTATGAATGTTCAATCGAGCGACAAATGGCCCACCAGGAAAGGAATGATGCACGATGAGTATACCCATGCAGCAGAGTATTGGGCTGAACGTCGCGAAATGATACAAGTGTGGCCTGATCAGACCATTCTTCCCTGCTCATTCTTATTGCGAGAGATCAACGGCAACTCCAATCTCATTTCTCGTTTTCTGGCATAAATATGGGCGCGGCCGCGATGAGTAACTTGGGGAATCTATCATGGACTGGCTGAAGAACTTGGCAGACCCACTCGCAGCTTGGAAGTTCTACATCGATGTAGCAGCGGCGGCATTTGCTTTCGTCGCAGCATCGTTCTGGCTGCGAGCATCGCTGATAAAGACGCCCTCGGAACTATCGCTTTTCCAGCATTTGCCTTTGGACGGTTCTTTTGAAGGGGATGTGGCAAAAGTTGCAGCGGGGATTGCAAAGCAAAGCCGGCTCAATGCGTGGGCCGCAGGCTTTACAGCGGTAGCTGCGGTGTTGACTGGAATAAGCATCTTGATCGGAACGCGATGGGGATGATGCGACGTTGATAGAAAAAGCTGCTTACGCGAAGCGCGTAGATTTGAACTGGTCGGCTTCTATTAGTTTGCGGCTTCGACGTTTCGTCATTAGTGGCTCCTTGCAATAGGAACGGCCAAGCCAACGGATGCTGTCAACAAAACGGTGGAAATGTTTGGGAAAATTGTCTGATTTGGTGTTTTAAAATAAGGCGAAAGAAAGAAAGCCGGCGCAAAATATAGGCCAGCCCATGTCAACTCTTTTATTTTATGGCTTTAAGCGTGTGCCTGTGAATTACGGGGACAGATCAAGAAAATTGAGTTTTTCGGAAGCAAACCGATCGGGGGCTCTGCTTTTGAGGCCCTGCTAACTAGGTGCCTGCGCAACGGAGCACGGTATTGCCGACGCGACAGGCTAGCAAACCGGTTTTCTAGAAACCAAAGGGAGCTGCCGCGGTTAGCTCGGGTTGCGTTTTCGTTTGGGCGAAGCGGGCTTTTCGTCAGGGCCGGTGTAGAAGTTATTTATCCTGCAGAAGCCGCCACCGCCGGAGATCGTCGCCTGGCATTGTTCAAGCGTAACAAAGCCGCAATTGGCGCTTCCCATTCCGCCGGAGTACTCAGCGCACCACTTATGGGTCAGCAGCCGCAGTACCGACGACGAAGGATAGTGGTGCCGTCAATCCAGCGAAAACGGTAACCGCGAACAGCGCTTTGCACATGACGCCCCTCCATTGAATTCATCGAGATCTAGAGCATAAATTCGCAAAGAAAATCGTATGGCGAATGATGGGCAGCGCAAACTCAATTCGTCTTCGATTAAAGTTGACATGCCAGTGTTGGCAATTTGGCGCGCGGTGCGGAAAACGACAATGAAAGCTCGATACGAAAAGTCCTGCGCGCATTCAGTGGCAGGGCTGAGTTGCAGTCGTAGGCGTTGCCGCGGGGATTGAAAGTTTAATGAATCTTTTATTGACACCAGAATGGCGGAGTGGAAGCGTTGCGGTATCGTTTTCGCCTAGGGCTGTGGGGCTTCAACAACAGGAGTTCCTAGGCATGTGCGACTATAGCCTACAGAGCATTAGGTCGCGTCCTGCAAAGGTCGGCGACATACTAACCATACGTAACTTCGGTACCGGCACGCGTGGGTTCGCCGCGGCGGAAGATGCTAGAGTGGCGGTTTGCGTTTTTCCGGGAACCGAGCTTGCGTTTTCCAGCGCGGTGACCGTCACAGATCCACATGTGCGCTTCTTCGCGCGTTGGAGGGTGCGAACACTCGATCACGCGACGGCAATCTTCCGACAAGTGAACAAGCACGAATCGCGGGTACATCATGATGCGCTCGAATTTCCGGACGGGCGCACCGTTCTCCTGACGCACCTAGGTGAGGGTCAGGAGGCAACGGTGCTTCAGCTTCCGGTGCAGCCCTCGACTGCGGCGGAGGAAGAGACGCAGAAGCGCGTCGCTTATGTAGGATAATTCCCGTCTTCATTGTGAAGGCGAAAAAGCCCCGCGCACATTCAATGGCGGGGCTTGCGTTGCAGGCGTAGGGATTACTGCCGAGTCTGAAAGATCAAAGAGCGGTCGATAAAATAGCGGCGTGTGACGCTAAAACTTTCACCCGCAATGGCGGTTAACGTCACGAACACACTTCGACTAAAGGGCAAGGTCGATTTGGCGGATCGCCAGCGCGTCGGCGGGACGCTTCAGGTCCTGCAGCGAATTGCCGCGGCTGCCGTACGCCTCGGCATAGTCAGACTTCAGCGCGATCGCTCTGTCGTAGCTTGCCAACGCGTCGGCGGGACGCTTCAGGTCCCCCCGGGCCAGGAACGTAGGAGCAGGACCCCGTTCCCTTTCCGGCGGCACGCTACTTCCAGGAAGACTCGCCCTCCCTCTTTCAAGAAGGGCACCAACGACTTCGCCCGCTTCTATGGGATGCTCATCGATGGTCTCCAGTTCAGCTACGTGAGGGGCTTCTACTATCAGGTGCTGCCAGCTCCGGACGCGGAAATCCCTCAGCGCTTTCAGCGCGCCGAGCAGGTCTACGCGCAAAAACTATGGCGCGAGCAGCTTCGCGACTGGGACGAGAACCAGAAACCAGCTGCCATTGCGAAACACCGAGAGCTGCAAGCTGTCGATCGGGACTCTCTCTCCGACGCCGAGCTGGTCGCCTACCGACCCGGCTCGCAGGTGTGATAACGCCACACAACTCAGCATCTTCCGGACGAAACCAGCGCGAACCGAGAGCACGGCATCGGGCTTGCCGGCGCCCCATGATAAGGCTATATGATACACACACAAGATGTATATCTAGGAGGTCATCATGCAGGTCGCCAAATGGGGCAACAGTCTTGCTGTCCGCCTACCCAAGGCTTTGGTCGAGGTGCTCAAACTCAAAGTAGGCGACGAAGTGGAAATCACGGTCGCCGGAATGCGCAAGTTCGAGGTCGGCCCCGACCGCAAGCGGGAGGACGCTTTAAAGCGGCTACGCGCGCTCAAACGCCCTCTGCCACCGGGCTTCAAGTTCGATCGAGACGAAGCCAATGAGCGTTAAGCCGTTTGTCGACACCAACATCCTGGTCTATGCCTTCACTTCGGACGATCCGCGCAGCGAAAGAGCCGAGGCAATCCTCGCAGCCGGAGGAACCATCAGCGTTCAGGTTCTCAACGAGTTCGTGAATGTCTCACGTCGCAAGCAACGTCGGGGCTGGAGCGAAATTGCAAAAATCTTGGACGTGCTAAAAGCACTGCTCGATCCGCCACGCCCACTGACGATGGAAATTCACGAGGCGGCGATTGGCATCGCCCGCGATCACGCTTTTCATTTTTACGATAGTCTCATCGTCTCGGCGGCTCTGCAAGCTGGCTGCTTAATCCTTTACAGCGAGGATTTTCAGCACGGGCAGCGCTTTGAGGGACTTACAATTCAGAATCCATTTCTGAAATAGAATCCATGCAAGCTTCGGACATTGTGGACTGATGGCGGTTCCGGCCGCTCTGAACCGAGCGCTGCGGGCGGCCAAATCCAGGTGCGATAAAGCCCCACCAGCGCTAGCTTTCAAGATCGCCCAAGTCGGCAATAGCTGACTCGGGCATTCATTTGCCGATCGGTGCGAAAATAGGGTAGTGGGCTACTTTGATTGTGGCGGAATGGCCCGGTCGGCCAATCGTCGGAAATCTCTCAACTCTGTAAGCGCCGGAGACAAAATCCCTCAATGGAGCGGCCGGGTATTCCGGTTGCGCCGGAACAATAATCCGGCAGCGATTGCCTTTTGCTCGAATCAGCGAAGGGCGGGGGATGAAGAACGTGGAGCTATATGGACGGGTTCGCTATGCGGTCCAGATTGAGGGCCTGAGCGAGCGGGCGGCGGCCCGCCGTTTTGGGATCGATCCCCGGACGGTGAGCAAGATGATGAAGTTCTCGGTACCGCCGGGTTATGTGCGCAAGAAGCCGCCGGCAAGACCGAAGCTTGATCCATTTATTCCTGTGATTGACCGCATTCTCGGGGACGACAAGTCGCGGCCGAAGAAGCAGCAGCATACGGCAAAACGGGTCTTCGAGCGGCTTCGGGACGAGCACGGCTTCACAGGCGGCATCACGATTGTGAAGGATTACGTGGCCGGCTGGCGTCAGCGGGCTCAGGAGATGTTCGTGCCTCTGGTGCATCCGCCGGGGCATGCTCAGGCAGACTTTGGTGAAGCCATCGGCATCATTGGTGGCATCGAGCGCAAGATCCACTTCTTCGCATTTGACTTGCCGCACTCAGACGCCTGCTTCGTGGTTGGCTATCCGGCCGAGACGACGGAAGCCTTCTGCGATGGCCATGTTCGAGCGTTTTCATTCTTCGGCGGGGTTCCCCAGTCGATCCTGTATGACAATACCAAGATCGCGGTGGCCAGCATCCTCGGTGATGGCAAGCGGCAACGCACGCGCGTGTTCACCGAGCTGCAATCGCACTACCTGTTCGAGGATCGGTTCGGCCGGCCTGGCAAAGGCAACGACAAGGGCAAAGTCGAAGGGCTCGTCGGCTATGCGCGCCGTAACTTCCTCGTACCAATCCCGGTGTTCGAGAGCTTCGAGGCGTTAAATACCTATCTGCTGGAATGCTGCCGCCGTCGAATGGCTGACTGTTTGCGTGGCCGTGATGGGACGATCGGCGAGCGACTGGAGCGTGATCTTGCCGCCTTTCAAATGCCGCTGCCTGCGCCTTACGATGCTTGCGAGAAGGTGGCCACGACTGTCTCCTCGCTGTCGCTGGTGCGCTACCGGCTCAACGACTACTCGGTGCCGACGACCTACGGCCACCGCGATGTAATTGTGCGCGGTTATGTCCATGACGTGGTGATCTCATGCGGCGCGGAGGTGATCGCACGTCATCCGCGCTCCTACGAGCGGGAAGACTTCGTTTTTAATCCGCTGCATTACCTGGCGCTGATCGAGCAGAAGGTCAACGCGCTAGACCAGGCTGCGCCGCTGGCCGGCTGGGGCTTGCCGGAGGAGTTCGCCACGCTGCGGCGTCTTCTGGAAGCCCGGATGGGCAAGCAGGGCAAGCGCGAGTTTGTGCAGGTTCTGCGGCTGATGGAGGTATTCCGCGCCGATGACGTCGCTGCCGCGGTGCGCGACGCCATCGCGCGTGGAGCAATCGGCTTCGATGCAGTGAAGCATCTGGTGCTGTGCCGCATCGAACGGCGACCACCGCGCCTCGACATGACGATCTATCCGTATCTGCCGCAAGCCCATGTGGCTATGACGTCGGCCAAGATGTACCTGGGCCTGCTGGCAGGGGCGGCATCATGACCGATACGCCCCAGCTTCTGCTTGCCCATCACCTGAAGGCGCTCAAGCTGCCGACGTTCCTGCGCGAGTACGACAAGCTCGCCCGGCAATGCGCCGCCGAGGGCCTCGATCATATTCGCTTTCTGCTGCGCCTGGCCGAACTAGAGTTGATCGACCGCGAACGGCGCATGGTGGAGCGTCGGATCAAGGAGGCGCGGTTCCCGGCCGTGAAGAGCCTGGACAGCTTCGACTTCACCGCCATTCCGTCGCTCAACAAGACCCTCGTGCTGGAGCTCGCCCGCTCGGAGTATGTGACCCGCCGGGAGAACATCATCGCGGTCGGCAACAGCGGCACCGGCAAGACCCATATCGGCCTTGGGCTTGGTCTCGCGGCCTGCCAGAAGGGGCTGTCGGTCGGCTTCTATACCGCCGCGGCTCTCGTCCATGAACTACTGGAGGCCCGCGATGAGAAGCGGTTGCTTCGCCTGCAGCGGCAACTCTCCGGATACAAGCTCCTGATCATCGACGAGCTTGGCTATGTGCCACTCTCACAGACCGGCGCCGAGCTGTTGTTCGAGGTGTTCAGCCAGCGATATGAGCGCGGCTCAACCGTCATTACCTCCAACCTGCCGTTCGACGAATGGACTAGCGTGTTCGGTTCCGAGCGGCTCACCGGTGCACTGCTCGACCGGCTCACCCACCACGTCCATATCCTGGAAATGAACGGCGACAGCTACAGGCTCAATCAGAGCAAGCGCCGGTCACGCCGTGCCAGTTCGGACCTGCCGGCGGATAATCCCAACCAAGCCTGATGCCTGACGAAAAGGCCCCCAGTTCGGGGGCCTTCTTGACAGTATCATTGATGTATTTTTGCTCCGGAAAACCGATGCATCTTTCAAGCGGCGTTGACAGCAGCCGGCAAAGGTTTCAAAACTACATCCACTATCGATGAAATTCTGCAGTTTGATGCTGCGATGACTCTGATCGACGTTCCGATTGGTCTGCCGGAAGCGGGGTACAGAGCGTGCGACCGAGCGGCGCGATTGGTGCTTGGAGAGGGGCGGCCGCGTGTGTTTTTGGGTATGCGTCGCCCGTTATTGGAACGGTGCTATCTGGACGATTATCAAGCAGCAAATGCATGGGGGAAGAAGACCGACGGGAAGGGCATCGCAAGGCAAGCGCATGCCATCTTACCAAAGATCGCGGAAGTCGACGCATTAATGACACCGAAACGGCAGGAACGGATACGAGAGACGCACCCTGAGCTCACCTTCAGAAACCTGAAGGAAAATAAGCATCTCAGTAACAAAAAAACCGACGACGGTCGAAAGCAACGGCGCATTGAGCTGTTGAATAATGGATTTAATGAAATTGACCGTTGGCTTGTGGAAATTCGCGGCACTGGTGCGAGGGCCGACGACCTTTTTGATGCATGCGCTGCCGCAATAGCGGCGTTGAGTCCGACGAAACTCGAATGCGCAGAAGAAATTGATCAACGTGGTTTGCGAATGGAGATGTGGTATTGAGAAAAAGCCCCGCGCACGTGAGTGGCGGGGCTGAGCTCGCGGTGCAACATTGAGGCAAGCCACGGAGTTCAGAGAGCCGTCATCGCGTGCCGCGGCTCTTGAGCGGCCGAACATTTGCTTTCGGCGCGGCGTGTTCGTGGAGCTGTTCCTCAGCTTCGCGAGCTAATCGAAGGGCCCTCAAATGGGCGGTCTTTTCGCGCATGGCGAGAACTTGCGCTTCATATTCGGTCATCGCCTTTCGACCATCTAACGCGCGCGCTTCCTGCTTGAAGCGTGCCTCTGCTCGCTTCTTCAGGACTTCCTTTGAATTCATCGTCACAATCATCTTCTTTTCGGCGTGTCTGTTCCGACACAACCCCTTTCATTGCGGTGTTGATAGATGCTGCTACAGGCGCAGAAATGCGACCCTATAGCGTTGCAGGATATATATATATGCACGAAATGATAGGAAAAAAGCCCCGCGCACGTGAGTGGCGGGGTTTGAGTTTCGAGCGTAGGCATCGCTGCCGAGCCTGAAGGTTCAATTTGTTTGAAGATTAGGCGCGGGAATCCAAAGAGAGGCCGATGTGCAGTGCTTTTTGCCGGATTGCACCTTCGGTCCGTTTCAGGGTTCGTGCAATTCTTACAGCTGGCGTTTTCTTTCGCGCTAGTGTTTTCAGCTCGCGAACCTGTATGGATGTCCACAGGCGTCTCTTTGTTCCATTTTTCATATAAATATCTCCGTGTATATGCGCTGGTCTTGTAGCTGGAAGTTTGTTCAAAGGAAAGCCCCGCGTACGTGAGTGGCGGGGCTGAGTTTGGAAGTTAGGTGGCGGGCGTCACTAAGGAGGTAGTCTTCGCGTTCAGAGTTGCAGCTGGCCCTGACCATATTACAGTCGGGGCATAGTCGGATCGGTTGGAGCTGCAATGAATAAGATGGACAAGCTTGCGGAACCTTGCGCGGATGCGTGTTGCACACCGCCGCCTTTGGTATTGCCGGCAAACCCGGCAGACGACCGCATAGCACTTATTCGAGAGGTGTTCCGTCTTGAATGGCTGACCATTGGCTGGATGAGCATCGAAGCGGTGGTGGCGCTGATTTCCGGCGCAGCCGCGGGCAGCCTCGTTCTGATCGCGTTCGGGTTGGATAGCGTTATCGAGTTGATATCTGCCGGAGTGCTCTTGTGGAGACTCTCAGTCGAGCTCCGGCATGGACAAGCATTTTCTGAAGATGCGGAACGGCTTGCGAGCCGGGTTGGTGGGATATTGCTGTTTGTGCTCGCAGCTTACGTTGTGCTTGCTGCGGGCTGGCATCTATGGACCGAGCATGGCGAGGAGTCTTCCTTGCCGGGACTAATTCTGACGGCGGCGGCCATCCCAATCATGCGGTACCTGGCGCGCCACAAGATCGACCTCGCTGAAAAACTAGGCAGCCGGGCGTTGCGGGCTGACGCAATGGAATCAATCACGTGCGGGTGGTTGTCGCTGGTGGCGGTTGTAAGCCTTGGTGCACAAGGTCTCTTTGGATTTTGGTGGATTGATAGCGTTGGCTCGCTTGCGATTGTATGGCTGCTTATTAAAGAAGGCCGCGAAGCTTGGAATGGTGAGTGCTGCAGCGATTGCTAGCGAATCAGAACGAACAAAGGAAAGCCCCGCGCACGTGAGTGGCGGGGCTGAGTTTGCAGCGTAGCGCTGATGCGAGCTGCGAAGTTCAAAGAGCTGTTATTTATCTTTGCGAATGGGGAGCAGACTATTTGCGGCCTTCAGGTTTTTGCTTGATGGCGATTTTTTCGGCATATGCCAGAAGCGACACTGCAACCTCGGCGCGCCGCTTCGCGTCGGTCTTAGTGCCGTACACATATCCCGATTTTAAGGGCATTTCGGTGCGGCTCTGACGAACTACCTCCCATCTCCAAAAAGAGGATCCGCCAGCCGAGGCGCGATATAGGTAATAGGTCAGGCCGTCCGCCGGCATAACTTCAACGCTTGCTGTTACAGATGAGCTCTTAAACAGCGCAGACGATAGCAGATGGCAAGGTTGAAAGTTTAATGAATCTTTTGTTGACACCCGAACGGCGGGGTGGAAGCGTTGCGGTATCGTTATCGCCTAGGGCTGTGGGGCTTCAACAACAGGAGTTCCTAGGCATGTGCGACTACAGCTTACAGAGCATTAGGTCGCGGCCTGCAAAGGTCGGCGACACACTCACGATCCGTGACTTCGGTATGGGCACACGTGGGTTCGCCGCGGCGGAAGATTCTGCGGTAGCGGTTTGCGTTCTTCCGGGAACCGAGCTTGCGTTTTCCAGCGCGGTGACATTTCGACCAATCGGACTTCCCATTTGGAGTGCGCGAACAATAGGTCACAGAACGGCAATCTTCCGGCAAGTGAATAAGCACGAACTGTGGAGGCATCATGATGCGCTGGAATTTCCGGATGGGGAGATTGTTCTTCTGACACACCTATATGTGGGTCAGGAGGCAACGGTGCTTCAACTGCCGGTGCTTCCCACAACTGCGGCGGAGGAAGCGGAGCAGAAGCGCGTCGTCTATGTAGGGTAATGTCTGCCTACGAAAAAGCCCCGCGCACGTGAGTGGCGGGGCTTGAGTTTGCAGCGTAGCGCTGATGCGAGCTGCGAAGTTCAAAGAGCTGTTATTTGTTAGCCCGCTTCACCGAAGCGGGCAGTGCCTGCGGCACTGTTTTAGGCGCACTTGACAAAATGCAATTGTTGTTGGGGGCTGGAGTTATTTGCGTAGTTCTCCAACGTGGAGATTGCCCGGATATTCAAAGAGCAGTTATTTGTCGCGGTCAGAATTAAGCGCTTCGGCTTCCTTGGCTAGTCGGAGCGCCTTCAAACGTGCGGTCTTTTCACGAGTGGCACGAGCTCGGGCTTCATATTCGGCCATCGCCGTGCGAGCATCCTGCGCGCGTTCTTCCTGCTTAAAACTTTTTTCTGCCCGTTGGCGGGCCTGATCTGAGTTCATAGTAATGTCTCGTGCGCGGCGACCATACCCACATGGGTTGAGCAATACAAGGGAAGGAGGCGGCCCCGATAAACCTGCTGATCGGAAACCGCCAAGTTTAGTAGTACCAGAAAGGATTGCCTCATTTCTGAGGTTGTGAATGGATATAGTAAAAACGTTTCAGAACAGAAGGTGCGGAAAATTGTAACGAACAAAGAAAGCCCCGCCGTATTGGCGGGGCTTGAGTTTCGAGCGTCGGCATTAGCCGAGCTGGAAGTTCAAAGAGCGGCTATTTGACGGCCACTAGGAAATCGGCAGGTGACGCAGGCGTATTAGCGTTGATCTACATCATGGACGGCGGCCCCGGACGGGATGATAAGGGGATTGATAACAATAATTTTTTGGGAGGTCGTGCTATGTCCAGAATGCTCTCCACAGACACGATCCGCGCGCACGCGAAACCTCTAGCGGCGTTCGCCGTCTCACTCGTCTTCGCCGTTGCGACATTACCAGCGCTTGCCCAGCAGCAGGGGCAGGCAGCGCCGAACGTCCCCGCCGCGCCGTACGGCTATGGTCACATGGTGTGGGGCGGGCCTGGGATGGGGCTGGCATCCCTTCATGGTAGTCGCCCCGATCTTCGTGCTGTTCTTCGTGCTGCTCGCCATCATTGGCATGATGGTCATCTTCGTGTGGCTGGTGCGCTGGGCGACCCATGGCTATCCGTTTTATGGCCACGGCTTCCACCATGGCCATGGTGGGTGCCCCTGTTGCGGCGGCCACGGCCACGGCCGCGCCGCCCTCGACATTCTTGATGAGCGCTTTGCCAAGGGCGAGATCGACAAGGCCGAGTTCGAGGAGAAGCGCAAGCTGCTCGGTCGGTAAGGCCGGAGGAGGATTTCCTCCCGGCTGTCATATGAAAAGCCCCGCGCACGTGAGTGGCGGGGCTTGAGTTTGCAGCGTAGCGCTGATGCGAGCTGCGAAGTTCAAAGAGCTGTTATTTGTTAGCCCGCTTCACGGAAGCGGGCAGTGCCAGAGGCACTGTTTTAGGTGCACAGTTTTTGGCACACAATTTCAGGGGCACTTGACAAAATGCGGATTGCGTTGCGTTGCCGGATTCTCTTTTTATAGAGATTACTTGTCGCGGCGCCTTTCGGTGCGCCGCTCCGCCGGTTTGGCCGGCGGCTCGTCGGTCTGCGCCTTCGGCGGACGCAGAACGATTTTGCCGTTGATCGGCAGCGCCTGGAGGATGACGTTGTAGCCTTCGCCATCCTGATGCATGAACGCGGCGCCGATGTTGAGCCAGAAATCGTCTTGGCCTTCGCGCTTGACGACGGTGTACGCCTGGTAGGTGGGCTGTTGAGTAGCCATAGTCAACTCCTTCGAGGTTGGTGGGGAAGTCAGTACTCGTCGGCGCGCATGATGGTGAGCACGCGCGCCGTAACGTTCGGGTCGGCGGGGTCTTCGGAACCGGCTTGCATGTCGAGAGCGTAGTAGTCGACCTTGAAGAAGTAGGTCTCTCCCTGAACCGTGAAGCTGCCGAAGTCGTGCTCGCGGTGCGGGTCATTGTCCTTCGTGAAATTGCTGAAGGACTGAACCGCTAAGATGACGCGGGCTTTGGTATCGAGTGGCAGTTCAGCCACACCCTGCGTCATCGCCACCTGGCGCCGACGAAGGTGCTGCGGAAGTTATCGTTCAGCACCCGGATGCGGTCAGACTTGGAGAGGGGAGCGGCGACTTTATTCATCGCCGTCCTCCACGTCCTCGCTTTTGTACGGCGACATATGCCGCGCACCGCAGTGCGGGCAATCATCGTCGCACGTGGCCGACCACTCGTCGGTCCACGTTCGATTACAGCGAGCGCACCGGTAGTAGTTGCGAAACCAAGCCATGCACGCCCCCTTACGAAAGCCGAGGGGCGATGCGCATGTGCGGCCGGATGAGCGCCACGAGCTCCTCCAGCGTGGCAAGCCGCACGTTGGCGATGTCTTGGTCCAGAAGCTCGAAATCGGTTTCGTCGAATGTCGTTGCTCTGAGCGAAGCCGATATGCCGCCTTCTGAAAGCGGCATGAGCTGGATGGTGAGGAATTCGATCGGTGGGGTGGGGGAGCTGTGCGGCGCGGTCGCGCCGGTCTCTATGTCAAGCATCTATTTCTCCGTCTTGCACGACCGGCGCCCGAGGATTCAGGCGGCGGTCAACAAGGCGGAGAGCTTCAGATAGGCTAACAAACACAGGTGTTTAGCGCAAGTTACCTACTTGGGCGTGTGGTGGCTCTTTTGAAAGGCAATTATGTATTAAGCAAACACGCCGTCGCCTCTCCGCTTAAGATGTGCGTGGGGCGATGGATCAGGTGGGCCAAGGAGCCTCATATTCTACGGGCAACCTCCCTGCGGTCTGTAACAACATCCCCCCGGTATGTGCTCCCAACCTTTAGGGCATTTGATTCTTGCAGTATCTACTGCCTTCGGCCCAGTGGCGACACACATCGATGTACCATTCCTGGTCGTGACCTCCTTACTGCCCGCAGGACAGGAGGCGCGTGCAAACGCGCCCTCTGCCGGCAGCACCAATGCCGGCACAGCCACAACGGACGCGTACAAAATTGTTGATAGCTTCATGTTGCCCCCCTTAAATCGACATTCCCCAGTTAACCACAGATCAGCGTGAACGATAGCACTCTGTCGAGGTACGCGGAAGTCCTAGACGGTGGCATTTAGGCTTTCGACAAGTCGCTTTCACGCACGACGCGTTCGTGCGGTTCGTTGATACTCTTGATCCTGTACTCGTGCTCCCCGGCAGAACCGTCGGGCAGTTGCTTGGTAACTTTATAAGCACCGCCGGGGACGTTGCGGCTGAACATGGGCGAGACATACACAATCTGGCCGATGCGATATTTGTGGTCAGGCATGGAGTGACCGCTCCAAGGCGAGAGTCAGGTTACCACAATTGCGGCGGCCGTGTCCCAGGGCATTATGGCAGTGGGGGAGAGAGACCAGCTAGTAGGTGTTTGAAGCGCGGCGGCGTACGCCGGTTATCACAATCAAATTCTTTTCCGTGTCGAGTTCAAAAAGTATGCGCCAGTCTCCGACACGGCGGCGCAAAGCCCCGCCGCTCCCGCGCAGGAATTTAAAGTCGCCGCTGTAGGGGTCATCACACATTTCCGCGAAGGCATGGTCAACTTGGTTACGCTCCAACGCGGACAACCGACGAAGCTGCCGTTTGGCTCCGCTAGTGATCACCAAGCCCCATTTCATCTCTCCATTTGTCGAGGGACACGAAGTCGCCGCGGCGGAATTCTTGTCGGCCTTCCCGGATTGCTTGGAGATCTCCAGATTCCGGCTCTTCCTCCAGCTGAGTAATTAGGGCACGAGCTGCGCTGTCTTGCATGTTTTCTGGCAATTGACGCAGGCGTTCAATGGCCTGTTCCAGTAATTTTGTCATGCAAACATAATAGCACGGCGAGTGGGGTTGAGATAATCTTGACTAAGCGAGATTTATGTGTCGCGAAAGTAATCTTGTGCGACGTATATTCTGTGGCTCTGTTGAGCCACGAATTGAGGATGCCCTACCCTTTTCTGTTTTGTGTGTTGAAATTCAACGCTGCCATCCTGGCGGTCTGCGGCGCGAAGTGTGCCGGATGTGAGTGATTTGCACTTCATCACCCTCGACCGTATAAAAGATGAAGTAACGTAGTCGCGGCACAACAATCACCCGAGCGTTGGGCTCATCGGTTGCGCGACCTTCGTTCGGCGAACTGCCGAGGTTTCGCGCACGCTCAACGAGCCTCGCGACCACATGCGACGCCTCTGTTGGATTTTCCTTGCTGACGTAGGCGTATATTTGCTGCAGGTCGGCTTGCGCCGGCCGGGTGAACCGAACCCTCATGCGTTCCGGTGCAGCTGGTAGAACTTTTCCATTTCGTCATCCGGAACAAACTCACCGCGCCGAGCTGCTGCCATTCCTTCACGCACGGCCGCGCGTTCCTCATCGGACAATCGATAGACACCCGTGCGGCGTGCTTCAATTACGCGCGCCACGTCGGCCAGTTCCTCCTGATCCTCTTGCGGCCAGGATTCCACGTGCTTTAGAAGTTCTTTGACGTTCGGGCTCATACACACAATATAGCATACGCCGTCTTTTCCACCACCCTCGTTCCTCGGGTGAGATTGATTAGCCGTTCCTCCGGAGCCGATCGCAATCGCCACAGTGCGCTGGCCGAGCGCGTCAAGGCCGCCCGTAGGGCGCCCGAATGGGTTGCCTTGATCGCGCGCAAGGGCGACGCGCTACGCTCCCCTGCCCTGTTTGGCGCTAAAGGTTCGCTCTATGAGCTCACGCGCGCGGCCAAAATTGCGGCGGCTCTGCGCAATAATCTGCGCTCGGCGATTGCGTGCGGGATATAGTGGCGGCTCAAGGTAGATTGCTCGACGGTCCGCATCTGCGCGCCGCAGCCACGCAGTGAACGGCGACTGGTCGGCCAGCTCGGGCGCCGGCAGACGGATGAAATTCCGGTGCGAGCAATTCCGCATCATTGCTCGATACGCGAAAGGCTATGAGCGTGCCGGCGTTCCCGAGCACTGCGGCGCGCACTGATGGGCTCACCTGGTCGAGATACTGGTTTGCGAGACAGAAATGCGTTTTGAATTTGCGGGCTTCGGATAGCAACGACGCGAAGGCGTCAGTGCTGAAATTTTGAAACTCGTCGACATGGACGAAGAACGGCGCCCGGTTCTCGGGCGCCTGGTCGCTACGCGCCATGGCGACGAGTTGCAGATGCGAGAGCAAGAGCGAGCCGAGCAAATTCGACGCCTGCTCCCCTATCCGCCCCTTGGCCAGGTTGGCAATGAGCACACGCCGGTTGCTGTTTTCGGGCGGCGCGACATTGGCGATGAGGATGCGCTCGATTATCCATCGCGTAGGCAAGGTCAAACTTGGGCGATGTCTGGCCGAGGATGTTGCGCAGGACCGGCGAGGCGGCGAGCTGGCCGACCTTGTTGAAAATCGGTGCGGCCGCCTCGGCCTGGAAATGCCGGTCGTAGCTCGGATACTCCTGTAGCCAGAAACGGGCGACGAAAGGATCAGTCACGCGAGCGGTCACCCGCTCGCGGAATTTGTCGTCGGTATAGAGCCGCGGCAGGTCAATGAGGCTCGGTCGTGGGCTCGCGAGGAGCGCCGCGACGCCGTTGTAGAGAAAGTGTTCAAGCCGCGGTCCCCAACTGTCGCGCCACAGATGCTTGAACGCGGACACCACGCCGGCCGCGGCGAGCGGCTGGCGCGCGCGGCGGAATACCGGCCAGCGGATTGAACCCGACCGGAAATTCGGTGTCGGCGACGTTGAGATAGCACACCTCGTGTGTGCGCTCGGGCGGCATGGCGTCGATGATGGCTTCGGCAAGGTCGCCGTGCGGGTCGATAACGGCTATTCCCTCCCCTGCATGGATGTCGTGCATGGCGAGATTGAACAGTGCGGTGCTTTTGCCGGAGCCGGACTTGCCGACGAAGTAGACATGCCGCTCGCGCTCCTGCCGCGAGAACGCGACACCTCCTCCGGTGGAGGTTTTTGCAATGATGGGTGCTTGGTCTGGTTCCATAGGCCCGGGGCAGCTCCCCGTGCGATCCACCCGCCAACGCGGCGTGGTGGCCCGTACTCGTCATCTGCCGAGCTGACGGTCGGGCCCGCCGGGCAGCCTGTGGTGGAGCGTGCCGGCGCGGTACGTGGGAGCTGCCCCGGAGTGCGCAACGCGCAAGCACCCCGTGGTTTGAGTATAAATCTTGAGTGCTTGTTTCTGCGTGTGGATAGCAGTCCCCGCGATTGATTTTGTGCTCTGTCGAGAGCACCACCCCCCGCATTTGTCGGCAGCCCAAAGCAAGGAGCGCGCCCCAGCGCGCGACTATGCGACGGCGTCGGCTCTGCCGGCCGACCCCGTGCGCCCAGCACTCCGCACCGTCGCTTGCGACGGTTATGCGGAGGGCCCCCAGCTTCGCCTAGCTTTGGCAATGCAAGACGCTCAAGCGTCAGCATTGCAGGCGAAGTGGGGGCACGGGGTCGGGCGGCACGCCCGACAAAAGCGGGGGGAAATTGTGAGCACCTGCAAGAATTTGCGGGTTCGGAGTAGGTCGCTGAGGGTACAAACGGGATTGTACCGGTCATTGTACCCGGTCGCGGCGACCTTCCTTTTCCTTTAAGAGAGAACACACGGTCGTGTGTGGAATATTTATTGGAATATATAAGGCGCGTCGGCCGTTTCCGAGAACGGCGTTTTGCTGCAACAGATTTTGCAGTTTTGGTTGTCGAATCGTCTTCGGTCAGAAGCCCCACTTGCTTGGGTGAGAAGCCCCAGCCTCTTCGGGTCAAAAGCCCCACCCCTGAGCACGAGGTATGAGACATTTTTGTAGCGTGCTTAAGTGTTAGGCGCCGCGGCGCTGCCACTCCTCAAGCGACGGAATTTTGCCGGATGTCGCGGCCTGCCGTGATGCGGGCGCGTTCGATCTCGAACATGGTCTGAGCGAGCGGACCCACTTCCCCGCGCCAAAGCGGGGTGCCTTGGCGTGTGCGGCAGCCTCGATCGCGGCGCCGCTCCTTGGCCGGCAGGCTTGAGAACAATCGGTCAGCCTCCGCGCGCCGGAAGCGGTCGTAATCCATGCGCCGCTTAGTGGCCTTGTCCTCGGCCTTGGCGCCGGGCCTGGGTTGCCTTTGCCGCGGCCCGCTGTGCGCGTGCGTTCCTGGTAGCGGGACAGGTATTGCTTGAGCCCGCCCAAGGTCTGCACGTCGAAGCGGGTCTTCTTGCCTCGGCGAGCGCATAATCGAGAAAATCCGGGATGTCCGCGAACGGGACGTCGGCCAGAAGGTACTTGGCGGTCTCCACGTCCTTGGACGGACGCCTAAGGGATGCCGGCGCTTGCGCGGTCCGTTGCGCTTTTCGACAAAGAGGTACGCGACCTTGAGCGGCTCCGCGATTTGCTGCCGGTCGGCGTGAAAATTCGAACTGAACACTCGCCTGCTGGCCGGCTGGCGATAAAATCGGTCGTAGTCGGTGAAGAATGCCGCGCCGGGACGAAACGTTATGACGAAGCCGCTCGCGGCCCTTGCGCTTCGGTCGATGCTGTACGAAGCGAGAAATCCGGCCTTCACGAGCTGGCGCAGGTGCGGCCCCAGCTGCTCCTGCTCGATATTCGATGGATATTTGCGCACCGAGAGCCCGCCGAGCCATTCGGCGCAGATGTCGTCGTAGCGCTTTGAAAACGACAGGCGGCTTCGGTGGTGCCCGTCGTACAAATTGGCGAAGTGAAAAAAGAGCCGCATGTAGAGCGCCTGCCCGATCGTGCCGAGCTGCTGCATCAGTGCGTGATTGAGGCAGGTGAAGTGTCCGTCCTGCAGCGAGGTCATGATGGGCCGCGCGAGCGTCACGGTGCACGCCTCGATCGGATCGGTGGCGTGTTCGCGCCGCTCCAGATAAATCTCCGGAAAAATATTGAACGAGTGCTCCACAAACTGGTCTGCGGTTTGTAAAGCGGCGTTCGGACGAAGCGTGTAGTGAATTTCTTCGAGGGCGCGGTCGAGCTGCTCGCTGGCGCTTGCCTCCCCACTCGGCGCGGCCGATGAGGCGCATGAGTTCGCGCTTGGTGAACGACACGTCCGCTTGGGTCGGCCGGCCGTAGCCGGAATGTTTCTTGATGAGCGCGACGAAAATCTTGTGGGCCAAGCGGGCCAGGCTGTCCGAGCTTGGGATCGGGACGGATGACGATATTCTTTTCCGCCACTCCCCTGTTGAGTTCGATTTGCTCGGTGTGGGTGGGTGCGCGCTTGGCGTCGTGGCAGAACAGCGCGCCGGCAACGCGCAGCAGCGTGTTCTCCATGTAGAGCTTGTCTGTCTGTTGGACAGATTGTGCCCTCTCCGCTGCCCTAGCGGTTGTCGTCATACGTCTGGTTATTATAGCCGGAAAAACGGAAGAGCCGGCGAACGGCTATGCACACCGCTCAGCTACTGCGGCGTGTCCTCCGCGGCAGTTTGGTGCTCGAGTCGTCTCCTTCTGCTTTGGTGCGACCAGGAGCGGCGCAAGCATGGCCTGAAGCCGATGGATGAGGGTGTTGGTTTCCTTGTCGCGCTCAAGCAGCGCCTCAATCTGCGTGTCCTTCACGGACACTTGGCTCGCGCAAGAATTCATTTTCCTCTTCGAGGCGGACGACGTAGCGGTCGTCGGGGCCGCGAACAGCCGCGTCCGTTCGCGGCTGTTCGCGGCTGTTCGCTGCCCCGTCGGCATTTCGTCCTTATTTTCCATAGTGCGAACGTTCGCGTCCGTTCGCGTCTGGTCGCGACCAGTCGCGACTGTTCGCACCTCCTTGATGTAGGCGATGTGGCGCTCCACGGAGTAGGGCGCGACAAGGTATTTTTCGCCGGTCTCGGTCTCGACCTTGTGGCAATCGAGCTTTGAAAGAGCACAGTATTTCTGGATGGCGCGCGGGGTGCGCGGGTGGCCGGCCTTGGCGTAAAGCTCGGCCGCTTGCTCGATGGAGAGGGTATATTGGTGGTCCGGCGAACGTTCGCGACTGTTCGCGTCCGTTCGCGGCTGTTCGTCGCTCATTGGTAATGATAACCCGCGCGCCTCCACCTCGCGCCGGTTATCCCCAACGTCCGATTTTTGGCCGGGGAACATGTCACGAATATTGGTTGGCCGGCGGCTGCGATGCAAGGACTAGCAAGGGAAGGGATTCGTCTGTTGGCGCGCGAGGCGCCCGGCTTATCGATTGCAGAACGGCTGGCCCATTTCGGAATGGTGGCGCGGTGGTATAGTTTTGACGTGACTACCGGAACAATTCGCTATGCATAAAGGGAACCACGCTCGCGCTGGCCACTATGAGAAATGAGACGTGTTTAAAAAGCGCTGTGTGATCGCAGAATCTTAAGGCCGCTTGCGTAGACTGGCAATAATTTCCTTTTCGGGCTTCAACTTGGTGGCGTGGTGCTTCTGCAAGGCGTTGAGCACCCTGAACGCGGTCGGTTTGGTGACCGGCATTCGCTTCTCGATTTTATCGATGGTGGCGCGGTCGACATTCGCCTCTTTCGCCAAGGTTTGCTTTCGCAAGCCGCCTGACTCGCGTAAACTCTTACAGCGCAGGATATACCAAGTGGCGGTATTGGGGCCGTCGTCTTTGCCTGCGTCGGTATTAGGTGCGACGCCGCTCTCCTCTGTCTTGTTGTTCATGGTTATCCCGAACGTTTGAAATCAGCGATTGCCCGTCAATGACAGTACTATGACGGATTAATAGGCAAAAATCTGCGGAAAACAGCAGGTTTGCGCAAGGTCAGTTTGGGCGCTGCGGACAAGCTCAATCTGCAGAAATACCTCTTTAAGATCAATTTGTTACATCGAGCGGCGGATCCCCAAAAACAAAAGGTGCAACAGCCGCGTGATTGATTGAGAGCGGCGATTTGGCGGGTTCGCGCCACTGGCCAATACTGCGGTCCTTGCGCGGTTGCGTATGCGAGTAGCAATGCCATGGCCCAGCAGACGACGCTGCCACCAACGCTTGCCCCACGCCTGATCGGCCGACAAGCCGCCGCAGCCTATATCAGCGTCGCGCCGATGACGTTTGATCAAATGGTCGAAGACGGGCATGCCAGCTGCAAAATTACTCGGTGGGCGGCGGCGCGCCTGGGATGTGCGCGAGCTCGATGCGGCCGTTGATCGGCTGCCGGTCTTGAGCGACATTTTCCTTCTGACGAGAGCTGGAGCGATATCGATGCCGCGTAAGTTGCCGCCGCATGTCGACCGTAATCACGTGAAAGGTCGGACGTATCTTTCATACCGGGTGAGCAAAGGTCCGCGCATCCGGCTGCCGGACGACCCAACATCCGAAGAGTTCAAAGCAGCCTACGGAGCGGCGATGGCCGGGGAAGCGGTACCGGTAACCGCGCTAATGCAGCGGGCCAAGCCCGGCAGTATCGCCGCGCTCATCGAATCGTATATGCGCGGCGCCGCCTATCTTGCGCTGCGCAATACCACCAAGGGTGGCTATAGCAGCCGCATTGAAGTCCTGCGCAAGCAGCACGGCCACCGCTCGGTGAACGGCTTGACGCGCGCGCGGATCATAACCGGCATCATGCAGCCTTATGCTGATAAACCCGGAGCGGCGCTCGCCATATTGAAGATGCTGCGCATTTTAATCCGCCATGCCATCAATGTCGGCTGGCTTAAGCATGACCCATCCGCCGGAATCAAACGCCCGAAGATTTAACGCATACGGTCCTGGACCGAGGACGAGATTGTAGCCTACCGAAAAAAATGGCCGGTCGGTTCAAAACAGAGGCTGGCATTTGAACTATTTTTGAATACCGGGCAAAGGCGCTCCGACGTTGTACGCATGGCGTGGTCACATATCACGCCGGACAATAAGATTGCGATCGTGCAGCAGAAGACGGGCCGCCGCCTGCTAGTGCCTCTACACCGCGACCTTCTTCAAGCGCTAGCCGGTGCAGCCCGAGACCATGTTGCCATCCTGACCACTGCGTACGGCAAGGCGTTTACGGTGGACGGTTTCAGCGGCTGGATGCGCCAGGCCATCAGCAGGGCCGGCCTACCGCTAGAGTGCCAGCCGCACGGTTTACGAAAGGCGACCGGCCGACGCCTCGCTGAAGCCGGTGCGACCGCCAAGATGATCATGGCCATCCTCGGCCACACGACGCTGGCCGAGGCCGAACGGTATACGGAAGAAGCGGACCAAATTGCGCTCGCCACTGAGGGCGTCAGCAAGCTCGAAGCACACAAGTGGAACGGAATTGCCCAAACCTCATCCGATGGTTTGGGGAAAACGGCGAAAACTGATGGAAAATCAAAAGTGAACAATTCAGGACTGGCGCTCCCTAGGGGACTCGAACCCCTGTTTTCGCCGTGAGAGGGCGACGTCCTGGGCCGCTAGACGAAGGGAGCTAAGGCCGCGGCTTTCGAGATAGCCTCGATCCCCCGGGCACGCAAGCAGGCCGGCCTTCAGTCAGGGCGCCAAGGCTTCCAGTACCTTCGGCGAGTTAAACATCTTGCGGGTGTCGTGGCCGACACCGGCGACCTCGACGAGCCGCCAGTTGATCGGCCAGCCATGCGAGTGCGCCATCGCCTGCGCCGTCCGGTAGGCGTTCAATCCGCGATCGTAGCGCTTCTCGCCCTGCGCGCGAGCCGCGGGACTTTCGTTGAGCTGCTCTTCGCCGACGTCTTCCTGCCCCACAAAGATCGTCACCGGCGTCTGCAGATAGCGCTTGAGCTGCGCCTCGGCCGCTCTGGGCGAATAGACGCCGCCTATCCCGAACGGCGCCTTGATCTGCAAACTGGCGAAGACGTAAGTCGAAGGGTTCGCAATGACGATGCGTGTCGCCTCGGTCGGCGTAAACGCGGCCAACCGGCTGAGGAATTGGCCGCCGGCCGAATGGCCGATCATCGCATAAGGCAGCGCACGGTCCTCCTGCTGGCGGACCCAGGCGAGGAGTACGAGCATGAGTTCGGCGGTCCAGTCGCGCGGGTGCGCCAAAGCACGCTGATAGACGATGCCGCCATACCGAAAACGCCATGCCGGAAAGCGCTCCGCGTCGAACAGCGGCGCGACGACAATCATGCATAAACGGTCGCCGAGGCCGCGCGACACATTGCGGTAGCCTTCAGCCTTGCGTTCGGCGCCGTGGATGACCAGGAGAATGCCCTTGGCGGGACAATTCGGCCGATAGGTGAAAACGTCCATGGCTAGCCCGCGAAGATCGACGGTGTATTTGCCGTTTCCGGGCTCGATCGGAGCGGCAAATGTCGGGGCGCTGGCCGCCGTTAGAATGAACAAGACGGCGCAAAGCGAAATTCTGCGGACCGATTTGATCATCGCTTCTCGCGTTGGAGCGGCCTTCGCAGGCCGGATGGCCGTCAAGCGGACGCGCAGCGCGTTCTTCTGCTCCAATAGAAAAAACCATACGGGCGGATCCCTTGCCTTGCGCTAAGTCAAACCGGCGCACCCCCCCTTGAAGTCGGGCTTATGACACGACACGCTGCCGTCCCCGTTTAGGCGAGGCAGCGCATGATCGACAACATCGCCAGCCTCGTGAACGCCGACGCCAATCTCGTCCGCCGCGGCCGCTTCGTCGACACCACCTTCATTATCGCGATCGACGACGCCGATACCCTGATCCGCATCCAGGAGGGCCGCATAACCAAGGTGACAGCCGGGACCGTTCATCACGCCCGACTACAGTTTTGCGTTGCGCGCCTCGCGCAGCGTCTGGGAAAAATTCTGGCAGCCGCTGCCGCCGCTCGGCTTTACCGACGTGTTCGCGCTGGTGAAACAGAAACTGATGCGGGTGGAAGGCGACCTGCATCCGTTCATGGCCAACCTGCTCTATTTCAAGGACGTGATCGCCGCCCCGCGCAAGGAGGCCGTGCGATGAACCCGCGCTTCGAACCCATCACCGGCCGCTATCTGCATCTCGATCTGCTCGGCAAGCCGCACCGGCTTTATGTCGAGGAGGCGGGCCAAGGCATTCCCCTGCTCTGCCTGCACACCGCCGGCTCCGACGCGCGCCAGTATCCGCGGCCTGATGAACGACGCGCGCATCACCGCCAACTTTCGCGTCATCGCCTTCGACATGCCCTGGCACGGCAAATCGTCGCCGCCTTCCGGCTGGCAGGACGCCGACTACCAGCTCACCTCGCGCGATTACGTGCGCATGATCGTGGAAGTCGCCGATGCGCTCGGCCTCGACAGGCCGGTTGCCATGGGCTGCTCGATCGGCGGCCGCATCGTGCTGCATCTCGCGCATGAATGCCCCGAGCGTTTCCGCGCGCTGATCGGGCTTGAATCCGCCGCGCACACCGAGCCCTATTACGATCTGTCCTGGCTCAACCGGCCCGACGTGCATGGCGGCATGGTCTGCGCCGGCGTGGTCTCCGGCCTGGTGGCGCCGACCGCGCCCGCCGCGGAGACACTGGGAGACGCTGTGGCACTACATGCAGAGCGGCCCCGGCGTGTTCAAGGGCGACCTCTATTTCTACATGATCGACGGCGACATCCGCGACCGAGTTGCGCAAATCGACATCACGCGCTGCCCGCTCTATCTGCTCACCGGCGAATACGACTATTCCTGCACCGCCGAAGGCACGCTCGCGGTCGCCGAACGCACCGGCGCGCAAGCCACCATCATGAAAGGGCTCGGCCATTTCCCGATGAGCGAGGACCCGCGAGAAATTCAACGGCTACCTGCTGCCGGTGCTGGAGAAGATCAGGGGCCTTTGAGTTTCGTTCAAGCCGCAGCCGCCCAGCGGCTTGAGCGTATCGGGATCGAAGGTGCGCAGCTCGGTGACGCCACCGACCTCGATCGTCACCACGATGTGGTCGGCGCCGACCGCGGTCGAGAGCACCTTGGCGCCGGCCGGCAGCGCGGCCGTCACGTCGGCGAAGGATGGCGCGCTTTCCTTCACATGAAAAAGGCGGTAGCCGATGACGACGAGCACGAGCGCGAGGACGACGAAGGTGGCCGCCATGACGATCACCATCATCCGGCGCACTTTCGCAATCGTCGCCGCGGCTTCCGGATCGAGGGACTTCTGGTCGTCGGACATCGTCTAAACCATGGCTGATGAAACAATCGAGACGGTCAATATCGCCGCTGAGGAGCACGGCCTTCGGCTCGACCGCGTGCTGGCCGCGCGCATTCCGTCGCTGTCGCGCTCGCGCCTGAAGGCGCTGATCCTCGACGGCCAAGTCGCCATCGCGGCGCGCACGATCCGCGATCCCGCCACGCACGTCAATTCCGGCGACACCGTCACCGTCACGCTGCCGGCGCCCGAAGAGCCGGAGCCCGCGGGCGAGCCGATCCCGCTCGACATCGTCTACGAGGACGACGCGATCATCGTCATCGACAAGCCGAAAGGCCTCGTGGTGCATCCGGCCGCCGGCCACGCCAAGGGCACGCTGGTCAACGCGCTGATCGCCCATTGCGGCGAAAGCCTCTCCGGCATCGGCGGCGTCAAGCGGCCCGGCATCGTGCACCGGCTCGACAAGGACACCACCGGGCTGATGGTGGTGGCCAAGACCGACGCCGCCCATCGCGCGCTCTCGGCCCAGTTCGCCAACAAGGCCGAAAGCGGGATCGAGCGCGGCTATCTTGCCTTGGTCTGGGGGGCGCCCGAGCGGGCCAAGGGCACCATCGACGCTCCGCTCGACCGCCATCCCAAATCCAGAGACAAGCGCGCGGTGCGCGAAGGCGGCCGGGCGGCGGTCACCCATTGGCAGGTGCTGGAGCGATTCGCCGGACCTGACGGCAAGCCGGTCGCGAGCCTCTTGGCCTGCACGCTGGAGACCGGCCGAACCCATCAAATCAGGGTCCATTTGGCCCATATCGGCCATCCGATCCTGGGCGATGCGGCCTATGGCACCGGTTTCAAGACCAAAGCCAGCCTGCTGTCGCCGGAAGCCCGCGCCGCCCTGGAGGGTCTTGGAAGACAGGCCCTGCATGCTTATCTACTGGTCATCGAACATCCCCAAACCGGAAAAAGCCTGCGGTTCCAATCGGAACTGCCGGGCGATTTGCGTCGTTTACGTGATGCCCTGGCCGCGGAGAGCCGCGACCAGGGTCGGAGACGGTCGAAATAGGCCAATCTAGACAATGGCTTGGTCGGTACCGCCGGGGTCACGGCGACGTGACGGGTGGATACTGGTTTTCGCGGTCCGGTTCCGCTATGCTGCACCTGCGATCAAGCTTTCGCGGTCGCAAAATCGGATGCGTGCCGTCGGCTCGGGGAGCGGCGGCGACAATCGCCCGCCGATTCATCGGGGGCAAATAAGGAGGGCGCTATCATGGCCCGTTCTGCCGCATTGCCGGCACTCAAGGCCGAATCCGGCCTTTCACACTACCTGGACGAAATCCGCCGGTTCCCGATGCTGGAACCGCAGGAAGAATACATGCTGGCGCGCAGCTGGCGTGAGCACGGCGATCGCGAGGCCGCGCACAAGCTCGTCACCAGCCATCTGCGCCTGGTCGCCAAGATCGCCATGGGCTATCGCGGCTACGGCCTGCCGATCTCGGAAGTCGTTTCCGAGGGCAATGTCGGCCTGATGCAGGCGGTCAAGCGCTTCGAGCCCGAGAAGGGCTTCCGGCTCGCCACCTACGCCATGTGGTGGATCAAGGCCGCCATCCAGGAATACATCCTGCGCTCGTGGTCGCTGGTGAAGATGGGCACCACCGCCAACCAGAAGAAGCTGTTCTTCAACCTGCGCAAGGCCAAGAGCAAGATTTCCGCGCTCGACGAAGGCGACCTGCGGCCCGATCAGGTCAAGGTCATCGCCAAGCGGCTGGGCGTCAACGAGCAGGACGTGGTCGACATGAACCGCCGCCTCGGCGGCGATGCCTCGCTCAACGCGCCGATCCGCGACGACGGCGAGAGCGGCGAATGGATGGACTGGCTGGTCGACGACGCGCCCAGCCAGGAACGCATCCTGGCCGAGCACGAGGAAAGCGATAACCGCCACCAGGCGCTGATCGGCGCGCTCGACGTGCTCAACGAGCGCGAGCGGCGCATCTTCGAGGCGCGCCGCCTGGCCGACGATCCGATCACGCTCGAGGATCTGGCCGCCGAATTCGGCGTCTCGCGCGAGCGCGTGCGCCAGATCGAGGTGCGCGCCTTCGAGAAGGTGCAGAAGGCGGTGAAGAACCGCATCGCCGCCATCGAGCAGCCGAACGGCAACGCCGGCGATCTCGACGACGGTGCACTAAGTCGGGCGCCGCGACATCCACAAATTACAAATGGCCGGGAGCAATCTCGGCCATTTTTGTTTCTTTATCCCTCCCCGCTTGGCGGGGAGGGTGGCGAGCTAACGGGTCCGCGCGAAGCGCGGCCCGATGACAAGCCTCCGCGAGCCGGGTGGGGAAATTCTCGTTTAATCTTCTGCACATCCCTACCCCGATCGCGCTTGGCACGATCGACCCTCCCCTTTCAGGGGAGGGATAAGGCGGTTATTCCCCCCACGCCCGGAACGCTTCCTCGAAGGCGCGCACGCCGGGCGTGCCCTTCTCCAGCGCCAGGATGGCGCGCTTGCCGTTGGTGTAGACGATCGGAATGTCGAACCAGTCGCGCTCTTTCAACAGCTCGATATTGCGCTGCACGTCGACATCGACGGCCGACAGGCCGATCAGGAAATAGCCGTTGGTCACTTTCACCGCGAGCCCTGCGAGCGGCACGCCGCGCGCCTGCTCGTCCTGCTTCATCAGCACGCCCGGCACGTTGCCGATGCCGCCTTCGGGAAAATCCGACGGCAGCGTGAACATGATCTCGATGGTGTGGCTCGCCGGCAGCGCCTTGTCGGTGTTGCGGCGAAGCGACCAGGTCATGCGCATGTGCCGCTCGGGGATTTCCACGTCGGCGCGGATCGCGAGTTCCGGCGCGAGCCCCGGCCCCGGCGACACGGTCTCGGTGCGCCAGAGCGCCGAGCCGACATAGCGCTTGCCCTTCGGATCGTTCGGATCCTCGTCGTACAGCACGACCTTTTGCGCGACCGCGGCGGCCGGCGCGTTGGCCGGCGCCGCCGTCCCGCCGGCGGCGCCGACGCGGTCCGGAATCTTCGGCTTGGCGGCGGGCGCGGCCGCTTGCGGTTTCGGGGCCGGCGCGCTGCGGAAACTCGCCACCATCGTCATGATGGCGTGACGCTGCCAATAGGCGCCGCCGGCCAACCCGGCCAGCACCAGCAGCAGCAGGATGAACCTGATGACGCGGCCGTAGGAGCGCGCCGGCCGCGTATAGGCCTGATCGTCTTGCTCGAAGCGGGGCGGCGGCGCCTGTTCGTCCGCCATCGACGCTTCGTGCTGTTGCGGCTCCGGCTCGGCGGCAGGCGGCTCGAAGTAATGCTCGGCCGGCGGCGGTCCGCCATCGGCGGTCTGCGGCGGATGATCGCCGGGCATCGCCTCATAGACCTCGTGCGCCGACCGGTTGGCCGCGGCGGCGGCGTCACCCAGGCCCTCGGCATCGGCCACCGTCGCACGGAAGCCATGCAGACCCTGGTCCGCAAGCGACTTTTGCTGCTCGGCCGCCACGGCCGCGTCCGGTTGCGCGCGCTTGACCGCCTCCGCCTCGACCTTGCGGATCGCCTCTTCCAGCGCCAGCCGCTCGCGCGTGATGTCGGATTCGTCGAGCGCCGGTTCGACGCTGCGCAACTGATTGATCAGCGCGCCGCGCGCGCGCTCGTACAGCGCACGGCGGTTTTCGCCCGTGTTCTGGTCGAGGCCGTTAACGGCGCGTGCGATCAGCGGTTGATAGTCAGCCATTGCGCCTCAACGTATCATTCTTCTTGTCTTTTTCGGTTTCGTCATTGCGGGTTCGCGAGCTCCGCTCGCGGCCGGCAATGACGTGTTGATAGTCCAGCATCATACCTCAAACGGGTTTTTCATCAGGATGGTGTCCTCGCGCTCCGGGCTGGTCGAGAGCAGCGCGACCGGGCAGCCTACCAATTCCTCGATCCGGCGGACATATTTTATCGCCTGCGCCGGCAATTGCGCCCACGAACGCGCGCGCGCCGTCGGCTCCTTCCAGCCCGCGATGGTCTCGTAGACCGGCTCCACCCGCGCCTGCGCCCGCTCGCCGGCGGGCAGATAGTCGATGTCGCGGCCGTCGAGCCGATACCGCACGCAGACCTTGATCTCGTCAAAGCCGTCGAGAATGTCGAGCTTGGTGAGCGCCAGGCCGTCGATGCCGCAGGTCAGCACGGTCTGGCGCACCAGCACGGCATCGAACCAGCCGCAGCGGCGCGCGCGGCCGGTGACGGTGCCGAATTCGCGGCCGCGCTCGCCCAGCGTCTTGCCGATCGCGTTGGCCATCTGTTCGGTCGGGAACGGCCCCTCGCCCACCCGCGTGGTGTAGGCCTTGCAGATGCCGAGCACGTAGTCGATCGCGTTCGGCCCGAGGCCTGAGCCGGTCGCCGCCTGCGCCGCCACCGTGTTGGACGAGGTCACGTAAGGATAAGTGCCGTGATCGATATCGAGCAGCGCTCCCTGCGCGCCTTCGAACAGAATGCGCTTGCCCTCGCGCCGCTTGGCGTCGAGCAGCAACCACACCGAATCCATGAACGGCAGCACCTTCGGCGCGATCGCCGCGAGATACTGGTAGATCGCCGCACCGTCGAGCTCGTCGAGGCCGAGGCCGCGGCGCAGCGCGTTGTGATGCGCCAGCAGCCGCTCGATCTTTCCCGCCAGCGCCGGCAGGTCGGCCAGATCCATGAAGCGGATGGCGCGGCGGCCGACTTTGTCCTCATAAGCCGGGCCGATGCCGCGCTTGGTGGTGCCGATGCGGGTCGCCGAATTGTCGGCCTCGCGCACCGCTTCGAGCTCCCGGTGCAGCGGCAGGATCAAGGGCGCGTTCTCGGCGATGCGCAGATTGTCCGCGGTCACCGCGACGCCCTGTTTGCCGAGCGTGGCGATCTCATCGATCAGCGCCTGCGGATCGATCACCACGCCGTTGCCGATGATGGAGAGCTTGCCGCCGCGCACGACGCCGGACGGCAGCAGCGACAACTTGTAGGTGACGCCGTCGATCACCAAGGTGTGGCCGGCGTTATGGCCGCCCTGGAAACGCACGACGATATCGGCCTGCTCGGACAGCCAGTCGACGATCTTGCCCTTGCCTTCGTCGCCCCACTGGGACCCGACTACCACCACATTCGCCATTCGAACGGTTTCCTGCGCCAGCGCTGACGGACACTGACGCCGGATGATACCGGCCAGGTCCACCTTCGGATAAAGGAAGCGGACGGCCGAGGCAAGCCGCAGAACGCCGCCCGATGGCTCCGGACGGCACTCCCAAGGAGTTGATATTACGCCGGTATTTCTAGAAATGCAGCGGCTTGGCCTGCTGCACCTGCGGCAGCGCGCGCACCTTGGCGAGCACGCCGTCGGGCAGTTCGCCGTCGATCTCGATCAGCGCGATGGCGTTGCCGCCGGGCGCCTCGCGGCCGACATGGAAGGTGGCGATGTTGATGCCGGCTTCCCCCAGCGTGGACGAGAAGCGGCCGATGAAGCCCGGCTTGTCGAGATTGGTGATGTAGATCATCGAGGGGCCGAACTCGGCGTCCATGCGGATGCCCTTGATGTCGACGATGCGCGGGCGGCCGTCGGCGAACACGGTGCCGGACACCCAGCGCCTCTGCTTCTCGGTCATCACCGTCACGGTGATCAGGCTGTCGTAATCGCCGGCCGCGTCGCGCGTGGTCTCTTCCACCGCCATGCCGCGCTCACGCGCCACCACCGGCGCCGACACCACGTTGACGTCGTTGCCGAGCATCGGCCGCAGCAGGCCGGAGAGCACCGCCGAGGTCAGCGCCTTGATGTTCATTTTGGCGACCGCACCCTCGTAGGTGATATGGATTTCCTTGATCGGATTTTCCGTCAACTGCCCGGCGAATGAGCCGAGCTTGTCGGCAAGCGCGACGAACGGCTTGAGCTTGGGCGCTTCCTCGGCGCTGATCGACGGGAAATTGACCGCATTGGAGATCGCCCCGCGCAACAGATAATCGGACATCTGTTCGGCGACCTGCAGCGCGACGTTTTCCTGCGCCTCGGACGTGGCGGCGCCGAGATGCGGCGTGCACACCACGTTGGGCAGGCTGAACAGCGGGCTTGCCGTCGCCGGCTCCTCGACGAACACGTCGAAGGCCGCGCCCGCCACCTGGCCCGCCTTGAGCGCGTCTGCCAGTGCCGCCTCGTCGACCAGCCCGCCGCGCGCGCAATTGATGATGCGCACGCCCTTTTTCATCTTCTTGAGCGCGGCGGCGTCGATGATGTTCCTGGTCTTCTCGGTGAGCGGCGTATGCAGCGTGATGAAATCGGCGCGCTTGAACAGCTCGTCGAGCTCGACCTTCTCGACGCCGAGATCGCGCGCGCGCTCCTCCGACAGGAACGGATCGTAGGCGATCACTTTCATCCGCAGGCCGATGGCGCGGTCGGCGACGATCGAGCCGATATTGCCGCAGCCGATGATGCCGAGCGTCTTGGAGAAAATCTCCACGCCCATGAATTTGTTCTTTTCCCATTTGCCGGCGCGCGTAGACAAGTCGGCTTCCGGGATTTGCCGCGCCAGCGCCAGCATCAGCGAGATCGCGTGCTCGGCGGTGGTAATCGAATTGCCGAACGGCGTGTTCATCACGATGACGCCGCGCGCGGTCGCCGCCGGGATGTCGACATTGTCGACGCCGATGCCGGCCCGCCCGATCACCTTCAGGTTCTTGGCCTTTTCGAGGATCTTGGCCGACACCTTGGTGGCCGAGCGGATGGCGAGGCCGTCGTAATTGCCGACAAGTTCCGCGAGTTTCTCTTTGTCTTTGCCGAGGGAGGGCTGGAAATCGACTTCGATGCCGCGATCCTTGAAGATCTGCACGGCGGCGGGCGAAAGAGCGTCGGAGATGAGAACTTTGGGCATGTTTTGATCCAATCATTCGTTTCGAGTTGTTCGGATGTCATCGTCCGCGAAGGCGGACGATCCAGTAATCACGAACGTTCGAGATAAACCGAAGCGCAGGCGATTACTGGATGCCCGCTTTCGCGGGCATGACAGCAACACTCACGCCGCCTTGGGCAGCGCGGCTTTGGCTTCGGCAAAGGCCCAGTCGAGCCAGGGCGTGAGCGCCTGCACGTCGCTTGTCTCCGCCGTCGCGCCGCACCAGATGCGCAGGCCGGGCGGCGCGTCGCGGTAATAGGCGATGTCGTAGGCGACGCCTTCCTTCTCCAACAGGCCGGCCAGCGTCTTGGCGAAGGCCGCCTGGTCGTCGATGGAAAGCCGCGTCACCGCCGGATCGATCACCTTGAGACACACCGAGGTGTTCGAGCTCTGGCCTTCGCTATTGGCCAGATTCTCGACCCAAGGCGTGATCGCGACCCAGTCGGCGATCACCTTGGCGTTGGCGTCCGAGCGCGCGATGGTGGCGGCAAGCCCGCCGATCGATTTCGCCCATTGCAGCGTGTCGAGATAATCCTCGACGCAGAGCATCGACGGCGTGTTGATGGTCTCGCCGGCGAAAATGCCCTCATTGAGCTTGCCGCCTTTGGTGAGCCGGAAAATCTTCGGCAATGGCCAGGCCGGCTTGTGGCTTTCCAGCCGCTTAACCGCGCGCGGCGAGAGAATGAGCATACCGTGCGCGCCCTCCCCGCCCAGCGCCTTCTGCCAGGAGAAGGTGGCGACGTCGAGCTTTGCCCAATCGAGCCGTTGCGCGAAGGCCGCCGAGGTGGCGTCGCAGATGGTGAGGCCTTCGCGCTTGGCGTCGATCCAGTCGCCGTTCGGCACCCGCACGCCCGAAGTGGTGCCGTTCCAGGTGAACACCACGTCGGTTGCAAAATCGATTTTTGTCAGGTCGGGCAGATCGCCATAGGGCGCTTTCAGGACAGTGACGTCCTTGAGCTTGAGTTCCTTGGTGACGTCGCTGACCCAGCCTTCGCCGAAGCTCTCCCAGGCCAGCATGGTGACCGGCCGCGCGCCGAGCAGCGACCACAGCGCCATCTCCACCGCGCCGGTATCGGAGGCCGGCACGATGCCGATGCGGTAATCGGCGGGCACTTCCAAGACTTCGCGGGTGAGGTCGATGGCGCGTTTAAGCTTCGCCTTGCCGATCTTGGATCGGTGGGAGCGTCCTAATACCGCGTCGGTGAGGGCTTGCAGGCTCCAGCCGGGGCGCTTGGCGCAGGGGCCGGACGAGAAGTGCGGAATGGCCGGCCGCACGCCGGGCTTGCTCGCTGTCATGTCTCTATCCTTCCAGATAGGCGCCCCTCGTTGGGGAGGGGTGTCCCACTGGCGGACATAGTCGAGTTGCGGCGCCGGGTCAATCACCCAAGAAGCTAATATTGAGCGCCGGCAAAATGCGGCTGACGCGGGGCATCCCGCCGGGTTCATCCGGCACGGTCAAGCAGAGCTCGTATCCATCAGCCACCGCAAAAGGAAGTATCCGAAAACAAAGCAAACGCCGAAATATCCATAGACCAAATACGCTGCTCCGACGACCAGGAAGGCCTTGAACAACCCATTCGGAAGCAACATCCGGGGGCCCCGCTCACCCTGTCGACCCAAGAGCGCGCCGACGACTCGATCATTTGTATTTTATTTATTGGGTGCGTTCGCTACTCGTCGCCGAAGGCCTCAAGAAACTCCAATCGGTTATTCTTGCCGGTTCGTGAGTACTCGATCACCTCACAAGCGCTGCCGCGCTTTGGCGCGTCGCCCACGAGCACAAGGTTTTGTTGCTGATCGAATTGTCCTTGCACGCGATAGCCTGCCGGCGAGCAATTGGCTTTAAACGCGTATGCAACGCCATACACAAAGTCACCCTGGCGCTGGCCGGAAAACAATAAGGTCCCGCTCCTGATGCCGACCTTTGCCAGCGAAGAGCGCGGCTTGACATAAGTGATATGCAGAAATTCGCCGCGCCCTTCTATTTCGACTTCGGAGCCGTTGTGGACGTAAGGGTCATTGCCTCGGTAGGGCGCGTTCTGCCAGAGTCGCTCGGATCCGTCGGGAAGCGATCGCTCCGCCAGCCGATCAGACGCGGCGACTGCCGCATTTGCCATGACGCCGAGCACGAAAACCGCGGTGAGAAGCATTTCAATTCGCCGCATCTGATTCCCTCTATTGATTCCTTCTATTCGCTTTTTATGCAAAATGGAGTGAGCACCACCTCACGCGCCAGCGACTATCGATCTGACATATTCAAACTAAAATCGTCTCAGAAATGCCGATACAATTTTACGCAATAGCCACCTGCATCGAGGTATGCCACCGGTCGGCAAATCTTCAGCTTGGGGAGTGAGCAACCGATGGGCCTTGGGCCGCGCCATCGGCCCGCTGCTAAATTCAAAGGGATCAGGCGGCCCTCTACAGCGGGCCTGCGTACTGCCAATGCATTCAGATCGCTTGGCGCGCTAGAACTTCAACCCGACGGCGGCGCGCACGGAATTTGCCTCCACGCGCATGTCGCTGACATTGGGGAATTCGATAAATTCCCATTCGGCGCGCACAAACAGATTTTGCATAAGTGCGACGTCGATTCCGAGTCCGGCGGTGAAGCCATAGGCAAACTCGCCGTCTTGCGCCAGCGTTTGGGGGTCACGCGGCAAATTTAAAAAGGCCGTGGTGGAGACCGGGGGAGTTGCAGCCGTCGTCGTCGTTTTGGTGCTGCCGGCAAGAGTTACAGTGCGGAAAACGTCAGCGCGGCCAACCGCGGCGCCGACAAAGCCGTATGGCATGAAGCGGTCAAAGGTCCAGCCAGCGCGCGCCCGAGCCGTCATGATGTCGTTGATTGCCACGGACGCAGCCGATCCCACGGTAATGTCATAAAGTACCGTGGAGCCGTCTGGGAGGTTGGCGCCCGGAACCTGGATGGGCCCGATCGTATCGTGCGCGCCAATTCCGATCGACATGTGATTGTAGTTCAGCTCGCCGCCCAATATGACGTCGTTCCACTGGAAATTGTAGCCGACGAAACCGCCATAGCTTCGGCTGCTTGTCGAACCTTTCGGCAACGTCGTCCAACCGGAGACTTTGTCCTGCAACTCCGTATTGGCCAGAATGTAACTGAGCATGCCTTGGGTCGCGTTGGCGAAATCGGCCGAGCCCCAGGTCTCGCCGGCTTGCCCACCGAAATAAAAGCCGTCCCAGCGGGTGTAGCTCGGCGAATACGAGCCGCGCAGAAGGTCCGGCATGTCGGCGGCGACGGCGCCGGCCGGCGCCATCAGGATGAGGGCGAGCGCTGTAAGTCCGGCGCGCAGACCGCGGTCGCCGCGGGATGAGTCCCGGCGGGGGCTACGCGGCGTAACCGAAATCGCCGATGCCGCACCGGAAGCGCCTGACGTCGTCGGCCAACCCATGAGCACTATTCCTTCGCTACCACTCGACCGGCCCGCCGCGAGTTAGGCGGGGCTTAACCACGAATTTTCACCCTGCTCAGCGCGCCGTTAACGAAACGGCGCGCTGGCGTCCCCCGTGACTAACCCTTGCTGTGCAGCGGCGGCGGCGGCTCATAGGCCGGCGGCGGCGGGGTGTAGACGTAGCGCGGCGGCGGCGGCGCGGTATCGCAGCAGGTCCAACGCAGGCCGAGCATGAAGTCGTGCGAATAGAGATTGCCGAACTTGTAGGAATCCGCGACGCAGCCGCCGATGCAATCGACGGTGTCGGTGACCGAGCCGTAGTTGAGATAGCGGTACGACAGATCGACCTTGAGATTCTTGGTCACCGCGAAGCCGACACCGGCATAGAGCGCGTAGGCCATGTGCCATTCGGCGGAGTTTCGTCCGAAGCCGGCGCCGGTCGTGCCAATTCCCATATCGACAAAATCGGCCAGTTGATTGTAGGCGCCGCCGACGCCGAGGCCGACATATGGCGTGAAGCAATTCCAGGTGCCGAGATCGACGAAGCCGTTAGCCAGGAACACGTATGATTTCAGGTATCCCTGATAGGCATCGCCATCGCCGGTCAAGACATCGTATACGCCGCGCGCATTGACCTGGGTCTTGCCGCGATATTCACCGGTGAAATCGAAACGCAGCCAGTTGTTCCATTCGTAGCCGACGCCGGCGCCAAGGAAGGTGGTGTCGGCGATCGAGTGCTGGTCGAAGGCAAAGCCGTTGCCGACATTGGCCGGCGCCGGCAGATAGTCGAGCGTGGGGGTGCCGTTCATGCCGACGCCGACATAGCCGCGCAGATACCAGCTGTCGACGGCCGGAGCCGGCTGCGGAAGCGGCGGCGAAAAATCGGCAGCGTGCGCCGCCGGTGACGCCGTGATGACGGCCAGAGCCGCCAGTGTCGGAATTGCCAAACGCCAAACCATGATCGTCCCTCGTCAAATCCGGCGCTCACCCCGAGCGCGATGATGAGGGACCTTGCCAGCAAATCGTTAAGTGGGACTTAACCGTGTTTTTTAACGACGATTTTTAATCAATAGGGAGCGCCGCACGCGTACGACGCGCGCGCTTAACGATGCGTTCAGGATTGCGGCGGAGTTGCACTCAGCTTGTCAAAGTGCGCTCAATCCTCGTCGCCCTCGCCCATCTCGCCGATGTGATGCTGGGCGTAAAGCTCGAGGCCGAGCTTGGCCACGAGATCGAGCTGGGTCTCGAGGAAATCGATGTGGTGCTCCTCGTCCGACATCAGCTTCTCGAACAGATCGCGGGTGACGTAATCCTTGACCGAATGGCAATAGGTGGCGGCCTCCTGGTAGAGCGCGCGCGCCGACATTTCCGCCGCCAGGTCGCAGTCGAGCACCTCTTTGACGTTCTGTCCGATGTGCAGCGGATCCAGCACCTGCATATTGGGAAAGCCGTCGAGGAAGATGACGCGCTCGACCAGCTTGTCGGCGTGCTCCATCTCCTCGATCGATTCCTTGCGCCACTGCTTGGCGAGATCCTTATAGCCCCAATTGTCGAGCAGCCGGTAATGCAGCCAATACTGGTTCACCGCCGTGAGCTCGTGACGCAGCGCCTTGTTGAGGTATTCGACAACCTTGGCATCGCCCTTCATGGCGCGGATCCTTATCGCTGATTGTTCTGCTGCTTGTCAGACAATGCCAACGTTCCGCCGAAGCGGTCAACAGGCGCCATCGCGCCGGAACCGGGCCGTTCAATTGGGCGGCGGGCTATGCGCGGCGCAGCCGCATCCGGCCGGACAGCCGGCGCCGGTCAGGGCTTCATCCATGATCCTGCGAATGGTGCGGGCGCAGCGACCGCACTGTGCGCTGCAGCCGAGGCAGCCATAGACCTGAAAGGTAGTGCGCGGCGCAGCCGTATGCACGACGCCACGCACGTCATGGTCGCTCAGCACGTTGCAGGAACAGACGATCATCGAAGGCCGGGCTCGTTGCGAATGGCTCGCAGAATGGCACGTTCGCTAGCGCCTTCTTTGCGCCAAGTCAAAAAAATACCGCTCTTTAAAAACGTTATAAACGATTGAACTTTGAATGCCTTAGCGGCCGGCGCTCAGCGCCGCTGGGCCCGCCGCAACCAGTCGTGGGTGACCAGGCTTTCGGCCAGCGCGATCAGCGCGGCCCGCGCGCCACTGTCCTCGATGGCCAGGAATGCCTCGATCAGCCGCATGGCTTCCTGCGTGCGCGGATCGTTCCGGCTACCGGCGGCGGCAAGCGCCGCGGGCGGCGCCGCATGGCCGGCAAAATCGCGCGCCGGGTTGCGGTGTTCGAACGCCTTGGTGGGCATCCGCAAAATGTTGTGGCCGGGCTTGCGCGGGCGCTTGGGCATGGCTTGAGGCTTCGTAAAATCAAGTTTCATGTGTGGAAACAATCTGTTATGCGCACAACACGACGATCGGCGCGACAACCCTGCATTGAGAATCCTCCCGGCGTCGCGGAATGTCATTAGCGGCGTTATCGCATTTTATGAGTTTCTATCTCATAATTCGACAATGGAACTGCGCCACCTCCGATACTTCGTCGCGGTCGCCGAGGAGCTGCATTTCGGCCGCGCCGCCGCACGCCTCAATATCGCGGCCCCGACGCTGAGCCACCAGATCGGCGCCTTGGAAACCATGCTCGGGGCCAAGCTGTTCACGCGCAGGACCAAGAGCGCGGTTGCCGTCACCCATGCCGGCAAGCGCTTCCTCATCGAAGCGCAGGACACGCTCAAGCAGGCCGCCCATGCCGAACTGATCGGGCGCCGCGCCGCCCGCGGCGAGGCCGGCTCGATCGCCATCGGGTACGTTTTGTCCGCCGGCACCAGCGGCCTCGTTTCCTCGGCCTTGGCCAGTTTCAAGAAGACACACCCCGACGTATCGTTTCAACTGCGGCGGACGCAAACCTTTGAGCAATTCAAAATGCTGCTCGACGGCTCGCTCGACGTCGCCTTTACACGAATGCCGCAGCGCTATCCGTCCGAATTGACCGGCTTCCTGGCCGAACGGCAGCCGTTTTGGCTGGCGATGCCGCAAGATCACCCGCTCGCCGCACACAAGCAGATCAATCCGGCCATGCTGATCGATGAGTCGTTCGTCGCCGCATCGCTGGAAATGGAAGTCGGATTTTGGGGCAACATCACAGCCGTAATTCCGCCCGGCGTGTCGCCGCGCATCGTCGAACGTGCGACGGACGTCTTCACGGTTCTGACGCTGGTAGGCGCAGGCGTCGGTATCAGCGTGATATCGGGATCGCTCGCCCGCGTCGCCATGCCGGGGGTGACCTTTCGCGAAATCGTCGGCGTGACGCGGACATCCGATCACGTCACGGCTTACCGCAAGAATGAAACTGATCCGCTGGTGAAAGCTTTCGTCAAGTTTCTACGCGCGCGAGTCGGCACGCACTGAAATCTTGAGTTGGCGATCGAACATCGCGAAGATCTCGCGCCAGTCGGTCTCGACCGCGTCGCGGGCATAGACATCGCGATCGGGCAGCCCGTAGCCGTGTTTGACGCCGGCATGCAAGTTGAAGCGATAGGCGACGTCGGCGTTGCCGCCGAACGCGGCCGCGAGCGTGGCGAGCATTTCCGGCGCGCCGAAGCGGTCTTTCTCGCCATAGCCGCAATAGACCTCGCCGCGCATTCGGTGCACGAGCCGATGCGGAGAATCGGGCGCATCGGTTATCAGCCAGGTGCCGTGCAGGCTGGCATTGGCTAAAAACCGCTGCGGGAATTCCTGTCCGGCATAGAATGCGGCGCGGCCGCCGAGACAGAATCCGAGCGATCCGGCAGGCCCCGGATCGACCGGCTCGCTGCGGCAGAAATCGAGGATGGCGGCGATATCCACGCGCGTGCGCGGCCGGTCAACCTTCGACGAATGGCCGTGCATTTCCTGTTGGAGCGCGGCGGGCAAGGTATCGAACGACACCATCTGGCCGGCCGCATTGCGGGTCGCGTAACGAATTTTTCCTTCGCGATAAAACAGGTTCGGCACCACGCAGTAGTAACCATGGGCGGCAACCCGGCGGGCGATCGCAAACAATTCCTCGCGCAGGCCCCAAACGTCCATGAACAGCACCACCAGCGGGAACGGGGCGCCGCTGGCGGGATGGGCGGCGTAGCCGTCCATGGTCCCGGCCGGGGTGGGAATATCGATCTCCTTTCCGATCATGCCACGGCAACCTGCGTTATTTCGGGGGATTGATATTCATATGGGCGATGATCGGCCCCCATTTGGCGCGTTCCTGCGCCACCTGTTCGCTCACTCGGGCTGGCGGGCCGCCGAACGCGCGGCAGCCTACCGCGCTGAAACGGCGGCGCGTTTCGGGTTTGCGCAGGAAAGCATCGATCGCGCCGTTAAGCTTGGCGACAATCGCGGCCGGCATGTGGGCCGGTCCCAAGATCGCATGCCAGGTACCGCCGACCACGTCGAAGCCACTCCCCGTCATGGTCGGTACATCGGGCAGGAAGTCGGCCCGCTCCGCGCTCGTCACCGCCAAGACCGTCGCCTGTCGCGTGGCGGGATTGTAGGCGGGAAACCCGGCATCGATCGTCCCGCCAAGCACATCGAGCATCATCGGGGCGGTGCCGCGGTAGGAGACTGAGGTGACGTCGAGGCCGGCCTTGGATGCAAACAGCGCGGTGCATAGCTGCCCCACGGTGCCGGGACCGGAATGGCCGATGCTGATTTTGCCGCCCTTTGACTTGGCATAGGCGACCAGTTCCTTGACGGTCTTGAGCCCGAGCTTGGGGTTGGCGACCAGCACGTTCGGCGTCTCGCCGACCATGATGATCGGTGTGAAATCGGTAATGGTGTCGTAGCCGATCGACTTATCCATGAGCGGACGCAGGACGGCTGGGCCGGCCCCGTTCAGCAGCAAGGTGTATCCATCCGGCGGCGCTTTGGCGACGTAGAGAGTGGCGACGACGCCGCCGCCGCCCGGTTTGGCCTCGACCACGACCGGCTGGCCGATCGCCGTGGCTAGATCATCGGCGATCGCGCGGGCGATAAAATCGAGGTTCGAACCGGTCGCGAAACCGATGACCAGCGTCACCGGCCGCGTCGGCCAATCCGCGGCTGCCGCCGGGCGCGGCGCGCCGGTCAGCATCGCCGCGACGGCGAGGAGGAAGACGGCCTTGACCATGCGGCTCTTGCGCAGAACTAATGGCACCCGCATCGGTACATCTCCACCGGATAAGCGCTCCAGGGTGGCATACTCGGGCAGGCTGCGTCCGCATGCAATGCTCACCTCCCGGCTGCGACAATTTTTTTGGTCAGCGAATAACGGCGCGGCCGCGTTCAGGCGGCGACTTCGGTCAGCGCCTCGACCACGTCGTCGACGACCGCCTCGACCAGGGTTTTGTCGTCGCCTTCGCCCATCACCCGGATCACCGGCTCGGTGCCGGACGGACGCACGATCAGGCGGCCGCCGCGGCCGAGCTTCTTTTCTGCGCTGGCGATGGCCGAACGCACGGCGGCGTTCTCCAGCGGCTTGCCCTTCTGATAGCGCACGTTCTTGAGCACCTGCGGCAGCGGCTCGAAGCGGTGGCACAGTTCCGACACCGGCTTGTTGCTGCGCTTGATCACGGCAAGCACCTGCAAGGCGGCGATGAAACCGTCGCCGGTGGTGGTGTAGTCGGAGAGGATGATGTGGCCGGACGGCTCACCGCCGACATTGAAGCCGTGCGCGCGCATGTGCTCGAGCACGTAGCGGTCACCGACCGGCGTGCGCACCAGTTCGAGGCCGAGGCCGCCGAGATGGCGTTCGAGCCCGAGATTGGACATCACGGTGGCGACGACGCCCGGACGCTGCAGCCTGCCGTCTTCCTTCCAGCTTTCGGCGATGACCGCGAGCAGCTGGTCGCCGTCCACCACATGGCCGCGCTCGTCCACGATCATGACGCGGTCGGCGTCGCCGTCGAGCGCGATGCCGATATCGGCGCGCATCTCGCGCACCTTGCGGCTGATCGCGCCGAGATCGGTGGAGCCGCAGTCCTTGTTGATATTCATGCCGTCGGGCTCGACCCCGATCGAAACCACGTCGGCGCCGAGTTCCCACAGCGCGCCCGGGGCGACCTTGTAGGCGGCTCCATTGGCGCAATCGATAACAACGCGCAGACCGGACAGATCGATCGCGCGCGGCAGCGTGAGCTTGGCGAATTCGATGTAGCGGTCCTGCACGCCGTCGATGCGCTTGGCGCGGCCGAGATCGTCGCTTTTGGCCAGACGCTTGCTCAGATCGGAATCGAGCAGTTCCTCGATTTCGCTTTCGACCTGGTCGCTGAGCTTGTAGCCGTCCGGCCCGAACAGCTTGATGCCGTTGTCGGCGTAAGGGTTATGCGAGGCCGAGATCATCACGCCGAGATCGGCGCGCATCGAGCGCGCCAGCATGCCGACCGCCGGGGTCGGGATCGGACCGGTCAGCAGGACGTCCATGCCGACCGAGGTAAAGCCGGCGACCAGCGCGGTCTCGATCATGTAGCCGGACAGGCGGGTGTCCTTGCCGATCAAGACGCGATGGCGGTGCTCGCCGTTCTTGAACACCAGCCCGGCGGCCTGGCCGACCTTGAGCGCCAATTCGGGGGTAATGACCCGGTTGGCCCGGCCGCGAATGCCGTCGGTGCCGAAATAACGACGAACCATGCAATGCCCCTTGACGCCTACTGACCGCGTTAAGCCCGGAACGGCTGGCGGTATCGGCGGGCGCCGACGTCTGCCCCGCGCGGCCGCATAATAGGGCCAACGCCGTGAATTTGCTTCAAAAATTATGAGTAATCGTTACCGCAGGCCATTAACATTTTTCCGCGACGGCCACTTATCCCATGGAAATGCCGCCGGAAGCGCCGGTTTCGCCGCCGGCGCCCTTGTGCTACCCGGTTAACCGACTGGCGAACGCTCCGGGCCCCCCATGAAGCACATCACCTGTATCGACGACCTGCGGCAGCTTGCCCGCCGCAAGGTTCCACGCGCGTTTTTCGATTACGCCGACAGCGGCTCCTATAACGAGGAGACGCTGCGCGCCAACCGCACCGACCTGGAAGCGATCAAGCTGCGCCAGCGCGTGCTGGTGGACGTCTCCTCGCGCAGCCTCGCCACCACCGTGATCGGGCAGAAAATCGCATCCCCGTTCATCCTGGCGCCGGTCGGCCTCATCGGCATGCAGCACGGCGACGGCGAGATTCTGGCGGCGCGCGCCGCCAACGAGGCCGGCATCCCGTTCACGCTCTCCACCATGTCGATCTGCTCGATCGAGGACGTGGCGGAGGCGACACGCAAGCCGTTCTGGTTCCAGCTCTACGTGATCAAGGACCGCAGCTTCTCCAAGGACATTCTCGGCCGCGCCAAGGCGGCGAAATGCAACGCGCTGGTGCTCACCGTGGACTTGCAGGTGCTCGGCCAACGCCATCGCGACATCAAGAACGGCATGACCGTGCCGCCGGAAATCCGCATCAAGAACATCATCGACATCGCCACCAAACCGGCCTGGGCCTGGAGCGTGCTCAAAGGCAAGCGCAAGACCTTCGGCAATCTCGCCGGCCACGTGAAGGGCATGGACGACGTCAATTCGCTCGCGCAATGGACCAATTCGCAGTTCGATCCGGCGCTGAACTGGAAAGACGTCGAATGGATCAAGAGCATCTGGCCGGGCAAGCTGATCCTCAAGGGCATCCTCGACGTCGAGGACGCCAAGACCGCGGTCAAGCTCGGCGCCGACGCCATCGTGGTGTCGAACCATGGCGGCCGTCAGCTTGATGGCGCGCCGTCGTCGATCTCGGCGCTGCCGCCGATTGCCGACGCGGTCGGCGACGACACCGAGGTGCTGTTCGACGGCGGCATCCGCACCGGCGCCGACGCCATGCGCGCGCTGGCGCTGGGCGCGCGCGCCTGCATGATCGGCCGCGCCTATGCCTTCGGACTCGGCGCCGGCGGGCAGGCCGGCGTCGCCAAGGCGATCGATATTTTGCAGCAAGGAACTCAGCGTCACCATGGCGCTCACCGGCACCAACAAGATCGCCGACATCGACGGGCATGTGCTGGTCGGCGGCGGCGCGAAGAAGAAGGCGGCGGGGAAGAAGAAAGTAATTGTCGTCCCCGCGGAGGCGGGGACCCATACGCCGTGCCCTCGTCGATAGCGACGCTGGCTATGGGTCCCGGCTCGCGGCCGCTGCGCGGCCTTGGCCGGGACGACAGTTCAGCGCCTCACTCCTCCTTCAACCCATACGCCAACGCATTGCCCGTCGCGCCGTAATACTTGTACGGCAGGAACTTGCCGGTCATGCCGAGCGAGACGCGGTCGCCCTTGGGGTCGGTCTTACGCGTGATGTCCATGTCGAAGTCGATCGCCGACATGATGCCGTCGCCGAATTCCTCCTCGATCAGCGCCTTGAGCGCCGGGCCGTTGACCATGATCAGCTCGTAGAAGCGGTAGATCAGCGGGTCGGTCGGCGGCATCGGCGTGCCGGTGCCGCGGAACGGCACCTCGTTGAGCAGCGCCTGCTCGCTCTTGCTCAGGCCGAACAGCTTGGCGGCGTTGGCCGCCTGCGGCTTGGTCAGCTTCATCTGGCCGAGGATCGCCCCGGTGACCAGGATCGGCGACATGCCGCCGATCTCGCCGCAAATATATTTCCACGTCCAGCCCTTCTCGCGCTTGATGTCGAGAAGCTTTTCCGTGAGACCGTCCCGTGTCATGGCTAACTCCTTGTCGTGCGCCCAAAATGTGACGGACCGAATTCAAGCAATTTCCGCGCCACCCACTCGTCATTCGGGGCGCGAGTACAGCGAGCGAACCCGGAATCCATACTCCGCAGCGCCGGGATTATGATTCCGGGCTCGCGGCCTAGCGGCCGCGCCCCGGAATGACGCGGGAACAGTCCTGCCTTGCCAAGCCTGGCCCGTTCGTGCCACCCGAATGGCATGACGGCTGACGTCACGATCAAGGACGGTGCGCGGCTCACCCCGCATCCCTTGCGCGCGGCCGTGCTCGGCGAGGTGCATGCGCGGCCGTTCACCCCGATCGAGACGCCGCGCCGCATCCTGCATTTTGCCTTCGATACCGCCGGCGATGCCGCCAAGGCCGACCGCGCGGCGCTGGCCGATTTCTGCACCCGCCGCCGGCTCGAACCGCTGCAACCGTCCGCCAAACAGCATCGCGTCGCGCTCGGCGGCGCCACGCTGCGCTGGGAGCAGCACTCCGAATTCACCACCTACACCTGGGAACTGCCGGCGGAGGCGACGACGCCGTTCCATCCCGCCGCCGCCGCGCTGGCGGCGCCGATGGCGAGCCTGCCGCAGCCCGGCCCGCTGCTGGTCGCGCTCGACCTGCATCTGATGGCGGAAAATAAGAAAAAGATCGCGCTCGAGCAATTGTTCGACCGCGCCAGCCTGGCGGTGGCGGAGAATGCCGACGGCGACGCGCTGTTCGCCACCGATTTCCAGGCCGACCCGTCCGGCTTTGTGCGCATCCTGGTGCTCGATCGCGGCCTTGGACCCGAGCGCGCCGGCGCGCTGGCCCAGCGCATCGTCGAACTGGAAACCTACCGCACGCTGGCGCTGCTCGGCCTGCCGGAAGCGCAGCGGCTGTCGCCTTCGATCAACCGCATCGAGACGCGGCTCGCCGAAGTCACCGAGGAGATGCGGCACACCGACAAACTGATCGACAACCACCGCCTGCTCGACGAACTGACCGCGCTCGCCGCCGAGCTGGAGGCGGGCGCCGCGGCGAGCGCTGTTCCGCTTCGGCGCCAGCCGCGCCTATAACGAGATCGTGCAGTTCCGCCTTGCCACCATCGGCGAGCGCAAGGTCGACGGCTTTCCGACCTGGTCCTCGTTCCTGGCGCGGCGCATGGCGCCGGCCATGCGCACCTGCGCCACCACCGAGGCGCGGCAGACCGATTTGTCGGAAAAGCTGGCGCGCGCCGCCAATCTGTTGCGCACGCGGGTGGACGTCGAGCTGGAGCGGCAGAACCGCGATCTGCTCAAGTCCATGAACGAACGCACGCGGCTGCAATTGCGCCTGCAGACCACGGTCGAAGGGCTCTCGGTCGCGGCGGTGAGCTATTACGTGGTCGGGCTGTTCGCCTATCTGATGAAGGGCCTGCAAGACGAGGGCCTGCCGATCAATGTGACGCTGGCCAGCGCTTTGTTTGTGCCGGTCGCCGTGCTCGGCATCTGGTTCGTGGTGCGGCGCATCCGCAAGAAGCACATCGCCGGCGAATAGCCCTCATTTTTGCCAAGGCAGCCGGTCGCGTGCGGTCGTCCCGGCATGCCAACCAAGCCAGGAACTTTAACTCCGCAAGATCGTTAACGGGCATGCGCGACCTGCGGCCCATCCTGACTAGCCGAGGTGCTTTCGTCCTCTGTAGCGCGATGTTGGCGATGGGCTCCGATGCGCGGGCCGGCAGCCCATCTTTTCCCATTTACGTTCCGCAAGAATGCGTCGAGCTTGCCATGCGCGAAAGCGTGCCCACCACGATCGAGAACAAGTATCAAGCCGCGCGCGCTAAATATAAATTGTACAGGCTTAGCAAAAGCGATCCGCTGGTGCGGGACTGCCGCGCGGCGGTGGAACGCGTGCGCAACGCCGAAAAGTGACGCAGCTTTGAGTTGGCCGCTTCAGCCAATTCGCGAAATCCAATCCTGCAAAATCCCACGCAACCGCACGCCGCGCGAGACGGGCGCGATCCGCCTCGGTTAGACTGCGCATGGACGCTTTGATGCGGTCCGTGGCATCGACCGGCTGGAGACGCTCATGCGCAGCGCGCGATTCAATTTTCCCAACGCCAAGGGCGAGCAGCTCGCCGCCACGCTCGATTTGCCGCTCGGCAAGCCGACGGCCTACGCGCTGTTCGCGCATTGCTTCACCTGCGGCAAGGACAACCTCGCCGCCAAGCGCATCGCCGAGCGGCTGGCGGTCAACGGCATCGCCGTGCTGCGCTTCGATTTCACCGGGCTCGGCGGCAGCGAAGGCGAATTCGCCAACACGCATTTTTCTTCCAACGTGGACGATCTCATCGCCGCCGCCGACCACCTGCGCAAGATCTATGGCGCGCCGGCGATCCTGATCGGCCACAGCCTCGGCGGCGCCGCGGTGCTGGCGGCCGCCCACCGGATCGCCGACGCACGCGCAGTGGTGACCATCGCCGCGCCCTACGATCCCTCGCATGTCGTCGGCCTGTTCAAGCAGCACGTCGACAAGATCAAGGAGCAGGGCGAAGTGGAAGTGGCGCTGGCCGGGCGGCCGTTCCGCATCAGGCGTGAATTCCTCGACGACGTGGCCGAGAAGAAACTCGACGAATGCCTCGCCACCCTGCGCAAGGCGCTGCTGGTGTTCCACTCGCCGACCGACGACACCGTCGGCATCGACAACGCCTCGCATATTTTCGGCGCGGCCAAGCATCCCAAGAGCTTCGTCTCGCTCGCCGGCGCCGACCATCTGCTGAGCAAGGCAAGCGACGCCGTCTATGTGGCCAACGTGATCGCCGCCTGGGCCGAGCGCTATCTCGACAGACCGGAGGTCATGACCGAAGCACGAGGTCGAGGCCGGCCTGGTGCTGGTGCGCGAGACGCATGGCGGGAAATTCCAGCAGGAGATCCTGACCGGGCCGCACCGCCTGCTCGCCGACGAGCCGGTCAAGCTCGGCGGGCTCGATACCGGCCCCGGCCCTTACGATTTCCTGCTCGCCGGCTTGGGCGCCTGCACCTCGATGACGATCCGGCTCTATGCCGACTTCAAGAAGATTCCGCTCGCGAACGTCTCGGTGCGGCTCAACCACGAGAAAAAGATTCACACCAAGGACTGCGAGGACTGCGAGAACAAGGTGACCAAGGTCGATCACATCGAGCGCGTCATCACGCTGGAAGGCCCGCTCGACGCCGAGCAGCGTAAGAAGCTGATGGAAATCGCCGACAAATGCCCGGTGCACCAGACGCTGGAATCGAAGGTCGACATCCATACCGTCGAGCGGCCGGCGTAGTCTCGTCATTCTGGGGCGCGAGCGCGAAGCGTGCGAACCCGAAAGCCGAGATGCACGCGCGGTTCATGAGCCTTGGATTCCGGGCCCGCCGGCTGCGCGCCGTCCCGGAATGACGGAATAGAAATGCCCGGCCGAATTGTTTATAACTCGCCGCCATGCAAACCGCCGCGCACGCTTTGACGCAGCAGTTCCTCGCCTGGGTCGACGAGGCCCCGCGCAGCTATGCCGACGCGGAAGCCTGGCGGCGCAGCTGCCCGCATCTATCGATCTGGGAAGACGCCATCTCCGACGGCCTGGTGCGCTTCCAGAACGGCAGCAGCATGCAGGGCTCGCGACTCGTGCTCACCCCGCGCGGGCGAGCGCTGCTCCGCCAAGGCTGATGATCGCCAGGGCCTGCGCCCCGGCCCCCGCCCGTCCCCTATCCCTTGCGGCTTGACGGCCCCGGGGTCCTTCGGCACACTAGAACAAATAGGGAACATAAAAGAGGCGCAGCCTGCCCGCGGGGGCCGGATTTCTTCGCGTCTCCAGAGGTTTAACGCCATGCTCGAGCAGTTGCGCCAGCGCCTGCAGGCCCTGCAGAAAACCGCCGGGATCGCGGACGGCCCAGGCGTCCTGCCGCTCGGCATCGCGGCGATCGACGCGGCGCTCGGCGGCGGTCTGGCGCGCGGCGCGCTGCACGAGATCGCGGCCGCGAGCGAGGCCCATCTCGCCGCCGCGGCGGGGTTTGCGCTCGGGCTCGCCGCGCGCAGCCAAACCCACACGTGTTGGATCGCCGAGGACATGGCGCTCGCCGAAAGCGGCGCGCCCTACGGCCCCGGCCTCGACGCCTTCGGCCTGGCGCCAGAGCGCCTGCTGACGGTTTCCGCCGCGCGACGCGGCGACCTCTTGTGGGCGATGGAGGAAGCGCTGCGCTGCCGCGCCGTTGGCGCCGTGATCGGCGAACTGCGCGACAGCGCGATCGATTACCGTGGCGCTGCGCCGGCTCGCGCTCGCCGCGGCGGAAAGCGGCGCGCTGGCGCTGCTGCTGCGCGCGGCGCCGCCGGCCGACGCCTCCACCGCCGCGACGCGCTGGATCGTCGGCGCGGCCTCCTCCGTCATTCCGGGGCGCCGCCATAAGCGCGGTTACGCGCGTCTTCGACGCGCTATGGCGGCGAACCCGGAATCCATAACCCCAGCTGCGGAGTATGGATTCCGGGCCCGCGGGCTAACGCCCGCGTCCCGGAATGACGAAGAAATAAGACCGCGCTTCGCCGTCGATCTCGTGCGCAACCGCCGCGGCCCGCTCGGCACATGGATTCTCGAATGGAGTGACAGCGATGAGCATTTCATCCTCGCGCATGCTCAGCCTGTGGCTGCGCCGGCTCTCGACCGACCGCATCGCAAGGTCGCGTGAGTCTTTCTTATCCCGCCCCTGCAAGGGGAGGGTGGACGCGAGCGTCAGCGAGCGGTCGGGTGGGGTTCTCTCTGCCGCATCCCCCACCCGGCCGGCTTCGCCGGCCACCCTCCCCCTTCGGGGGAGGGATGAAGCAATTGCCATCTACGGCAAGCGCGGCAATGCCGAGCTGATCGTCGCCCTCGACGAGGCGGCGGAGCGGCTTGGGCTCTCGCCCGGTCTCGCGCTGGCGCAGGCGCGCGCCATGCATCCGGCGCTGCAGGCGATCGAGGAAGACGCCGCGGCCGACGCCGCGCTCTTGGAAAACATCGCCGATTGGTGCCTGCGCTACACGCCGCTCATCGCCTGCGATCCGCCCGACGGCCTGCTGCTCGATATTGGCGGCTGCGCGCATCTCTACGGCGGCGAAGCAAGCGCTGGTCGCCGATCTTGGCGAGCGGCTCGAACAGGCCGGCTTCGCCTACAATATCGCCGTCGCCGGCAGCATCGGCGCGGCTCACGCCGCCGCGCATTACGGCGAGCCGGCAAGTTACCCTTGCGGCGAGGAGCGCGCGCTGCTCGCGCCGCTGCCGCTGGCCGCGCTGCGGCTTCCCGCCGAAACCGTTTCGGCATTGGCGCGCGTCGGCCTCAAACGCATCGGCGATATTATCGACTTGCCGCGCAGCCCGCTCGCCGCGCGTTTCGGTACCGACTTGCTGCGCCAGCTCGACCGCGCGCTTGGCCGCGAGCATGAGCCGCTCAATCCGCGCCTGCCGGTCGCGCCTTACGTCGCCGAACAGCGTTTTGCCGAGCCGATCGCGCGCGAAGAGGACGTGCTGGCGATCGTCGCGCGGCTTTCGGCGCGGCTGCAGTTCGCGCTCGAGCGGCGCGGCGACGGGGCGCGGCGCATCGAGCTCATGCTGTTCCGCACCGACGGGCAAGTGCGCCGCTTGGCTGCGGGCACCTCGCGCCCCTTGCGCGATCCGGCGCAGATCCGCGCGTTGTTCGTCGAGCGGCTGGCCGCGCTCGCCGACGCAATTCGATCCCGGCTTCGGTTTCGATATGGCGCGGCTGTCGGTGCTGGTCGCCGAGCCCTGCCCACCCGAACAAATCGGCATCGGCGGCGGCGAGGATACGGCCGAGATGTCGACCGCCTGGTCGATCGCCTGAGCGCGCGCTTGGGCGCGCGCCGCGTGCGCCGGCTGATCGCGCAGGACAGCCACATCCCCGAGATCGCCGCGGCCTGCGTGCCGGCGCAGGCGGCGTTAGCCGAGGCCGATGCGGGCTGGCAGGCCTATCGTCATTATTCTGCCGAGGCCGAGCTGGCGCCCCGCCCGCTGCGCCTGCTGACGCGGCCGGAGCCAATCGAGGCCGTGGCGGAAGTGCCGGACGGCCCGCCTTTACGGTTTCGCTGGCGGCGCGCGCTGCACGAGGTGATCGCCGCCGAAGGACCCGAACGCATCGAGGGCGTCTGGTGGAGCGAGCACGGCGGGCCTGTTTCAGGAAACCTTGCGCGCGACTACTTCCGCGTCGAGGACAAAGCGGGTTTGCGTTTCTGGTTGTTCCGCGCCGGGCTCTACCGCGATCTCGCCCACGGCGCCGCCGCGCCGACCTGGTTTTTGCACGGGACCTTTGCGTGACTCTTCTCTTCTTCACCTCCCCCGCTTGCCGGGGGAGGGCGAATCCTTCGAGTGCGCGGCGACAAGAGTGAGGGAGAGTGCGATTAAATGTCATGCCCTACCTCGAATTCGCCTGTGCCTCGAATTTCTCCTTCCTGCGCGGCGCCTCGCACCCCGAAGAGCTGATGGCGCAAGCGGCCAAGCTTGGCCTTGTCGGCCTCGGCCTCTGCGACCGCAATTCGGTGGCCGGCGTGGTGCGCGCGCATCTGGCCAAGCGCGAGCAGAACCTGGCGCTCGCCTATCACCCCGGCGCGCGGCTCGTCTTCGCCGACGGCACGCCCGACATTCTCGCCTACCCGCGCGATCGCGCCGGCTGGGGCAGGCTCACGCGGCTGCTCACCGTCGGCAATCTGCGCGGCAAGAAGGGCGAGTGCATCCTCACTCTCGACGACCTGCTGGCGCATGTTTTCGGGCTGGAGCTGATCGCCATGGGTGGCGATGCGCGATTGCTTGCGCGCCTGCGCGCCGCCGCGCCCGGCCGCGTGCGGCTTGCCGTGACCATGCTCTATCGCGGGCGCGACCGTGTCCGGCTCACGCGCCTGACAGCGCTGGCGCGCGCGGCGGATGTGCCGCTGATCGCGGTCAACGACGTGCTCTATCACCATCCCGGCCGCCGCCCGCTCGCCGACGTGCTCACCTGCATCCGCGAGAAGACACGCATCGACCGCGCCGGCCGCAAGCTTAGCCCTAATGCCGAGCGTCACCTGAAAGCTCCGGACGACATGGCGCGGCTGTTCCGCGACGCGCCGGAGGCGATCGAGGAGACACTGGCGCTGTCCGACGCGCTCTCCTTCTCGCTCGACGAACTGCGCTATGAATATCCCGACGAGAGCATTGACGGCTTCAGCAACGCACAAGAGGCGCTGACGCATCTCGCTTACCAGGGCGCCGCCCGGCGCTACCCGCAAGGCCTGCCGGAGAAAGTGCGCGCCGCGATCGAGCACGAACTGGCGCTGATCGCGCAGCTGCAATACGCACCCTACTTCCTCACCGTCTACGACATCGTGCGCTACGCGCGTTCGCAGAAAATTCTCTGCCAGGGCCGCGGCTCGGCCGCCAATTCCGCCGTGTGCTTCTGCCTCGGCGTCACCGAGGTCGATCCCGACCGCGCCGATCTTCTGTTCGAGCGCTTCATCTCGCCCGAGCGGCGCGAGCCGCCCGACATCGACGTCGATTTCGAGCACGAGCGGCGCGAGGAGGTCATTCAATATATTTACAAGAAATACGGGCGCGAACGCGCCGGCATCGCCGCGACCGTCATCAGCTACCGCGGCCGCTCGGCCATCCGCGAGGTCGGCAAGGCGTTCGGGCTCAGCGAGGATACCATCGGCGCGCTGTCGTCCTCGATCTGGGGCGGCGGCGGCGACGGCCATGCCGACCTCGCGCGCGCCGGGCTCGCCCCGGAAAGCCGCCGCGTCCGGCAGATCGCGGCGCTGGCGCGCGAAATCGCCGGCTTCCCGCGCCATCTCTCGCAGCACGTCGGCGGCTTCGTCATCACGCGCAGCCGGCTCGATGAGGTGATGCCGATCGGCAACGGCGCCATGCCGGAGCGCACCTTCGTCGAATGGGACAAGGACGACCTCGACGCGCTCGGCATTCTCAAGATCGACGTGCTTGGCCTGGGGATGCTCTCGTGCCTGCGCAAGGCGTTCGATCTGGTGGAGCGACATTATCCGCAAGCTTTACCCTCCCCCTTGTGGGGAGGGCCGACCGCCGAAGGCGGTCGGGGTGGGGGTCCCTCGATGACAACAGCTACCCCCCTCCCCAATCCTCCCCCACAAGGGGGGAGGGAGGAGAACGTTTCGCCGTCTCGACTCAATCTCTCTTCCATCCCGCCGGAAGAAGATGCCGTCTACCGCATGCTCAGCCGCGCCGATTCGCTCGGCGTGTTCCAGGTCGAGAGCCGCGCGCAGATGACCATGCTGCCGCGCCTCAAGCCCGCGAACTTCTACGACCTGGTGATCGAAGTCGCCATCGTGCGGCCGGGCCCGATCCAGGGCGACATGGTGCACCCCTACTTGCGCCGCCGGCGCGGCCAGGAGCCGGTCTGCTACCCGTCGAAAGAACTGGAAGCGGTGCTCTCGAAGACGCTGGGCGTGCCGCTGTTCCAGGAGCAGGCGATGAAAATCGCCATCGTCGCCGCCGGTTTCACGCCCTCGGAGGCCGACAAGTTGCGCCGCGCCATGGCCACCTTCAAGCGCGTCGGCACCATCGGCAGCTTCCAGCGCAAGATGATCGACGGCATGCTGGCAAATGGATATGAGCGCACCTTCGCCGAGCGCTGCTTCCACCAGATCGAGGGCTTCGGCGAATACGGCTTCCCGGAAAGCCACGCGGCGAGCTTCGCGCTTTTGGTCTATGCCTCGGCCTGGCTGAAATGCCGCTATCCGGACGCTTTCGCCGCCGCGCTGCTCAACGCGCAGCCGATGGGCTTCTACGCGCCGGCGCAGATCGTGCGCGACGCGCGCGAGCACGGCGTCGAGGTGCGTAGCGTCGACGTCAATCGCTCGGATTGGGATTCGACTTTGGAGCCCGGTCCGCGCGCCGCCGATCGCCTGCACGAGCTGCACCGCGCCATGCGCGACGATGTGCGCGCCACCCACGCCATCCGTCTCGGCCTGCGCGAGATCAAGGGGCTCGCCGAGGAGGATGGCAAGCTCGTCGTCGCGCGGCGTGGCGTGAACTACGACTCCCTGCGCGATGTCTGGCTGCGCACCGGTCTCTCGCCGCGCGTGCTGGAGCGGCTGGCCGACGCCGATGCTTTCGCTTCGCTCGGCCTCACCCGCCGCGCGGCGCTGTGGGCAGCCAAAGCGCTCGGCCGTGTCGGCGATCGCGATGACGATCTGCCGTTGTTTGCTTCTTCATCTCACCCCACCAGCGATCTTTCTTTCTTCACCTCCCCCCTTGCGGGGGAGGTCGATCAATGCCGGCTTGCCGGCGTTGATCGGGAGGGGGGTAAATCGCAAGCTCGGCATTTGAAACTTACCCCCCTCCCCCAACCCTCCCCCGCAAGGGGGGAGGGAGCAGTCAGTGCATGTGGCGAAGGAAGCCGAAGTGAACCTCCCCCCCATGCCGCTGGGCGAGGAAGTCGTGAACGACTACCGCTTCCTGCGCCTGTCCTTGCGCGCGCATCCGGCGCAGTTCCTGCGCGCCGATCTCGCGGCGCGCGGAATTTTGCGCAACGCGGCGCTGCGCGGCCTTACCAACAATACGCGCGTGACGATTTCCGGCTTGGTCACTTGCCGGCAGCGGCCGGGCTCGGCCAAGGGCGTGGTGTTCATGACCATCGAGGACGAGAGCGCGGTCGCCAACGTGATCGTGTGGCCGAAAGTGTTCGAGCGCGTGCGCCCGGTCGTACTCGGCGCGCGCTACGTCACGGTCGCCGGCCGCGTGCAGGCGGAATTGGGCGTCATCCACGTGGTGGCCGATGAACTGGAGGATCTCACCATGTGGCTCGCGCGGCTTGCCGACCAGGGTGCCGACATCGACAGCCTCACGCGCGCCGACGAAGTGCGCCGCCCGGTCGAGGATCAGCGCGAGGCGCACGTGCTCGGCGGCCGCAACCGCCTGCTCCGGCTGTTGCGCGAAATGCCCGAGCTCGCCGCCGATCTCGACGTGCCGGCGCCCGGCTCCGCGCACGCGCCGACGCGGCAATCTCATTTGTCATTCCGGCACGCGCCACCCGGATCGGCGCTCCGCACCGTCCGGGCGCAGGCTCCGGCGCGGGCCCGGAATCCATAACCCCGATCCGTGATTATGGGTTCCGGGCTCGCCGCTTCGCACCGCGCCGCGATATTGATTTAATTGATGAATTCGTCACGTTCCACACAGAATTACACACTTTCGTTTTGGCACTCCATGGCCCAGCATGTCCCGTGTTTGGCATTCACCCGCTTCATGCGTTCGCCGAGTGTCCATAGGCCGATTCTCTTTCACCCTGGTTGACTGGTGGTGCAGTCCTCGCTAGATGTGCCGCACCACGGCGTTGGGCAGGTCCAAACCCTGACCAGTGGATCGTGTGCGCAGTCCGGCGACGTATCGCCCCTCGTTGGAACCCGGACTCCTGCGCAGCAGGCGCCAGACCGCGCGGTGTGGCAAGTGGGCCTCTCGTATCGAGGGGCCAGCCATGTCTGCCTCACTTGAACCACTCGCACTTTCACCGCGCGATGCCGCCGCGTTCCTGTCGATCAGCAGGCGCAGCCTGTCGCGCTTGATCCGCGCTGGCAGGATTGAAGCCCGCAAAGCTGGCCCGCGCACACTGGTCGATGTTGCTTCACTGAAAGCCCATTACGCCAGCCTGCCGAAGAAGACCGACCATGCGCCGATTGTGTTCGGCCGCCGCGCTCACGTGCTGCCGCGTGCGCGGGCTCAGGTCCGTCATTGATGATTTAAAGGGAGGGCTTGACAATGACGACCGAAAATCCCTTCAAGGGGCGAGAGCATGGCAATCTCGTGTTCATCACACGCCAATATCGATGCTTCTGCATCGGAAGATTGTGGGCGTGGCAGCAGAAGAAATGGCTGCGGGACCATCCGGAGCTCTGGAAAACTCGTGAGGATGCCTTACGCGATCTGCAGGCTGGTGCCGGGGTTGACGTTGAAGCTAAACCAGCCGAGGCGCGCTCGACGAAGTCGGCAAATGAGGTGCGGACTAGTGGCGAGGCCGACGGTCCGTTGCCGGTGCCGGGTGAGGACAAGCGGCTGCCTGACAAGCCGGCCACGAACACTGCGCCATTGACGATTGCCAATGCTGAAGCGACGGCCACTGCTGGCGACCAGATCATTATCGGCGAGCGACTATTTATCAGTGAGCGTCGCGTTGCTGCTGGGCTACAGCCCGCGGCACCACCAAATTAAATGGGTTTGGCTTAGTAAATTCCGTGTCCGAAAATGATGAGTGTGCGCGGCTGCGATGGCCGCGTTTCCGCGTAGCTTAAATTTTGCTGCGGATAGTTTATGTCTTGTTCGCTTGCCGCATATATTTGTCGAGGCAGCTTGTGCAATTGTAGCGCTTGGCGCACATTAATTCGTTTTGCGCTCGTCGGTTCTTGGAGCTTTCTCGCACGCGTTGCGGTGTACACTGGTCTTCCCAAAAGCTCTTTGCCGGGAGTTGCCGGGTAAATCGGGCTTAATGTTCCATGCGCCCGATATGGTGTGTCCGGTTCTGCCTTTACGGGCTCAATCTGCCATCTAGGCGTCTCTGTGACCGGGGCCTGTGCGATTGCCGCAATGCCCACGAACATCTCGCCCATGTTTACGGCGTAAAGGATCACAACGGCGGCAAGGATAACCGCGATACCCACGAAATATTTGAAAAGAGCGGCCATAACGATGTTCGCCCCCTCAGATACCAACTGGTCTTCGCCATTCCCGTTCCCATAACCCTAAGCACTTTGTCGTGATTGAATTCGGTCAACGCGAGGCTTTTCCTGCGCCGCTGCTATCGCCGCCACATCCTGGTTTATGACAGACGGCCACTAACCATCTGCGCGATGTCGCGCCCTATCGCAGAATTGCCTTGCTAAAATCTCACCAATTTTGTTGCCGTGCGAGAATCCGCTCATGATGCAGCTGCACGGGCGCGGGCACTTGCTCGCGGAGCCCGCCGCCGATCAAAAATAACGACTTAGCGATAATCAAGGCGAGCACCAACTGACTTAAAGCGGAAGTACCGGCCAGGCTTCCGAAACCCCGGCTACTACTTCTTCTCCAACATCAGCTGGCCCTTCTGCCCGATCACGCGCTGCGCCGCATGGGCGAAGCGAGCGAGCAGCCACGGCAGCGTGACTTCGAGCCGCACAACGTGCTCATAGACGTTGATGATGCCGGAGGCGCGTTGGCCTAGTGCCGCCGCGCGGAACGTTAGACGGTCTTCGGTCCAGACCTCCTCTTCCAGAGAAAGCAGCCATGCAAACTCTGTCTTGGCGCGCCCAAGTCCGTCCTTGAGGCGGCGCAAGGCCTCGTCTTTACCGAGGTGGTGAGAAATGGTGACGACGAGCGGCTCCGACATCGTGGCAGGTGTCTCCTTGTTGCTTACCCAGAATGTGGGGACGATGCCAATGCGGCGAAAGGCCCTATACTATCGGGCACTAGAGCTAGGGAAATAAGTTTTCGGGTGGCCGCCTCTTTGGGAATCCCCAATCGATTCAGACGCAAATGATCACTCTGGCGCGCACGCAAAGCGACCGAGTGGTATAGGAAATATCGGCCAATCGTCAGCGACGTTCGCAGCGACGCCAAGAATTTCTGATGCTGCGGCGACAGCGCGGCGCGTAATTGGTCAGCCGCCTCATCGTATTTTCGTCCTACCATTAACGGCGCGACGGAAATACCGAAGGAATGCAGTGTTTCCAGTCCGCCGAGGCTTCTCCATTGCGGGCCATGGCGTGATCGACGAGGAATTGTTCGAGGAGCGCCTCGTGATTACCTTTCAGTGCGACATAGGGCCCGGGAAACGGGTTGCTCAGCAGCCGGTCGATAACCCCGCGAAGAATCGGGGCCGCGATCGACATAGTCGCCGAGTGTCACGGTCAGGCAACGGGGCCCGCGCTCTCCAGCATCGCGGGCGATTTCCGCGATCAGCTGGTCAAGAAGGTCCAGCCGACCATGGATGTCGCCGATGACATAGAGTTGCTCAATCTTTTTTGCGAATTTTTACACCTATCACAAAGACAGACGCACCATGGCGAGTTTGGAATACTGACCGAAATTCTACGCTATTCGGCCAGCAAAATGAGCAACATTTTATCACATCCTTAGCTTCCGCTCATAGTCGCGGATGGTGCGGCGGATTTCGTCCCGCTTGCGGCGCAAAGTGGTGACTGTGCGGATTTCGGCCATTGCTGCCCCTTTAGAAACCTATAAAATTAGGAATGCGCTGCGATCCCGTTTTCCGCGCAGCGCCACTTCTGGCCCCAGCAGGGAGCGGCCTTACTGGGGCCAGAATTTTAAATCGTAGCTAAGATCCCGGACGTGTTAGGGATGCCTGGCTCTGCCAACAATCTGTGAGAGAGATGACTGCAAGTCGCATGGGGATATTGAAATTGGCGGCTGGTTGCGTTGGCACGGCGGAGGTTAAGGCGATCACGCCCGCTAAGCGGAAGTAGCCGAGAATCTCACCAATGCGATTTATTATTTTGCGTTGACCTAGATCAAACTGTTCCCTGGGGAATAGCAAATTATTCACGTCAGCTTAGACGTTATATTCCTCCGCATCAGCGACGGCGCGAGGCTACGAAAGCGCAAAGAAATGGGAGCCATGGCACATCATTTACGCGTCCTGTTGATGGCTCTGCGGCGTTGACGGCGCCGGCGACCGCCGAGACCTGGCCAACGATACGCTGCGTGCGTTAGTTCCGTTGAGTGCGGGCAGCGCGGT
>CAVRUP010000020.1:0-12079 GCA_963724335.1 uncultured Alphaproteobacteria bacterium | reverse complement strand
GAGTCCGTCCCAACACTTCGTCAAGGATTACAAAGCTTTCGGAGCATGAGGCGGATGGAAGCAAGTTTCAAGAAGGCAAGAGCACTGCGGTTGAGATTTTCCCAGTCCTTGGCGAGGCGGCGGCAGCGATTGAGCCATGCAATTGTGCGTTCGACGATCCAACGCTTGGGAACGACGAACCCTTTGGCGTGATCGGATCGTTTGACGATTTCGGTTTCGAGTCGCGGTCAGGATTTTCGCAAGGCATTGCTGAAGATCGGGCCCTGATAGGCGCTGTCAGCAAACAGCCTTTTCAGGAATGGAAATTGACCGAACAGCGTGGACAGCAACATGATGCCACCGTCTCGATCCTGAATGCCGGCGGATGAACGATGGCGTGCAGCAACAGGCCCTGTGTATCGACAAGAATATGCCGCTTCTTGCCCTTGATCAGTTTGCCCGCATCAAATCCGGGCGGATCGATGTTTGCGCCCCTTTTTCGGCGCTTTTCACGCTCTGGCTATCGATGATGCAGGCGGTGGGGCTGGCTTCTCGTCCCGCCTTCTCGCGGCATTCACGTAAAGCGCGTGATGAATGCGATCCAGCGTGCCGTCGCAACGCCACAGACGAAGTACCGATGCACCGTGCTGCGCGGCGGAAAGTCTTTGGGAGGTAGCGCCATTGGCAGCCGGTGCTCAGGATATACATCACCCCGTCATGACCCCGCGCAGTCCGTTCGTCGCTTGCCGCCCCCCCGCTTCGCTGGCGGGATGAACGGCCCGACATGCGTCCACTCTTCATCCGTCAGGTCGCTCGGGTATCGCAAATGATCACGGTTGTATTTCGTTCGGTTCTTATTCGTCCACATTGGCAGTCTCCTCTCGAATCAGACCACTTCCTGTGAAACACAAGTGATTCATTTGATTCAACAACTTTCGAGACGGACACTAACATTACAGTTGCACTTTCTTTTTGAGGTGTGCGCGCCGCGCTTCGGCTTGGTGGGCGCGCCGCCAGAGCGACCATGCGATGACGTTGGCGGGCTGGATGCGCCGTTGTGCGAGCTTGATGGCGATGCGGCGGATTTCCTGGATCGACCAGCGGATCAGGAATGTTTGGTCCGCAGGCGCGGCAGCGTTTTTTTGGGCGCCGTGACATTTGCCTGGTGGCGGATGACGGCCATCATGGCGAAGGCGAGCATGACCAGCGAGACATGGCGGTGCCAGCCATGCCAGGAGCGCGTTTCGTTGTGATCGAGGCCGAGTTCGTTCTTGGTGGCTTCAAAACTGTCCTCGATGGCCCAGCGGCAACCTTCGACCGATACCAGCTTTTCCATGGGCGTGCCATTGGGGCACCACGTGGAGAAGAAGGCGAGTTCGCCGTCGGCGATGTTGCGGCGGATCAACAGACCTCGCGTCCATTCCCCCGTGAGGGCGCTGTTGTATTGGACGGCATCGAGATCGGCCAGTTCGACATAGGCCCAGTCATGCAGGCGCGGACCCTTGGTTCCTTCGCCCGCCGACAGGCGCCGCCAGGTGTTTTTGGGAAGAGTTTGCGCGATCTTGGCGGCGGTGCCGCCCACCATCTGCTTCTTGCCCCAGGAGTGGAACACGTGGTTGCAGGCGACGCCCAGGACATATCCCTTGCCGGCCTTGCGCAGGGTGGTCTCGATGTCCCCGGTACCATACACGCTGTCTGCCGCGACGAACGAGAACGGCACCTTGGCCGCGATCGCGCGCGCAATTATCCGGCGCGCGATTTGAGGCTTCGTCGCAAAGCCCACAGTCTTCGGCACATGCGCCGCCTTCAGGCGTGCGCGATCGTCCGTCCATTCCTTCGGCAGATAAAGCGCCCGATCGATGAAGGCGTGACCGTGACGCGACACATAGCAGGCGAAGACGCCGATCTGACAATTGGTGATCTTGCCCGCCGAGCCTGTGTACTGACGTGCAACTCCGCACGACGCCTTGCCCTGCTTCAAAAAACCGGTCTCGTCGATGATCAGAACCGCATCTTTATCAGCCAGCGTTTCCAGCGCGTAATCGCGCACGATGTCGCGCAAGGCATCCGCGTCCCACCGCCCGCGGCCCAGGATCGCCTGTTGACGCCACGGCCCGGGATCGCCCGCCGCTTCCGCGCGCATCCAGCCGGTCTTGCGCGGTTCGTTCCCCAGAAGCCCGTCGAGAAACTGTCCCGCCGAGGCCGCCACCCGCTTCTGACCGAACAACGTATGTATCCGCCCCTTAACATCCCGCAGCGATGATGCCCAAAGCTCCAGCGTCGTCTCGATCGATGCTCCCGCCATCCATGATCCTCCGAATCATGGTGGCACATGGATTTAGAAGTCAATATAAAATGCAACTGTAATGCTAAGAGGGATACGCGCGGCATGTCACCGCTTCCTCAACGAACCGCGTGGAGAAGGGCGCCATTTTCATCAACGAGACTTCGGCCCCGAGGGACCGGAATTTTTCACAGCGCTGGGTGAGTTTCGAGCAACAATAGGCGCACAGATAGCGTGCCTTGCGGTGCTCTACAAAATTGAATTGCAGCCCGAACTTTCATCTATCGTTCCTGCCGCAGATTCCGCCAGTGGACGAGAGCACAATTGATGCAATTAATGACTCAACGGCATCACCAAAATACCGAATTCCGCGCTCCTTCAAGTGCCGCCACATACGAGCGCGCAAGACGTCTTGCAAACAAGGAAATGTGGACACCATCGCTCTTCAGCGCCGCCGCCTGAAGACGGATGAACCTGAAGATGGGGACTTTCTTTTTCGAAAGTGGAGCGATTTTCAGTTTCTTATCGTTTCTCTCACACGTATCCGCCGCGCTGCAATTCTTGCCGCGAAAGTCCCTGAAATATCTCGTGCAATGCGAAATGCCCTATCTGATTTTGACGCTGCGCTGCCAAATCTCAAAAGTATGAGGGATGTTGCCGAACACTTCGATGACTATGCGATGGATCGCGGACGTAATTCTGCTATCGGCCGAAGCAGTCTCGAAGTGGGTATAATAGGAGATACAGTTTTTCAATGGCTGGGCTTTGAGTTGGATGCTGACAGCGCGTTATCTACGGCGCGCCAACTCTTCAAAGCGATCCAACAAGCGAAGGAGCACATTCCGGCCGAGAGATAAACTCGGTATAACTCCCGCCGACTCGCGCCCCCCTAATCCTTCACCACCGGCAAATCGGGCCTTCCGCCCCATTCCGCCCAGGAGCCGTCATAGATGCGCGGCAGCGGCTTGCCGAGCGCGTCGAGGCCGAGCGCCAGCACCACGGCGGTGACGCCGGAGCCGCAGGTGGTGATGGTCGGCTTGTCGGGATCGACGCCGGCTTTGGCGAAGGCAGCAGCGATCTTCTCGCGCGCGGCGAGGCGGCCGTTTTCGAGAATGTCGGCGAACGGCACATTGAGCGCGCCCGGCATATGGCCGGGGCGCAGGCCGGGCCGCGGATCGGGATCGCGCCCGGCAAAGCGCCCGGCCGCGCGCGCGTCCACCACCTGCGCGCTGCCGTCGTTGAGCGCGAGCTGCACGTCGGAGACCATGGCGACCGCGCCGGTGTCCATCGTCGCCTTGAACGTACGCGCCGGCCGTTTCACCTCGCCGGCTTCGAGCGCGCCGCCTTGCGCCTTCCAGGCCGGCAAGCCGCCGTCGAGCACGTAGACATTTTTGGCGCCGAAGATGCGGAAGGTCCACCACACGCGCGGCGCCGAATAAAGCCCGGTCGCGTCATAGACCACGATGGTGTCGGTGTCAGCGATGCCGAGCGCGCCCACGGCGGCGGCGAACTGATCGGGCCCGGGCAGCATGTGCGGCAGATCGGTGGAGTTGTCGCAGATGCCGTTGAGGTCGAAGAACAGCGCGCCCGGAATATGCGCGGCGAGATATTCCGCCTTGGGGTCGCGCTTCTGCGTCGGCAGATAATAGGAGGCGTCGACCACGACGACCTTGCCGAGATTGGCGGCGAGCCATTCGGCGGTCTTGAGCCAGCGGCTTGATGTTGAACCGGGCATTGCGCGCTCCATATGTAGGCCGCAAGCTTGGTCGATCTTGCGCCGATGTGCAACGGCTGGAACCGCGACCGGGTTGCATGCATGCGATGAGAAGGACACAGCCATGATCGCGCGACTATGGTACGGCTGGACGACACCGCAAAACGCCGATGCCTACGAAAGCTTGCTGAAGACCGAGATATTTCCCGGCATTCTCGCCCGCAACATCGCCGGCTTCCGCCGCATCGAGCTTTTGCGCGCGCCCGCCGGCGAGGAAGTCGAGTTCGCCACCGTCATGTGGTTCGAACTCGATGGCGGCGATCAAGGCCTTTGCCGGCGCCGATTATGAGACGGCGGTGGTGCCGCCGAAGGCGCGGCGCGGTGCTCAAGCGTTTCGACGCGCGCTCCAAGCATTACGAAGTGCGCGAAGCGTGCGACGCGAACTAAGCAAGCGCCAGCCGCACGCGCCGGTTCAATTTGCCCTTCTTTTCGATTTGCGTCACCCGCACGGCGCCGATTTCCTTCAAGCCGCGCACATGCGTGCCGCCGCAGGGCTGCAAGTCGAGACTGGCGATCTCGATCAGCCGCACGCGGCCGCTGCCCATCGGCGGCTTCACCGACATGGTTTTGACCAGGCCGGGATTGGCCGCGAGTTCGGCGTCGCTGATCCAGCGGCTGCTAACGGCGGCATCGCTGGCGATCATCTCGTTCACTTTCGCCGCGATCGCATCCTTGTCGAGGCCGGCTTCCGGAATGTCGAAATCGAGCCGGCTCTCGGCTTCGCCGACCGAGCCGCCGGTCACCGCATAAGGCAGCACGGCCGACAGAAGATGCAGCGCGGTATGCATGCGCATGCGGGCATAGCGCTTGTCCCAGTCGATCGCCGCGGTCACCGTGTCGCCGAGTTTGAGGGCAGGGGCGCCGGGCGCCGGCACATGCGCGATCTCGCTTTTGGCGGCGTCGGTATAGACCGCGTTGGCGATCGCAATGCGCGCGCCGTCCGCCGCGATGAGCGTGCCGGTGTCGCCGGGCTGGCCGCCGGAATTGGCGTAGAACACGGTGCGGTCGAGCACGATGCCGCCTTGCGCGGTGACCGCAACGACGCGCGCCTCGCACTGCTTCAGATAGCTATCGTCGCGGAACAGGCACTCGGTCGCCATCGAATTTTCATTTCTTCTCGAATGGAACGGAAAGGTCCGCTCTTGCGCTCCAGCCATTCCGGCACCGGCAGATTTTTCGAGCGCAGGAACGCCGGGTTGAACAGTTTGGACTGATAGCGCGAGCCGTAATCGGCGAGCACGGTCACGATGGTGTGGCCGGGGCCGAGCTCCTTCGCCAGCCGGATGGCGCCGGCGACGTTGATGCCGGAGGAGCCGCCGAGGCAGAGGCCCTCGTGCAGAACAAGATCGAAGATGATCGGAACAGCCTCTTCGTCCGGCACGAGATAAGCGAGATCGACCTTCACGTCGGCGATGATCGGCGTCACGCGGCCGAGCCCGATGCCCTCGGCGATCGATGAGCCTTCGCTCGCTTTCGCCTCGCCATGAGCGAACAAATTGTACATGGCGGCGCCGCGCGGATCGGCCACGCCGATGACGATGTCCTTTTTCATCTCGCGCAGATAGCTCGACACGCCGGCGAGCGTGCCGCCGGTGCCGATGGCGCAAATGAAGCCGTCGATCTTGCCGTCGGTTTGCTGCCAGATCTCCGGCCCGGTGGACACGTAATGGGCCTTGCGGTTGTCCAGATTGTTCCATTGATCGGCGAAGATGACGCCGTTCTGCTCGCTCTGCTTGAGTTGTTCGGCCAGTCTTTTGCCGACGTGCTGGTAATTGTCCGGATTGCTGAACGGCAGCGCCGGCACCTGCACCAGTTCGGCGCCGGCGAGCCGCAACATGTCCTTCTTCTCTTCGCTTTGCGTCTGCGGCATGACGATCAGGGTGCGGTAGCCGCGCGCGTTGGCGACCAGCGCCAGCCCGATGCCGGTATTGCCGGCGGTCGCCTCCACCACCAGTCCGCCGGAGCGCAGCTCGCCGCGCTTTTCCGCTTCCAGGATCATCTGCTTGCCCGGGCGGTCCTTCACCGAGCCGCCCGGGTTCATGAACTCGGCCTTGCCGAGGATGGTGCAGCCGGTGGCCGCGGAAGCGCGTTTAAGCTTGATCAGGGGCGTGTGGCCGATGGCCTCAACGATGCCGTCGCGGATCTGCATGGCGCGACCCTAGTGGACCCATTTTGGGGCGACAAGGCCGGGCTTGCTCGGTCATGGCGGCCGGTCCGGCCGGGCAGGCGGGTCGCAAAATCGACACCGATTGCAGCCGCCGGTGCGGGACAAAACGACAGGCGCGCGTTCCGCGTGCGTTATCGGCCGGTCAATTCAACTGCCGGGCTTTTCGGAAAGGTCCTTGAAACCATATCGGCGCATTGGCCGATGGTAACGGGGCCCATTCACGACTTTTTACCGCGCGCGCCCTAATCGTAACGGCAACGGGCGCAACAAAAAAACAGGTCTCCAGCGGCGTTTGGGCGGTATCACTTGATGAACCTCGACATCAACACCCTCTTCATGGTGACGATCTATGTGGAGGCCATTCTCGGGCTGTTGCTGCTGTTCGCGTGGGTTCAGAACACCGCGATCCAGGCGGTCGCTTGGTGGGGCTTTGCCCATCTGATCCGCGCCGCCTCGGTCGTGCTGTTCGGCATGTACGGATCGGCGCCCGATCTGATCACCATCGATCTCGCCAACGCGCTGCTGTTCACCGCCTTCGCGGTGACCTGGACCGGCGCGCGCGTGTTCGACGGGCGCCCGGTCGAACCGGTCTATCTGGTGACCGGCGCGGTGCTCTGGCTGCTGGTTTGCCGCCTGCCGGTGCTGGCGGACGCCGTTGACGCGCGCTCGCTCATCGCCTCCGGCATCATCACCGCCTACACCTGGTTGGCGGCTTACGAATTCTGGCGCGGCCGCAGCGAGCCGCTGGTGTCGCGCTGGCCGCTGATCTTCATGCTGTTCGCGCACGGTGCGCTGTTCCTGCTGCGCACGCCGCTCGCCGCCATGCTGCCGTGGGCGCCCGGCGACCGTATGCTCGGCAGCGTGTGGCTCACCGTGCTCTCGTTCGAAGCGCTGCTGTTCACGATCTCGATCGCTTTCATTCTGCTGGCGATGGCGAAAGAACGCACCGAATTGCGTCACCGCACCGCCGCCATGGTCGATCCGCTCACCGGCATCGCCAATCGCCGCTCGTTCATGCAGGACGCCGCGCAACTGGCGAAGCGCCATAGCGCCAATCCGCGCCCGACCGCCGTGCTGTTGATCGATCTCGATCATTTCAAGTCGATCAACGACCGCTTCGGCCATGCGCTCGGCGACCGCGCGCTGGAGATTTTCGCCGATGCCGCGCGCCAGTCGGTGCGTTCGTCCGATCTGCTCGGGCGTCTCGGCGGCGAGGAATTCGCCGCCGTGCTCGCCGACACCAGCCGCGACAAGGCGGTGGCGGTGGCCGAACGAATTCGCGCGAGTTTCGCCCAGGCTGCGCTCGAGGTCGACAACCGCCCGGTCGGCGCGACCGTGAGCATCGGGGTGGTGCATTGCCCGGATGGTGCGCTCGACGTGCCCGAGCTACTGGCGCAGGCCGATCAGGCGCTCTATTTCGCCAAGGAAAACGGGCGCAACCGGGTCGAGGTCGCATCCCTCGATATGATGCGCGCGCGCGCGGACGAAAATGCGGCGCCGGCGCCGGTCGCCGCCAAGTCCGCCGCCTAGGCCCGTAGCGCCCAGCGCGAACGCGATAATTGCACCGCCGTTGGGGCACTGCCCACGCCGGCGGATTTTGCCCATGCATTGCGTTTGGCGCGCCGCGCGGGCATAGCGATTGCGGACATTTCCAGACAATCGCGTGACCCATGAAGCGAAGCCAAAGCCGCATTCTTACCAGCCATGTCGGCAGCCTGATCCGGCCGCCGGCTTTGCAGGATTTCCTGCGCGCCAGGCAGGCCGGCAAGCCGTACGATGAAAAAGCCTATCGCAGGTGCCTCGCCAACTCGGTCGGCGAAGTGGTGCGCCAGCAAGCGCAGGTCGGCATCGATGTGGTGAGCGACGGCGAGTTCGGCAAATCGATCAGCTGGTCGCAATATGCGCTGGAGCGGCTTTCCGGCTTCGAGCGCCGGCCGCTCAAGCATGACGCCGCCAATCCGTTCAAGCGCGGCGCCGACCGCGAGCGTTTCGCGGAATTTTACGCCGAACTCGACGCCCGCGAAGGCGTCGCCACCACGACGGAAGCGATTTGCGTCGGGCCGATCGAATACACCGGACAGGCGGAGTTGCAGCGCGACATCGACAACTTCAAGGCGGCGCTGAACGACGTGCGAGGTGGAAGAAGCGTTCCTGCCGGTGGCGGCGCCGGCGAGCGTGATCCCCGACCGCAAGAACGAATTCTACAAGAGCGATGAGGAATTGCAGGCGGCGATCGCCGAGGCGATGCGCACCGAATACAAGACGATCATCGATGCTGGATTTCTGCTGCAGCTTGACGATGCGCGCAATGCCGTCACCTATGACCGCATGGTGCCGCCGGCGAGTTTCGCCGATTACCGGCGCTGGCTTGGCCAGCAAGTCGACATCATCAACTCGGCAATCGAAGGGCTTCCCGCCGACCGCATCCGCTATCACGTGTGCTGGGGCTCATGGCCGGGCCCGCATGTCAGCGACGTGCCGCTCAAAGACATCGTCGATCTGATCCTCAAGGTGAAAGTCGGCGCCTATGTGATCGAGGGCGCCAATCCGCGCCACGAGCACGAATGGAAGGTGTGGCAAGACGTCAAGCTCGGGGCGGGGCAGGTGCTGATCCCCGGCGTCATCAGCCACGCCACCAATGTGGTGGAACATCCCGAGCTGGTGGCCGAGCGCATCGTGCGGCTGGCTAACATCGTCGGGCGCGAGAACGTCATCGCCGGCACCGATTGCGGCTTCGCGCAGGGGCCGTTCCACCGCCGGGTGCACCCCTCGATCATGTGGGCGAAGCTGGAGGCGCTGGCCGCGGGCGCCCGGCTTGCGAGCCAGGAACTGCGGTCTTAGTCTCCTGGTTAAACGGCCAGCAGAAGCCGGCGATCAGGGAGCTAGCCGATGAATGTCAGCGCTCAGCCGCGAGGCGGCCTCGCAATTCCGTTCGACCAAAGCCGTCTCGACCGGCTGATGGAGCAGGCCGGCATCGACCTGGTGATCGCGACCTCCAAGCATAACGTGCAGTATCTGCTCGGCGGCCACCGCGCCAATTTCTTCGATTACATGGATGCCACCGGCGTCACCCGCTATCTGCCGGTGTTTGTCTATCCCAAGGGCGCGCCGGAAAAGGCCGCCTATTTCGGCCACCGGCTCGAAAAATTTCAAACTCAGAACAAACCGCTGTGGACCACCGAAACTCAGACCAGCTCGAACGGCTCGGTCGACGCCATGCAAATGGCATGCGACTACATCCGCAAGGCCGGCCTGAAGATCAAACGCATCGCCGCCGAATTCGGCTTCCTGCCCTATGACGCCTCGCTCACCCTGCGCGGCGCGTTTCCGGATGCCGACTGGGTGGACGCGCTTTACGTGCTGGAGCGTCAGCGCGTGAAAAAATCCGCCGACGAATTGGCAAAACTGAAGACCGCGTCGGAGGCTGTGCTCGCCTCCATGCAGGCGGTGATCGCCGGCCACGGCCCGGGCGCGACCAAGGCCGAAGTGGTCGAAGCGCTGCGCCGCGAGGAAACCAATCGCGGGCTCACCTTCGAATATTGCCTGATCACCTGCGGCACCAGTCTCAATCGCGCGCCCTCCGACCAGAAGTGGCAGCAGGGCGACATCATGTCGATCGACTCCGGTGGGAATTACCACGGCTATATCGGCGATATTTGCCGCATGGCGATCCAGGGCGAGCCCGACGCGGAGCTTGAGGATTTGCTCGCCGAGATCGAAACCATCCAGCGCGCGGCCATGCAGCCGATGCGCGCCGGCGCGATGGGGCGCGAGATCTATGGCGCCGGTAAGCCGCTGGTCGAGAAATCAAAGCACCACAATCACATGGAATTCTTGGCGCACGGCATGGGCCTGGTCAGCCACGAAGCGCCGCGGCTCACCGATCGTGGGCCGGTGCGATACCCGGCAAGCGACGCCGACATCCCTTTGGAAGCCGGCGAGGTGGTGTCGGTGGAGACCACGCTGCTGCATCCGAGCCGCGGCTTCATCAAGCTGGAGGACACCGTGGTGGTCACCGAAAGCGGCCACGAGGTTTACGGCGAGGGCGCGCGCGGCTGGAACCGAGCGGGGCAATAATTGTCATTCGGGGGCGCGGCCACAGGCCGCGAACCCGAAATCCAGACCTAGCACGGCGATTGCATCTGGATTCCGGGTCCGCCGCGGAGCCTGTCATCGGGCCGCGCTTCGCGCGGACCCGTTGGCGGTGTCCCGGAATGACTTTGTGGTCGTTTACTTCGCTTTGGCGTCGATCTCTTTGGCGAGCGCGGTCAGCGCCGCCGCCACGTTCACCGGATAGTCGAAGCCGCTTTCCAAACGCGCCAACGGGCCGGCCAGGCGCTTGAGATCGCGCGCGGCGCGGTCGCGGATCTGCGCGAGCGTTGGCGCGGGCGCGATGCGTTTACCCGCGCGCATGACCGGCACCACGAGGGCCTCGCCCGGCTGCTGGTCGGTTTCCAGCGACAGGATATCACCGCGCATGCGGCCGTCGGCATCGTAGGCGCGCCAGACCTGCTTACGGCCCGGCCAGGTCTCTTTGCCTTCCGACAATTTGCGTTTCGGCTTGCCGGCATATTCCTGCAGCTTGTAGGCGCAGTCGAGCGCCGGAACGTCGACCGAGGCGGCGAGATTGACGCCGATGCCGAAGCCGTCGATCGGGGCTTTCGCTTTCATCATCGTTTGCAAGACGTCCTCGTTGATGCCGCCGCTTACCAATATAATGACGTCGCGCAGGCCGCCGTCGTCCAGAATGTGCCGCACCTTGCGCGCCATCGCGGTCAGGTCGCCGGAATCGATGCGCACGCCGCGGATCGAAATGCCGTCGGCTTTGAGCCGCGGCGCGAGCTCCACCACTTTGCGCGCGCCTTGTTCGGTGTCGTAGGTGTCGATCAGCAGGATCACGCCTTGCGGCCGCGCCCGCGCGAAATTCTCGAACGCAGTCATCTCGTCGTCGTGCACCTGCACGAAGGAATGCGCCATGGTGCCGACGATCGGCACGCCGTAGCGCTCGCCGGCGAGCACATTGGCGGCGCCCGCAAAGCCGGCGAGGTAGCTCGCGCGCGCGGAATAAAGCCCGGCCTCGGCGCCGTGCGCGGTGCGCAGGCCGAAGTCGGAAAGAATCTTGCCCGGCGCCGCCAGCACCATGCGCGCGGCTTTCGAGGCGATCAGCGTCTGGTAATGCAGAATGTTGATGAGGCGCGATTCCACCAGTTGCGCCTGCGGCAGGGCTGCGGTGATGCGGATGAGCGGCTCGTTAGGAAAGCAGACGGTGCCTTCAGGGATCGCGTGCACGTCGCCGGTGAAGCGGAAGGCCGCAAGGTAATCGAGCAAATTGTCGCGGAAGCGGCCGGTGCTTTTGAGCCAATCGATCTCGGCGGCGGAGAATTGCAACGTCTCGAGATAGTCGAGCGCATCGTCGAGCCCGGCGGCGAGCAGAAACCCGCGCCGCGCCGGCAGCCGCCGGACGAAGAATTCGAACACCGCCTCCTTGGTCTCGTCGCGGTCCAGGTAGGCCTGGATCATGTTGAGTTCGTAGAGATCGGTGAGCAGGGGACTGGTCGAGGGCATCATGGCCTCTCGCAAACGGCGGGCTTGCGGAATGTCGGACGTAAAAAGAATGGCTCCTCGGGCTGGGATCGAACCAGCGACATTTCGATTAACAGTCGAACGCTCTACCGCTGAGCTACCGAGGAACAAACCGGGATTTTACGCATCGGGCCTATAACAAAGCGTAACTGGTTTGCAAAGCAGGAATGGCCCGCCCGTCTTCGCTGAAGCTACAGCGGGCACCCGCCACGCGAAGGGCTTGCCCGCCGAAGCGTAAGCGAAGGCGGGTGGAGGCCACGGCCGGAATCGAACCGGCGTGCACGGATTTGCA
>CAVRUP010000019.1:125000-178705 GCA_963724335.1 uncultured Alphaproteobacteria bacterium | reverse complement strand
GTGCCGACGCCCACCTCTTGGAGACGAGCTTCACCGATACGTCGCCGGTGGGGATTGGCGTTCTTGAGGTCGTAAATGAGTTGTGCCAGGTCCTCGATCGAATAAATGTCGTGGTGCGGCGGCGGCGAGATCAGGCCGACGCCCGGCGTCGAGTGGCGCACCTTGGCGATGATCTTGTCGACCTTGTGGCCGGGCAACTGGCCGCCTTCGCCGGGCTTGGCGCCCTGCGCCATCTTGATCTGCATCATCGTCGGAATTGACGAGATATTCGGCGGTCACGCCGAAGCGCCCCGAGGCCACCTGCTTGATGGCCGAGCGCATCTGTCGCCGTTGGGCAGCGGCTTGAAGCGGTCGATCTCCTCGCCGCCTTCGCCGGTGTTCGACTTGCCGCCGATGCGGTTCATGGCGATGGCGAGCGTGGTGTGCGCCTCGCGCGAGATCGAGCCGAACGACATGGCGCCGGTGGCAAAGCGCCGCACGATGTTCTTGGCGGGCTCGACCTCCTCGATCGGCACCGGCTTGCGGCCGTCCTCCTCGGCCGACTTGATGCGGAACAGGCCGCGGATCGTAGCAGCTTCTCGGTCTGCTCGTTGACGAGCTTCGCGTATGCGCGATACTTGTCGTAGCGAATTGCCGCGCACCGCGTGCTGCAGCGTCGCGACCGTCTCCGGCGGTCCAGACGTGGTCCTCGCCGCGCAGCGGAACAGCATATTCGCCGCCGACCTCGAGCGCGTGCGGTAGATCGGCGATTCGCCGAAGGCGTCGCGATGGCGGCGCGCCGATTCCTCGGCGATCTCGTCGAGCCCGACGCCCTCGATGCGGGTGCGGTGCCGGTGAAGAACTTGCGACGAAATCCTGCGCAGCCCGACCGCGTCGAAAATCTGCGCGCCGCAATAGGACTGGTAGGTCGAAATGCCCATCTTGGACATCACCTTGAGCAGGCCCTTGTCGATCGACTTGATGTAGCGCTTGATGATCTCCTTCTCGTCGAGCTTCTGCGGCAGATCGTCCTTCATGGCGATCAGCGTCTCGAACGCGAGATAGGGGTTGATCGCCTCGGCGCCGTAGCCGGCGAGACAAGCGAAATGATGCACTTCGCGCGGCTCGCCGGTTCTCCACCACCAGCCCGACCGAGGTGCGCAGGCCTTTGCGGATCAGGTGGTGGTGCACGGCGGCGGAGGCGAGCAGAGCCGGGATCGGAATGCGGTCGGCGCCGGCCTGCGGTCCGACAGGATGATGATGTTGTAGCCGGCGCGCACCACTTCTTCGGCGCGTTCGCATAGACGCGTCGAGCGCCCGCCCATGCCGTCGGCGCCGTGCTCGGCCGGCTAGGTGATGTCGAGCTCGTGCGACTTGAAATGATCGCCGACTCATCTGCGGATCGAGCGGATCTTTTCCAGGTCCGCATTGGTGAGGATCGGCTGGCGCACCTCCAGGCGCTTGTTGTTCGACATGCCCTCGAGGTCGAACAGATTCGGCCGCGGCCCGATGATGGAGACCAGGCTCATCACCAGCTCTTCGCGGATCGGATCGATCGGCGGGTTGGTCACCTGCGCGAAGTTCTGCTTGAAATAAGTGAACAGCAGCTTCGGCTTGTCCGACAGCGCCGAGATCGGCGTGTCGTTGCCCATCGAGCCGACCGCCTCCTCGCCGGTCGCGGCCATCGGCGTCATCAGGAACTTCAGGTCTTCCTGGGTGTAGCCGAAGGCCTGCTGGCGATCGAGCAGCGACAGGTTGGAGACGGCGCCTCGCTCGCCGGTCTCCGGCAGTTCCTCCAGCACGATCTGGGTGCGCTCGAGCCATTGCTTGTAGGGATGGCTCCTGGCCAGCGTCGCCTTGATCTCCTCGTCGGAATGAGGCGGCCCTCGTCGAGATCGACCAGCAGCATCTTGCCCGGCTGCAGCCGCCACTTCGTGACGATGTCCTTTTCCGGGATCGGCAGCACGCCCATCTCGGACGCCATGATGATGCGGTCGTCGCTCGGTGACGCAATAGCGCGCCGGCCGCAGGCCGTTGCGGTCGAGCGTGGCGCCGATCTGGCGGCCGTCGGTGAATGCGATGGCCGCCGGGCCGTCCCACGGCTCCATCAGCGCGGCATTGTATTCGTAGAAGGCGCGCCGCTCCTCGTCCATCAGCGGATTGCCGGCCCACGCTTCCGGGATCATCATCATCACCGCGTGGGCGAGCGGATAGCCGCCCTGCACCAGGAACTCGAGCGCGTTGTCGAAACAGGCGGTGTCCGATTGGCCCTCGTAGGAGATCGGCCACAGCTTGCTCGATGTCGTCGCCGAACAGCGGCGAGGACACCGAGGCCTGCCGCGCCGCCATCCAGTTGAGGTTGCCGCGCAGCGTGTTGATCTCGCCGTTATGGGCGATCATCCGGTAGGGATGCGCCAGCGACCAGGTCGGGAACGTGTTGGTCGAGAAGCGCTGGTGCACCAGCGCGAGCGCGCTTTCGAAGTCCGGATCGTGCAGGTCCGGATAATAGGTGCCGAGCTGGTCGGCCAGGAACATGCCCTTGTAGATCACCGTGCGGCAGGAGATCGACACCGGGTAATAGCCGGATGTGCGCCGCTCACGCCGCGTGTAGATGCGCGCTCGAGATCGTCTTGCGCAGGATGTAGAGCCGGCGCTCGAACTCGGCTTCGGAGTACTTCTTCTTGCCGCGGCCGATGAACACCTGCAGGTGCATCGGCTCGGTCGGCTTGACCGACTCGCCGAGCGTCGAATTGTCGGTCGGCACGTCGCGCCAGCCGAGCAGCGGCATGCCCTTCGCGCTGGATCACCTCCGCATAGATGTCGCGGATGATCTGCCGCCAGTTGGCGTCCTGCGGCATGAACAGATCGCCGACCGCGTATTCGCCCGGCTGCGGGCAGCGTGAAGCCGAGTTCGCCGCCTTCTTGGCGAAGAACTTGTGCGGGATCTGCACCAGGATGCCGGCGCCGTCGCCCATGCGCGGGTCGGCGCCGACCGCGCCGCGATGCTCGAGATTGCGCAGGATCGTCAGCGCGTCCTCGACGATCTGGTGCGACTTGCGGCCCTTGATGTTGGCGATGAAGCCGACGCCGCAGGAGTCCTTGTCGAGCGCCGGATCGTACAAGCCTTGCGCCGCCGGCGTACCGGGATCGGCGGTGGCGGCGCGCAACAGGTCGGCGTCGCCGGAGCGCGAAGCGGTCCCGCGGTCGACAAATCCTGCGCTCGTCGGTCCTCGCTCATCCTGATCCTGCCTCGCCGGCGCCCGAGGCCTCCGGCGTACTCACCGCGTTCGCGGCCCATCAGGCACCGCGATCAACGCGCAACCGATCTCGAGAAGGGCAGCCTTGCTCGGCCGTCGCCGCCGTGGCTGCTCCCGTTGGGCGCCACCGATGTCAGCCCCGCGTTCAAAGGCCGGCACCGTGGTCGCCAGCTATTAGGACAGCATTACTGTCCTAATAGAACATGCCAAATTTTGCCCCGCCACACAAGGCTGGTCCACGCCGGATTTGGTCGAACCTTACGCTTTGTTGCGGCGGCGCCTTCCTAGCAAGCAAGAAGAGGACCACGCGCCGGTCGCCGGCGCAATGCCGTTGCGTGGTTCCCGCTTCGCCAAATGCGAGGCCGGTTAACCGTTTAACCGTGGTTGGCGGAAAAAGCCGCGGATTAAGGCGTTTGGCTATGCTGCCGAAAATTAAGACAATTGACGGGTTTCTGGCAGGGGCGCGCGTCTTGAAAAAAGCGGTGATATTCGCCGGCGCGGCGCTGGCCGCCACGCTTACGACCGCCGGCTTCGCGCAGCCCTATTTCCACGGCCCGCGCATCATCCACATTCCCGAACGCGAAGCGGTATCGTCGAATGATGACCTCGCGCCGCCGCGCGAAACGGCACCATCATCCGAACGCCGCGGCGACCTGCCGGCGCTGTTCGACGGGCCGACGCCGATCCGCCCGCTGCCGCACTTAAGGCCGCCGCGTCAACACGCTGGACGGCAACTAAGTTCACAAAACGAAAGCGCCCCGGAATTCCGGGGCGCCGCCGTTTGCGATTGAAGCGGCGGAATTAGGCCGCGGCTTTGGTCTCGACCACCTGCGGCTTGGCATTGCCGTTGCCGATCGGGATCTGGCGCGGCTTTTTCGCCTCGGGGATCTCGCGCACGAGATCGACGTGCAGCAATCCGTTCTCGACGGTCGCGCTCTTGACCTGGACATGGTCGGCAAGCTGGAAGACGCGCTCGAAAGCGCGCGCGGCGATGCCCTGATAGAGCACCTCGCCCTTCTGCTCTTCCTTGGCCTGCTTGGCGCCCTTGATCGTCAGCGTGTTCTCTTTCGCTTCGATCGAGAGTTCGTTCTCGCCGAAGCCGGCGACCGCGACGGTGACGCGGTAATCGTTCTCGCCGGTCCGCTCGATGTTGTAGGGCGGGTAACCCGGGGCGGACTCAAATCCGTCCAGCATCGAGAACAGCCGGTCGAAGCCGACGGTGGAACGATAGAGGGGAGCAAGATCGAATGTACGCATGGCATATCCTCCTTGAGTTGAGCGACATGCGGGCGGTCCGCCATAAGGGCCGAACCGAAACCCGAGCGCAGCCGAATGGCCTGCGCGAAATTGATATGGGAATGCCGTTTGGGGCTCGCAAGAGGGCCGCCTGCCGTATCATAACCTATTGAAATAACGTGCTTTTTAAGATATTTCGGGCTGCGATTGAAGGCGCCTCTCGGCGCCTTTTATCGGGCACGATCTTTTCGGAAAACCGGTTCCCACTTTTCCGGATCATGTCCTATAAGGCGCGCGGGCCACCGCGCACCGGCTCATTTTCGGCCTTCATGAAACTCGTTTCCATCCCCGCCAATCCGGTGCCCGACGATGTGGTGACCGGCAGCATCGAGACCCCGGACGGGGTCACACTGCGCTTTGCGCGTTTGGCGCCGCCGGCCGGGCGTAAGGGCACGGTGGTCGTGCTGCAAGGCCGCGCCGAATACATCGAGAAATATTTCGAGACCGTGCGCGATCTGCGTGCGCGCGGCTTTGCGGTGGCGACCTTCGATTGGCGCGGGCAGGGGATGTCGGAGCGCGCGCTCTCCGACCCGCACAAAGGTCATGTGCGGAATTTTTCCGAATACGCCACCGACCTTGAAGCCATCATGGATCAGGTGGTGCTGCCCGATTGCCCGCCGCCGATCTTCGCGCTCGGGCATTCCATGGGCGCCGCCATCGGCATCAGCGCCTGCCATGACGGCAGCCGCTGGTTCGAACGCATGGTGCTCTCGGCGCCGATGATCGCGCTGCGGCCGGGCCGCCTCACGACCATGGCGGGGCCGCTGGCGCGCTTCATGCGCCTGCTCGGGCGCGGCGGCGGCTATGTGCCGACCGGACATGCCGACGCCACCGGCTCGGAAGATTTCATCGGCAACGTGCTCACCTCCGACCCGGTGCGCTACGCGCGCAACATGGCGGTGCTGGAGGAGGCGCCCGAGCTCGGCATCGGTTCGCCGACGATCGCCTGGGCCGATGCCGCGCTGCGGCTGATGAAGCAGTTCGCCGCGCCCGGTTATGCCGGTCACATCCGCCAGCCGATCCTGCTGGTCGCGGCCGGGCGCGATGAAGTGGTCTCGACGCCGGCGATCGAGACAATCGGGATGAATTTACTGGCCGGCCGGCATCTCATCTTGGCCGGCAGCAAACATGAAATCCTGCAGGAGCAGGATCATTATCGCGGCCAGTTCTGGGCGGCGTTCGACGCCTTCGTGCCGGGCACGCCGCGGTACTAGATTTGCCGCCGTCGTCGCCGCGAAGACGGGGGCCTATATTCCGTGCCGCATCGACAGGTCGGTGATTATGGGTCCCAGCCCTCGCTCTTGCTCGGCCGGGACGACAGCGAAATTGATCGTTGCGGCATTAGGTAGCAAACTCATGTTTGCTACCTAATGCCAGATCGTTGCGCTATTTGTTCAGCATCTCCTGCGCCGCTTGATGCACGCGCGCGTCGCCGGCGACCAGGATGCGGCCGCCGCCTTGCGCCGGGCCGCCCTCCCAGGTGGTGACGATGCCACCGGCGCCGGTGATAATGGGGATCACCGCGACGATGTCGTATGGCTTGATCTCGGTCTCGATCACCAGGTCGATCAAACCCGCCGCCAGCATGCAATAGGCGTAGCAGTCGCCGCCATAGCGCGAGAGCTTGACCTTGTTTTCCAGCCGGCCGAAGGTGGCGCGGTCGGCTTCGTTCATCAGCAGCGGGCTGGTGGTGGATAAGATCGCATCGCCGAGCGAGGCGCAGGCGCGCACATGCAGATCGCGGTTGCCCGCCGGTCCGCGATAGCGCGCCGCGCCGCCGTCGCCGGAAAATTTCTCGCGCGTGAACGGCTGGTTCATCAGGCCGAACACCGGCTCGCCGAAGCGCATCAAGCCGATCAGCGTGCCCCAGGCCACCATGCCGGTGATGAAGGATTTGGTGCCGTCGATCGGGTCGAGCACCCAGACATATTCGGCGTCGGTGCGCTCGGCGCCGTACTCCTCGCCGACGATGCCGTGGCTTGGAAAATTCTTGGCGATGAGCGCGCGCATGGCCTGCTCGGCGGCGCGGTCGGCCGCGGTAACCGGATCGAAGCCGCCGGTTTTCTTGTTGTCGATCGCCAGCGCCGTGCGGAAAAACGGCAGGATGGTCTCGCCCGACACGTCGGCGAGCCGATCGACGAAACTTGAGAAATCGATGGCCGTCATGCCGCCTGCTTATCGCACGATCCTCGAAAGTGGTACCCCGTTTTCCCGGGCGGTAATGGGCTGTCGCAACGGAACGTGCGCAGCACAGCATTTTCTAGCGCTAAGCAATGCAAATCCCGGTAGTGGTACAGTTTGAAATTATCGCTGTCACATGTATCTATTGATGATTTTGTCGATTGCCGCCCGACGAAAAACATCAAACTCGCCCTTCTCTTTCATGTTATGTCCAGTGCCGTTCAAACGTGGCCTCTCTCCATGCTTATCGCAAATCGAATGAGTAGGGCGCGCTCAAGGACACCCCAGAGATTTTGTCCTCTCTTTGTTTGGGGTCCGCGTTTTGTCTTAGCCCAAACAACAAAAGCGTCTAGCCGCCGAAGCCCCACAACGCCCTCATCGGCTGCCTGTTGAATGCGTCTGGACGCGCTTCCTGCAATTCTTCTGATTCCGGTTTTGGTCGTCCCAATGTATACGATCCGCGAATATTCTTTGCCATATCGAACGGGTCGATTGGCAACAAGCAGATACACAAGACGTTCTACATTGGTTGCAGAAATGTTTACGGTCAACACCGGGTCAAAAATCTGATTCACATTTCGTCTTCGCGACATGCTCCGGCCTCCCAATCTTCCAGCACCTTCACCATATCAGCCATTTCCCAAAGTTTGACGTGACGCCTGCCGCCATCGCTGGCGTGATCTTCAGCGTTTGATGGATGCGCACGAAATTGTAGTGCATGAAATAGATCGCCATCATGTGAGCGTGGTTTTCGGCCTTCTTTGAAAAAGCATTCGTGAGCCGCGTCATGCGGCGGTTGCCCATTCTGATATTCAGATTTTGCCGCTCCGCAAACGACTGTGCTCGAACGTGCTTGGGATCGGGATTGCCTTCGACGCGATGTTTGACCGCGCCGATGCATTCGGCCGGGCTGTATCGGCGCTGGCCTTCCGGCGCAGGGCCGTACACCTTGACCAGCATCGCATAGTCGATGTCGGAACCGAACGCGCCTTCGACCGCTTCCAAATAGGCCTTGTGGCCGTCGCTCGTTAGCTGCACGCGGTTAGCGAGCCGCTTGGCTAGATCATCCATGAAGATCATCGCCGCTTCGCTATCGCGTCCGCCAACGTACCACGACACGGCGAGCTTGCTTTCGGCATCGAGTCCAACCCACGTCCAAATATCGCCAGCGCCTTCCGGGGCGGCTTTCGCGGTCGGTACGTTCTTTTGTTTCGCGTAGCAGAATGCCCACGCCTCATCGACCTGAATGCGCTTGCAGGACAGGTTCATGAGCGTGCGGTCTTGATATTCGGAAAACGCCTGCCCGGCATCCTCTAGGAGCTTTATCAGCGTGGTTCGGCTGATGCCGGTCAGCCGAGTAATAGCCCGCAGAGAGACGCCCTCGGCCATCATTTGGAGGACTTGGGCGCGCTTCTCGGAGGGTGAGCTTGTTCATGGGCATGATAATGACTATCATGCCAGAGCGCGTCAAGCATAATATCACAGTTTGATTGTGGTAATAGTTAATGTCTTCTTTGCATGCCGGAGCAGCGGGCGCGGCGGCAGCCGTCATCAATATAGGGCTATCTAGCGCCCCTTTGAGGGAGGATTGTCATGGTTACTGGCGAAGAACTTGCGACTGGAATGGCGTTAGTCGGTGGCGCGGTCGCCACGGCTCTTTTGGAAACCCTTTTCGACAAGGGAATTTTGAGCCTCGAAGACTCCCGCACTGTCCTTGATCGAGCCATGAAGAGCGTTGCCCCTACTAGGCAAACCTCCGCCGGTTTCGAAGCTGAGGGCATCATCAGCGCCCTCCAAAGGGGGAAGTTTTCCGAGCGCGGCTAGGACAAAAATGTCGGCAAGGCTCATGCCCTTCCTGCCAGTAAGTTGTTCCGCAAGACTTAGGGTCATATCTAATCTCCAAGACGACGGGATTATTTAATTTCCCTTGCGAGCGGTCAACCCGTGTCTTTGGATACCCGATTAAGCCCAAGCGGTGGCTGGAATTTATTTGCCCCAGCGGGCCTTAGCGGCTTTGCGGGCCATTTCCGCGCGCTGCCTTGCCGACATTGAGGCTGCTCTAGCGAGGCCGCCTTTTCGTGCACCCTTGCGACCTAAGGCGACGGCGGCTTGATCCTTGGCAGGGTCCGTAGGGCGATCCGGCGCGCGATCTTCAACTTGGCCGGTCAAAATATCACCGATCAGCTTTCCTAGCTGCACGGGATCGCGGGGGCGCGGGAGGCGGCTCTCTGTCATTCGATTCAGCTTCAAATCTTAGGTTAATGACTTTCTCAGTATAGCACCTTCCCGGTGAAAGTTCTACGGCAGCGTTTTTCAAACTGTACCACTACCCAAATCCCACCAGATAGGCCCGTTGAAATTGTGATGTTTTTGCCACCAAGTCCGGAAAATTGTATATTTTATGCCATGAATGCGGCATCCAGCTATGCAATAAAACATGGGAAATTCGATTACGAGCCTTGATTTTTGTGCGGCGCGGTGTAGATTGTTGCAATGCGGTAGCGAGAGCTATCGTTGCCCTCCTTGGGCGTTTCCTCCCTAGACTTGGGCCGCTTGCTAAGGCGAGCGGCCCTTTTTTTGCCTATTCCGCCGCGGCCCGGTACGGGCGCAGTTCTTCCAGTGGGATCTCGCCTAGGCGCCGGGCCAGCGTCTCCATGTCGCCCGCTAGCCGGCCGAATGTGCTGGAGCGCGCGTAGCGGCGTTCATCCATGTAAAGCGCGCGGTTGATCTCGAGCTGGATGGCGTGCAAGCCGGCGGCCGGATTGCCGTAATGCTCGGTGATGAAGCCGCCGGCATAGGGCTTGTTGCGGCTCACGCTGTAGCCCAGCGCGCGCAAGGTCTTTTCCACGGTTTCGGCCACCGCGACGACGCAGCTCGTGCCGTAGCGATCGCCGAGCACGAATTCCGGCCGCGGCCGCTCGTCCTTGTGGCCGGCGGTCGAGGGCATGGAGTGGCAATCGATCAGCATGGCGGCGCCAAAGTCCCGGTGCAGCCTGGAAAACAAGCGGCGCAGCGCGCGGTGATAGGGTTTGTACAGGCTCTCGATCCGGCGCAGCGCGTCATCGACCGGAATGCGCTGGTCGTAGATTTCCTGAGCGTCGCCGACGACCCGCGCCACCGTCCCCAAGCCCCCCGCCACCCGCATCGAGCGGGTATTGGCGAAGGAGGGTAGCCGCCCCTCGAACATGCGCGGATCGAGCTCGTAGGGCTCGCGGTTGACGTCCACGAAGCAGCGCGGGAAATGTGCGCGCATCAATGGAAAGCCGTGCTTGACCACGCCGGCGATCAGTTCGTCGACGAAGCTGTCTTCCGACCGGCGCAAAGTGGCAATGTCGAGCCGCGCGACGGCCAGGAAATCGCGCGGATAGGTTGAGCCGCTGTGCGGCGAATTGAACAGCACCGGCCCTTTGCCCACGGCCGGGTCCAGAACCTCGAATGGCGGATCAAGCTCGTCGCGAATCTCACTCATGGATGGCCATTTCGAGCTTAGATAGCATGCGGTTAGCGCGGGCCCAACCCGTCCATCATAACGTTCTATTGTCTATGCGCCGGGGCCCATTGCCAAGGGAAGCTTTCGGTTCACGCGTTATTTACCTAGCATAAGTCTTATGGGGCGGTTGGGGCCCCCCGCAGGGGCGGCCGGGACGGGGCGTTCTAGGAATTATGTCGAAAATCCTCCTGGCTGAAGACGACACCGATATGCGGCGCTTTCTGGTCAAGGCGCTGCAAAATGCCGGATTCGACGTGACCTCCTATGACAACGGGCTGTCGGCCTATCAACGGCTGCGCGAGGAGCCGTTCGAGCTTCTGCTCACCGATATCGTGATGCCGGAAATGGACGGCATCGAGCTGGCCCGCCGCGCGGCGGAGCTCGATCCCGACATCAAGATCATGTTCATCACCGGCTTTGCCGCAGTCGCGCTCAACGCCGATTCCACCGCGCCCAAGCACGCCAAGGTGCTGTCCAAGCCAATCCACCTGCGCGACCTGGTCAACGAAGTGCAGAAGATGTTGGCGGCCTGACCCGCTTGCCTCCCCTCAGGGGAGCCGATAAGACCAAATCCAGTAAAGGGTGCGTAGCTCAGCGGAAGAGCACTACCTTGACATGGTAGGGGTCACAGGTTCGATCCCTGTCGCACCCACCATATTTACGGGCCTTTCCGCGAGCGCCGCCGAGGCCGCAAGCGTCCACTTGCACGCAACTTGCACGTAACTCGGCCGCGGCCGCGAATTCGGCCGCTCGTTCGCCTCGCAAGCCCGTCTGCATCTGCTCGCTTATCTTGGCATCCCTGCCGGTCGCGCTCTTGCCGCGGCGCGCGTCTTGCTCCTATCTAATGCTATCATCGGCCGCTGTAAGCGGTAAAGCCGGCGACGATGGCCGGCGCCGCGATACGCGAGCGTGCCGCGCCGGCAGGGCAAAGCTTGCGAAAGCCAGCCGCGTAGCCCCCCGTTACTGCGCAGGTAACGCCGCCGATGACGGCGCCCCGACGCGATCGTTCGCCGCAGGGCATTGGAAGCGCCGCATGCTTCCTTTGTCAGGCTCGGCCACTCGGCGCGATCTTTCACCGGCGGTCAGGCCGGATGTTAGTCTGCCGCGCGGCACGGTCAAACCGTCCCTGCGCTCGACATCGCCGCTGCCGCGTGCTGCAACCACGGCGCTATCGTCGAATTCGACCAGAACTCTCACGGCAGCAAGCCGTCCTCGATGGAAACGTCCAGCAAGCAGAAAGCCGCAGCGGACGCGCCGGCGCCCAGTACGCAGCGCAAGCGCGCGCGGCAGATCGGCAACTGGCTCGCCTTCGTTCGTCCTCACGCCGATCGCTACGAAACGCTGCCGCGCGGGGAACAGAGGAAGCTGATCGAGATGCTGTCGAAGAAGTCCGGATCGAGCGAAATCCCCGCAGCGCGGCTGCTGGAAACCAACGGGATAAGGGAATTCCCAAGCTGCATACGAGGGTTCGATTCCCTTCGCCCGCTCCAACCAAAGCCGACGATCCCGCGTTTCGGCCGCCGATGAGCTCGGCGCCATCGAATTTCGTTGCGGCGCTCCGCAAAGAGACGGAAACTCACCCGAAAGCCCGGGAATCCAGCGAATGTCGGGCTCGAGACGTGATCGAAAGACCGCGCCATGACCAAACTCACGCAAAGCTACGTGCATGGCGCCTCGACCGTGCCGCTCATCGGCGAGACGCTGGGCGTCTATTTCGATCGCGCCGTGGCGCGCTGGCGCGACGAACTGGCGCTGGTGGTGCGCCATCAGCATGTACGCTGGAGTTATGGCGAGCTCGCACGCAAGGTCGATGATCTCGCCGCCGGGCTGCTGGCCTTGGGCCTCGAGCCCGGGGACCGGGTCGGCATCTGGTCGCCGAACAATGCGGAATGGGCCATCACGCAATTCGCCACCGCCAAGGCGGGGCTGGTGCTGGTCAATATCAACCCGGCCTATCGCCTGACCGAAGTCGAATACGCGCTCAACAAGGTCGGCTGCAAGGCGCTGATCACCGCCGATCATTTCAAGACCAGCGACTATGTCGGCATGCTGCGCGAGCTGGCGCCCGAGCTCGAGCGCAGCGCGCCGGGTCGCCTGTCGGCGGCGCGCCTGCCGTCGTTGGCGGCGGTGATCCGCATCGGCGCGGACGAGCGTCCCGGCATGTTCCGCTTTGCCGACATCATGAGCGCCGGCGGCGAACGTCACGCCAGGCGGCTCGGCGAGCTTGCGGCGGCGCTGCAATTCGACGATCCGATCAACATCCAGTTCACCAGCGGCACCACCGGCGCGCCCAAGGGCGCGACGCTCACCCATCACAATATCCTCAACAACGGCTTCTTCATCGGCGAGGCGCAGCGCCTGAGCCCAAGCGACCGGGTCGCAATCCCGGTGCCGCTCTATCACTGCTTCGGCATGGTGCTGGGCAATCTCGCCTGCGTCACCCATGGCGCGGCGATGGTCTATCCGGGCGAGGGCTTCGAGCCCTTGGCCGTCCTCGAGACGGTCGAAGCCGAGGGCTGCACCGCGCTCTACGGCGTGCCGACGATGTTCATCGCCGAGCTCAGCCACCCCGAATTCAAGCGTTTCGACCTGAGCTCGCTGCGCACCGGCATCATGGCGGGCTCGCCCTGTCCGATCGAGGTGATGCGGCGCTGCGTCGATGAGATGCATATGAGCGAGGTGACCATCGCCTACGGCATGACCGAGACCAGCCCGGTGAGCTTCCAGACCTCGCATGACGATCCCTTGGAGCGCCGTGTCGGCACGGTCGGCCGGGTGCATCCCCATGTCGAGGTCAAGATCGTCAATGCCGAGGGCCGCATCGTGCCGCCGGGCACGCCCGGCGAGCTGTGCACGCGCGGCTATTCGGTGATGCTCGGCTATTGGGGCGATGCCGAGCGCACGGCGGAGGCGATCGATCGCGCGCGCTGGATGCACACCGGCGATCTCGCGACGCTCGACGCGGACGGCTATTGCAACATCGTCGGGCGCCTCAAGGACATGGTGATCCGCGGCGGCGAGAACGTTTACCCCCGCGAGGTCGAGGAATTCCTCTACCGCCACAAAAAGATCGCCGACGTGCAAGTTATCGGCGTGCCCGACAGTAAATATGGCGAGGAACTGTGCGCCTGGGTGAAACTCAAGCCGGGCGAAACGGCGACGGCGGAGGAGATCCAGGATTTCTGCCGCGGCCAGATCGCGCATTACAAGATCCCGCGCTACATCCGCTTCGTCGACGCCTTCCCGATGACGGTGACCGGCAAGGTGCAGAAATTCATGATGCGCGCCGAAATGATCCGCGAACTGGAGCTGGCCGAGGAAAAGACCGCCTGAGGCGGGCCGGCGGGCACACCCCAGCCGGCGCAAAGCTGCGCAAAATTAACCCGAATCAGATAACAGCCCGCCGGATAGGAACCGGGACGGGCCTTTATGACGGCGAGATTATTGCGGCTGCTCGCGTTGCTGCTGCTGCCATGGGCGGGTGACGCTGCCGCGCTGCCGCGCATTCTCGCCAGCGCCGATAATCCGGTGCCGCAATGCGTGCGGCCCGCCGCGCTCATGGACTTCGTCGCCGAGCGCAACGCGCAACGCTCACCGCCGCGCACGATCGATCCGCGTTACGACAATCTTGCCGCGCTTTACCAGCGCATCGGGCAATGCGTGGCGCGCCCGCCGGACAAATGCGTCGCCGTGCGCTGGGATTACGCCTTCTTCCAGATGCTGATCGAGACCAATTACCTCACCTTCCGCCGGCCCAACGGCGTGCCCGCCGCGGTGGTGCCGGCCGACAACAATTTCGCCGGCGTCGGCGCCACCGTCTCCGGCAAGCCGGGCGAGCGCTTCAAGGACGTCGCCACCGGCGTGCTCGCGCATTTGCAACACGTCTTGATGTATTCGACCGTCCGCATCCCCAATCCGGTCGCGAACCGCACGCGCCAGGTGCAGGACGACGTGCAGGAGGCGATGCGCCGATTGCACCGGCCGGTGACCTTCGCCGATCTCGCGCGCGAATGGACCGGCACCGACCGCAACACATACGGTGCGGAAATGCAAAAGCTGGCGGAGAAATACGCGGCGGATTATTGCACGCAAACCTCGCGCGGCGACGTCATCGGATCGATTTCGGCGAAATCGCGCTGACACACGCCCGCGTGATCGGCGGAACGCAGCACTGGCCGCCCGCGTTTCCTAAATGAACCGAAACGCGAGGCATTTCACATGCCGGTACTTTTCTTTTGGCCGATGATCGTCTGGCTGGGAACGCTGGAAGCTTTGCAAGCTGACATGCGCACCGGCGCAGCGGTCGATCTGCGGTTCACGCCAGAACGTGCGCGATCTCTTCAATCTTGACCTTCGGCAACAGACGTTTCACGTCCTCCGGCTGGCACAGTCCGGTTCCCGGCATCGTCACGGCCGCCGACGCCGCGGCGACTGCGACGCGGAACGCCTCGTCCAGCGGCTTGCCGGCAGCGAGCGCGGCGACCAGGCCGCCGAGAAAGCTGTCGCCGGCGCCGACCGTGCTCACCGGCTCGATCGCCACCGGCAGCGCGCGCCAGGCGCGTTTCGCCGTCACCAGCAGCGCGCCGTGTTCGCCGAGCGTGAGCGCGACGATTTCCGCCCGTCCGTCGGCCGCCAGTTTGCGGCAGGCGGCGATGCGGTCCGCGTCGCGGTCGAGCGGCGCCGCGACAAATTCCATTAGCTCGATCAGGTTCGGCTTGATGACGGTGACGCCTTCATCGAGCACCGCGGCCAGCGCCTTGCCCGAGGTGTCGATCACCGTCTTGGCGCCCAGCGCCTTGGCGTGCCGCGCCACGCGCGCGAAAAAATCGTCCGGCGCGCCGGGCGGCACGCTGCCGCTGGCGACCACGAATTTCGGCCGCTCCGGCAGCGACGCCAGCCGCTCGAGCACCGCTTCCCATTCGGCGCGGTGCAGCGGCGAACCCGGCAGCACGAAACGGTATTGCTCGCCGGTCGATTCTTCGTAAGCGGTGAAATTTTCCCGCGTCTCGACGTGCGAGGGCGTGACCAGACTGGCGATGTCCTCGCGCTCGACCAGCCGGTGCAACAATTTGCCGATCTGGCCGCCGATCGGATAGATCGCCGTCACGTCGCCGCCGAGCCGATGCGCGACGCGCGCCACATTGATGCCGCCGCCGCCGGGATCGCGCTTGGGCGGCGAGCAGCGCAATTTGCGGGTCGACTCGACGCGGCCGACATTGACGAAAATGTCGATCGCGGGGTTGATGGTAAGAGTAACGATATCCGCCACGCTACCGCTCCGATCGAAGGCATGCTTCGGCCAAGAAAAAATATTCTTTTCTGAAATAGGCATTATTTCATCGTTATCACGGCCTTAACGCGGAAAAAATTGCGCGAATTGACGCTGCGGTGAAACGTGTTCGTGGAACCTAATGCTGCTCGCAGCGTCATGGAGATGACCGCTGGCCTGGAATGTGATTAGATTCGGCTCACGACCATAACGCCGTTAGTGCTGAGGCCGTTCCGTGCCCATGATCGATCCGCTTTATTCGCTGTCGGGCTTCGCCGTTGGCGTGCTGGTCGGCATGACCGGCGTCGGCGGCGGCTCGCTGATGACGCCGATCCTGATCCTGCTGTTCGGCATTCATCCGGCGACCGCGGTCGGCACCGACCTGCTTTACGCGGCCGCCACCAAGACCGGCGGCAGCCTGGTGCACGGGCTGGCGCGCAGCATCGACTGGCGCGTGGTCCGGCTGCTGGCGAGCGGCAGCATTCCGGCGACGGTGGTCACGCTAGCGGTGCTGTCGCACTTCAATCTCAACGGCGAGGCCGCGCGCGGCCTGATCACGCTGGTGCTCAGCGTCGCGCTGTTCGCCACCGCCTTCGCGCTGGTGTTTGGCGGCCCGATCGTGGCGCTCTACCGCGCGCGCGTCAGCGAGCTCGATCCCAAACGCACGGCAATCGCGACCGTCTCGGTCGGCGCGCTGCTCGGCGTGCTGGTCTCGATCTCCTCGGTCGGCGCCGGCGCCATCGGCGTGGTGCTGCTGGTGCTGCTCTATCCGCATCTGCCGATGGCCAAAATCGTCGGCTCCGACATCGCGCACGCGGTGCCGCTCACTTTGATCGCCGGCCTCGGCCACTGGATGATGGGCTCGGTCGATTGGCACATCATCGCCTCGCTCTTGGTCGGCTCGCTGCCGGGCATTTTCGTCGGCAGCTATTTCGCCATTCGCGTGCCGGAACGCGCGCTGCAGCTGGTGCTGGCGACGACCCTGTTCGTGGTGGCGGGCCGCATGGCTTACGTTCACGCCACCGAGGCTTCGTCTATTTTCACCGCTTTCACGCGCCGCGCGATCCCTTAATGCTTTCTGTTGCGGGGAGGTTTGCCTGCGACCTTGGCTCTGTGCTTGGCTGAGCTGACCAAGGGGCGCGGACGGATGGCGGAACCTGCGAAAGCTCATCCTGTCGCAATCGCCGTCAGCCTCGGCTTCGGCATTCTGGCCCTGCTGTTCTGGGTCATGGCGCTGTCGACGCTTTCCGACCTCGCCGGCAGCGACGCGGCGGGCAATGGCTATGCGCAAGCCTATGCCGCAGTTGAAATCTTTATCCTCTGGGGCCTGCTGGCGTTGATCACGCTGATTGCCGGCGTTAACGGCGTCATGGCGTGGCCCTCAGTGCTGGCGGCGGCCATTCTTATCCCTGTGTCGGGCATCGTGAGTTTTGCGGTGCTGAAGCTGCTTTCTCGACCCGAACTTTCGCCGTTCCTGTGGCCCATTGTCATTCCGGCGCTGGTGCCGCCGTTGGTCCTGGGGTTTGCTTTCTGGGCGCTGATCCCGCCGCTGCACGCCATCATCCGCCCCTATCTGGCCGGCGGAATTGTCTGGGGCGCGACGCTATTGCTCTGCGTTGCCATATTCCCGCTGCAGCATATGCGCGAACAGGCCGACGCCCGCATCGTCGCGGCGTCCGAAAAATATAATGCCGACCTCGCCAAGTTGCCGGCCGGTGCGCCGCTGTGGGATTGGGTGCCGTTCCTGCAAACGCGCAGCGACATAAAGCAAGACGAACTGCTCGGCCGTATTCGCAAACTCGACCGGCGCCAGAACGACGCCGAACGCATGCTCGAACGCGGCGATTTTCCGCTCGGCTTTCTCGGCCGCATCGACCTCACGCCGACCCCGGCGATCTGCGACAAGGCGCGCGCCTTGCTGCGCCGGCGGGTCGAACCGTTGGTGCTGAAAACGGCCAATTCCAAACCGTATGCCGGGATTGCCGATCAAGTGGCGGGCGCGCTTGCCGCCATGCAATGGCTGGTCGGCCACGATTGCCCTTGCGAAGCCGAGTCGCTGGCCTGGGAAACCATGGCCAAGGCCTATCGCGACCCGAATTTCGACGTCGTCGAATTGCGCGAGCTGCGCGATGCGAAAAATCTCGGCCGGCAAGCGCGCGAATATCCCGAACAATTCTCCATGCTCACGCCCAAGGCGCATCTGAAGGCTTGGCTTTCCTTCGCCGACAAAAATGAATTCCACGACCAGGCGCTCGCCGGCGCGCGCAAGCTCGACCATCGCACGACCGACGCCATCGCGATGCTCAACGACAAGTACGATATCAGCGCTCCGTGGCAGGTCTTGAAATATATGCCTGCGCTCGATCTCGAGATGACCGCGCCGCTGTGCCGCGCGGCGCTCACGCAGGTGTACGGCGACATCACGACAGTCTATCGGCCGAAAGCCGACGACCCGCGGCCCTATAGCGAACTGCTCGAGCGGCTCGGGACTCATCAACCATTGACCGCGTTGACTTGGCTTGCGGGCCATGGCTGCGAAGCCGAGCCGGAATTGAGCGAAGCCGAGGAACTGGTGCGCGCCTATCAGGATTCGCCGGCCAGGGCCGCGATGCTCGCGACGCTGGCGCAGCTGCATCGCAAGTGAATCGCGGCGCATTAACGTTTCGTTAACGATACATTTTATTAATCTATTAATGAAAACTTGCCGGCGGAATGGCAACAGAACCTTTCGCGATCGGCAATCTCGACCCTGCGGATTGGTCCAGCGCCCGCGCGCAAGGGCATCGCATGCTCGACGATATGTTCGACTTCATCGAGAACATCCGCGAACGCCCGGTGTGGCAGCCGATACCGGACGGCGTGCGTGCGCGGTTTCGTGAGCGCGTCCCGGCCGGACCGAGCGATCTTGCCGCCGTGCATGACGCGTTCATGCGCGACATTCTTCCGTTCGCCACCGGCAATACGCATCCCGGCTTCATGGGCTGGGTGCATGGCGGCGGCAACGTGCCCGGCATGCTGGCGGAGATGCTCGCCGCCGGGCTCAACGCCAATCTCGGCGGCCGCGACCACATGCCGATCGAAGTCGAACGGCAGATCGTGCACTGGCTGCGCCAACTGTTCGAATTTCCCGACACCGCGAGCGGGCTGTTCGTCACCGGCACGTCGATGGCCAATCTGCTCGGCGTGCTGATCGCGCGCACCCGCGCGCTGGGCGTCGAGGTGCGCCGCAATGGCGTCGCCGCGACCGGCAAGCGCCTCATCGCCTATACCTCGGCCGCCGCCCACGGCTGCATTACCCAGGCGATGGACCTGTCCGGCCTCGGCAGCGCGGCGCTGCATGTCATTCCGACCAACGGCCTGCATCAGATCGATGCCGACGCGCTCAGGGCGGCGATCGCACAGGACCGCAACGCGGGCCTGACGCCGTTCCTCGTCGTGGGCTCGGCTGGCACGGTCGACACCGGCGCCATCGACGACCTGGCGGCGCTGGCCAGCATCGCGAGCCAGGAAAACCTCTGGTTTCACGTCGACGGCGCCATCGGCGCGCTCGCCATCATGGCGTCGGACATCGCGCCGCGGCTCGCCGGCATCCAGCAGGCGGACTCGATCGCGCTCGATTTCCACAAATGGGGACAGGTACCCTACGACGCCGGCTTCATCCTGGTGCGCGACGGCACGCTGCATCGCGACACGTTTGCATCGCCCGCGGCCTATCTGCGGCGCGAGACGCGTGGCCTGGCGGCCGGCGCGCTATGGCCTTGCGATTTCGGGCCGGATCTGTCGCGCGGCTTTCGCGCGCTGAAGACCTGGTTCACGCTGAAAGTCTACGGCACCGAGGCGCTGGGCGCGATGATCTCGCGCACCTGCGAGCTGGCGCGCTATCTCGAGATCAAGATCGTGACGTCGCGCGAGCTGGAGTTGCTCGCGCCGGTCGCGCTCAACATCGTCTGCTTCCGTTATCGCGGCAACGATCCCGACCGGCTGAATGCGAAGATCGTCGCGGATCTGCACGAATCCGGCGTCGCGGCGCCGTCCACGACCATCATCGGAGGCCGCTTGGCTATCCGCGCGGCCATCGTCAACCATCGCACCGAGCCGCGTGATATTGATGCCATGCTGAAAGCAGTGTCAGAATTCGGCTCCGCCGCGATAACAGACTGGGCCGCTTGAGGCGGAAGGAGCGACGGTCTTCAAGGCCTTTCAAGCCATGCTGCATAACGCCGCGCGCGCCGCGCCATAAAAAACCGGCCGCGCGAGGTGCGCGGCCGGCTTGACTTACGAACGAAATTTCAGTCGCCCTTGATAGTCTGGATCACGCTCGACATCGGGCGCGCCTCGTCCAGGCCGCCGCCCATTTCCTTGAGCACGATCTCCTTGTATTCCGGCAGCGGCTCGACCGGCTTCTTGGCGACGACCCGTACGATCTTGAAGCCTTTCGCCTTGAGCTGCTTGAGAATCTCGGGAACGGCTTCCGATGTGGCGTGCTGGAAATCGTGCATCAGGATGATGCCCTTGCCGTGTTTCTCCAGCTTGCTCATCACCGATTTAATCACCTGGTCCGGGTGGCGGATCTTGAAGTCGAACGAGTCCCAGTCGGTGGAGAAGATGGCGATATTGCGCTCGCCGAGATATTTGACGATATCGGGCGGATTACGTAGCGCCGGGAAGCGGAAGAACGGAGCGATCGGCTTGTTACCCGCCGCGATGCTGACCGCCGCGATACCCTTCTCGACTTCGGCCTTGGCTTCATCGAACGACAGTTTCGTCAAGTCCTTGTGCGACCAAGTGTGCGAACCGACGGTGTGGCCTGCCGCGATGACCTCTTTCAGGATCTCGGGATGCCAGCCGGCGTGCATGCCGATCGGGAAGAAGACGGCGTGGGTGCATTGATCGGCCAGCGCCTTGAGCACGCGCTCGGTATTACCGGGCCACGGGCCGTCGTCGAAGGTGAGCACCACCTCATGGTCGCGCAGGAAGTCATAGGCCTTGAAGTTCTGGAAGCCAAAGCCCGGCCCGCCGGTCGTGTCGATTGCCACCACGCGCTCGACGCCGAGAGCGTTCGGATTGTTGCATGTCTCCTTGGTCAAGACCGGGAACGTCGTGGGAGCTTGCGGTGGAGCTTGCTTTGCCTCGGCTGGGGCCGGCGCGGCGGCTGGGGCGGCAGCCGGGGCCGGGGCGTTCTGCGCCCAGGCGGCAGCGCCCGCCGCCGACATCGATATCGCGAGAGCTATCGCCAAAGCGCTACGCATCACGTTCTCCATACCGGAAAGTGGCTGAATTTCGAATCCTGCCTATTCATCGCGGCTTTGACCTTATGAGTCAACGCGGGCCCAGAAAACGCCGAAATTGCGGGGATTTATTGGCATGACATGGTTAATTCCAGCGGCGGCAGCAGGTCGCAGCATCGGCGTGTTGCCGCCGCGTAAGATTGGTCCTATCTGGACTAAGGGTTGGGCCCCGGAGACTTGCAATGCCCGCGATCGTGTCAACGACCAGGCTTTCGCGTCCGCTGCTGCTGCTCGCGCTGATCGGGGGCCTGGTCATGGCGGCAACGCTGGGGCTTTGGGCCTATTACGGCACCACCGTATTCTTCGAAATCGTGCGCACCGGCTGGGTCGCGTGCTTCTGACGCAGCTGGAGTAACGCGATGACGGCCCGAACATCCCACATCCTTCTGGTGTTTTCCGCCTTCCTGGCCGGCCTCGTCGTTTTTCTCGGCGTTATTCTTTTCGTCAGCCATAACCAGGGAACCGGCGTCGGCCCGTCGGCGATCGGCGGACCGTTCAAACTGATCGACCAGGACGGCAAGCCGATCACCGACCATGACATGAAGGGCCGTCCATTCCTGGTGTTCTTCGGCTACACGCACTGCCCTGACATCTGCCCGACCACGCTGTTTGAAATGTCGGAGGTCCTGCACGCCATGGGCAAGGACGCCGACCGCATCAACGCGCTGTTCATCACCGTCGATCCGGAGCGCGACACGGCGCCGGTGATGAAGGACTATCTGTCGAGCTTCGATCCGCATCTGCGCGGCGCCACCGGCGAAGCCAAGGCCATCGACCAGGCTGAAAAGGAATACCGCGTCTACGCCAAGAAAGTCCCCACCACGAATGGCGACTACAGCATGGACCACACCGCGCTGGTCTATCTGATGGACAAGCAGGGCCGCTTCGTCGCGCCCTTCAAGCTCAATCGCAAGCCTGAGGAAGCGGCGGCCGATCTGCGGCGCTATCTCTAGCGCGATTGCTGAGCGCGGACGCGAAGTTTGCCGTGTCGGGTACCAGGGTCGGCAGGTCCCCGGCTTCCTTGAGCGCGCTGAGATAGCGCTCCAGCTCCAGCAGCGACCGCGTCATGTTGGCGGCGCGCCGCGAGCTTTTCGCCAGACCATGCTCGGTCTTCTCCCAGGCGTAGGGCGCGAATATGAGTTGATAGAGCGCGCGCCAGGGCGCCAGCGAGAGCAGCAGCCAATGCACCGGCGTCAGCAGCAGAATCCAGACGGTCGACAGCAGGCCGCGGCGCAACAAGCCGAGCCAGCCGAGGAAGGCCGACGACAGATAACCGACGACCACCGTCATGCCGTAGACCGCCGCGAGGATGGCGACGGCCGTGCTATCGCCGCGCCACATCGGGTCGCCGCTCGCCACCGAATAGATCAGCCCGGCCATGAACAGCGGATGCACCAGTGCCGCCAGCACATTGCCGCCGACGATGAGCTGGAAGGTGAGAAAGCCTGGCAGGCCCAAGTCGCGCAGCAGCCGGGCCGGCTCACGCATATGCACCAGCCAGGTCTGCATCCAGCCCTTGAACCAACGCGTGCGCTGACGCAGCCAGGGACCGAAACGCGCCGGGGCTTCTTCATATGTGGTGGAATCGATCGCGCCCGCTCGATAGCTGAACCGCGCCAGCCGCATGCCGAGATCGGCGTCTTCGGTGACATTGTAGGGATCCCAGCCGCCGCTCTCGCGCAAGATCGCAGTATAAAAATGATTGGACGAGCCGCCGAGTGGGAGCGGCAGCCGCAAGGCGGCCAGCCCCGGGAGGAACACGTCGAACTGCCCCGCATATTCGGCGGTGAACAGCCAAGCGAGCCAACTGTCGGCGCTATTGTCAATGCACAGCCGCGCCTGAACGCAGGCGAGATCGCCGCCGCCGGCACGGAACGCCTGCAGGGCCTGGCGCAGCTGGTTCAATTCCGGTCGATCCTCGGCGTCGTAAATCACCGTGAAGGTGCCGCGCACGAACGGCAGAGCGACGTTGAGCGCCTTCGGCTTGGTGCGCGGCGTCGGGCGGGCCGGGCGAGGAATCGCAGATCAGGCCTTTGACAAAAGCACCGGCCAACCGCAGGCCGAGCCACGCCAGGAACACCGCGGCCAGCGTCACTTCGAACGCAAAGGTCGTACCGTCCGGCGCCAGGACGGCGGCGGCAAGCGCCAGCAGCGTGACGGCCGCAACGGATGCGATATTCGTGCGCCAGCGCGGCGGTGCGGCGGAAAGCTTGGGCCATCTCTGTCGGAGAAAATCGGTGGCGCGCAAGGCAATCGCGCGATCGGCATGGCGCTGAACGAAACGATTGAGCCGCTCGGCGCTGGTAAACCGAAAGCGCCGCGCGCGGGCCGGATTGTCCTCGATCAGATGCAAGATGCGGCGCGCGGCGCCGCCGCGCGGAGCGACCACCAGCGTGAGCTCGTCCTCGATTGCGAGCGGCAGCATGCCGGCGGCGGCGGATTCGATCAGGCGATCGTCGTTGAGCGGGCATAAGGCCCGCGGCGTGCCGTCGAGCGGCTCGAAGATGACGCCGAGGCTCTCGCCAAGCGCGCGCAGATAGGTTTCCTCGCTCAGTTTGCCGGCGGCGATCAGGACCCGGTCAGCGCCGATGCCCAGCGCAGCGGCTCTGCGCTCGGCGTCGTCGATCACGTCGGCGGCCATCAGCGCGCGGACGCAATCGATTTCCGGGCAGCCGCCGGCTTGGCCGGCACCACTATCGGCGGCTGAGGGATCGGTCGAGGGGCCAGCGGCAGCCGCGCCGCGCAATGCCCTCGAGCGGCCGAAGGCCGTTGCGGCCTGAACTCCCATGCCCCCACCCGCCGGTACCCGTTTTGGCAGATACTAGCGGTTGTGCAACCGCAGAGCGAGTCCAGGTTGTAGACGGATTGGGATTGGATTCACGGGGCCCGGCATTGTCACATGCGGTGGCCGTGGGCGGTTCCCGGTGCTAGAAGGCGCGCTCCATGTCGGACTTCATGTCGCATTATCTGGTGCCGGCCGCGATCGTCGCGGTGGCGATCGTGTTGCTGCTCGGCCTCGTCAACATGATGCGCGGCGGCTCGCCCAACCGCTCGCAACAGCTCATGCGGTTGCGCGTGCTGCTGCAATTCGTCGCCATCATCGTGATCATGGTGACGATCTGGGCGATGGGGCGGTAGGGACAGCCGGTCGGTCGCGCCGCTTGCTCACTTCATCGGCGCCGCGCGCATATATTCGACCTTCTCTTTTTTCATTTTCTTCGTGTGCTTTTTCGCCGTCTTTTTCATGGGCTTCTTGTCATCCATCTTCTTTTCTTCGGCGGAAAGCTCCTGTGTCACGGCCGTTGCAACAAGCACCGGCGCCTGGGCCTCGGCGGCAAAGGCGTCCAACTCGCAGGCGGCAGCGGGCGCCACGGCTGGCAGCATCAGCAGCGTTGCGGCGGCGGCAATCGTCAGGAAACGCATGGCATTCACCCCCCATTATTTGTGCCGAAAACCCGGATAGAATAGCAGCCTACTCCGAATCCGACGCGCGAGGCGAGGTCCCCATGGTCGTGCTCAACCGCATTTATACCCGCACCGGCGACGACGGCACGACGTCGCTCGGCACCGGGGCGCGGCGCAAGAAATACGACCTGCGGGTCGAGGCCTATGGCACGGTCGACGAGGCCAATGCGGTGATCGGTCTGGTGCGGCTGCATACCGCCGGCGATGCCGCGCTCGATGCGGCCCTGGGGCGCATCCAGAACGACCTGTTCGACGTCGAAGCCGACCTGTGCCTCGCCGAAAAAGGTCCCGGCGGCGCGCGGCTGACGGTCACCGATGCCCAGGTGGCCTGGCTGGAGGCCGAGATCGACCGGCTCAATGGCGAACTGGAACCGCTGAAATCCTTCATCCTGCCCGGCGGTAGCCCGGCCTCGGCCTATCTGCATCTGGCCCGCACGGTCTGCCGGCGCGCCGAGCGGATCATGGTCGAACTCAAGGATAAGCCCGGGGAGGGCGTTTCCGAGCCCTCGCTCAAATACATCAACCGCCTATCGGACTACCTATTCGTTGCCGGCCGCTATGCCAACGACAAGGGCGCGCGCGACGTGCTGTGGGCGCCTGGGCAGAACCGCTAGACCTGTATTGCGTGCGCCGCAGCATTAACGTTGACATGCCAATGGCGCGGCCATTAGCTTCCGGCCGCTCTTGTGAGTGCTCGTCTGGGATGGGGATTTATGAAAATTCTGGTGCCCGTGAAACGGGTGGTCGACTTTAACGTCAAGATCCGCGTCAAACCGGACGGCTCCGGCGTCGAACTCGCCAATATCAAAATGTCGATGAATCCGTTCGACGAAATCGCCGTCGAAGAGGCGATCCGCTTGAAGGAAGCCGGCAAGGCGACCGAAATCGTGGCGGCCTCGATCGGACCGGCGCAAGCCTCGGAGACCATCCGCACCGCGCTAGCCATGGGCGCCGACCGCGGCATCCTGGTGAAAGCCGAGGGCGCGATCGAGCCGCTGGCGGTGGCGAAAATTCTCAAGGGCATCATCGATGAGGAAAAGCCCGGGCTGGTCATCCTGGGCAAACAGGCGATCGACGACGACTGCAATCAGACCGGCCAGATGCTGGCGGCGCTGCTCGGCTGGGCGCAGGGCACCTTCGCCTCCAAGATCGCCATCGACGGCGACAGCGTGACGGTGACGCGCGAGGTCGATGGCGGATTGCAGACGGTGAAACTCAAGGCGCCGGTGATCGTCACCACCGATCTGCGCCTGAACGAGCCGCGTTACGCCTCGCTGCCGAACATCATGAAGGCGAAGAAGAAGCCGATCGCCGACAAGACGCCGGCCGACTACGGCGTCGACATCAAGCCGCGGTTGCAAGTGCTCAAGACGACGGAGCCGCCGGGACGCAAATCCGGCGTCAAGGTCGCCTCGGTGGCCGACCTGGTGACCAAGCTCAAAGACGAAGCGGGGGTGCTGTAATGACCACGCTTCTGATCGCCGAGCACGACAACAAGGTGCTCAAGGACGCGACCGCCAAGGCGCTCACGGCAGCCAAGGCGCTCGGCGCCGACGTGCACGTGCTCATCGCCGGCAAGGATTGCAAAGCGGTGGCGGAGGCCGCCGCCAAGCTCGACGGCGTCAAGAAGGTGCTGCTGGCGGACGCCCCCATTTACGAGCACTTCGTCGCCGAGCCGCTCGCCGCGCTGATCGTCTCGCTCGCCGGCTCCTATGACGCCATCGTCGCGCCGGCGACGACCAACGGCAAGAACGTGATGCCGCGGGTGGCCGCGCTGCTCGACGTCATGCAGATCTCCGAGATCACCAAGGTGATCGCGCCCGACACGTTCGAGCGGCCGACCTATGCCGGCAATGCGATCCAGACCGTGAAATCGAGCGACCCCAAGAAGGTCATCACCGTGCGCACCTCCACCTTCCAGGCGTCAGGCGACGGCGGTTCGGCGAGTGTGGAGAATGCGCAGCCGGCGGCCGATCCGGGGCTTTCTACGTTTGTCAGCGAGGAATTGTCGAAATCCGAACGCCCCGAATTAACTTCGGCCAAGATCATCATTTCCGGCGGCCGCGCCATGCAGAGCCGCGAGAACTTCGCCAAATATATCGAGCCGGTGGCCGACAAGCTCGGCGCCGCGGTCGGCGCCTCGCGCGCGGCGGTCGATGCCGGCTATGCACCGAACGACTGGCAGGTCGGGCAGACCGGCAAGGTGGTGGCGCCCGAGCTCTACATCGCGGTGGGAATTTCCGGCGCCATCCAGCATCTCGCCGGCATGAAAGACTCCAAGGTGATTGTCGCGATCAACAAGGACGAGGAAGCGCCGATCTTCCAGGTCGCCGACTACGGTCTGGTCGCCGACCTTTATCAGGCGCTGCCCGAACTGGCGGCGGAACTCGACAAGGTCAAGCGTTGACCATGCCGCAAATTAGCTGGCCCAAAGGTGGTGTCATCGGGCGGTTCGTCGTAAAACTGCAATGGGGCAAGCAAGCCTGAATACCGAAACCGAAGCCAAGAGCCGGGTCTTCGCATCGATCGGATAAAAACATGGCGTTGAATATTCAGAGTGTCGGGGTGATCGGCGCCGGGCAGATGGGCAACGGCATCGCCCATGTCTGCGCGCTGGCGGGCTTTACCGTGATGTTGAACGACGTGTCGGCCGACCGCATCAAGGCCGGCATGGCGACCATCAACGGCAACATGGCGCGGCAAGTCGGCAAGAAGGCGATCAGCGACGACGACCGCAAGGCGGCGCTCGCGCGCATCAAGCCGGCGGAAAAATTCGACGCCATGGCGGATTGCGACATCGTGATCGAGTCGGCGGCCGAAAAGGAAGACATCAAGCGCAAGATTTTTGCCGATCTGTGCACGTCGCTGAAGCCGGAAGCGATCATCGCTTCCAATACGTCGTCGATCTCGATTACGCGGCTGGCGACGTCCACCGACCGGCCGGAACACTTCATCGGCATTCATTTCATGAATCCGGTGCCGCTGATGGAGCTGGTCGAGGTGATCCGCGGCATCGCCACCGACGACGCCACCTTCGAGACCAGCAAGGCTTTCGTCCACAAGCTGGGCAAGATCATCGCGGTATCGGAGGATTTTCCGGCCTTCATCGTCAACCGCATCCTGCTGCCGATGATCAACGAGGCGATCTACACGCTCTATGAAGGCGTCGGCAATGTCGAGGCGATCGACACCGCGATGCGGCTTGGCGCGCATCATCCGATGGGACCGCTCGAGCTCGCCGATTTCATCGGCCTCGACACTTGTCTTTCGGTCATGCAGGTGCTGCACGAAGGACTGGCCGATTCGAAATACCGGCCGTGCCCGCTGCTGGTGAAATACGTCGAGGCCGGCTGGCTCGGCCGCAAGACGCAGCGCGGCTTCTACGACTACCGCGGCGAGAAGCCGGTGCCGACGCGCTAGGAGGCCGGCGTTATCCAGCCGATAGCAGCGCCGCCGGGCTCCAGCAGGATGGCGATGCGGCCGACACCGGGAATGTCGAACGCCGGTTTCATGACCTTGGCGCCGGCCTTCACGGCCTTGGCAACGCGGGCGTCCACGTCATCCACGGCGATGTAGGCCATCCAGCTTTCCGGGACCGGGCCGAATTGGGGAGCGCTGATGTCGAGTAGGCCGCCAATGGTCTTGTCGCCCATCTTCGCCACCCAATAGGTACCGTTCTCCATCGCCATCGCGTCGAACGTCCAGCCGAGTGTGTCGGCATAGAATTTCTTGTCGCGCTCGGCGTTGCGCGTCATCAGTTCGTTCCAGTAGAAAATCCCGTGCGACCAAGGATGCGGCATGAGCGACTCCTATGCTGCAAGAAATTTGTCCAGTTTCTCGATCGCGCCGTTCCAGCCGTTCTGGTGGCGGTCGCGCGCCTCTTCGTCGAAGAACTGCTCGTGCGTGAGCGTCATCAGCGTGCCAGTGCCGTCGCTCTTGAAAGTCAGCGTCACCAGCGACTCGCGCTCCGGGGTCGTCTTCCAGGCCCAGGTGAATACCAGCTTTTCGTTCGGGATCACCTCGCGATAGATGCCGCTGACGTCATGCTCGGTGCCGTCTGGGGATTTCATCAGCCAGCGATAACGGCCGCCGGTGCGTGCGTCGTTTTCGGCGCTCAACACCTCGACCGCGCCGGGGCCCATCCAGCGTTTTACTTTTTCCGGATCGGTCCAGGCGGCGAAGACTTTCGCCGGCGGGACGTTGAAGCGGCGCTTGATCGTGAGGCTCGGCTTGACGGTGGCGGCAGTGGACATGATTCTTCCTCCAGGAAAGCGGCGAGTTGATCGAGGCGGTCGCTCCAGAAGCGCTGGTAGCGGTTGAGCCATTCATTGGCTTCGTGCATGGGCTCGGCGCGCAACCGGCAGGAGACGGTGCGGCCACTTTTGTTGCGGGTGACGAGGCCGGCGTCCGACAGCACGTCGAGATGCTTCATCACCGCCGGCAACGACATCGAAAACGGCTCGGCCAGCGCGCTGACCGAGAGGCTGTCGGTCTGGCTCAGCCGGGCGAGCAGCGCGCGCCGGGTCGGGTCGGCGAGCGCGGCAAAGGTGCGGTCGAGCGGGGCGGGTGAATAGTAAACCATTTGGTTAAGTATAGGCGAGATGGCCGCGGAGTCAAGCCGCACTCCGTTCATCCCCGCGCAAGCGGGAATCCAGAGCCAAAACGACAAAATTTGCGATTGCGGGTCTGGGTCCCCGCTTGCACGGGGACGAACGGGTTATGCCGTCAGCTCTTGCCCAGCGCCGCCTGGATCAGCTTGACCGCGTCGTCGCTTGCCCATTCGGCGGGACCCGCGATGGTGCCGATCTCGCAGCCCTGTTTGTCGACCAGCATGGTGGTCGGCATGCCGAAGGCGCGGCCGATCTCCTTCAGGTCCTGGAAGGTCCTGGCGGTCGGATCGGCGTAATAGGCGAGCTTCTCGATCCCCAACTGCCTTCAGAAAGGCCTTCGGCTTGTCGGGATCGCGGGTGTCGATATTGACCGCCACCACCTGGAAATCCGGGCTGCCCAGCTTCTTCTCCAGCGCGTCGAGCGCCGGCATTTCCTTGCGGCAGGGCACGCACCAGGTGGCCCACAGGTTGAGCAGCACCGTGCGCCCGCGCCAATGCGCAAGCGAGAGCGGCTTGCCGGCGGCATCCTGGAAGGCGAGGTCGGGCACTTTAAGCCCGCTCGTGGCGACTTTGACGGCGGCCACCTCGCCGCGCGCAAAAGGCGCGATTTTCTTGGCCAATTCGACCGCCGGCCGGCAGGTCTTATCGCCGCCCGCATTGCCTGTCAGGGTGGCAATCCCGTATACCCCCGCCAGCCCGACGACCACGCCGGCGACGCCGCCAGCCAGAATCATGGCTAAGTACCTTTTGGCGACGCGGGGCGAAGGACGTTCGGTCATGAGCGGCGAGATCCCGGTGGTGCAGTCATGAGCAACAAAATGTGGGGCGGGCGGTTTGCGTCCGGACCCGGCGCCATCATGGAGGAGATCAACGCCTCCATCGATTTCGACAAGGCTCTCTACCGCCAGGACATCGCCGCGTCCAAGGCCCATGCCGACATGCTGGCCAAGCAAGGCATCATTACGGCGGACGATGCGAAAAAGATCGCTCACGGTCTAGACACGATCCTGTCAGAGATCGCGGCCGGCAAGTTTTCGTTCAAGCGGGCGCTGGAAGACATCCACATGAACGTGGAGGGCCGGCTCGCCGAACTGATCGGCGAGGCGGCCGGCCGGCTGCACACCGCGCGCTCACGCAACGATCAGGTGGCGACCGATTTCCGGCTGTGGATGCGCGACGAAATCGATGCGCTCGATTTGGCGCTTGCGGCGTATCAGCGCGCGCTGGCCGAGAAGGCGCTATTGCATGCCGGCACCGTGATGCCGGGCCTTACTCATTTGCAGACCGCGCAGCCGGTGACTTTCGGTCATCATCTGCTTGCCTATGTGGAAATGACGGCGCGCGACCGCGGCCGCTTGGCCGATGCGCGCAAAAGGCTCAACGAATCCCCGCTCGGCTCAGGCGCGCTCGCCGGCACCTCGTTTCCGCTCGACCGCGACATGACGGCGAAGGCGCTTGGTTTTGACCGGCCGACGGCGAATTCGCTCGACGCCGTGTCCGACCGCGATTTTGTCATGGAAACGCTGGCGGCCGCCTCGATTACGTCGGTGCATCTGTCGCGGCTGGCCGAGGAAATCGTGATCTGGACCTCGCCGCTCACCGGCCTGGTGCGGCTGTCGGACAAGTTCACCACCGGCTCCTCCATGATGCCGCAGAAGCGCAATCCGGACGCCGCCGAGCTGGTGCGCGCCAAGTCCGGCCGCGTGATCGGTGCGCTCACCGCGCTGCTGATCGTGATGAAGGGCCTGCCGCTCGCCTATGCCAAGGACATGCAGGAGGACAAGGAGGGCGCCATGGACGCGCTCGGAGCGCTCTCCCTGTCGATCGCGGCGATGACCGGCATGGTGGCCGATCTCGAGCCCGATGCCGCACGCATGAAGAAGGCGGCCGGCGAAGGCTATGCCACCGCCACCGATCTCGCCGATTGGCTGGTACGCGAATTGAAGATGCCGTTCCGCGATGCCCATCATGTCACCGGCCGCATCGTCGCCAAGGCGGCGGAGGCGGGCGTGGCCCTGCATCGGCTGCCGCTCGCCGCCATGCGCGAGATCGAGCCGCGCATTGTTGAATCGGTGCTCTCGGTGCTGTCGGTTGACCGCTCGGTGAAAAGCCGCATGAGTTTCGGCGGAACGGCGCCCAAAAACGTGCGTGCGCAGGCGAAGAAATGGCTGCGCAAGCTCGAAAAGGACAAATCCTGACTTGAGCCAGCCAGGTTTGGCCTTGTTTGCCTGGTTTGCTATGCTGCAGTTCACCCAAGGAGCGCGTTTCTTGAGCCGTTTTTTCGACCGTCCAATTCTTCGTCTCGCCCTGATCGGCTTAGCTGCCGTCTCGCTCGGGCTGGCCGCGTGCGGCCGCAAGGGCCCGCTCGATCCGCCGCCCAGCGCCTCGCTCGCCGGCGAGCAGCAGGCCAGTTCGCCGAACCCGATGAGCAATCCCATTGCCGCGCCGATCGGCGGGCAGGCCAAGAACGACAACCCGGGCGTCGGACCCAACGGCCATGTGCAGGCGCCCAAAGGTCCGAAAAAACAAATCCCTCTCGACGTTCTGCTCAATTGAGCGCTTGTCATGCACCACTTCGCTTATCGCGACGGCGTGTTGCACGCCGAGGCGGTTAGCCTCGATACGCTTGCCGTGGCGGTCGGGACACCGTTCTATTGCTATTCGACCGCAACGCTCACGCGGCACTACCAGGTGTTCGCTAACGCCTTTGCCGACGTGAACGCGCTGGTTTGCTACGCCATGAAGGCGAATTCCAACCAGGCGGTGGTCGCCACGCTCGCCAAGCTCGGCGCCGGCGCCGACGTGGTATCGGAAGGCGAGCTGATGCGCGCGCGGCTTGCCGGCGTGCCGGCCGACAAGATCATGTTCTCAGGGCTGGGCAAGACCGCGCGCGAACTTAGCCTCGCGGTCGATGAAGGCATTCTCTGCATCAATGTGGAGTCCGAGCCGGAGCTCGACCTGCTGTCGTCGATCGCGTGCGGCCAAGGGCCGCGCCGTCAATATTTCAGTGCGCGTCAATCCCGACATCGATGCCAAGACCCATCACAAGATCGCCACCGGCAAGGCCGAGAACAAGTTCGGCATCCCGATCAGCCGCGCGCGCGCGGTCTATGCGCGGGCGGCGACATTGCCCGGCATCAAGGTCGCCGGCGTCGATATGCATATCGGCAGCCAGATCACCGATCTCGATCCATTCGACAATGCGTTCACGCTGCTGGCCGAGTTCGTGCGCACGCTACGCGGCGACGGCCACACCATCTCCCACGTCGATCTCGGCGGCGGTTTGGGCATTCCCTATCTCGACGACAACGAGCCGCCGCCGCATCCGGACGACTATGCAAAAATGGTCAAGCGCGCCACGCGCGATCTCGATTGCCGGCTGATCTTCGAACCGGGCCGCTTGATCGTCGGCAATGCCGGTATCCTGGTGACGCGCGTCCTGTTCGTGAAGCGCGGCGAGGCGAAGTATTTCGTGGTGGTCGACGCCGCCATGAACGACCTCATCCGCCCGACGCTGTATGACGCGCACCACGAAATCTGGCCGGTGGCCGAGCCGGGCGTATCGAGGCGCCGCATCCGCGCCGATGTGGTCGGGCCGGTTTGCGAGAGCGGCGATTTCCTCGCCCTCAACCGCGAACTGGCGGAACCGGCTGCCGGCGCCTTGCTGGCCGTGATGTCGGCGGGCGCCTATGGGGCGGTGCAGGCCGGAACCTATAATACCCGGCCGCTGGTGCCGGAAGTGCTGGTCAACGGCGCGCAATGGGCCGTGGTTCGCCCCCGCCTTGAAGTTGACCAATTGATTGCGCTCGATCGCATGCCGGATTGGCTGTAGGCGCATGGACGGCCCGCATGGCCCGGGAATTGCCTGCGTGCTAGCGTGTTGAATCGGTGAATCGCCATAGCCCTGGCGGCGGAGCGGTCTTTGGACGGTTTGGACGAGCAGCCACAGCAGCCGGTGAACCCGACGCGGGTCCTGTTGGCGCGGGCGCTCAAACGCGCACGCGGCAGCCTGTTGTGGGAGCGGCTGTGGCCGGCCATGGCCACGTTGGCGACCGCGCTCGGGCTATTCCTGGCATTCTCCTGGGCCGGGCTGTGGCTGGTGCTTGCCGCCTCTGGCGCGGGCCATCGGTCTCTTATTGTTCGTCGTCTTCACCGCCATTGCGGCGGCGCCGCTGGCAATGCTGCGGTTGCCCAGCGTCGCCGATGGCTTGCGCCGGCTCGACCGCAACAGCGGCAAGACGCATAGGCCGGCCACCGCGGTCGCCGACGAGATTGCCGCCAACCAGCACGACCCGGTCGCGCAAGCGCTTTGGCGCGCGCATGTCGAACGGGCGCTATTGTCGGCGCGCAAGCTCAGGGCCGGTTGGCCGTCGCCGAAGCTCGCTTTGCGCGATCCGATGGCGTTGCGCGCGCTGGTGCTTCTTTTGGCGGTGGCGACCTTCTTTGCCGCCGGCGGCGACCGCATTAAACGCGTCACCGCCGCCTTCGACTGGCAGGGCGTGGTGGCGCCGGCCAATTTCCGTATCGATGCCTGGGTCAACCCGCCGGTCTATACCGGCCGCCCGCCGGTCATGCTGGCCGGCCTGCGCCCGGGTGAAACCGCGCAAGCCACGCCGCCGGTCGCGGTGCCGACCGGCAGCCAGCTGGTGATCCGCTCCACCGGCAATGTGCGCTTCGAGGTCGCGCGCAAGGGCGGTCTGGAGGACGCGTCGGCGGATGCGCGCGCAACCTTGCCGGCGGGCAGCGAGGAGCGCCGCTTTGTGATCAAAGGCGACGGCTCGGCGACTTTGCACGGGGTCGGCAGCAGCGATCTCACCTGGCGTTTCACCGCCATCCCCGACCGCCCGCCGACCATCGCGTTGATCAAGGATCCGGAACGGCAGGCGCGCGGTTCGCTGCGGCTCGATTACAAGATGGAAGACGACTACGGCGTGGTCGAGGCACATGCCGACTTTGCGCTCAAAGATGACGATGTGGATGGCACCAAGCCGACGCATCCGCTGTTCAAGGCGCCGGAATTCCCGCTCACGCTGCCGCAGGCGCGCACCCGCTCGGGCGCGGCGGAGACCACGCGCGACCTCACCGCTCACCCTTGGGCCGGCGCCAAGGTTGCGGTGACGCTGGTGGCGCGCGACGAGGCCGGCAACGAGGGCCGCAGTGAGACGGTCGAGTTCCAGCTGCCGCAACGCATCTTCGTCAAACCGGTCGCGCGCGCCTTGATCGAGCAGCGCCGCATCCTGGCGCTCGACGCCGACGCCAAGCCGCTGGTGCTCACCGCACTCGATGCGCTCACCATCGCGCCGGAACGCTTCACGCCCGAGACCGCGGTCTATCTCGGCTTGCGCGCGATTTACTTCGACCTCGCCCACGCCAGCAGCGACGACCAGCTGCGCGAGGTGGTGGCGCGGATGTGGGACATGGCGGTGCAGCTCGAAGACGGCAACGTCTCGCAGGCCGAAATGGCGCTGCGTCAGGCGCAGGACGCCTTGCGCCAGGCGCTCGAACGCGGCGCCACCGACCAAGAGCTGAAAAAACTCATGGATCAGTTACGCGCCGCCATGGACAAGTACCTGCAGGCGCTGGCGGAAGAGATGCGGAAAAATCCGCAGCAGCTCGCGCGGCCGCTCGACCGCAATACCCGCATGCTCACCCAGCGCGATCTCAAGAGCATGCTCGACCGGCTGGAAAACTTGGCGCGCTCGGGCAACAAGGACGCCGCGCGCCAGTTGCTCGAGCAATTGCAATCGATGCTCGAAAATCTGCAGATGGCGCGCCCGGGTGCGCAAGGCGATGAGGGCGACGACGACATGATGTCGGCGCTCGACGAGCTGGGCGACATGATCCGCAAGCAGCAGCAATTGCGCGACAAGACCTTCAAGCAAGGCCAGGACATGCGGCGCGACCGCCAGCGCCAGCAGGGCGACCAGGGCCAGCAGCAATTCGGCGATTTGCGCCAGGACCAGCAGGGCTTGCGCGACCGCCTCAACAAGCTGCTTGAACAATTGCGCCAGCGCGGCATGGGCAATCCCAGTCCGGACCAGAAGGGCCAGGGCGAAAACCAGATGGATCAGCTCGGCAGCGCCGGCGAAGACATGGGCGAGGCGGAAGGTGAGCTCGGCCAGGGCGATGCCGACAGCGCGGTCGACAGCCAGGGCCGCGCGCTCGAGGCCATGCGCAAGGGCGCGCAGGGTCTGGCGCAGCAGATGCAGCAGAACGGCATGGGCCTGGGGCAAGGTCCCGGCCAGCCCGGCCGCAACGGCCGCGCGCGTGCCCAACAGGATACCGATCCGCTCGGACGGCCGCTGCGCGGCCGCGAATATGGCGACGACGTCACCGTGAAGGTGCCGGGCGAGATCGACGCCCAGCGCGCCCGCCGTATCCTGGAAGAACTGCGCAAGCGCTTCGGCGAGAGCACCCGCCCGCAGCTCGAACTCGATTACATCGAGCGGCTGCTGAAGGATTTCTGATTATTCGGTCTTGCCGCGCGGCGGCGAGCGGTAACTAGTGCCGCACCACCAGCGCCTCGCGCACGGCGCCCTTGATCTGATCGACCGAGAACGGCTTGACGATCACGTCATGCACCAGGGCATCCAGCCCATGCGCCCGCTCGCGCTGATCGGCAAAGCCGGTCATCAGCATGATTGCGACGTCGGGATGATCGCGCCCGGCCGCGAGCGCCAGCGCGATGCCGTCCATGCACCGGCATTTTCACGTCGGTCAGCAGCAGATCGAATTCGCCGTTTTTGCGGTTAAGCGCGGCGAGCGCCGCCATCCCGTCGGTGACTTCGGTCAATTCGTGGCCATCCTCGTTGAGCGCGCGGACGACGAGGTCGCGGATGGCATCGTCGTCCTCGGCGACTAATATTCTCGCCATCGGATTCAATCCTTGCGCATCGTCATGTCCGACTTCTCTCCGGCATCGTGCGCGGTGAAGAAGCGCACCATCACGTCACTGGCATCGACCGGCGGCGCCGGGATCTGGCTGCGGAATTCCAGCCGCTCGCCGGCCCCCAGGATGCTGCGCGGCGGCAGCATGGTCCAGGTGTAGACTTCCTGTTTGGTCGAATTGCGCGCGGCGAAACGCAGGCGCGGCACTGCGACCGGCTTGCCGGCTTCGCTGACGATCGGTGCCTTGCACGACCAGCATGTCGATGCCGTTTTGGCGCTCCTTCGAAATCCGGACGTCCTCGAATTTGAGACCGCGCAGATTGACCGGCAGGCCGATAGCCGCGAACAGCGACGCGGTCTGCGGCAGATAACGCACCACTTCGCCGCGTGCACCGACCAGCGCCACGTTGCAGGCGATCAGCACGAGAATGACCGCGGTCCAGCGCGACGAGCGGCGCGACTGCTTGCGGCGCTCCTGCAGCCACTTGCGGCGGGCGTCAAAACTTTCGGCCTCGCTTTCCGCCTCTTCGGAATCTGCTCGGCATCGGCCGCCTCCGGCAACGCCGCATGCTCGATCGGCGGCACCAGCGGCGGCGCGTCGGAAATCGTGGCCGGCTCGGGTTCCGGTGCCTGAGCGTCGGCGGGCGCAGGGGTTGATTCCGGCGGTGGCGGCTGTTCGACCAGCAGCGCCTTGGGCTCGGCCGCGGTGATCGATTCGGAGTTCTCGGCGCCAACATCGGCGGCGGCTTGCGCGGGTTGCGGCGGGGGCGCGGCCGCGGCAGGCGGCTGCGGCGCTTTGATATGGGCGGCGGGCGCCGATGGCGCCTCGGCTTCCGCGATCACGTTGTCGGCGGCGGCGGGCGCATCGGTCGCGGCCTGCGGCCCGCCGGCGAACCAGGATGCCTTGCAGCGCGAGCAACGCACCGTCCGCCCGGCCAGGCCGACGGCGGCCTGGTCGATCATGTAGGAGGTAGCGCAACTTGGACAGACGATCAGCATGTCATCGGGGCCGATTTGGCCTCGAAACCTAGCAGCCGACCGTTAATGGATTGGAAACCATGCCGCCCGGCGGATCAGGGGATAGGGCGGCTTAAGCGGCCCTCTAGCGCTGGCGGCGCCGCGATAATCCTGTAAAAACGCAGGTCTCGGCCGAAACGCGAGGGCCGCGGACGGCTTTGGGGACGGCTCCGCGGCTCGCCGGCCAGGGCCATTCCACGGGTTTTACTCAGAGGGAATTTACCGGAGAGGGGCGTGGTCCGATTCGAGAACGTAGGCTTGCGCTACGGCTTGGGGCCGGAGGTCCTGCGCGACCTCTCATTCCGTATCGAGCCGCATTCCTTCCAGTTTCTGACCGGCCCATCCGGCGCCGGCAAGACCTCGCTGCTGCGCCTCTTGTTTCTCTCGCTCAAGCCGACGCGCGGCTTGATCACCCAGTTCGGCCACGACGTCGCCACCCTGTCAAAGGACGCGGTGGCGACGCTGCGCCGGCGCATCGGCATCGTGTTCCAGGATTTCCGCCTGCTCGATCACATGACGACCTATGAGAACGTCGCGCTGCCGCTGCGCGTCATGGGCCGGCGCGAGGACAGCTACCGCGACGAAGTGGTCGAACTGCTGAACTGGGTCGGCCTCGGCGAGCGGATGCTGGGCGCTGCCGCCGGTGCTCTCGGGCGGCGAGAAACAGCGCGCGGCGATCGCGCGCGCGGTGATCGCGCGGCCGCAACTGCTGCTCGCCGACGAACCCACGGGCAATGTCGATCCGAGCCTCGCGCAGCGGCTGTTGCGGCTGTTCATCGAGCTCAATAAATCCGGAACTTCGGTGGTGATCGCCACCCACGACATCGCGCTGATGGATCAGTACGATGCGCGCCGGCTGGTGCTGCACGAGGGCCGGCTGCACATCTACGACTGAGGACTTTGATGGCGGATTCGACCAGGGACGATATGACGGCGACGCCGCGCCTGCCGGGCGGTCCGCTGCCGCGTTTCGATACGCCGCTGGTGCCGCGCAACTCGATTTCCGGGCGCGCGCTGATCGCGGTCGTCGCCATCATGACGTTCCTGGCTTCGCTCACCACCGGCGCGGTGATGCTGGTCGCCGGCGCCGCGAGCGAATGGCAGTCCGACGTCGCGCGCGAGGTGACCATCCAGATCATCCCGGCGCCCGGCCGCGACCTCGATGCCGCGGCGGACAAAGCGGCGGCGGCCGCGCGCGCTTTCCCCGGCATCGGCGAGGTGCGGGTCTATTCGAAGGCGGAATCCTCCAAGCTGCTCGAACCGTGGCTCGGCAACGGGCTCACGCTCGACGAGTTGCCGGTGCCGCGCCTGATCGTGGTCAAGATCGCGTCAGGTGCCGCGCCCGACATTCCGCAGCTTCGCAGGATGCTGGCCGAGCAGGTGCCGGGCGCCACGCTCGACGATCATCGCGGCTGGATCGAGCGCATGCGCGCCATGGCGGGAACTGCGGTCGCCGCCGGCGTCGCGATCTTGCTGCTGGTGATCGCCGCCACCATGCTCTCGGTCACCTTTGCGACCCGCGGCGCGATGGCGACCAACAAGCCGGTGATCGAGGTTCTGCATTTCGTCGGCGCCAAGAACGGCTTCATCGCCGGGCGCTTCCAGCGGCATTTCCTGCTGCTCGGCCTGCAAGGCGGGGCCATCGGCGGCGGCGCCGCGATCGTATTGTTCGCGCTCGCCGGCGTCATCAGCGGCTGGTTCGCCGGCTCCGCGGGGGGTGAGCAGACCGCGGCCCTGTTCGGATCGTTTTCCATCGGCATTGCCGGCTATATCGCCGTGCTCGGCCAAGTGGTGCTGATCGCGCTGGTGACGGCGGTAACCTCGCGGCATACCGTGAACCGAACCCTCGATACGATCGAATGACATGCTTGCCAGTTTCGCGCGCATCATCGGCTTTTTCACCATGACCGCCGGCGCCGCGGGCGCCGTGCTGCTGGGCGCCGGATTCTGCTGGTTCGTGTTGACCATTCCGTCCGAGGAAGTGACCCTCGACCGCAAGGCCGACGGCATCGTGGTGCTGACCGGCGCCGCCGCGCGCATTCCGGATGCGATCGAGCTGCTAGCGACCGAGCACGGCAAGCGGCTCTTGATCAGCGGCGTGCACCGCGACACGCGCGCGCGCGAAATCGCGCGGCTGACCCCGCTCTATTCCAAGTTCTTTTCGTGCTGCATCGATCTCGACCGCTCGGCACTCAATACTTTCGGCAATGCGCTGGAGACCAAGCGCTGGGCGCGCGAACACAATTTCAACTCGCTGATCGTGGTGACCTCGAATTGGCACATGCCGCGCGCCATGGCCGAACTCGCGCATCAGCTTCCCGACGTGACGCTGATTTCCTATCCGGTGATCTCGCCGAAGGTCAAAGACGAACCGTGGTGGTCGAATCTGGACACCGCGCGCTTGCTGTTCGCGGAATATCTGAAGTATCTGTTCGCGCTCGCCGCGCATGCGTACTCGACCCCGACACCGCATGAAGGAGCGCCGCTCGTGCTGATTGCCGTTCGCTCCATCATCTTCAACGTGCTGTTCTATCTGAACACGGCGCTGTGGCTGATCATCGCGCTGCCGACTTTCTTCATGCCCTATCGCGCCATCTCGGCGGTGGCGAAAGCGTGGGGCCGCAGCAACCTCGTGTTGCTGCGCGTCATCGCCGGCATCGATTATGAGATCAGCGGCCGCGAAAAAATCCCGCACGGCCCGCTCATCGTCGCCCCCAAGCATCAGTCGGCATGGGAAACCTTCGCGCTGCTGCCGCTGTTCGACAATCCGCTGTTCATCGTCAAACGCGAATTGCAGTGGATCCCGATCTTCGGCTGGCTGATGATCAAGGGCCGCATGGTGCCGGTCGATCGCAGCGCCGGCTCGCAGGCGATCCCCGCCATGACCGCGCGCGCCCGTCATCGAACTGAGCGACTGGCCGCCAGCTCATCATCTTTCCCGAGGGCACGCGGCGGCCGGCCGGCGCCGAGCCGCGCTACAAATACGGCGTGGCGCATGCTTTACGCCGCGACCGGCGTGCCTTGCGTTCCGATCGCGCTTAATTCCGGCCTGTTCTGGCCGCGCCGCTCGATCCGAAGACTGCCGGGGACGGTGCTGGTGGAGGTTCTCGATCCGATCGACGCCCGGGCTCGACAAGGATGCCTTCTTCGAGCGCCTGCAGCACGACCTCGAAATCGGCAACGGCGCGGCTGCTTGCCGAATCCAAAAACAAAATGAGGCGCTAAGCCGCGCTACGGCCGCTTGCCGCTGTCCGCGTTCGCTTAGCCGGCGGTCTCATGGATGCCCTTGAGCTGCTCGGCCAGCCGGCGCAAGGCGTCGTCGCGATAGCCGTGGGCCTCCAGTTCCTTGACCGCCGCCAGCACGTAATCGCGGCAGGCGCCGGAACGGCCGTGGCCCTGGCGCACAAAGTGCAATTGCTGGGCGAGCGGGAGGCGGCCGGCATATTGGCGGTGGCCGCGGTCCACCATGTAGCCGAGCGCGTGAACGCTCTGCTGCGGGTCGTCGTCGAGCCAGACCGCGCGCCAAGCCTCGCGATAGACTTTGGTGACCTGCTCGCGCGCGCGCAAATAATCGATCGTGGCCGCGCGCTTTCGCGGCAGCCACCCGGTAGGCGATGCCGCGGCAGGTGCCGCCGCGGTCGAGGCCGAGCACCAGACCCGGCTTCTCCGGGGTGCCGCGGTGCACGAAGGAATAGACGCAGAGCGCCCGGTGGGCGCCGACCAAGCGGGCGTTGCGCCGCTCGAGAAAATCGAAGCCCGGCCGCCACATCAGCGAACCATAGGCGAAAACCCACAGGTCTTCGCCGCTTTGGTCGAGTTTTTTGCTCATCGGAGGTTGGGTTCGCACCACGCCGTTGACAGGGCCCGGCGACTTGCGCTCGCGTAACAGGCCGGATGTTCCGGCGCAACCCATCCCCGCGCGGCGGGCTTGGGGATAAAGGCGCAGAAACGCCGCATTCGGCAGGTGTTAAACCTTCAATGGCCAAGCGATCCAGACGATCCCGCTCCGCGCGCCGGCGCAACCGGCGCTATATCGGCATGCTCGTTTTGTTCGTCGCGCTGATCGGCGGCTGGAGCTGGTTCTGGCACTACGCCGCAGGCCGAGCGGAAGTCGCCATCGAGGGCTGGCGCGCGCGCGAGGCCAAGGCCGGCCGCATCTATAAATGCGGGTCGCAGAGCGTCGGCGGCTATCCGTTCCGCATCGAGGTCAATTGCGACAACGCCTCCGCGCTGTTCCGCAGCAACCAGCCGCCGGTCGAGATCAAGACCAGCGGCATGTTGATCGCCGCGCAGATCTATCAGCCGAACTTGCTGATCACCGAATTCTACGGCCCGCTCACCATCGCCGATCCGGGAAAAACGCCGACCATTGTGGCGAACTGGAAGCTGGCGCAATCGAGCGTGCGCGGCACGCCGACGGCGCCGGAACGCGTGTCGCTGGTATTCGACGGCCCGTCGGTCGACCGTATCAATGGCGGCGCGCGGGAGAACCTGTTGCACGCCAGGCGCATCGAAATCCACGGCCGCATCGTCGAAGGCTCGGTCACCAACCATCCGGTGATCGAAGTCGTGACGCGGCTGACTCGGGCGGCGGCGCCCGCCTTGCATCCGGCCGCATCGCATCCGATCGACGCCGACATTTACGTGCTGCTGCGCGGCTTGAACGATTTCTCGCCCAAACCATGGCCGGTGCGTTTCCGCGAGATGCAGGCGGCGGGCGGGCGCATCGACATCACGCAGGCGCGCGTGCAGCAGGGCGAAACCATCGCGGTCGGCACTGGCAGCCTGTCGCTCAATGCCAATGGCCGGCTGGAGGGCCAGGTGCGGGTCACCGTCGCCGGGCTCGAACCGTTTCTCGCCTCGCTCAACGTGCAGCAGAAGGTGCAGGCGTCGCCCGACATGGACAAAGTCGCCGGCGCGCTCGACCGCCTGCTGCCCGGGCTCGGCGGCGTCGCACGCCAGCAGGCCACCAGCTCCAATTTTTCGCTCGGCATCAATTTGCTCGGCGAACAGACCACGCTGGAAGGCAAACGCGCGATCACGCTGCCGCTGCGCTTCGATGACGGCGTGGTGCTGCTCGGGCCGATCCGGATCGGCGCCGTGCCGGCGTTGTTTTAATCTTCCGCCGCGTAGGGTTTCGGCAGCGGCTCCGGCTTGAGGCCCGGATGCGGGCGGCCGAAATCGGGCGCCGGCGAATCCTGGCCGATCTCGACGATGCCCTTGCGGATGGCGCGCGTGCGCTCGAAGTGCTCGAACAACGCCTTGCCGTCGCCGTTGCGGATCGCCTTGGTCAAAAGCGAGATGTCCTCGTTGAAGCGGCCGAGCATTTCCAGCACCGCGTCCTTGTTGGCGAGGAACACGTCGCGCCACATGGTCGGATCGGAAGCGGCGATGCGGGTGAAGTCGCGGAAGCCGCCGGCGGAGAATTTCAGCACCTCCGAGCGCGTCACCGTCTGCAATTCATCGGCGGTGCCGACGATGGTATAGGCGATCAGATGCGGCAGATGGCTGGTGATGGCGAGCACCAGATCGTGGTGATCGGGCGCCATGCGGTCCACATTGGCGCCGAGCAGGCGCCAGAAGGCGGCGAGCTTGTCCACCGCCTTGGCGTCGGTGCCTTCGGGCGGCGTCAATATGCACCAGCGGTTCACGAACAGTTCGGCAAAGCCGGCGTCGGGCCCGGAATATTCGGTGCCGGCGACCGGATGCGCCGGCACGAAATGCACGGTCTTCGGCAGATGCGGACCCATGTCACGAACGACCGCGCCCTTGACCGAGCCGACGTCGGACAAGGTCGCGCCGGCGGCGAGATGCGGGCCGATCTCCTTGGCCACCGCGCCGCAGGCGCCGACCGGAATGCAGACGATGACCAGATCGGCGCCTTCGACGGCCGCCGCATTGGTTTCCATCACCTGATCGGCCAGGCCAAGCTCGGCCACGCGCTTGCGCGTTGCGGCCGAGCGCGCGGTGGCTACGATCGAACGCACGGCGCCTTGCGCACGGGCGGCGCGCGCGATCGAGGAGCCGATCAGTCCGACGCCGATCAACGCCAGGCGGTTGAAGAGGGGCGCCGGTTTTTTCACGCCGGCTTCCCCAAAAACTCCGCCAGCGCTTTGACCACCAGCCGGTTGGCTTCCTCGGTGCCGACGCTCATGCGCAGCGCGTTCGGCAGTTTGTAGGCGCCGACCTGGCGCAGCACGAGGCCGCGTTGGGTGAGAAAGGCGTCGGCGTCGGCTGCGGTGCGGCCCTTCGTTTGCGGAAAGTGGATGAGCACGAAATTCGCCACGCTCGGCGTCACCGGCAGGCCGAGTTTGCCGATTTCCTCGGTGAGCCAGGTGAGCCAGCGCGTATTGTGCTCGCGCGAGCGCTCGACATGGGCGCTGTCGCGGATCGCCGCGATGCCGGCGGCGATCGCCGGCGCGTTGACATTGAACGGCCCGCGAATGCGGTTGATCGCGTCGATGACAGGCGCGGGGCCGTACATCCAGCCGAGACGGAGCGCGGCGAGGCCATAGATCTTCGAGAAGGTGCGCGTCATCACCACATTATCGGTGGTGGCGACCAGCTCGATGCCGGACTCATAGTCGTTGCGGCGGACGTATTCCGCGTAAGCCGCGTCCAACACCAGCAGCACATTGCCGGGCAATGCGCGTTGCAGGCGCTTGACCTCGTCGAACGGAACGTAAGTCCCGGTCGGATTGTTCGGATTGGCCAGGAACACGACTTTGGTGCGCGGCGACACCAGCTTGAGAATGGCATCGACGTCGGCGGTGAAATTTATCTCCGGCGCGACCACCGGCTTGGCGCCGGTGCCCATCGTCGCGATCGGGTAGACCAGAAAGCCATGCGTGGTGTGGATTGCCTCGTCGCCATCGCTGAGATAGGCGCGCGCGATCAGGTTGAGCAGGTCGTCGGAGCCGGCGCCGCAGACGATGCGCGCCGGATCGAGCCCGAAAACGTCGCCGATCGCCTCGCGCAAGTCGGAAGCCGAGCCGTCCGGATAATCCTCCAGGTGCTCGGCCACCGCGCGATAGGCGGCAATCGTGCTCGCGCCCGGTCCCAACGGCGTCTCGTTGGAGGAGAGCTTGAACACCTTGGCGACGCCGGGCGCCGTGCTCTTGCCCGGAATGTAGGGGGCGATATCGAGCACGCCGGGGCGCGGTTGCGGTCGGTTGGCAGTCATTAGCCGTTCCAGTCAGGTCTTATTTTGCTTGCGCATGATCTTGTCCGAAAACCGGTACCCATCCCCGATCAAGTCTGGGACATGCTTTTCGGGATCATGCGCGTTCGGCGGCAACCGTATAGCGGGTCGCGTGGCTGCCGACGAGGGCCGCCGAACGAACCGTGGCCCCGGCCTTAACCAAAGCCGCGCTGATCGCCTCCAGGGTCACGCCCTGCGGCAGCGTGATCAGCAGGGCGGCGCCGTCGAAGGCGCGGTCGGGCACGGCGATGAAATCGGCGAGCGCCGACAGCGCCTGCGCGGCGCCCGCGCCCCAGCCGGAAACGCGCACGCTCCACACCGCCGCTTCCGTCGCCATGGCGTCGGCGGTGACGCGCGAGAGAACGAAGACCGGCAGGGCGGCCGGGTGGTCGGCGCGTTCGACGAAGGGCAGGCGCGCGATGATCTTGGGCGCGGCGTCGAATTCGAGCGCGCTCCACCAGGGGCCGGCCGACGCCACGGCGAAGGCCGGCACCAGGCCGAGATCGCCTTTCGAGGTCGACACAGCCGCCACCACGGCGGAGGCGCCCATATGCGCCACGAACGGAACCGTGAAGCCGAAATGAAAGCGGGCGGAATCGCGCATCAAGGCATCGCCCGCCGACAGGTCGGCATGCACCGAAAATGGCGCTTGCACATAGGTGAAAGTCGAGATGATGACGCGCCAGATGCTCTCGGCGGTGTCGAGCGGCAGGATGCCTTTGTGCCGCTTGACCAGCCGGCGCATCATCTCGGCCTCGCGCGCGGGGCGGAACGCCGAGCCGGTTTCCTGGCTGTGCTTGACCGCGATCAGCCGGTCGATGATCTCGCCGCGCTCCATCAGGAGCTGGTGCATCGTCTCGTCGATCCGGTCGATCTCCTTGCGCAGATCGTCCAGCGCGGTTGCCTGGGGTGGCTTGCTCATGGCGGCATTGATAGGGGGGCCAAGCCTTGAAATCAATAAAGCCTTGCGATCAATAAGACCCTGAAATCAAAGAAAACGTTGACAGTAAGGTGTCAGATTGACAGTTAAACGGCCCGCTAATCCGGGCTAATGCTTCTTAGAATGTGTGGCGCGCCGGGAGCGCTAGGCGACATGGTCGAGGCCGATCTGACGAGCGCGCGAGACGCGGCGGAGGCTCCGCGCGAGGCGGACCATCCGCATGAGTCGCTTGTCGTGCGCTTCGGGCCCGACAAGCCGCTCAAGCTCGACGCCGGCGTCGAGCTCTGCGCCGTTCCAGATCGCCTACAAGACCTACGGCACCCTTAATACCGATTGCACCAATGCGGTGCTCGTGTGTCACGCGCTCACCGGCGACCAGCATGTGGCGAGCCTGCATCCGGTCACCCAGAAATCGGGCTGGTGGGAAACCATGGTCGGCCCCGGCAAGCCGATCGACACCGAGCGCTATTTCGTGATCTGCCCGAACGTGGTCGGCGCCTGCATGGGCACCACCGGCCCGTCCTCGACCAATCCGGCGACCGCCAAGCCCTGGGGCCTGGAATTTCCCGTCATCACCATCCGCGACATGGTGCGCGCGCAGGCCATGCTGCTCGATCATCTCGGCATCGAAACGCTGTTCTCGGTAGCGGGCGGGTCGATGGGCGGCATGCAGGTGCTGCAATGGGCGGCGAGCCTATCCCAAGCGTGTGTTCTCGGCGCTGCCGATTGCCTGCGCCACCCGCCATTCGGCGCAGAACATCGCGTTTCACGAGGTCGGCCGCCAGGCGATCATGGCCGATCCGGAATGGCGCGGCGGGCGTTATTTGCTGGAAGGCACCAATCCGCGCCGCGGCCTCGCGGTCGCGCGCATGGGCGCGCATATCACCTATCTGTCCGACGCCGCGCTGCACCGGAAATTTGGCCGCAAATTCCAGGACCGCGAGAATCCGACCTTTTCGTTCGACGCGGATTTCGAGGTCGAATCCTATTTGCGCCACCAGGGCATTTCTTTCGTGGAACGCTTCGACGCTAATTCCTACCTCTATCTCACGCGCGCCATGGACTATTTCGATCTCGCCGCCGACTATGACGGGCTGGTTGCCAATGCGTTCAAGAATTCGCCGACCCGTTTTTGCGTGATCTCGTTCACCAGCGATTGGCTTTTTCCAACGTCGGAATCGCGCGCGATCGTGCACGCGCTCAACGCCGCCGGCGCGCGCGTGTCGTTCGCCGAGATCGTCACCGACAAGGGGCATGACGCCTTCCTGCTCGAGGAGCCGGAATTGTTCGGCATTGTGCGCGGCTTCCTCGACGGCGCCGGCAACGCGCGCGGCTTGGGCGGAAAGCCGACGCCATGAGCAATCTTAGCCTCGCGCATATCGCGCGCACGCCGGGCGGCGCCCGCGTCGACTTGGTGCTGGTCGCCGAGATGGTGGAGCGCGGCGCCAAGGTGCTCGACGTCGGCTGCGGCGACGGCGAACTGCTGCGCCTGCTCGGCGAGAGCCGCGGCGTCGACGGGCGCGGCATTGAGCTCTCGCGCGAGGGCGTCAATGAATGCGTCGCCAAGGGCCTCGCCGTGATCCAGGGCGACGCCGACACCGACTTGGCCGACTATCCGGACGACGCCTTCGACTACGTGATCCTGTCGCAGACGCTGCAGGCCACCCGCCACCCGCGCCTGGTGCTCGAGCACATGCTACGCATCGGCCGGCGCGCGGTAGTGTCGTTTCCGAATTTCGGTCACTGGCGGGTGCGCACGCAGCTGCTGTTCGCAGGCCATATGCCGCAGACCGATATCCTGCCCTATAGCTGGTACGACACGCCCAATATCCACCACTGCACCATCAAGGACTTCGTCCAGCTTTGCACCGCGATCGGGGTGAAGATGGAGAAGGCGGTGGCGCTCAATGCCTGGGGCAAGCCGCTGCGGCTCAATGCGCCTTGGTGGTTCTGGAACCTCTTTGGCGAGCAAGCTGTTTTCCTGCTCAGCCGCAAGGGCTGACGGCCGGCGCGGCCGTTAAAATTGCTGCACTGCACCTTTAACTTTGCTGCAAATGCACAACAACTTGGACGCTAAGTATATCAGCATCATTTTTCTGTATTAGTATTTTATGTGAAGTATATTTATAAGAACTAGATGTATAAAATCTTGTTCATAAGTTTTAATGAGTAATACCAGCTATGCAGATCATCAAATGACCTTTTGATGATCACGATCATGCCACAACTGGACGGCGTTTATGCCCTGCGTTCGATACTGATTCTGCCGGTATCGCTGTATTGCTTTGATGACAAGGGGACTAGACCTGATGAAATCTATCCAGAAACGGGCGACGATTCTGTTGTGCTCGGTGGCGGTTGCGGCTTTTGCAACGTCAGCCGTCGCAAGACCCGCCCATCACCGGCACGCTACTGTGTCAGTCGCGCAGAGCGCGACGCAGGCGCAAAAGACCGTTGCCGATCGCGACATGCGTTATCCGGTGAATGCGGCCCAAGCGGCCACCAGCCAAGCGTCCACGGACGCGGCTGGCCGCGGCCGCCGTCATGGCCGGCAGGCGCGGGTCACGCGCGACCCGCGGCTGGGCACGGAAGCGAATGCGAGCTTTATCGCCGCGCAGTCGCATTCAAACTCTGCCTTCGGCGGCGTGACCAGCGACGCGCTGGTTTCGGAGGCGCGCAAATATATCGGCAGCAACCCGACCGGGCGCCGGAGCCTGTGGTGCGGCGCCTTCATGGACATGGTGCTCAAGGAAACCGGTCATAGAGGCGGCGGCAACCTCGCCAGCGCCTATGCGCATTACGGCACGGCGGATTTCCGGCCCGCAGGTCGGCGCCATCGCGGTGATGGGCCGGCACGGCGGCGGCCATGTCGGCGTGGTCTCAGGCATCGACGCCAACGGCAATCCGATCATCGTGTCCGGCAATCACAATCATACGGTCGCGGAATCCGTTTATCCGCGCGGGCGGATCGCGGCCTACGTGCTGCCCGGCGGCTGATTCGTCGACGACGCTGCAAAATGCGAAACGGCCGGCCCTATGCGCCGGCCGTTTCTTTTATTTCGTTGCCGATTGCAATTTCCCCGCCGGCAATAACCTCGGCATAGACCCCGCAATCGGCGTGGCCGAAATTGTCCATCAGCGTGCGCGGAACGGCGACGTCGCGGATACCGGTGTCGGGATCAACCTCGGTGGCTGCGCAGCGCTGGATGCGCTTGACCACTTTGAGCCGGGCATTTCCGATCGTGAGTTCGCGATCGAGCAGATCGAACTCATGCCAGGCCGGCCAGCCGGCGACATAGAGATTGCCGCGGAAGCGCAAGGGATTGACCGATGCCCCGGCCACGGTCTCCACCGCCGCCACCGAGGCGAGGTTGATGATGGAGACGACTTTCTTCGCCACATCCGAGAAACTGTGGCCCTCGGCGAACAATACCTTGGGTGGTCCGCGCAATTCCTTCGGCATGAAGCGGCGCAAGAAGGCCTCGATCGCCAGCCTTCCGTCCTTGCTGCGCAGGTCGCCTCGCGCCGCCTCGCGGCCTTCCCATTGGATAGTCAACGTATGGCTCGCCTCGTCATAGTCGGTGCGCAGCGCGGCTAGCCGCTCGTTGCGCATCAGCATTAGAAAGCGCTGCTTGGGAAAATAGGCCGGCGCTGAGGGGTCGAAGCCGCAGGGGCCGTTCTCGATGGCGTAGAGCCGGTCGGCCGGCAGTGTCTGGCCGACCGCCAGCTTGACCCGCTGCAAAAGCTGGGGCGAAAGCCCCTTCACCGGGTAGCGGTAAATGGCCTCGATGCGGGCTTGGTTTGGCATTGATTTTTGGGCACTTTCCGTACTGCCGTAGGGCGTTAACCGGACACCTACATCAGGCCGAAGGGCTCTTCAAACTGCAAGAATGACACCCACATAATGCCGAAGCGGGCCGCCTGCGGGGACCCGCCGTTAACCGGTGCCATAATGGGCCGAGGGGGTTGAGACATGAATTTCGAGAAATACACCGACCGCGCCCGCGGGTTTGTGGAATCCGCCCAATCGCTGGCCCTGCGCGAGGGCCATCAGCAATTCGCCCCAGAGCATTTGCTCAAGGTTCTGCTCGATGACCCGGAAGGGTTGGCTGCAGGCCTGATCGATCGCTCCGGCGGCAATTCCCGCCAGGCTTTGCAGGCGGTCGAAGCCGCGCTCGGCAAAATTCCGAAAGTGTCCGGCGGCGGTGCCGGCCAGATCTATCTGGCGCCCGCGACCGCGCGCGTTTTTGCCGCCGCCGAAAAGGCTGGCGAGAAAGCCGGCGACAGTTTCGTGACCGTCGAGCGGCTGCTGCTCGCGCTCGCGCTGGAGAAGGACAGCGAGGCGGGCAAAATTCTCATCCAAGGCCGGCGTGACGCCGCAAAATCTCAATGCCGCGATCGAGGCTCTGCGCAAGGGCCGTACCGCCGATAGTGCGTCGGCGGAAAACGCCTATGATGCGCTGAAGAAATACGCCCGCGACCTCACCCAGGCCGCCCGCGACGGCAAGCTCGATCCGGTGATTGGCCGCGACGAGGAAATCCGCCGCACCATCCAGGTGCTCTCCCGCCGAACCAAAAACAATCCGGTGCTGATCGGCGAGCCCGGCGTCGGCAAGACCGCGATCGTCGAAGGTCTCGCGCTGCGCATCGTCAACGGCGACGTGCCGGAGAGTCTGCAGGACAAGAAACTGCTGGCGCTCGATCTCGGCGCGCTGATCGCCGGCGCCAAATATCGCGGCGAATTCGAGGAACGGCTGAAGGCCGTGCTCAACGAGGTCACTTCCTCGGACGGCGGCATCATATTGTTCATCGACGAGATGCATACGTTGATCGGCGCCGGCAAGGCCGACGGCGCCATGGACGCTTCCAACTTGCTCAAGCCGGCGCTGGCGCGCGGCGAATTGCACTGCATCGGCGCCACCACGCTCGACGAGTACAAGAAGCACGTGGAGAAGGACGCAGCCCTCGCCCGCCGCTTCCAGCCGGTCTATGTGGAAGAGCCGTCGGTCGAGGACACCATCTCAATCCTGCGTGGCCTGAAGGATAAATACGAGCAGCATCACGGCGTGCGCATCTCCGATTCGGCGATCGTTGCGGCCGCGACTTTGTCGCATCGCTACATCACCGACCGCTTTCTGCCCGACAAGGCGATCGACCTGATCGACGAAGCCGCCGCGCGGCTGAAGATGCAAGTCGATTCCAAGCCGGAAGAGCTCGATTCGATCGACCGCGAAATCGTGCGGCTGAAGATCGAGCAGGAGGCCTTGAAGAAGGAAAGCGACCCCGGCTCCAAGGACCGCCTCAAGCGCCTGGAAATCGAGTTGAAAGAGCTCGAGAAAAAATCCGCCGACATCACCGGCCGCTGGAAGGCGGAAAAGGAAAAGCTGTCGGACGCGCAAAAGCTCAAGACCGAGCTCGACCAGTTGCGCGCCGAACTCGCCAATGCGCAGCGCAAGGGCGAATACCAGCGCGCCGGCGAATTGGCCTATGGCCGCATTCCGGAATTGGAAAAGAAGCTCGCCGCCATCGAGGCGCAGGAAGGCAAGGGCAAAGGCGCCATGGTCGAGGAGACCGTGACCGCTGATCACGTGGCCGGCGTGGTGTCGCGCTGGACCGGCGTGCCGGTCGATCGCATGCTCGAGGGCGAAAAGGAAAAGCTGCTGCGCATGGAGGGGGAACTCGCCAAGCGCGTCATCGGCCAGAAGGAAGCAGTGCAGGCGGTTTCGACCGCAGTGCGGCGCGCGCGCGCCGGCCTGCAGGACCCGAACCGGCCGATCGGCTCGTTCATGTTCTTAGGCCCTACCGGTGTTGGCAAGACCGAGCTGACTAAGGCGCTCGCCGCTTATCTCTTCGACGACGAGAACGCGCTGATCCGCATCGACATGTCGGAATACATGGAAAAGCACTCGGTCGCCCGCCTGATCGGCGCGCCACCGGGCTATGTCGGCTATGACGAAGGCGGCGCGCTCACCGAAGCGGTGCGGCGGCGGCCCTATCAGGTGATCCTGTTCGATGAGATCGAGAAGGCGCATCCCGACGTGTTCAACGTCCTCTTGCAGGTGCTCGACGACGGCCGGCTCACCGACGGGCAGGGCCACACCGTCGATTTCCGCAATACGCTCATTGTCATGACCTCCAATCTCGGCGCCGATTTCCTGGTCAACCAGCCGGAAGGCCAGGACACCGACGCGGTGCGCGATCAGGTCATGGCCGTGGTGCGCGCTGCGTTCCGGCCGGAGTTCCTCAACCGCATCGACGAGATCATCCTGTTCCACCGGCTGAAGAAGTCGGAGATGACCCGCATCGTTGACATCCAGATGACGCGGCTGCAGAAGCTGCTGGATGAGCGCAAGATCGTCATCAAGCTCGACGCCAGCGCGCGCGAATGGCTGGCCGACAAGGGCTGGGATCCGGCCTATGGCGCGCGGCCCTTGAAACGCGTGATCCAGAAGTCGGTGCAGGACCCGCTCGCCGAGATGATTTTGGCCGGCTCGATCAAGGACGGCGAGAAGGTCACCGTCTCCGCCGGCAAGCAGGGCCTCACCTTCAACGGCAAGCTGGCGCAGGCGGCGTAAACCGCAACTGTCGTGCCCCGCGAAGGCGGGGCACCCAGTACTCCCAGAGCTTCGATTATATAAGCGGCAGTGATTACTGGATCGCCCGCCTTCGCGGCAATGTCAGTTAGCGCGTCGCCACGCGCGCGGGCCTGCGCGCCATGATGCCGTCGAGCCGTTCGCGTTCCTGCTCGAAGGCCGCCAACATCGGACCTTCCAGCTCGCGGCCGCGCGGCAGCTTGATTCGCATCGGGTCGACGAAGCGACCATTGACGCGGATTTCATAGTGCACGTGCGACCCGGTAGACAGGCCGGTGGAGCCGACAAAACCAATCACCTGGCCTTGCCGGACGCGCGTACCTTCATCGATGCCGCGCGCAAACCCGCTCATATGACCATAGGCGGTCTCGTAGCCGTTGGTGTGGCGGATGAGGATGAATTTTCCGTAGCCGGATTCCCAGCCGGCCTTTTCGATCGTGCCGTTGCCGGCGGCGTAGATCGGCGTGCCGGTGGGCGCCGCCCAGTCCACGCCCGTATGCATTTTGGTGTAGCCGAGAATCGGATGCCGCCTGATGCCGAAGCCATCGCGCATAATGCCTTCAGCGACCGGTTTGCGCACTAGGAATTTCTTCGCGCTTTTGCCGCTCTCGTCGTAGTAATCGACGATGCCGTCGTCGGGCGACTGGAAGCGGTAGAACTTCTTGGCCTCGCCGCCGATGGTTAGCGACGCGAATAAGACGTCGTTACGGCTGTCGGCAGCGGGCTTCTCGTCTTCGCCGGCGTACAGCACCTCGAAGGAATCGCCAGGCTGCACCTTGCGCTGGAAGTCGACGTCGAAGGAATAGATGCGGATCAGGTCTTCGATAATGGGGCGCGGAATTTGGTTGCGCAGCGCGGTCTCGTAGACGCTTTTATAGAGTGTCACGCGGGAAGAATCGTTTTCGTCGTTATTGTCTTCAGATGTATCGGCCACCTCGGTGCCGTGCCTGACGTCGACGGAAACGTATTTCCCGGTATCGGATAGCGCCACCACCGCGTCGATCGATGTGTCGTTGGCGACGATCACGCGGATCGGCTGCAAACGCTGGCTGCCCGGCACCGGCGCCATCAGAAGGCGCAATTTCTGGCCCTCCTTGATGCCGCCGTCGCGGCCGCGCGGTCCAAGCATCTTGGCGATCGCGGCGATCTCGTCCGGCGTGGCCCCCTGATCGCGCAATATGGTGGCGACCGTGTCGCCCTTCTTGACCGCGATCACGCGCTCGTTGAAGGCATTGCCGCCGGTCGTCTCGTTGGTGGTCTTCGGCAGCAGCGTAATGTTCTCGGGCACGATGCGCGCTTCAAAGCCAGCGTAAGGGTCGGTCGCGGTCTCGCCGGCATAGGCCAGCTTGATGCCGGTGATGTTGGCCGCGATGGGAAGGTTCTTGGTGGCCTGCTCGCTCCATTCGGCGGCCTCGCGCACGCGATCCATGACCTCGTCATTGGGCGTGAGCACCGCGATCTTGAGCTTCGGCAATATCGGCGGGAGATCGCGCATCACGAAAGCAACCTCGGCGTCGGGCTCGGCCCTCGGCGCGTCGTCGGCCGCGGCGGTGGCGCCACCGGGTGCGGACTCGGCGAGCAGGCGTTGCGGATTGTAAGGCGGGATACTGGCGGAGAGATCTGAAACGGTGAGCGAAAGATTGCCGGCGATGCGCACGAAGGGGCGCACGCGGACGACCTCGTGATTACCGACCCGCGTCATGGTGGAGACGCGGATCACCTGGCGGGCGAACGAAGGCTCTTCCGCGGTCGGCAGCCGGTCGCTCTTGCGCGATACACCGAGCCGGTCGGCGCCGACGCCGAGCGCGCCGCGTAGCGCCACCTCGACCCGTTCGGGCAGCGAGGCGAAATTGGCTTCGCCGTCGAGCGATGTGAAAACGGCGCCGCCCATCAGAGCAGCGCCGCATAGGGCGGTCAGAATCGTGCCGGCGAACCACTGCACTGAAACGCGGCGGCGATCGACGAAGCCGCTATTGCCGCCGTCCACCGACAGAGGCGGCTCGTTGCCGAGCTCAACGGTCTCGGCCCGCCTCGATCGATATGCGCCGCGCGACCGTGTTTGGTCCAAGCTCGCCGTCCCCTGCGCCTTTGATCGAAGGTGGCTTGCCGCAACCAAATCCGCCCCGGCACCGTCGGCAGGCCGCTCAAATCAAGGCCGTTACGATGCCGACTGGCCCCTGGCCCGTCAATGACGGCCCTTGAAGCCCGGCTATTTGGCGCAAGCACGGTGG
>CAVRUP010000019.1:0-117500 GCA_963724335.1 uncultured Alphaproteobacteria bacterium | reverse complement strand
GGCTTCCGCCCAGTTGTCCGGCAGCAATTGGCGGGCGCGCCGGTAGGTCGAGATCAGCCCGTCGGCCACGGTGTCGAAATTGATCGCCGCGAGCGGCCAACGCTCGAGCGAGAGCGTGGCATAATCGAGATAGCGCGACAGCCGGTCACGCATGTCCTTGGTGAAGCCGGTCTGCTCGGCCGCGTCCTTGATGGCGGTCAGCCGCTGGCCGATCGTTTCCATCGAGGTCGGCGAAAACGGCAGGTCGGCCTTGCGCAGGTCGGCGAGCGCATCGAGCGCCGATTGGGCGTCGCGCGCGACCGACAGCGCCCGCATCAGCTCGCGCGCCTCGGCGCGCATCTGGTCGGCCTGCTCGCCGAGCGGCTGGGCGAGCAGGCGCAACAAGGCGCGCCAGCGCTTGAGGGCTTTGCGCACCTCGTGCACCGCCTCGGCGTCGGTAAGTTCGCGGTCGGCCAGGGCCCTTCGGGCATCGGCGATAATGGAGCGCGCGGCGGCGGCCAGGCCGTCGCCGAAGCTGTCCCCATCCCCGGCAGCCCCCAACATGGCCGCTTTTTGCCGCGGTTTCATGACAGGTTCATGAATTGCCGCGTATTGCGCCCTTCCCATTGGCGTCCACGGTTGCTACATAGCCCTCGAAACGCGCGGGCCAAGCCCCGCGCTTCGCATTTTGGCGCGGGGTGGAGCAGCCCGGTAGCTCGTCAGGCTCATAACCTGAAGGTCGTAGGTTCAAATCCTACCCCCGCAACCAAATGCCGGATAAGTCTTTGAAAATACAAGGCGGCTTCGCCCGAGGGGGCGAATATCGGATGTATCGCGGATACATTCAAGGGCGGCCATGGTCTGCCAGTGACCTGACCGAGCTTTTTTCGACCAAGCGATATGAGCAGATGCGCTTGGAAATGAGCCCATGCCGATCGGAGATCCATCAGGCGAGGCGGATAAAGGACGTGGAACGCGAGAATGCGCGCTTGAAGCGTCATCTTGCTGGTCTGTCGCTTGAGAATCAGGTGCTCAAGGACCTCGCTTCGGGAAACTTGTAAACCCCGAACCGCGCCGGCAGGCCGGTGGTCGCATTCGGGGGAAGTACGGTCTTTTGGCGCGTCATGCCTGCCGGATTGTCGGCCAGCCCCGCGGAACGCAGCATTACTCCACCATTGTCCGTGCTGATGAAGGTGCGCTGACACAGGGCATTATTGCTCTCGCGTCCCGGTAATGGCCGGTGCGGCTATCGCCGGATCAAGTCATTACTGGACGAAGCCGGTATCATCCGCCGGCGATCCGAGTGATGGTCGCCGTACCCTCGGAATGCATCGAAGTGCTGCCGATGACGCCGAGCGGGAAGGTGCAGAAATTCAAACTTCGGGAACAAGCGAAGTCCCTATTCTAGGCCCGGAGCCTGGCGGCGGTGAGTGGCCCGCGGTCTGGCCGCGAAATTGGCAAACGAAAAGAGGAAAAAATGACAAGCATTTACGAGGATCTGCTGTACGACGAAAAGACCGGTGTTGCGACCATCACCATCAACCGGCCGGACAAGCTGAATGCGTTTCGCGGTAAGACCTGCGACGAGCTGATCGACGCCTTCGGCCGCGCCGCATGGAACAAGCAGATCGGCGTGATCGTGCTCACCGGCTCGGGGACGCGCGCCTTCTGCACCGGCGGCGATCAATCCGCTCACTCCGGAAGTTACGACGGGCGCGGCACCATCGGCCTGCCGATGGAGACTTTGCATGCCATCATTCGGACTGCGCCGAAGCCGGTGATTGCCAAGGTGCGCGGCTTTGCAATCGGCGGCGGCAACGTGCTCGCCACGCTGTGCGATCTCACCATCGCCGGCGAAAGCGCGCAATTCGGCCAGGTCGGGCCAAAGGTCGGCTCGGTCGACCCTGGCTTTGGCACCGCATATCTGGCGCGGCTGGTCGGCGAGAAGAAGGCGCGCGAGATCTGGTATCTGTGCCGCCGCTACACCGCGCAGGAAGCAGCCGCCATGGGGCTGGTCAACAAGGTGGTGCCCGACGACCAACTCGATGCCGAAGTCGACGCCTGGTGCGGCGAAATTATGGAGCGCAGCCCGACCGCGATCGCCATTGCGAAGCGCTCATTTAACGCGGATACCGATTCGATCGCCGGCATCGGCGGCCTCGGATTACAGGCGCTGAAGCTCTACTACGACACCGAGGAATCGAAAGAAGGCGTTCGCGCATTCAACGAAAAGCGAAAGCCTAATTTCCGAAAATACGCCAAATAAAGGGGAGCGGCGCGCGCCGGCGCGTCCCTAATGAAGCTTCCGCCCTGCGCGAGTGGAGAAAACCGATGACCGATGCCTCACGCGCCGTGGTGATCACCGGGGCCGCCGGCGACCTTTGCCGCGCGCTCGGCGACAGCTTCCTGGCCGACGGCTTTACTGTCTATGCCGCGGATCGCGCGCCGCCACCGCCGCGACCTAGCCTTGAAGCGGTGACGCGGGACGTGACCGACCGGGCCGCCGTCATCGCTTTGGCGGAAAGGGCAGGGCGCGAAAGCGACTGGGGCCTGGATCAACGGCGCCGGCGCCGTTCCCGCTCGCCCGGTCCAGGAAGCGAGTGCCGCCTTGATCCAAGGCTTTAGTACGGTCAGTTCGCCTCGATCGGCCATCGTCGATCTTTTGATCGATCGCTGCCATATCCGGCTCTTAGCCAGAGGCTTTGTTGCCGATTTGCTCGCCGGTTTTCATCTCCGCGATGCAGAGAGCGAGCGCCTGCTTCCAGTCCGGGAGCCCGATGCCAAATCGCTCGCTCAGTCGCTCGGCTGCAAGACGGGAATTCTTCGGCCTTGCGGCCGGCAACGGATACGCTTCGCTTGGAATGGGCTTGAGGTGAGGCATGGGTTGTGTCGAAAGCTGGCCATGGCGCTTTGCCTCTTCCAGAATTGCTTTGGCAAATCCGTACCAGCTTGTTGCGCCGGATGCGGTCAGGTTGAATAGTCCGGAAGCAAATTGGCCCTGCGCGCGTTCCTGGCAAACGGCGCGGACAATCAGGGTCGTCGCATCGGCGACATTGCGTGCCCATGTCGGCGCGCCGATCTGATCGTCGACGATCCGCAATTCCTCGTGTTCGCTCGCCAGTCTTAGAATCGTGCGGATGAAGTTTTGCCGACGCCCGGCATAGACCCAGCTCGTGCGCAGGACCACATAGACGCCGCCGACCTCGCGTACCGCGTTATCGCCCGCCAATTTGCTGCGGCCATACGCGTTGATTGGATGCGGCACATCCTCCTCGGTGTACGGGGTCTCCTTGACGCCGTCGAACACATAATCGGTCGAGTAATGGACGAGGAGGATGCCGGCCTTGCGCGCCTCTTCCGCCATCACGCCGACGGCCGTGCCATTGACCGCCGTCGCGAGTTTTTCCTCCTGCTCGGCATTGTCGACCGCGGTATAGGCGGCCGCGTTCACGATGACATCCGGCGTCATGCCGCGGATGAGGCCCGGCAAAAGGTCGGGCCGCGACAAATCGCACTCACGGCGATCGAGCGCGACCACATCCCCTAATGGCATCAGGCTTCGGCTGAGCTCCCATCCGAGCTGACCATTCGCGCCCGTAACCAGCAGCCTCACGAAAAAACCTCAGCCTTGCTGAGATGAAGGCCCAACCGGTCTTTTGCCGACAGGATCGGTTCACTGTCCTTGGGCCAATCGATTCCGATGTCGGGATCGTTCCAAATCAGACAGCGTTCGTCTTCGGGCACGTAATAGTCCGTGATCTTATACAGAATTTCCGCCGTGTCGCTCAGCACGAGGAAGCCATGGGCAAAGCCCTCGGGAATCCAGAGCTGTTTATTATTCGCCGCCGACAACACTGTGCTGACGAACTTTCCATACGTCGGCGAACGCCGCCGCAGATCGACGGCCACATCGAAAACCTCGCCCACTGCGACGCGCACCAATTTTCCCTGCGGCCGACTGATTTGATAGTGCAACCCGCGCAGAACATGTCTTAGCGAATGAGAATGATTGTCCTGCACGAAAGAGACGTTTCGGCGCACGGCATCCTCGAAACGCTTTTGATTGAAGCTTTCGAAAAAAGATCCACGCTCATCCTGATAGATTGTCGGCTCTAGGAGCAGCACGTCGGGTATCGCGGCCGCCATTACCTTCATCGCCGCGACTCTTCATGGATCAAACGCCGCAGGTACTGCCCGTAGCTCGTTTTTTCCAACGCTTCAGCGGCACGCGCGACTTGGTCGCTGCCGATCCAGCCCTTGTCAAAAGCGATTTCTTCCAGACAGGCGACTTTCACGCCTTGCCGGTGTTCGATCACCGCCACAAATTGACTGGCTTCAAGGATCGACTCATGGGTACCGGTATCCAGCCAGGCGTAACCGCGTCCCAAAATCTCCACCGTGAGCTTGCCCGCCTCGAGATAAGCGCGGTTTACGTCGGTAATCTCCAGTTCGCCGCGTGCGGATGGCTTCACGCGCCGAGCAATGTCGGCGGCTTCATTATCAAAAAAATACAAACCGGTCACCGCATAGTGGGACTTCGGCTTGTGCGGCTTTTCTTCAATTGATATCGCTTTCTGGCCCTTACCGAATTCAACCACGCCGTAGCGTTGCGGGTCATTGACGTGATAAGCGAAGACAGTCGCGCCATTTGCGCGGCTACGCGCCCTCGTCAGTAGGTCGGGAAATCCGTGACCGTAAAATATGTTATCGCCGAGGACTAACGTCACATCGTCCGCGCCGACAAAATCCGCACCGATGATAAGCGCTTGCGCCAACCCACTGGGAGACGGCTGGACGGCGTACGAGAAACGAAGTCCCCAGTGGCCGCCGTCGCCGAGCAACTGCTCAAAGCGTGGAGTATCTTGCGGCGTCGAAATAATCAGAATGTCGCGAATGTCCGCGAACATCAATGTCGAGATAGGATAATAGATCATCGGCTTGTCGAAGATCGGCAACAATTGCTTGGATACTGCAAGTGTCGCGGGATGAAGCCTGGTCCCCGAGCCGCCGGCGAGGATGATGCCCTTTCGTTCCTTCTTCTGCATAGCCAATATCAATCTTTATCAAATGCCAGCCGACACTACTGTATGTCTATCAGAGCTGGTAATTTTGCCAAGGCCGAATTAATTTGTATTACAATAGGATACGTTCATCGATTGGAATAATTTTTTTGCAGCCAGTCACGATAGGCGCCGCTCAGCGTGCGCTCCACCCACTTGGTGTTGTCAAGATACCAGCGCACCGTTTTGCGGATTCCCGTCTCGAACGTCACGGATGGTTTCCATCCCAGCTCGCTCTCGATCTTCGCCGTGTCCATCGCATAACGGCGATCATGGCCGGGACGGTCACGAATGAATTCGATTTGTTGACGATACGAACCGCCGTCGTTGCGTCGTTGCTCGACATCGAGAATATCGCACAAGGTGTGAACAACCACTAGGTTAGATTTCTCGCTGTTGCCGCCGATATTGTAGGTTTCGCCGACGCGCCCGCGATCGAGCACGGTGCGAATCGCGGCGCAATGATCGAAGACATAAAGCCAATCCCGGCGCTGCTGACCGTCACCGTAGATAGGTAGTGGCATGCCGGTCAGTGCATGATGGATCGTCAAGGGAATGAGTTTTTCCGGAAATTGATAGGGCCCGTAATTGTTCGTGCAGTTGGTGATCAGCACCGGAAGTCCATAGGTATGGCACCAAGCACGGACAAGATGATCGGACGCCGCCTTGCTCGCTGAGTAGGGGCTGTTCGGTTGATAGCGATTCATTTCCGTAAAAGCCGGGTCATCCTTGCCGAGGGAGCCAAAAACCTCGTCCGTCGAGACATGCAGAAATCTGAAGGCAGCTTTTTCCGGAGGACTCAGGCTCTCGTAATACGAGCGGGTGGTTTCCAATAACCGAAATGTCCCCACGACGTTGGTCGCGACGAAATCGGCGGGCCCATGGATCGAGCGATCCACATGCGACTCGGCCGCAAAATTAACAACCGCCCAAGGCCGATACCGATTCAACAAACTTGCAACCAGCTCGACATCGCCGATGTCGCCATGCACAAAAACGTGGTGAGAGTCATTCGCGACGCTTACGAGATTATCAAGATTCCCCGCATAAGTGAGCATGTCGAGACTGATGACTGAGGACAGCTCAAGACCCAGCCACTCGAGCACGAAATTCGCGCCGATAAAGCCGGCCGCGCCAGTCACCAAAATTGTCTTTTCGGTGGGATTGCTCCGTGTGCTGTTGATCGAAGCAACTGTGCCCATCTCAAATCCTTTTCAGCAGGGTTGCCGCAAACAGACCGATGTTGCCGAGCAATGTCTGGCGGTAAACGCCAGACTGAATCAGATAATAAAGACGTTTCGGGAGAGACGCGGTCCTCGCTTTGGCAAACAGCTGCAACACCGCGCAATTTTGCGGCTTGATCAAATGGGCGGGTACCTGCTGGAGCGCGGCAATATTCATCTTATTCCATTCGCAAAAACGTCCGTTCAGAATCATGCGAAAGCGAACGAGGTAGGCGCGCCAGCCGCGATTCGATCCGATGACATTGTCGGGATGCTGGCGATATCTGAGCATCGGTTGCGGATCGTACCGGATTGCGCCGCCCACCGCTGAAATCAGTTGATACATCCACCAGTCATGCAAAACGACGTCAAGCCTGCCCACTGTCTCCAAGAGCCTCTTGGCCGCTCTATTGAACATCATCGTATTGCCCCCTCCTAGGCTCTGGATGAGGGCGTTGCGGAACGCTATCGGTCGGGTGAATAGAAGAGAGAAACCATAGGATCGTCCATCGTTCGATACCAGCTCAGTGCGGCCGCAATAGAGGGCCGGCACCTCGCCCGGGATCGTGGCCAGCCAAGTCAGCGCGCGCTCAAGCTTTTCTTTGTACCACACATCGTCTTGATCGCTGAAGGCAAAGTAATCCGCATCGATCATTGGATCGGTCGCCAGCGAGAGGAAATTGGCGCAGACGCCCTTTCCCGGGCCGTTTCTGACGACTATTTTCTGGCTGTGGCCGTCGGCGAATTTCCGGAGAATTGTTGTGGTCTCGTCGGTCGAACCGTCATCGGACACGAACAAGGTCCAATTCGGGTGAGTTTGATCCGCGATCGATTTTAACTGCTCGGCAAGAAACGCCGCACCGTCTTTCGTGCACATCAATATGGCGACCTGCGGGGCACCGATGCTCGCACGCGGCATCTGAGTGGCAACTTCGCTGTTGGCCGGCATGGAGCTCTTTAAGCCGTCGTGAAGATGGAGGGCGGAGTTAGATGAATTGGTTGTTAGAAAAACCTGCCATCGCGGCGTAACGCCGACGATCGCAAATTTTCGGTTTCGCTCTCGATATTGATCAAACTCCGCCGGTTCGCTACGACCCGCACCTGGTCTATCGGCGGCACCTTGATACCGCGCCCAGCGCCGAAATTTCAACTAGCCGCACGTGCGTCACCTGATGTTCTTAATGTTCTTAATGTTCTTATGCGTCATTCTTACGCGTCATGGATGATCAATTCTGCCTTGCAACCATATTGGGCCTTCTGATAACAGTATTGCAATACCAGTATCAATGGTCGGATCGAGCCGCGGCTCTGTCGGCTGGAAACAAATGTACGTTTCTGCCTCTGATTTAACAGGGTGAACAAGGGCTTTGGACCGACGCGCGTCCATTGTCAGCGAGCTAATTTGATCGGCCGATCGGGGAAATCCTTGCAGTGATGGTAACTTATTCGCGGCATTCCGCACCCGACTCCAAACGGAAAATTATCCCAGAGGATTGGCCCGGCCCCGGGTCGATCAACGCAATATTTTCTAATTTTTGTTTGGCGCGATAGGCGGGCATGGAAACAAAACGCGTATTAGTTACGGGCGCCTCGGGTTTCGTAGGCCGGCCGCTCGTGACCGCATTGCTCGGCGCCGGCTTTGCGGTCCGGGCCGTGACGCGCCGTCCGGTATCGTTTCCGGATTCGGTTGAGACCGTAATTATACCGGATCTAAAAAACTGAGCTCGGCGCTACGCGCCCCCTGCGGGGAAAGAAACGGGTCAGTGCTAGAGTGCGCCCGGAAGGGAGCGGCCGGTACGATTTTGGTGGCATGTAACCCCGTTAAAAAACATGGTCCATGGGTTGTCGCGTGCTTGAGAGTGGTGACGCCATCCGGCGATCCCGTTTAGGAATCTGATGAATTGCGCAGCCCAGCCCTTCCGCCGCCGTCAGCAGGAGGAATGGAGATGAACCGCAAAAGATCGAAATCCAAGGTCGACCGTACGATGCCAATGGTCCACCCGAACGCGGCTGCCATCGATATCGGGGCGACTATGCACATGGCTGCCGTAAGGGCAGATCGCACGCCTGAGCCGGTGCGCAGCTTCGGTACCTTCACGACCGATCTGCATCGGCTGGTGGATTGGTTTAAGGAATGCGGCGTCGAGACAGTCGTTATGGAATCAACCAGCGTCTACTGGATTCCAATTTTCGAACTTCTCGATGCCCGTGGCTTTACTGTGTTCCTTGTCAATGCGCGCGATGCCAAGCACGTGCCCGGCCGCAAGACCGACGTCAGCGATGCGCAGTGGCTGCAACGTCTTCATTCTTATGGTCTGCTGCGTGCCAGCTTTCGGCCCAAAGGCCAGATCGCCGAGCTGCGAGCATACGTGCGTCAGCGCGAGCGTCTGCTCGAGTATGCGGCCTCACATATCCAGCACATGCAGAAGGCGTTGACAGAGATGAATTTTCAGCTCCACCACGTCATTGCCGACATCACCAGCGCGACCGGTCTGCGGATCATCCGCGCAATCCTCGCCGGAGAGCGTGACCCCAAGGCGCTGACCCGCTTGCGCGATTACCGTTGCCACTCCAGTGCTGAGACGATCGAAAAAGCGCTCACCGGTACCTACCGCGCCGAGCACCTGTTTGCGCTTGAGCAGGCACTCGCCCTCTACGATGTTTACCACGAGAAGGCATCTGCCTGCGACACCCGGATCGAAGCCGTGTTGAAGGAACTCAGCATCGCTCGCGGTCCTAGGTCAGACTCGTTGCCGCCGTCAGGTCGGCCCAGATCCGATCAAGCGAACGCACTGGCCTTCGATGTTCGCGCGGCGCTTTTCGGGCTGCTCGGAAAGGACATCACCCAGATCGACGGCCTCGGTCCATACCTCTCGCTGAAGCTGATCGCTGAATGCGGCGACGACCTCTCCGCCTGGCCGAGTGCAAAGCACTTCACCTCCTGGCTGGGTTTGGCGCCGAGCAACAAAATCTCCGGCGGCAAGATCCTCTCGTCACGAACGCGCCGTTGCGGGAGCCGAGCTTCGGCGCTCCTGCGGCTTGCTGCTGTAACCATTGGACGGACCGAAACAGCGCTGGGCGCCTTCTTCAGGCGGCTCTCGGCGCGCATTGGCAAGGCCAAGGCGGTGACCGCCACGGCACGCAAGATCGCAGTCCTGTTCTACAACGCCGTGCGTCATGGAATGGAGTACGTCGACCCCGGTGCATCATACTACGAGACACGCTACCGCACACGGGTAGTCAACAATCTGCATCGGCGCGCCAAGGCATTCGGATTTGTTCTCCAGCCTATGGAGCCGGCACCTGGCGTCGCCGTTTCTTAGGAATCCGATTGACTGGAGTCCAATTCTCAAGGGCGTCGATATCATCGTTCACTTGGCAGGTCCGGCGCATAGCAAAATTCCCGAGAACGCAAATTCAGAATTCGATCAAGTCAACTGGATTGCTACGCAACGGTTGGCTAACGCTGCCAAGGACGCAAGGATTGAGCGGTTCGTATTTATTTCATCGGTACGCGCCCAAGCAGGCGCGTCCGCGATGCAGGCCGTGCGCGAGCAGGACGAACCTCACCCGACCAATCAATATGGCCGTTCAAAACTTGCAGGCGAACAGGCCATCCGCGCGGCGGGGGTGCCTTTTACGATCTTTAGACCAGTGGTCGTCTATGACCGTGCAGCGAGGCTAGCTGCCATTCCAGCGGGTGAGAGTCCCGCCAACAGAGGAGTCCAGTCGCTGTTGTAGTTATATCCAGCAACGGGAAGGGAGACCGATCCGTTGAAAGCCTGGAAGTAAAAGTCCCCGAAGGCTGGACGTTCCAGTCTGATCCGTACAGGGGGGGCGAGCAATCTGGCAGGCTGTAGCGGAAGCGAACCAGTGAAGCCACGAAATCGACCGCCCGCGCGGAACGGATTGCGGGAGTGACGGGAGTGCCGAGCCGGTGGTCATTCGGCGAAGGCCAATGTCGGCATCGAAGTTTCTGGATATCGATGTCGAACTCCCCGGGGTCGGAGAGGGCGGCATGTCAGGAAGGAATGTGCAGTAAAAGCCCGGAACCACTTGCGGGTCGCCTCGGCGCTCCCGCACAGCGAAGGCATCGCGTATAAGCCGCCATGCGGTGAAAATGCGATGTGCCTGCGAGTGGGGCGGATGAGGCCAATTAAGTGATGACGGACCGGGACACTATAACCCGGACCCGAGCGAGGGCCTCTGGGGCGGTGGGGTAGTCACCCACCACGGCGGTGCATGATCGAATCCTGTTTCCCGACTCAGAGCGGGAACAATGCAGTGATCACGAGATGCACGAAGAGCGAAGACAAACCGGTCATCGGTCAGCGCATGCCGGGAGCAGGCTTAAGCTGATTGACGCGCCGGGAAAGTCTTGCCTGATACGCCAGCCTTCCAGCCGTACTGGGGAAAACCCGCCGTACGGAATGATAGGGGGGATCGAGGAAACGTCGGCATCATTCGAAGCCCGGTCCGCGCCTCGATCCTACCCAACCGCATCCCAAAGGAAACATGCAGACGGTCGTTCAACTCGCGCGGTCGTCCCTGCCACTCCCGGTCGCGAGCTTTACCAGTCGGCGGTCGGTGCTTGGAGTTGAAAATCTGATTTCTGCGATAATGTTCGCACTGAATAATCCGGCCACAATCGGCGAGACCTACCTGGTCGCGGATTCCAAACCAATAACGGTCGGCGAAATTCTGACGATTTTGCGTAAGATGCAGGGACGTTCGTTGACGACCATATATGTCCCAAAAGTCATCATTCGTTTCTCGATGATGATGTGCGGGCGCGCGGATCTTTGGTCGCGTCTAAGAATTTGGTTGTCGATACTAGCAAGCTTGAAGCGGCGGGTTGGCGCCCCGTTATTGACACATATGGGGGCCTTCTCGGAATGATGCGTGCTGAAGGCGGCGTACCCTGATTGCAATCTCGATGGATCACCCGACATATCGAGGCAAGCCACTTTACGGCATGGATCTCAATGGGCGATCAACGACTTGAAATGCCGCCCGGGAGAAGACCAGCGAGCGAACGGGTAATTCGCTTTGCGAATCCTGATCGATCGTGGCGGCCATAAGCGCTTGTCATCTCGATTGAACAACGCTATTGGCGGCGTCCGGTGCGCATGATGAATGATTATCTGGCCCTGGCCCGCAGAGAGCCGCAGCTGACCGCTGCGGGCATTATCGCTGTGGTTGGCGCGTTGACCATTTGCGGCTTTTTCTTTTTCCAGTACGTCATGCACCTGCCGCCGTGCCCGCTCTGCCTGGAACAGCGGCAGCCCTATTATTTCTGTGTACCGCTCGCCGTTTTGCTCATTATCGGCATTAGTCATGGCGCCTCGAGCAAGGTGATAATCGCGGGCTTTGCGGTGATTACCGCATTCATGCTTTGGGACTGCGGGCTTGCCGTGTATCACGCCGGCGTCGAATGGAAGTGGTGGCAAGGGCCGATCGATTGCTCCGGGCCGATCGACAAGTTCGGCGCGGCCCACGATATCTTCAAGCATTTGAACAGCTTCAGCTTGGTGCGTTGCGACGAAGTCTCCTGGCGCTTCCTGGGCCTCTCGCTCGCTGGCTGGAATGCGCTGGTTTCGCTCGGGCTTGCTGTCGTCGCCGCCTGGGGCGCGCTGGCCTCGCTCGCGAAGCAAAAGCGCTCAATCTAGATTAATGCCCACGTAACAGGGTCGATCGCCATGGAAGTACTTATCATCGGCGCCGGCATCGGCGGGTTGACGCTGGGCCTGATGCTGCAGCGCGCCGGCATCGCATGCCGCGTGTTCGAGGCGGCGAACGAGCTGAAAGCGGTCGGCGTCGGGATCAATATCCTGCCGCATGCCTCGCGCGAATTGTGCGCGCTCGGGTTAGAAGACGCGCTCGCCAAGGTAGCGGTCACTACGCGCGAATATTGCTTCTACAACCGCTACGGCCAGTACATCTACAGCGAGCCGGCCGGCCGGTTCGCCGGCTACGACGTGCCGCAGTTCTCCATCCATCGCGGCGATCTGCAGATGGTGCTGCTCGACGCCTTCATCGCGCGCGCCGGCGCCGACAAGGTGATCCTCGGCCACAAGTGCACGCGCGTCGATTACGACGGCGCCGAGGCGGTCGCGCATTTCGAGGATGCCGACGGCAAGCCGCTTGCTCCCGTGCGCGGCACCGTAGCGATCTCCTGTGAGGGCATCCACTCGGTACTGCGCAAGCAGCTTTACCCCAACGAAGGCCCGCCGAAATATTCCGGCATCAACATGTGGCGCGGCGTCACCCGCTGGCAGCCGATCCTCACCGGCGCCAGCATGATCCGCGTCGGCTGGCACCATCCGGCCAAGCTTCTGATCTACCCGATCCGCAGCAATATCGACGCGCAGGGCCGCCAATTGGTCAACTGGGTGTGCGACATCGAGACGCCGCAATACCAGGCGCGCGACTGGAACCGGCGCGGCAAGATCGAGGACTTCTTGCCGGCGATGGCGGATTGGCATTTCGATTGGCTCGACGTGCCGCAATTCATCCGCGCGGCCGACGCCATCCTGGAATACCCGATGGTCGATCAGGACCCGCTGCCGCGCTGGAGTTTCGGCCGGCTCACGCTTTTGGGCGACGCCGCGCATCCGATGTATCCGCGCGGCGCCAATGGCGCGGCGCAGGCGATCCTCGACTGCCGCGCGCTTAGCGATGCCCTGCAAGCCAATGACGATCCGGTCGCAGCGCTTCGGGCCTACGAGGCCAAGCGCCTGCCGGCAACCAGCGACGTGGTGCTGGCCAACCGCAAGGCGCCGCCTGACGCCATTCTGCAGGAAGTCTATCGCCGCACCGGCGACAAGCCGTTCAAGAACATCGACGACGTCATCAGCCACGCGGAACTGGTCGCGCTGTCGGAGAGTTACAAGCGCGTCGCCGGCTACGACAAGGAACGGCTCAAGGCAGGTACTTAAAGCGGAGCTACCCAAAAACGAAACGACCACGAAAACGAGAAGGTGCGCGTACATCCGGCGTCACCTGCTGCATTTCGTGGCCGCTCGATGATGGAACCTTTCGGCTCGACATCACCATTCGAACGCATATGGGTATCCACCCATCCCTCCGCAAGGGTTCAGTGACATCATGAGCAAGACCACCGGCTACACCGGCACCGCGAAGACGTTGCATTGGCTGGTCCTGGCGCTGCTGATCGTGCAATTCGCCGTCGCCTGGACCATGCCGGACATCAAGCGCGACACCAAACCCGAGACGCTGATCAACCTGCACCTGTCGATGGGGATCGTGATCTTGTTCGTCGCCGTCATTCGCCTGGCCTGGCGGGCGGCGCAGGGCGAGCCGGCGCCGGAAGACGGCGTGCCGCCTTGGCAGGTACAGTCCGCCCGCGTCAGTGCATTGGCTGCTTTATCTGCTGCTGTTCGCGCTGCCGGTGCTGGGCTGGATCAATGCCTCCTGGCGCGGCTTTCCGGTCGTCATGTTCGGACTCGATCTGCCGAAGCTGGTGGCGACGCGCGCGCCGGCGTGGCGCTGGACCGGCGACGTGCACAGCCTCCTTGCCGAATACGGGCTGCTGGTGCTGGTCGGCCTGCATGTGGCGGCCGCGCTCTATCATTATTTCATCCGCCGCGACGGCGTGCTGCAGCGGATGCTGCCGGGCTGACTATTCGTATCTGAGCGCCTCGATTGGATCGAGGTGCGCGGCCTTGCGTGCCGGATAATAGCCGAAGAAAATCCCGACCGCCGCCGAGAACAGGAATCCGCCGGCGATCGCCGTGAGCGAGATCGGCGCCAGCCCAGCCGAAGATGAGCCGAGATCGCCAGGCGAAAAGATCGACACCCATAATGATTCCGGCGATGCCGCCGGTCACGCTCAGAAACACCGCCTCGGCGAGAAACTGCAGCAGCACGTGCAGCCGGCGCGCGCCGATCGCCATGCGCAGGCCGATCTCGCGCGTGCGCTCGGTCACCGACACCAGCAGGATGTTCATGATGCCGATGCCGCCGACGAGCAGGGAAATCGAAGCGACGGCGGCGAGCAGGATCGCCATGATGCGGCTGCTGCCCTCCGCCGTTTCCGCGATCTGGCTCAAGTTTCGCACTGTGAAGTCATTGACGTCGCCGGGCTTGATGCGGTGGCGGCGCGCGAGCGTTTGCGTCACCTCCTGAATTGCCGGCTGAACCTGCGACTGGTCCATGGCCTGGACATACATTGAATTGACGAAACCGACGAGACGCGGCTGCAGGCCATAGGGATTCGGCGGCGGCGGATAGATCCAGGTATCGGCCTGCTGCTGGGTTGGCGCAGCGACGCCAAGAACTTTGCGCTCCGCCGTGCTGAAGGGATCATGACGAGATCGTCCTGGTCGGTGCCGAACTGCGATTGTCCTTTGGCCTCGAGCAGGCCGATGACCCGCAACGGTACGCTCTTGACCTGCACTGCCGCGCCGATTGGGTTTTGATAGGGGCCGAACAACTGCCGCGCGACCGTCTGGCCGAGCACGACCACCAGCGCCGCCTGGCTCTTATCGTCCGTGCAGAAATGCTGCGTCCGGCTGCGATCTGCCAGTTGGTCATGGGCGGATAATTGGAACTCACGCCCTGAATGCCTGTCGTCCAGTTCTGGCCGGCATATTGCACCTGCCCGGACTGGCGGATCAGATAGCCGACGCTGCCGACCGCCGAAGCCTCGCGCCGGATCGCTTGCGCATCGCTGACCGTCAGCGTCGATGCGCTGCCAAGGCCGCCGCGGACGCCGCCGGTCGTGGTCGCGCCGGGCACCACGACGACCAGATTGGTGCCGAGGCTTGCAATCTGCTTGAGCACCGCTTCATTGGCGCCCTGGCCGACGGCGACCATCGCGATCAGCGCGGCGACGCCGATGAATACGCCCAGCATCGTGAGCGACGAGCGCATCTTATTGCGGTTGATGGCCTGTAAAGCTGCCGCCATGACCATCAATGCGAACGCCCAAATGGCGCCCAATTGGCCGGTGGATGGCGCCGGCCTGCGCGATGCGTCGGCGATCGCCGGTTCGACCGATCGTGCGGAGCGCCGCCACGGACTTGCGTTTCCTTTCGTCGGATATGATCTGACCGTCACGCATGGTCAGCATGCGATCCGCATAGGCGGCTATATCCGGCTCATGCGTGACGACGATGATGGTGACGCCTTGTTCGCGGTTGAGCGCCGTCAGCGTCTGCATGATCTCGTGCGACGTGCTGCGAATCGAGATTGCCCGTCGGCTCGTCCGCGAGCAGCAGGCTTGGATCGTTGATCAGGGCGCGGGCGATCGCCACGCGCTGTTGCTGGCCACCCGAGAGTTGTCCAGGCGTATTGCGCTCCCGCTCGGCTAAACCGACGGCTTTCAGCGCTGCCCGCGCTCGCTCGCTGCGCGAGGCGGCGCCCGGGGGCCCTGACGCTGCATAGAACAGGGGCAAAGCAACATTTTCGAGCGCGCTGGTGCGCGCGAGCAGGTTGAAGCTCTGGAACACGAAACCTAGGCGCTCGCTGCGCAGCCGCGCGAGGTCCGGTTCGCCAAGCTGTCGCAACATCGAGGCCTTCGAAATAGTAGTGTCCGCTCGTTGGCCGGTCGAGACAGCCGAGGATCGACATCAGCGTCGATTTGCCCGACCCCGACGACCCCATGATGGCGACAAATTCGCCACGTTCGACAATGACGCTGACGTCATTGAGCGCGTGCACGTCGATATCGCCGACATGATAGGTCCGCGAGATATTCTCAATTCTGATGACTGGGTCTGGCATCTTTAAGTCACGGTCCTGGTGCCCGCCTTGCTCTCAAAACCGCGGGCGCGGAACTGCGGTTTGTGTGCTGTCGGCCGCACGCTGCTCGGCGATGATGATCCGATCGTCCGGCTTCAGCTCGCCCTTGACGATCTCGGTGTAGCTGTCGTCATCGAGACCGGCGACGACGGGGATGGCCACCGGTCGCTCGTCGCGCAGAACCCAGACCTGCGGCTGCGCGGCTTTGCCGCCGGGCAAATTGGCTGCAACCGGCGTCCCGCCGGGTGAATACCTGAGCGCCTGGCTTGGCACGCGAACCACGTCAGTGCGCTGATCGATGACGATCCGCGTTGCGGCCGTCATCCCGGGCTTCAAGGCCAGATCGGTATTATCGACGCTGACCACGACGTCATAGGTCACGACGTTCTGTACGGTCTGCGGCGACTGACGCACCTGGGTGACTGCTCCGTCGAAGGTGCGCTTGGGGAATGCATCGACGGTGAACAGAGCCTTGTTGGCGTCCTTGATGCCGCCGATATCGCTTTCGCTCACGTTGGTATCGACCTGCATCTTGGTGAGGTCGGTCGCGATCAGGAACAGCGTCGGCGTCTGGAAGCTCGCAGCCACCGTCTGCCCCATGGTGACGTTGCGTGACACCACGGTGCCGTCAACCGGCGAAACGATATTGGTGTAATCGAGATTGACCTGGGCGGTGGCGAGCTGCGCTTCGTGCTGCGCGACCGTCGCCACGTCGACGCCAACCTGCGCGCTCGCCTGGTCGAGTTGGCTCTTGGCGTTGTCGAGGGAATCCTTGGAAACCGCATTGGTCTTCGCCAGCCCAACCATGCGATCATAGAAGAGTTGCGCGTAGGCGAGGGTGGCCTTGTCCTTGTCGAGCTGCGCCTTCGCCGCGTCGAGATTGGCTTTGTTCTGGTCGACGACCGTTTGATATGGACGCGGATCGATCTTGGCGCAAATCTGGCCTTGCTTGACTTGCGTGTTGTAGTCGCAGGAGAGCTCCTGGATCACGCCGGACACATAGGTGCCCACGATGATGGTGAGTACCGGATTGACGGTGCCGGTAGCCGTCACAGTCCGCGTTACCGCTCCGCGGGTCACGGGTACGGTGGTGTAATGCACGGTTGCCTCGGCGCTGGTGAGCCACCAGGCAACGCCTACGGCGGCGAGTACCGCGAGCGAGAGCGACCCGGCGATCCACCAGACTTTCCGAAAACGGGGATGCGGCGGCACGGCCTGCGGCAGGGCCGGCGCAAAGACCACGGGCGTTGCCGGCTCGAATCGAGTCGTCTCAAACCGACGGGCTTATTCATGGCTCACTCCGCTTGCGCGCCCCAGCCTCGGGGCACGCTAGCGGAATGCCGCGGGGTGTCGTTGACCCGCGTCAAAACCCGGCAAATTCGGGAGAAATGGGCCGAATCGGAGAATCGCGGCCCGAAAGATCGCGGTTTTCGGCTTGGATTTCGATGTCGCAATAAGTAATATTGAAATTATCATTTTTGATAACTATAAATAGGGCTATGAAGCGCAAGGATTTGTTGCAGCCGTTGGCCGAAGCGGATCGCAATGACGTTTGGGCATTTACACCGGCAACCTTTTCGGCCTTGTTCGGCGACGTCGAGCCTGGCTACCTCAGGCTCATGATGAAGCGCTTGGCCGACCAAGGTGTCTTGGTGAGAGCGGCGCGCGGTGTTTACCTAAATCCCTATGCTCGCTCGATGCCGGCCGATATCCGCGGTGGTCTCATTCGGTTCCTGCGGCCGCGCGAGATCAGTTACGTGAGCCTGGAATCCAAACTATCGGAGGCGGGGGTTATTTCTCAAGTCACGACGACGTTGACTTGCATGACGACCGGCTCGCCGGGACGGTTCGATACGCCTTGGGGCGCGATCGAATTCACCCACACCGATCGCGTCATCGAATTCGGCGTCGACGTGCATGCGCGCGACGACGGTGTGCTCGAAGCTAGCATCGAACGGGCGGCGCGCGACCTGCGCCGCGTCGGGCGCAACACGAATTTGATCGACCAGATCGACCTTGGCCGAAGCGATCTCGGAAGAGAGGCGCCATGAGCAGCAGCAAAGCCACAAGCCTTAAGAGCGCCATCGGCGATTTCATGGCCAAGCGCGGCATTGCCGGCGAGATGGAGCAAAACCTCGTCAAGGAGGCAATTCACCTGCATCTCTTGTCGGCGATGTCCGACGCCGGCATTCTTCGCCATGTCGTATTTCAAGGTGGAACCGCGCTCCGCCTTTGCTATGGTGGGGAACGCTACAGCGAAGATTTGGGCTTCGTGTGCGGAAAATCAGGCTCCTACGTGGACAAGATCGAATTCGACAAGTTAATTCGAGATGCATTGGAGGCAACAAAGCGCTCGTTGCAGCGGGATTTCGATATTGATCCGCATCAGATTTTGCTTAAACAACCCGCGCATCCAATGGCGATTAAGGGTAATTCCGTCGCCGTGACCGCATGGCAAATTGTGGTGCCAATCGGCTTGACCGAGCGGTCGCCAAAATCGCGCATCAAGATCGAATTCGCGAATGTGCCGTCTTACGACAACGCCCCTCGCGTCGCGCGAATAACGCCTGGGCTCGTGCAGGTGCAGGACGTGATCTTGGCGGTCGAAAGTGAGAACGAAATTCTTGCCGATAAGGCGGTTGCGTTGACGGCAAGGCAGGCTCCTGAAATATCGAGATATTTGGGATGTTTGGGACCTTACCAGCAGGATGGACGCGAAAATTGATCGTGCGATGGTCCAACGCAAATTCGTCGATTATGGAACCAAAGATGTTGAGGCGAAGGCTCGGAGCAGACTGGACGAAATCACAAAGGAATCGACCGCTCGATTATTTCTCGCCGAAATGAATAGATTTCTGCCGGCCAAGCGCATGGCGCAATTGACCGACGCCGGTTGGCACCACGCAATTCTGGCCAAAAGCGGGGACCTGATAAGACGGGCAGTCCTTCCCGCGTGATGTGAGCGCCTTACGGTTCCAGCTCGGTGTCCCAATAAAGATAATCGAGCCAGCTCTCGTGCAAGTAATTGGGCGGGAAGGCGCGGCCGTTGCGGTGCAGGTGCTGCACCGTCGGCTGGAACGGCATCTGCGAGGGCCACATCTTGGCCTCCGGCGGCGTCAGGTTGCCCTTGCGCAGATTGCAGTCCGAGCAGGCGGTGACCACGTTGATCCACGTCGTGTGCCCGCCGCGCGAGCGCGGCAGCAGATGGTCGAAGGTCAGGTCCTCGCGCTCGCCGCAATACTGGCAGGAGAAGCGGTCGCGCAGGAACACGTTGAACCGGGTGAAGGCCGGGTGGGTCGAGGGCTTCACGAAGGTCTTGAGCGAGACCACGCTCGGCAGTTTCATTTCGAGGCTCGGGCTGCGCACCGCGCGGTCGTAATTGGCGACGATGTTCACGCGTTCGAGGAACACCGCCTTGATCGCGTCCTGCCAGGACCACAGCGACAAAGGGTAATAGCTCAGCGGCCGGAAATCCGCGTTAAGCACCAGCGCCGGAAAACCGCTGGGCGATACGTGCACGTTCAAGCGAGGCTCCTTCTCGACCTCCCTATAGCCGCCGCCACGCGGCCTGCCGCCTAGTAATAGGGCAGCGTGACAGGATTGTGAAGTCGGCGCCGGACGTTACCCGCAAGCGCCTATTTGCGGGCGGCAAAATGGCGGGCCAGAAACTCGCCGCCCTGGCGCAGGCCTTCCTGGTCGATGCCGTGGCCGATGCCGGACGAAATGTGCCATTCGGCCGGGATGTCGAGCGAGGCCAGCCCCTGCGCGGCGTGGAACAGCGCCTGCACCGGGATGAGCTCGTCCTGGTCGCCGTGAATGAGCAGCACCGGCGGCTTGGCTTTGATCTCGGCGGCGAATTTCTCCGGCTCGACGTCCTCCGGCACCACCAGCATGCCGGAATAGCCGACGATGGCCGCCGGCGGCGCCGCGCGGCGCAAGCCGACATGCAGCGCCATCATGGTGCCTTGCGAAAAACCGACCAGCGCTAGCGCCGATGGCGGCAATTGCCGGCGCGCCAGCTCCGCGTCGAGGAAGGCATTGAGCACCGGCGCCGCCGCTTGCACGCCGACCCAGCGCTCGTTCGGATCGCGGAACGTCAGCGGAAACCATTCGCGGCCCATCGGCGCCTGTCCGCAGGGGCGCGGCGCGTGCGGCGAGACGAACGCCGCGTCCGGCAAGAAGTCCTTGCCAGGCGCGGCCGATCTCGATCAGGTCGTTGCCGTCGGCGCCGTAGCCGTGCAGGAAGACGACGAGTTGTTTTCGCTTTGCCCGAGCGCGGCTCGATGCGCGGGCCGTCCAATTCAGCCATTTCGTTCTTTTCCTTTTCTTCGCCTTCGGCTTGTTCGCTTGCGGCTGAACCGGCACCACGTCGCGTTTCTTCACCGCGTGATAATAGGCCCAGAGCAGATGCGCCGCCACGCCGCGCCAGGGCCGCCAGGCCTCCGCCATTTTGGTCAGCCGCTTGGCGTCCGGGCGTTTGCGCAGTCCGAATGCGATGCGGGCGGATTCCTGCACGGCGAGATCGCCTGAGGGAAATGCGTCGGCATGGCCGAGACAGAACAGGAGATAAATATCGGCGGTCCACGGGCCGACGCCGTGCAGCGCGGTGAGCGCGGCGTGCGCCGCGTCCGCCTCCATGTTGCCGACCTCGCTCAAATCGATGACGCCTTTCGACACGGCCTTTCCGATCGCGCGGATCGACTTGATCTTGGGCGCCGAGAGGCCGAGACGCTTGAGCTTGTCGGTGCGCGCCTTCAGCACCGATTCATGACCGAAGGGCATGAATGCGGCGAACAGCCGGTTGCGGATGGCCGCCGCGCTCGCGGTCGAGAGCTGCTGCCCGCAGACGATGGCGCACAGGCCAGCAAAGCCCGCCTCGCGCCGGCGCAGGCTGAAGACGCCGGCCTTTTCCGCCACCGGCTTGAGCCGCGGGTCGGCGAGGATCAGCTGCGCGAGCGATGCCTCAAGATCGGCCTGGGTATGGAGAAAGTGGGTCATGTCATACTGTCATGCCCGCGAAAGCGGGCATCCAGTAATCCGTGAAATCAGTTGGACTCGCAAGCGGTTCGGATTACTGAATCGTCCGCATTCGCGGACGGTGACAACAGAGGGTTCATGCCGCCACCCGTTTTCCGCTTCGCGCCGTCGCCCAACGGCTATCTGCATCTTGGCCATGCGCTATCGGCATTGCTTAATGCCGACCGGGCAAAAGCCGCGGGCGGGCGGCTGCTGCTGCGCATTGAGGACATCGACGAAGCGCGCTGCCGGCGGGAATACGAGACGGCGATCTACGAGGACCTCGCCTGGCTCGGCATTGCGTGGGAGCGGCCGGTGTGGCGGCAATCGGAGCACTATGATGATTACCGCACCGCGCTCGCCAAACTCGATGCCATGGGCCTCATCTATCCGAGCTTCGAAAGCCGCGCCGAGGTCGCGCGTGTTGCAGTTGGGCATGATCCTGACGGCGCGCCGCTTTATCGCTGGACCCAACACGATCATGAGTGCCACCGAACGCACGCGCCGCATCGATGCCGACGAACCTTTCGCCCTGCGCCTCGACATGGCCGCCGCGCTCGCGCGTACTGGCCCCCTCACCTGGGAGGAAACCGGGGCCGGCCCCGTCGGCGAAACTGGCATCATGGTCGCCCGCCCCGCCGCCTGGGGCGACATGGTCCTCGCGCGCAAGGAGACGCCGACCAGCTATCACCTGGCGGTCGTGATGGATGACGCAGCGCAAGGCGTCACCGACGTGGTACGCGGGCGCGATTTGTTTCATTCAACTAGCGTCCACCGTCTGCTGCAGGCGCTGCTCGGCTTGCCGGCGCCGCGCTACCACCACCACCGCCTGATCCTCGACGCCGACGGCAGCAAGCTGTCGAAATCGACGCAAGCCACCGGCCTGCGGGAACTGCGCGCGCAAGGCGCGACGGCGGCGGACATCCGAAAACGCGTCGGGCTCGATTGAGCGCGGCTTCCGTGGCATTGTCGGCGCGGGGTCGGGATGGCGAAACGCAAGACCAGTAAACATCCGCGCAAAATGCGTCCGCGCAGGGCGCCGGACCGGCGCGCGATCGAAGCTGCGCTCGCCGGCATCGTGCACGACATTCGCACGCCCTTGACCGGGATTGTGGCGCTGGCCGAGCTACTGGCGACCTCCAACCTCGGCGCGCGCGAACGCGATTGGGCAACCGCGATCAAGAGCGGTGCCGATCATCTCGCTGCGCTCACCACGCTGATCGTCGATGCCGTCAAGGCCGATGCCGTCGGGCTCATCTTGCAACGCGAGCCGTTCTCGCCGCGCCGCCTCGCCGCCGCAGTCGGTGCCGCGCTCAGCGCACGCGCCGGCAATAAAGGCGTCAAGACCGAAATCGCGTTCGGGCCCAGTCTACCAGCGATGGTGGCTGGCGACGCGCTGCGGCTGCGCGCGGCGCTGGAAAATCTCGCCGATAATGCGGTCAAATTCACCAGCGAAGGCACCGTCATCTTTACCGCGGGCGTCAAAGCCGCGGGCGCCAAGCGCGTGCAGCTCATGTTCACGGTCACCGATACTGGCATCGGGATCGACGCACGGACATTGAAAAATCTCTTTCATCCGTTCGCGCAGGCGAGCGAGCATATCGCGCGCCGTTACGGCGGCGCCGGCCTCGGGCTCCTCTTCGTCAAGCGCCTTGCCGAGGCAATGGGCGGCAGTCTTGCCGTCACCAGCAAATCGGGCCGCGGCACCAAATTTCTACTTACCGTGCCGGTCGATCGTGTAGGCGCGAGCCCGCAAAGCGAACGGAGCCGCGCGCACGCCCGGCCCAGCCGCGCGCTGTCTGTTCTCTGCGCCGAGGATAATCCGTATGGCCGCGTCGTGATGAACACGATCCTCAGCGAACTCGGCCATCGCGCCGATTTCGTCGAAAGCGGCGAGGCAGCGGTCGATGCCGTATCGCGCGGCAACTATGGCGCCGTGCTGATGGACGTGACGCTCGCCGGCCTCGACGGTATTGCGGCGACCCGCCGCATCCGCGCGTTGCCCGGCAAGGCGGGTCAAGTGCCGGTGATCGGCATTTCCGGCCGCAGCGAAAGCGGCGAGGAGGCTGCCGCACGCGCCGCCGGCATGAATTTCTATTTCACGAAGCCGGTCAGCCCCGGCAGGCTGGCGCAGGCGCTCAATGCGCTATCGTCCGCTCGTCCTCGCGGAAGCGGGGACCCAGATTAAGAACTGGATTCCCGCTTCCGCGGGAATGAACGGAGACTAGACATTACTCGCCCCGTTGGCGCGCTCCACGATCCGCACGACGTCGGACATGATGCGGTTCAATTCGAAATCCTTCGGCGTATAGACGGCGGCGACGCCGACTTTCTCCAGCGCGGCGGCGTCCTCGGGCGGAATGATGCCGCCGACCACCAGCGGCACGGTGAGTCCCGCCTCTTTCATGCGCCCGACCACATCCTGCACCAGCGGCAAGTGGCTACCCGACAGCACGGAAAGCCCAATGACATGGGCTTTTTGTTTCTGCGCGGCATCGACGATCTCCTCCGGCGTCAGCCTAATGCCTTCATAGACCACCTGCATGCCGGCGTCGCGCGCGCGCACCGCGATCTGCTCGGCGCCGTTACTATGGCCGTCGAGCCCCGGCTTGCCGACCAGGAAGGTCAGCCGCCGGCCGAGCTTTCTTGAAACGCGGTCGACGTCGGCGCGGATGTCGTCGAGCCCGTCGACGTCGTTGCGCATGGCGCGTCCGACGCCGGTGGGCGCGCGGTATTCGCCGAAGGCTTCCCGCAGCGTCCAGCCCCATTCGCCGGTGGTGACGCCGGCTTTGGCACAGGCGATGGAGGCCGGCATGATATTGCCGCCGCCGGTGGCGGCGCGCTTCAAGCCGTCGAGCGCGTCGGCGACGGCGCGCTTGTCGCGCGCCGCTTGCCAAGCTTTCAGCCGTTCGATCTGGTCGCGCTCGGCGTCTTCCGAGACGACCATGATCGACTCGATGCCGCCGGTGAGCGGCGAGGGCTCGGTTTCGAGATATTTGTTGACGCCGACCACGATCTGCTCGCCGCGCTCTATCGCTTCCAGCCGCGCGGTATTGGATTCGACCAACTGCTGCTTCATGTAGCCCGACTCGACCGCCGCCACCGCGCCGCCCATCTCGTCGATGCGCGCGAGCTCTTCTTTGGCTTCAGCCTTGAGCGCGTCAACTTTGCGTTCGATTTCCGCCGAGCCGTCGAAAATGTCGCCGTAATCGAGCAGGTCGGTCTCGTAGGCGAGGATCTGCTGCATGCGCAGCGACCATTGCTGGTCCCACGGCCGCGGCAGGCCGAGCGCCTCGTTCCAGGCCGGCAATTGCACGGCGCGGGCGCGCGCGTTCTTCGACAGCGTGACCGCCAGCATCTCGAGCAGGATACGCGTGACGTTGTTTTCCGGCTGCGGTTCGGTGAGGCCAAGCGAATTCACCTGCACGCCGTAGCGGAACAGCCGCTGTTTGGCGTCGGCGATGCCGTAACGCTCGCGCGTGATCTCGTCCCACAATTCGGCGAAGGCGCGCATCTTGCACATTTCGGTGATGAAGCGCAGTGCCGGCATTGACGAAGAACGAAATGCGCCCGACCACCTCGCCGAATTTCTCCTGGCTCGACCTCGCCGGAATTCTTCACGGTGTCGAGCACCGCCACCGCGGTCGCCAGCGCGAAGGCCAGCTCCTGCACCGGCGTCGCCCCCGCCTCCTGCAAATGGTAGGAGCAGATGTTCATCGGGTTCCACTTCGGCAGTTCGCTCGTGGTGAAGATCGCGACGTCCTTGATCAGCCGCATCGAGGGCGCCGGCGGAAACACGTAAGTGCCGCGCGACAGATATTCCTTGATGATGTCGTTTTGGATGGTGCCGGTGAGGGCGGCGCGCGGCGCACCCTGCTCGTCGGCCACCGCGATGTAGAGCGCCATCAGCCACGCTGCGGTGGCGTTGATGGTCATCGAGGTGTTCATGGTGTCGAGCGGGATGCCGGTAAACAGTGCGCGCATGTCGCCGAGATGGCAGACCGGCACGCCGACCTTGCCGACCTCGCCGTGCGCGAGCACGTGGTCGCTGTCGTAGCCGGTCTGGGTCGGCAGATCGAAGGCGACCGAGAGGCCGGTCTGCCCCTTCGCCAGGTTCTTGCGATAGAGCGCGTTGGAATCCGCGGCCGTGGAATGGCCGGCATAGGTCCGGAATATCCAGGGCTTATCGCGTTGGGTTTTGTCGCGCATCGCTTGGCCTGCCGGCGCCAGTGTGGACCGTCCTTTGCTGCATTGCAACATGAGTTCAAATGGCGCGCACCGGTTTCAAAGGCGCCGAATTTGGCAATGAAATCGGCCAGCCAAAGGCTCGGGCAAACTAAAGTTAACGAAATTCATACTCGAACGGCCTTACCTAATAACCTCCCCAACGCCCGGCATTGCGGGGCCTTATGCGGTTTGGACGCGTCTTGGCGGCACAGGATGATTTGATGTTCAAACTTGGCGCCCGAACCGTATTTGCCAGGCTGAATTTCCGCATCGGCACCAAGCTTGCGATCGCCGTCGGCGTCGGTGTCGCGCTGGTCGCGGGCATGGTCGTCAACCAGCAGCTCGGCAATTCGTCGGTCGCCCGCCAGGCGGAGCGCGGCCGCAGCGAACAGGCCGTGGCGACCGATCTGCTGCACGCCGGCGTCGTCTTGCAGCGGATGCAGATCGGCACACGCGAAATCCGCTTGGCGATTTCGGAACATGAAGCGGATCAGGCGCTCGCGGTCTTGCAATCCAGCATGAACGACGCCGTCCGCTTTCTGCATTCGGCGCTGAATACCGGCGTCGATCCGAAAAACCGTGCGCGGCTGGAAAGAATTCTCGCCTTGGCCACCGACTACGCCGCCGCGGCCGCCGACATGACGGCGGCGAAAAAAGAATATGCCGAGATCGACAAGCCTTTGGCGCGCGCCAACAAAGTCGGCGCGGAAATCGATGCGCTGATCGAGCAGGCAACGTCGGCCGCCGGCGCCCGCACGGCGGAGCGCATGATGGAGGCGGCCAAGCGCACGACCGAGGCGGCGCGCATCAGCGTCGGCTTCGGCTTCTTCGTCGTCGTCATTCTCATCGGCGCCGGCGCCTTCGGCATTCTATCGATTGGCCGGCCCGTCCACACCGTCGCCGGCGTCTTGCTGCAATTAGCGAATGGGCAGCGCGAGGTCGCGATCCCCTATACCGAGCGTGGCGACGAAGTAGGCGACGCCGCGCGCGCGGCGCGCACCTTCCGTGACAATCTCGTGCGGCTTGAAAAACTCGAAGCTGAGCAGAAACTAGCGGCCGCGCATGTCGCGGCCGAGCGCAAGGAGATGGTGCGCAAGCTGGCCGACGATTTCGAGCGCGCGGTCGGCAATATCGTCGGCGCAGTATCGGCCTCCGCGGGCAACCTGGAAACGGCCGCCGCGACCTTGACTAAGAACGCCAAGGCCACGCAGCAGCTCACCGCCGCGGTCGCCACCGCCTCCGAACAGGCCTCTACCAACGTGCAATCGGTCGCCTCGGCGACCGGCGAAATGGGCTCCTCGATCGACGAGATCCGCCGGCAGGTCGTGGTCTCGACCACGATCGCCGGCGAGGCGGTGATCCAAGCGGAAAAGACCGACGGCCGCATCCATGAACTGTCGCAGGCGGCGGGCCGCATCGGCGATGTGGTCAAGCTCATCACCGCCATCGCGGCGCAGACCAATCTGCTCGCGCTCAATGCCACCATCGAGGCGGCGCGCGCCGGCGAGGCCGGCAAGGGCTTTGCCGTGGTTGCCTCCGAAGTGAAGATGCTGGCGACCCAGACCGGCAAAGCGACCGAGGAAATCAAGCAGCAGATCGCCGGGATGCAGGACGCCACCAGGGAGTCGGTCAAGGCGATCAAGGAGATCGGCGAGACCATCGCCCGCATATCCGCGATCGCTTCGACCATTACCGGCGCGGTCGAGGCGCAGGGCGCAACGACCCAGGAGATCGCCAAAAACGTCGCGCAGGCCGCGCAAGGCGCCGTGCAAGTCGCGAGCAATATCGCCGACGTCAATCGCGGCGCCGACGAGACCGGCACCGCGTCGGCGCAGGTGCTGCTGGCGGCGCAATCGCTCTCCGGCGAGAGCCGCAAGCTGGAAGCGGAAGTGACGAATTTCCTCGCTACCGTGCGCGCGGCGTGACCGCCCGGGACCGCGCGCGGGCGCTATGCGGCGCTAGCGTTTTATCAGCCGGATGATGAACAGCAGGATGCAGGCGCCGACGGTCGATATGACGATGGCGCTGATCCAGAAATTCGCGATCATCGGCAAGTGCAGAGTGCCCCACAGCCAGGTGCCGATAAAGGCGCCGATGATGCCGATGATGATGTCGCCGATGAGGCCGAAGCCGCCACCCATGATCTTGCCGGCCAACCAGCCGGCAATCAGACCGATGACCAAGATGACGATAATACTATTGGTTCCCAACATCATGACGCCGATTCCTCCCCAGCGTGACACCGAAGGCATCCGCGCGCGGCGGTGTTGCCGGCAGCGGGCCGCGGTCCCGTGAGATATTCAACATGAAAGCCGCGGGGCCGTCGATATGGGCTCTGGCGAACTGTGGATGGATGCCGCGATTACGCAATTGGTGTGCATGCATGCGCCATGGCGGGAACGCGCGCCGGCTTTCACGCAAGGCAAAACGAAATGTTGCGTTGCAACATAAATTGGGTCAAACTATTTGAAGCGCAGGGAGAGTTGAGATGCCGGCCGTCGCACAGGTGAAGAGCGTCGCTCCGCTCAAGGACCTTTATGGCATCGGCGAGATTCCGCCGCTCGGACACGTGCCCGAGAAGATGCACGCCTGGGTGATCCGAAAGGAGCGCCACGGGCCGCCGGATAAGTCGTTCCAGCTCGAAGTGGTGCCGACTTGGCCGATCGGCGAGGACGAAGTGCTGCTGATGGTGATGGCGGGCGGCGTCAACTACAACGGCGTCTGGGCCGGCCTCGGTCAGCCCATCTCCACGCTCGATGTGCACAAGCAGCCCTATCACATCGCCGGCTCCGATGCCTCCGGCATCGTCTGGGCGGTCGGCAACAAGGTGCACCGCTGGAAAGTCGGCGACGAGGTCATCGTCCACTGCAATCAGGACGACGGCGACGACGAGGACTGCAACGGCGGCGATCCGCTGCTGTCGCCCTCGCAGCGCATCTGGGGTTACGAGACGCCGGATGGCTCCTTTGCACAATTCTGCCGCGTGCAGTCGCGGCAATTGATGCACAAGCCGATGCATCTCACCTGGGAAGAGTCGGCCTGCTACACGCTCACGCTTGCCACCGCCTATCGCATGTTGTTCGGCCATTCGCCGCACACGCTCAAGCCCGGCGACAACGTGCTGGTGTGGGGCGCCTCCGGCGGCCTGGGCGTGTTCGGCGTGCAACTGGTGGCGGCCTCGGGCGCCAATGCCATCGCCGTCGTCTCCGACGAGTCGAAAGCGGAATACGTTTTCAATCTCGGCGCCAAGGGCGTGATCAACCGCAAGGAATTCAAGTGCTGGGGCCAGATGCCGGCGGTTAACACCGATGAATACAACGTCTGGACCAAGGAAGCGCGCCGTTTCGGCAAGGCGATCTGGGATATCACCGGCAAGCGCGACGTCGATATCGTGTTCGAGCATCCGGGCGAGCAGACCTTCCCGGTCTCTTGTCTGGTGGTGAAGCGCGGCGGGATGGTCGTGTTCTGCGCCGGCACCACCGGCTACAACCTCACCTTCGACGCGCGCTATGTCTGGATGCGGCAGAAACGCATCCAGGGCTCGCACTTCGCGCACCTCAAGCAGGCTAGCCAAGCCAACCGATTTGTACTCGAGCAGCGCATCGATCCCTGCATGAGCGAGGTGTTCGCGTGGGACAAGATCCCGCTCGCGCACATGAAGATGTGGAAAAACCAGCACCCGCCCGGCAATATGGCGGTCATGGTCAACGCGCCGCGCCCCGGCCTGAAAAGCTTCGAGGACGTGCAGGAAGCGGCGGGCGGCTAGCGTTCTTACCGATTCGCTCGCGCCGGTCTTTCCGCCAGCATGCCCGGCAAATCAGACTCGGTCATTTTTTGCGCGCGCCTTGCCGATGGCTGAATTCAATTCGCCGCCATAAATGAAGATCGACGCGCAGACATAGAGAAACACCAATGCGATCATCGCCGAGGCAAGCCCTGCATACATCGACACGTAAGCAAACGCGTAATAGGCAAGGTAGCGGCCGAAAGAGATTCCGCTTATCAGCCACAACAGCAGCGTCGCGACGATCCCGGGCACGATCTCGGTCAACGAACGGCGACCCGCCGGCAACCAGAGATGCACGATCATTAGCGCGATCACCAGCACCACCACCGCCACCGCAAAGCGGGCGAAGGTGATGAGATCGCTGAACGGTTCTAGTTTCGGCACATAATGCAGCAGCTTATCCCAAATCAACGGCGCCAGCACCACCAGGAACGAGAACGCCAGGATCGCGACGGCGCCTACCAGTACATAGCCGATCAACTCCAGCCGCAGCAGCCACCATGATCGCGGCTCGACCACGTCATAGGCGCGGTTGAGCCCGACGCGCAGGCTTTCGACCCCACTGGACGCGAAATAAAGCGCAAACAGAATGCCGAATGTCAGCACGTCGCCGCGCGTGTCGGTGAGCACGCCGGAGACGTCGAGCGCGATCGGGCCGGCGACTTCCTTCGGCCATGCCTGCAACAGGATGCGCGCGGCCTCGTCGGCGAGCTCTTTCGAGCCGAAGAAAAAGCCGGCCAGCGCGGTGACCACAATCAGGAACGGGAACATCGCCATCAGCGTAGACAGCGCAATGTGACTCGCGATCGCCCAGCCGTCGTCGGCGACGAATTGCCGGAGCGCGTCGAGCACGACCCACAGCGACAGTTTGAGAATGCGCAAAGCACCGCCCCTGCACAGCATCAATCGCCATGGGATCGGCTATCGCCGGGCATTTTGCAAGGGTGTGAGACATTTCACTGCCGTCCCGGGCGACCGAGGGTCAGCGAGGGAGGCCCGGGACCCATAGCCCTTGTCTCTATGCGCGGGCGGGAAGGGGCTACGGCCCCCCGCCTGTGGCGGGGACGACAAAAAGCGCTACGCCGCTTGCACGTTGGTGAGGAATTGCCGCACTTCCGCTTCGAGGTTTTCCGCCTCGACCGCGACGGCATCGGCCAGGTCCTTGACGTCGGAGGCAGTCGAGCGGGCATCGGTGGTAACGCCGGCGACCTTGCTCATCGCCTCGGCGCCGCTGCGCGCCTCGCCGGAAGCACGGCTGACGCCTTCCGCGATCGAGGCGACCGCGGAGTTCTGTTGATCGACGGTGGCGGCCACCATGGTGGCGATTGCCGACATTTCACGGATGATGGCATTGACCTGTTCGATCGCGCGCGCCGCGTCAGCGGCGGCCGATTGGATCGATCCGATCTGTTCGGCGATCTCCTCGGTTGCTTTTGCGGTCTGTCCGGCCAGCGATTTTACTTCGGAAGCGACCACCGCGAAGCCCTTGCCGGATTTGCCGGCGCGGGCCGCTTCGATGGTGGCATTGAGCGCAAGCAGATTGGTCTGCCCGGCGATCGCCTGGATCAGGCCTACCACCTCGCCGATGCGGGTAGCGGCGCCGCCGAGTTCCGACATGGTGGTGACCGTGCGCTGGGCTTCCGATACGGCGCGTCCCGCCACATCGGTTGATTTCGCAGCCTGCGAGGCGATCTCGCCTATCGAGGCGGCCAATTCCTCGACCGAACCGGCGGCCGTGGTCACATTGTCGGATGCGGCGGCGACGCGTTGTTCGGCAGTACGGGCCTCGGCTGACATAGTATCGGCGGACTTGTTAAGATCGCTCGAGCTCATTTCGAGCTTCATGGACGCCCCGCGCAGTTTGCTCAGCGCGCTTTCGACCGAGTGTTTGAATTGCGTGATGGTGAGCGCAATCGTATCGGTGCGTTGCGCCTGCGCGCGGCTCGCCTCGCTCTGGATGGCGGCGAGCTTTTCCCGTTCTATCATGTTGTCGCGGAACACGATCACCGTGCGTGCCATCTCGCCGATCTCGTCGTGTGCGTCGGTGGCGGGAATGCGGGCGCTGGTATCGCCGTCGGCGAGTTGCTGCATCACGCCGGCCAAGCCATTGAGCGGGCGCGTGATGCTGCGTCCGATCATCCAGCTGAAGCTGACGCCGAACGCGACCATTGCGATGCCGACCGCGATAATTCCAGTGCGTGTGTGGGATTGCGATGCAGTCAATCCAGCCGACGCTTCTTCCGCGGTCTCACGCGCCCGTTCGATGATATCATCCGCGCGCGGCAGCATGCTCTGGCTGTCAATGTCGATCACCGCGCGCAGTGGGTGCACGCGGTCGAAGCCAACACCCCATTGTTTGAAGGTGTCGGCATAGGTTTTCACCTCGTGCTCGAGCGAGTCCTTCATCTCGGGTGTGCCATCGACTAGGGCGAACGTATCGGTGAATTTTTTGTAGCCGGCGAAAAATTGCTGCTTGGTCAGTTCGCTTTGATTGAGCCGGTATTCGGCTTCATGGTGGCGCATGATCAGCAGCGCCATCATCAATTTGTTAGCATCCGTTTCGGCCAGCCACGTCATGTTCTCGTTGATGATACGTTCGACCGCATTACCCGCTTCGCGAAGATTGTTGCGCAGCCCCGAGGTTTCGTCGAAGCCGAGAACCTTCTGCTCACGCACCAGTTCGGTGAAAGTGTCGCGTAAAGCCATGACGTCCTTGCGCAAGGCCACGATATTTTCGGCATGGCGGCGGTCGATTGAGGCCGCAATGACGTCGAGGCTCTGTAGCGCGAGCGCATGGGCCTGCTCGAAGCTCACCACCAGATTGTCGCTGGGGTTGGCGTTGAAGTCCTTGACGATGATTCGCAGCGACGAAATCGCGCTCTTGAAATCGCGGCTGGCCCCGGCAAGCGCGGCGGAATGCTTGACGGTGTCGAAGGCGGTGCCGACCTCGCTTTCGCCGGAGAAATAAGTCAGCCCGTTGGCGAGGAACCCGACCACGGGGACCAGCGCGAGCACGATGATCCGGGTGCGCACCGAAAACGAGGTCAGCAGCCGGGTCAGCCGGTTGAATGGAAACAGTAGTTTTGCAAAGCGCATGGGCCGATTCGGAGCTCGCCAGTGGCAGGGGCACCGCGCAGAGGTATCTGCGTGATCAAAGCGTGAAATGGTTAATTTTGTAGCAATTTGGTAACCCAATGCCGTCCGAAGTGGCCGGAAACCTCGCTAATTCCGAGCCTACTTTGCTTTTGTGCACTGCACGCGTAGTGTCCATATCGCAGCCGGCACCAGACATCGCCGGTACTCGAGGATTCCATGCCCGTCGCCGCCTCCCGCCCCACCGCCGAACCCGAACTGGTCGAACTCAGCCGCGAGGCGACCGCCGCCCTCGATGCCTTGCTGGCCGATGCCGTCGCCAAGGTGCGCGAGCGGGTGGTGGTGGCAGGCAAGCCGGACGGCCGCCTGTTCGATCGCGAGCAGCGCGCCACCCATGGGCTGGCCTGGCTCGCCACCTATGTGGAGGCGGTGCGCCAGCTTGCCGCCTATACCGAACGCATGGCCGGCGCCGGCACGCTCGGCGAGATCGAGGAACACCTCGTGCGCATCGCGCTCGGCGAATATCTCGCCCAGATCGCCGGCGGGATTCCGATGAGTCAGGGCGAAGTGGTGCGGCCGAGCGATCTCGGACTTTCAGCGGCGCAGGTTGCCGCGCGCATGACTGGCGACGTCGAAAGCTTGATCGCCAGCGGCAATACCGCGGAACGCCGCGCCCGTCTGATCGAACTGATGCGCGCGAGCCACGGCGCGACCGTCGGCGTCTGTGGCCTCGACGACACGCTGGAATCGATCCGCGAGGAGATGCGCAAATTTGCCGACAGCGAAGTGATCGGTCACGCGCAGACCTGGCACCGCACCAACAGTTACATTCCGATGGAGATCATCGGGCAGATGTCCGAGCTCGGCGTATTCGGGCTCACGATACCCGAGAGCTTCGGCGGTATGGGGCTCGGCAAGGAGTCCATGTGCGTGGTGTCCGAGGAATTGGCGCGCGGCTATATCGGCGTCGGCTCGCTCGGCACGCGCTCGGAGATCGCAGCCGAACTTATTCTTGGCGGCGGCACCGAGGAGCAGAAGGCGAAATGGCTGCCGAAGATCGCATCGGGCGAAATTCTGCCGACGGCGGTGTTCACCGAGCCGAATACCGGCTCCGATCTTGCTTCGCTGAAGACGCGCGCGGTGCGCGAGGGCGACGTCTACAAAGTCTACGGCAACAAGACCTGGATCACCCATCCGGTGCGCGCCGACTTGATGACGCTTCTTGTGCGCACCAATCCGAAGGAGACCGGTCATCGCGGCTTGTCTATGCTGCTCGCCGAGAAACCGCGCGGCGACGATAGCAATCCATTTCCCGCCCAGGGCATGACCGGCACCGAGATCGAAGTGCTCGGTTATCGCGGCATGAAGGAATATGAAATCGCCTTCGATGGTTTCGAAGTGAAAGCCGAAAACCTGCTCGGCGGCGTCGAGGGGCTGGGCTTCAAGCAGCTCATGCAGACCTTCGAATCGGCGCGCATTCAGACGGCCGCCAGGGCGATCGGCGTGGCGCAGGCGGCGATGGAGCAAGCGCTCGATTATGCGCAAGCGCGCGTTCAATTTGGCGTGCCGATTATCAGTTTCCCGCGCGTCGCCGACAAGCTCGCCATGATGGCGGCGGAAATCATGACCGCGCGCCAGCTTACTTATTTCGCGGCGCGCGAAAAGGATTCCGGCCGCCGCTGCGATCTGGAAGCCGGCATGGCCAAGCTGTTGGCGGCGCGTATCGCTTGGGCCAACGCCGACAATGCGGTGCAGATCCACGGCGGCAATGGCTTCGCGCTGGAATTCCCGGTCTCGCGCATCCTGTGCGACGCCCGCATCCTCAATATTTTCGAGGGCGCCGCCGAGATCCAGGCGCAGGTCATCGCCCGCCGGCTGCTCGACGGGACGAATTGACGTCCCGTTGCGCAACGAAAATGGCGCGGCGGCGTTTGATCCAGAACAACGCGCGTGATCCGCGGTTGGTCTAGCCTTTTATTCTGTTCAGGAGGTTTCCATGTCCGTATTGATGATTCACCGCGACGAATGGGTTGTGGTCTGCGACGGCGCCAAGGCGCTGGTACTGCAGAATACCGGCGACGCCAAGTTTCCCAATCTCAAGATGTTAGAGGTCTTCGAGCAGAAAGATTTGGCCACTCACGAGCTCGGTGCCGATGCGCCGGGCCGGGCCTTCAGTCCGGCCGGTCACGGCGGCCGCGGCGCCGTCGAGCAGACCGACTGGCATGACCGGTCGGAACGGACCTTCCTTCTGCATCTGGTTAAGAACCTCGATGCCGCGCTCGCCGCCGGCAAGACAAAATCGATTATCCTGGTGGCGCCGCCGCGCGCGCTCGCCGTGATCCGGCCTGCTTATTCGCATGGGCTGCGCGCAGCGATACGTGCCGAGCTTGACAAGGACCTTGTCAAGCTGCCGATCCATGAGATCGAGAAGCACCTGACCGCCGCTTGAGGTTCGATTAAGGCTGGCCCGCCGCAATTGCGATGCTATGGTCGCCGCAAAACTTTTCCCGAGGTCGGCGAATGAATCTATTTTGCGGTCAATGCGCGCGCGGCGTTGGGATAGTTATGGCCGCGGCCGCGCTGGCGGCGACCACTGTCACGGCCACCGCGCAACCGGCTAGTCCGCCGCCACCGACCATCGCGCCCGGCGTGGCGGCGAACACCATCAACAACCCGATGACGGTGCCCGGCTTCTGGGACCCGCGCCGGCGGCCGGAACGGCCGGACCTGTCGCGCATCAGCATCATCCGCTTTCTCACCGAGACCGACTATCCGCCGTTCGACTACGCCGGACCAGACGGCACGCCGGCCGGGTTCAACGTCGATTTGGCGCGGCTGATCTGCGAGGAAATCAAGGTCGCCTGCACCGTGCAGATGCGGCGGTTCGACACGCTGGTGACCTCCTTGAACAGCAACAACGGCGATGCGGTGATCGCCTCCATCGCCGAAACGCCGGAGATGCGTCGACAAGTCGATTTCAGCGATCCCTATTACCGCACGCCGGCGCGTTTCGTGTCGCGCCGCGATTTTGCCGGCGACGACGTGCGCCCTGAGGCGCTGGAAGGCAGGAAGATCGCGGTGGTCGCCGGCACAGCGCATGAAGCCTATCTGAAGACCTTGTTCACCGAAGCTGAGCTGCATCCCTATCCGAACGCGGAAGCGGCGCGCGACGCGCTGCGAAAAGGCGAGGTCGATCTTCTGTTCGGCGACGGCATCTCGCTGGCGTTTTGGCTCAACGGCACCGACTCCGGCGGCTGCTGCGAATTCCGCGGCGGGCCCTACATGGAGAGCCGCTACTTCGGCGAGGGCGTCGGCATTGCGGTCCGCCGCGGCAACGACGTGTTGCGGCAGGCGTTCAATTGGGCGCTGTTCCAGCTGTGGGAGAAGGGCCGTTTCACCGACCTGTGGCTGCGCTATTTCCCGATCAGCCCGTTTTGAACCGCAAATTTGACGTGTGAGCGTGGGATTCCTAGTGTCTCACGCCGGAGATCGTGATGTCCGTGACTGAAACCGCCGCATCTTTACGCGAGCTCGCCGAGCAGTCGCACGCCTGGCCATTCGAAGAGGCGCGCAAGATCGTCGCACGGCTGAAGAAGCATCGCAAGGACGAGGTGATCTTCGAGACCGGCTACGGCCCCTCGGGGCTGCCGCATATCGGCACTTTCGGCGAGGTCGCACGCACCACCATGGTGCGCCACGCCTTCCGCGTGCTGACCGACGACAAGGTGAAGACGCGGCTGATCGCCTTCTCCGACGACATGGACGGCTTGCGTAAAGTGCCGGACAACGTGCCCAACAAGGAGATGCTGGAGCAGCATCTCGGCAAGCCGCTGACCAAGGTGCCCGATCCGTTTGGCACCGCGCCGAGTTTCGGCGAGCACAACAATGCGCGACTGCGCGCCTTTCTCGATCATTTCGGCTTCGACTACGAATTTCTCTCGTCGACCGAGTGCTACACCTCGGGCCGTTTCGATGCCGCGCTGCTCAAGGTGCTTGAACATTTCGACAAGGTGATGACGATCATGCTGCCGTCGTTGCGCGAGGAGCGTGCGCAGACCTATTCGCCGTTTTTGCCGATCGATGCGAAGACCGGCATCGTCTTGCAAGTGCCGGTGCTGGCGCACGACGCCAAGGCCGGCACCATCACCTACGACGACCCCGACAGCAAGGCGCCGGTGACCACGCCAGTGACCGGCGGGCGCTGCAAGCTGCAATGGAAGCCGGATTGGGCGATGCGCTGGATGGCGCTCGGCGTCGACTACGAAATGGCCGGCAAGGACCTGATCGAATCGGTCAAGCTGTCGGGGGAAATCTGCCGCGCGCTCGGCGGTACCCCGCCGGAAGGCTTCAACTACGAGCTTTTCCTCGACGAAAACGGCCAGAAGATTTCCAAGTCGAAGGGCAACGGCCTCACCATCGACGAATGGCTGCGCTATGCCAGCCCGGAGAGCCTGTCGCTGTTCATGTACCGCGAACCGAAGGCGGCCAAGCGGCTCTATTTCGACGTCATCCCGCGCACGGTCGACGAGTACCAGCAATTCCTCGACGGCTATCAGCGGCAGGACGCGCGGCAGCGGTTGTCCAATCCGGTCTGGCACATCCATTCGGGCCATCCGCCCAAGATCGAGATGCCAGTCACGTTCTCCATGCTGCTCACGCTGGTGTCGTCGTCGAACGCGGAAAATGCCGAGACGCTGTGGGGATTCATCGGGCGCTACCGGCCGGGCGTCACGCCGCAGACGCATCCGAAGCTCAACGCGCAGGTCGAATACGCCATCCATTATTTCCGCGACTTCGTGCAGCCGGCAAAGAAGTTTCGCCAGCCGACCGACGTGGAACGCGCGGCGCTGATCGATTTGCGCGACGCGCTGGCGAATTTGCCGGCAACCGCGTCCGCCGAAGAAATCCAGGACGTCGTCTACGAGGTCGGGCGGCGCGAGCCGTTCCTCGATCAAAAGAAGAAGGCCAAGGACGGCAAGCCGGGCGTTTCGCTCGACTGGTTCAACATGCTCTATCAGGTGCTGCTCGGGCAGGAGAAGGGCCCGCGCTTCGGCTCCTTCGTCGCGGTTTATGGCCTGCAGAACACCGTCGATATGATCGACGGCGCGCTGGCGCGCTCGGCATAAGCAGCAACTGACGCGCGTCACGCCGTCGCGACGGCCTTGAAGAAGGTGTAGCAGAACACACCGTCGCGCTCCGTCGTGCAGTGAAGATCGCGGATGCCGCGGCCCCACGAGTCCGGGTCGATGAGACCGCACGCGATCGCGTCGCTGCGAACGCCTTCCACCATGGCGTTGAACGTATTCCTGGTGAATCCATCGACGAGTTGCGGGCGGCTGGCATCGACATAGACCATGCGCGGGAAAACCGTGACCTGCTTGAAGCCGGCTTCGGACAACAGCGGATAGAGGCGGCGCCCGATCAGTGCGTCGCCGCCCGCATCGGCCTGTAGATCGATCAAGCATTGAATCGCGCGCCGCGCGTCGGCGCTATCCGGATGAAAGTACGCCGAGCCGTGATCGCCCTCGATCGCCGTCACGCTGCCGCCGGGTTTCAGCACCTGCTTGAGATGGACCAGCGCGCCGACTGGATCGCGCAGATGCTCGAGCACGAAACACACGAACACGTGGTCGAAGCTCTGCTGCTCAAACGGAAGGTTGAAAATATCGGCCTGAAGAAATGCAACATTGGTGATGCCGGCGCCGGCTGTCCGCTCCCGTGCCAGCGCGAGTGAATCGGCCGAAAGATCGATGGAGAGGAAACGGGTCTGCGGACTATTGCGGGCGATCGTTGTCGTTTGCGCGCCGACCCCGCAGCCGGCTTCGAGCACCTCGCTGTTCGCGGGGAATACGGTGTCCCAGTGCAACAATTCGGCGAGACTGGTGGCTTGGTCAATCAGTCGCCGAGCCTCGCGGCCCGAATATCCATGAACGTAATCACCAGACACTGCCGGACCTTCTATTCAGATCGGTCGGAAGGCAAGCGCGCTGCGCCGCCGAGGGCGCAAATGAATCGGCTACTGACTCGCCCACACAATGCGCGCGACCCACAGCACTTCGGACATCGGCAATGTGCGGTCGCGGTGCTCGGCATTGAGCGATTTGAGCTCGATGTGCTTCGAGTTCTTGCGCTTGAGTTCCTTGACCATCACCTCGCCGTCCTTGGTCTTGACCACCACGCGGTCGCCCTTGCGCACGGGAGCGGCCGGCGACACCACGATGACGTCGCCGTCGCGATAGGCCGGCTTCATCGAGTTGCCGGAGATTTCCAGCGCATAGGCGTGCTCGTCGGTGACCGAGGGGAAGGCGATCTCCTCCCAGCCCTTGCCGACCGGGAAGCCGCCGTCGTCGAAATAGCCGCCAGCGCCGGCTTCGGCGAAGCCGATCAACGGCACGTTCGAAATCGCCACTTTGCCGCTGTCGGTGATCAGGTTGACGAAGGTGTCGACCTTGGTGCCGGTGGCGGCCAGCGCCTTGGCCACCGATTCGGTGGACGGCCAGCGCGGCCGGCCTTCCGGCGTTATGCGCTTGGATTTGTTGAAGGTGGTCGGGTCAAGGCCCGCCTTCTTGGCGAGACCTGAAGCCGTCAGCTTGGCGCGGGCGGCCAGCCGGTCGATGGCAGTCCAGATCTGGTTATGTGTCAGCGACATGCGGGTGGCCCCGTCTGAGACTCAAGTCCATGATATAGGAATTATAGCCTTGAGTCGCCCCCCTCGCGCAATAGCTTTGTGCAAGGCTTGCCTTGAACAAGCCGCACCCCCGCCGATAGGGTCGAATTCCATGCAACCCCGGAGCCGAATGCGGTGATCGGTTTCTTCGACCGCCTGTCCCGCCCGCTGATGCGGGCCCTCGACCCGGAGGACGCGCATGCCTTGGCGATCAAGGCCTTGCGCTATATGCCGCTGCCGCGGCCGGCGGCCGACGCCCGCGAATTGGCGGTACGCGCCTTCGGGCTCAATTTCCCCAATCCGGTGGGGATCGCCGCCGGCTTCGACAAGAACGCGCAGGTGCCGGACGCGCTGCTGCGGCTGGGCTTCGGCTTTGTGGAGGTCGGCACCGTCACCCCGCAGCCGCAAGTCGGTAATCCGCGCCCGCGCCTGTTCCGCCTCGAGGCGGACGAAGGCGTGATCAACCGGCTCGGCTTCAACAACGCGGGCGCGGCGGCGGTGCTCAAGCGGCTGGCCGCGCGCGCGGGCGAGGGCGGCATCGTCGGCGTCAATATCGGCGCCAACCGCGACAGCGCCGACCGCGGCCGGCGACTATGCGCGGCTGGTCGAAACCTTCGCGGCGGTCGCCAGCTATTTCACCGTCAACGTCTCCTCGCCCAATACGCCCGGCCTGCGCGATCTGCAGCAGGCCAAGGCGCTCGACGATCTGCTCGCCCGCGTGCTCGACGCGCGCGAACGCGTGCGCCAGCGCGTCGGGCCGGTACCGGTGCTGGTCAAGATCGCGCCCGATCTCACGCTGTCCGAACTCGACGACGCGGTCGGTGTCGCGCGCAAAGCGCGGCGTCGACGGCATGATCGTCGGCAACACCACGATCGCGCGGCCGGGCGCGCTGCGCGAGCGCGACAAGGCGAGGGAGGCGGGCGGGCTGTCGGGGCGGCCGCTGTTCAAGCTTGCGACCCGCATGCTGGCGGAGACCTTCGTGCGTACCGAGGGCGCGTTCCCGCTGATCGGCGCCGGCGGCGTCAACTCCGGACCGACCGCCATCGCCAAGATCAAGGCCGGGGCGAGCCTGCTGCAGCTTTACACCGGGCTGGTGTATCGCGGCATCGGCGCGGTGTCGGAGATCAAGGCGGACCTGCTGGCGGCGCTCAAGCGCGGCCACCGCAATTCGTTGGCGTCCATGGTCGGTTCGGATGCGGCGGATATGACGGCGGAAAGCTGGCCGAGCTGAAACTATTTATTTCCCTCTTGGCGCATTGACGAGGCGGATGACGATCCAGATCGGGATCACGATCACCGCGCCGAGCAGGAAATAGCGCCACAGCCAGCGCACCGCATCGAAGCCCATGTCCCAGATGTGGCGGATCAGCCGCTCCACGCTGCTGATGATGTCGAACGGGTCTAAGCCCAGCGCCGCCAGCACGACGCCGACCAGGATCGAAACCAGCACCAGGCGTGCCAGCACCGCCAGCGGCGAGCCGCCGAAAACCTTGGTCATAGTGTCGTTGGCCATGGGCGCCTCTTCCGGGGTGGTTTGATCCTGGGTCATGATCGCAGCCTATCACATTGATGCGCGCCGCTCTCAGATATGCCTTAGAATCGCGGAATGGAACCCGCAACAACGCTCGGCCCCGCCGAATTGCCCGCGCCGCTACCCGCTATCTTTGCCCGCTGGTTCGCCGGCCGCGGCTGGGCGCCGCGCCCGCACCAGCTCGAATTGCTGGCCAAGGCGCGGGAAGGGCGCTCGGTGCTGCTGATCGCGCCGACCGGCGGCGGCAAGACGCTGGCCGGCTTCCTGCCAACGCTGGTGGAGCTTTACGAGATGACCGCCGCGCCGCGCCGGCTGGTCTCCACCGGGCGTGACCTCCGCCGTTCGCAGGGCCTGCACACCCTCTATATCTCCCCGCTGAAGGCGCTGGCGGTGGACATCGCGCGCAACCTGGAAATTCCGGTCAAGGAAATGGGGCTTGCCGGTGCGGCTGGAAACCCGCACCGGCGACACGCCCGCCTCCAAGCGCCAGCGTCAGCGCCGCTATCCGCCCGACATTCTGCTCACCACGCCGGAGCAATTCGCCCTGCTACTGGCGAGTGCCGACGCGCCGTATTTGTTCGGCACGCTCAAGCGCGTGGTGCTCGACGAATTGCATTCGCTGGTCACTTCCAAGCGTGGCGATCTTTTGTCGCTCGGCCTGGCGCGGTTGTTCGCGCTGGCGCCGCAAATCACCACCGTAGGCCTGTCGGCAACGGTGGCCGAGCCCGACGACCTCGCGCGCTTCCTGGTGCCGCAATCCGTGGGCCGCGCGGTGCGCGCCGATCTGGTGATCGCGCGAGCCGGCGCGCAGCCGCAGGTCACCATGCTCGAGACGCAAGAGCACTTGCCCTGGGCCGGGCATTCGGCGCGCCACGCGCTCGGCGAAATCTACGATCTGATCAAGCGCCACAAGACCACGCTGGTGTTCGTCAACACCCGCAGCCAGGCCGAATTCCTGTTCCAGGAATTGTGGGGCGCAAACGACGACAATCTCGCCATCGCACTGCATCACGGTTCGCTCGACGTCGCACAGCGCCGCAAGGTCGAGGACGCCATGGTGGCTGGCAAATTGCGCGCGGTGGTGTGTACGTCGTCGCTCGACCTTGGCGTCGACTGGGGCGACGTCGATCTCGTGATCAACGTCGGCGCGCCGAAAGGCGCCTCGCGGCTGCTGCAGCGGATCGGGCGCTCCAACCACCGGCTGGACGAGCCCTCGCAAGCCGTGTTGGTGCCGGCCAACCGCTTCGAGGTACTGGAATGCCGCGCCGCCATCGACGCCGTCGCGGAGAATGCGCAAGACACGCCGCCCTTGCGCACCGGCGCGCTCGACGTGTTGGCGCAGCATATTCTCGGCCGCGCGGTCGGCGCGCCGTTCCTGAGTGACGAACTCTACGCAGAAGTGCGTGCGGCTGCGCCTTATGCGAGCCTCGACCGCGCCGATTTCGACGCCGCGATCGATTTCGTCGCCACCGGCGGATATGCGCTGAAGGCCTACGAGCGGTTCGCAAAAATCAGGCAGGGCAAGGACGGCCGCTGGCGCATCACCCATCCGCGCGTCGCCCAGCGTTACCGCATGAATGTCGGCACCATCGTGGAAGCCGACATGCTGAAGGTGAGGCTGGTGCGCTCGCGCGCTTCCGGCGCTTTCATTCCGCGCGGCGGCCGGCTGCTCGGGGAGGTCGAGGAATATTTCATCGAAACGCTCAGCCAAGGCGACACCTTCGTGTTCGCCGGCGAAATCTTGAAATACGAGGCGCTGGTCGAGGACGAGGTCTATGTCTCGCGCTCGACCGCTGCCGATCCGAAAGTGCCGGCCTATGAAGGCGGCAAGTTTCCGCTCTCGACCTATTTGGCCGCGCGCGTGCGTGCGATCCTCGCCGACAGCCGCGCCTGGCGCGCGCTGCCCGACCAGGTGCGCGAATGGCTGGAAATCCAGCAATGGCGCTCGCTGCTGCCGCGCGCCGGCGACCTGCTGGTCGAAACCTTTCCGCGCGCCGCCAAATATTATCTGGTTTGCTATCCCTTCGAAGGAAGGCTGGCGCACCAGACGCTCGGCATGCTGCTCACCCGCCGGCTCGAGCGCGCGGGACAAAAGCCGCTCGGCTTTGTCGCCAACGAATATGCCCTGGCGGTCTGGGGCCTTGGCGATCTCGGCCTGCGCATTGCGCGCGGCGACCTGTCGCTCAGCGCTTTGTTCGACCAGGACATGCTGGGCGATGATCTGGAAGCATGGCTCGCTGAATCCGCCTTGATGAAACGCACGTTCCGTTCCTGTGCGATTATCGCCGGCCTGATCGAACGGCGCTTTCCGGGCGAGGAGAAATCGCGTCGCCAGCTTACTATCTCCACCGATCTCGTCTATGACGTGCTGCGCAAGCACCAGGGCGACCACATCCTGCTGCGGGCGGCGCGCGCCGATGCCGCCGCCGGGCTGCTCGACATCAGGCGGCTCTCCGAAATGCTCTCGCGCATCCAGGGCCGAATCGTCCATAAAGCGCTCGACCATGTCTCGCCGCTGGCGGTTCCGGTGATGCTGGAGATTGGGCGCGAGACGGTCTATGGCGAGGCAGCCGATTCGCTCTTGGCGGAAGCCGCCGACGAACTGGTGAAGGAGGCGATGCAGTGAATTTTCCCGCTCATTCCCGTACCCGGGTCCGGCCTTCGGCTGGCCCGAGTACAGGCTCCAGCTGGAATCCCGAGCCAGAAAGCACTGGGTCCCCGCTTGCGCGTAGACGAGCGGACCATGCAATCGCAGTTGCTGGAATGATACTCATCGCCGACCCCGGCGGCGCGCTGTATTGGCCCGACCAAGGGCTACTCGCCGTCGCTGATCTGCATCTGGAAAAAGGATCGAGCTTCGCCGCGCGCGGCCAGTTGCTGCCGCCCTATGATACGGCGGCAACGCTGGCGCGCCTCGCCCGGCTGATCGCGCGCTACGCGCCGCGCTGCATAGTGGCGCTGGGCGACAGTTTCCACGACGGCGGCGGGCCGGCGCGGCTCTCCGCCGAAGACCGCGACAATCTGCGCGCGCTGCAGCGCGGCCGGGACTGGATCTGGCTTATCGGCAACCACGATCCGGAACCAGCGGCGGATATCGGCGGCGTGTTCGAGGCTGCGCTGACCATCGGCGGCTTGACTTTCCGTCATCTGCCGAGCGGCGCTGCCGGCGAAATCGCCGGGCATCTGCACCCGATCGCGCGCGTCGCCCACCGCGGCCGCACCGTCAGTCGCCGCTGCTTCGCGGCGGACGCCACGCGCATGGTGATGCCGGCCTTCGGCGCCTATACCGGCGGACTCAATGTGCGCGACATCGCCTTCGCCGACCTGTTCGGCACGCTTTCATTCACCGCGCACATGCTGGGCGAGGGCAGGCTCTACGCCTTCGCCGCCAAGCGCTGTTTGCCCGATTGAAACTCAATCCCTTCTCAACACCACGCTGGCGATCCAGCCGGTCAGCAGCGCCATCAGCATGGTCACGAAGCCGTAGAACAGGCCATGGTCGCGCGCGGCGTCGGCGACATATTGCTCGAACCCCGCCTTGGTCACTTCCAGCGCCGAATTATTGCGCGCCACCAGCGCGCCGTTGGAGAACAGTTTGACGTCGACCGTATAATTGCCGGTCGGCACATCGGCCGGCAGCGGGATCGTGGCGCGGAACACAGCCGGCGTAAGGAATGTCACCGCAGTGGCGATTTCGCTGTACAGGCCCTGCTGGACTTGCAGCCGCACGAACGCTCGCCGGAACGGATCGTCGCGCACGGTATCGGCGATATCCGGTCCAATGCGTTGCGGCAGCAGGAAATTAGCGAGCCCGATCTGCAATCGCCGCAAAATGTCCGGCTGGGCGATCTGAGCAACCGGGCGGTTGCTCAGGATGGCGAGATAGGACGGCGCGCGCACGAATTCGCGCGAGTCGACGTTAACCCAGATGCCGAGCACGCGCTGCTTGCGCCGGGTGCGCAACGTCTGGCGTGGCCCGGTGACGGTGACGACAAGATCGTAGCTCGCCCGCAGCGCGGCCTTGTTGGGATCGGGCTCGATCGTGCCGAACAGCACCAGCTCCTCGCCGATGAAATTCGAGGTGATCGCCACCCGGTGGTGCGACAGCGACAGCACCAGCCGTTCGGCGGCGGCAGGATTCATCCCGCAGGCCAGGATCACGATGACGAGGATGAATGCGATGCGCCGCATCATTCGACCCTGACGTGACGTATCGAGTACAGGTCTTCCGGCTGCACCACCAGCTCATAGGCGAAGCGCAGGCCGACCGCGAAAACCAAGAGGCCGAGCAGGAGGCGCAGCCGTTCGCCGCGCATCTTCTGCCCGGTGCGCGCGCCGAATTGCGCGCCGACCACGCCGCCGACCATCAGGATCAAGGCCAGCACGGCGTCAACCAGATGATTGGTGGCCGCATGCATTACCGTCGCCGACGCCATGGTGACCAAGGTGAGCACCATCGAGGTGCCGATCACGGTCGCGGTCGGCACGCGCAGGAAATAGATCAGCATTGGCACCAGCAGGAATCCGCCGCCGATGCCCATGATCGCGCCGATGAAGCCGATCAGGTATCCGATCACCCAGACCGGTATCGCCGACACGTAAATTTTCGAGCGTTTGAAGCGCAGCTTGAATGGCAGCCCATGGAACCAGGTGTGGCTGCCCGGCCGGCGCAGCGTTGCTGGCATGCCGTGGCGTGTGCGCACGATCGCGCGCACGCTCTCATAGATCATGATGGCGCCGACGATCGTCAGCAGCGTGACATAGGAGAGGCCGATGATCAGGTCGAGCTGATCAAGTGCGCGCAATTCGGTGAACAGCCAAACGCCGGTCGCGGTGCCAATAATGCCGGCGCTCAGCAGCATCAGCGCGAGCGCGAGATCGAGCGCGCGTCGGTTCCAATAGTTGATCGCGCCGGAGAACGAGGAGGCGGCGATGTGGCTCGCCACGCTCGCCACCGCCACTGCGGGCGAGACGCCTATGAAGATCAAGAGCGGCGTCATCAGGAAACCGCCGCCGATGCCGAACATGCCTGACATGTAGCCGACCGCGAGCCCCATCCCCAGCACAAGGAAGACGTTCACGGGCATGTCGGCGATCGGAAGATAAATCTGCAAGGGGCGTCGTCCGGCGTTCGCGGCCAATGCACCGCTGGCCGGTCCGCGCCGGCGCGAGGTTCACCTTGCGGTCAACGTCACGTCTTGCGGATCCGGCAGCGACTCTGGGTCAGAGGTCGGGGCGATCTTAGCGATGAACAGGGCTGCGATCACGCTTTTGCGTGGCCGGACGCGCTTGTTCACCGTTTTCCGACCTCGAAAGCGCCGAGTGCCAGCGGCCCCGCCAGCCGCTGCTTGCCGTGCGAATGCTCGCCGGCGGCGGCATCCCAGCCGCCCGGCGGTTCGCGAACGGTGGTGGCGTCTTGCGGCTGCGGAACGGCCACGAAGCTTTTCACCGCTTGGCGGGCGGCGGCCAGCGCGGAAGCGTCCAGATCGGCTGCGATCTCGTCGCGCTTCTTGGCGGCTTCCTCGTCGCCTTGGGCGGCCGCGAGTGCGAACCATTTGTAGGCTTCGGCATAGCTCTTGTCGGTGCCGAGGCCGCGCGCGCACAGAACGCCGAGATTGTACTGGCTGTCGGCGATGCCGCGCTGCGCGGCCTTGCGGAACCATTGCACGGCGATGGCGTAATCCGGCTTGCCGTCAATGCCTTCGGCATAGAGCACGGCGAGATTATGCATCGCCTTGCTGTTGCCCTTGGTGGCAGCGGCGAGGTAGAGCCGGCGGGCGGCGCCCAAGTCCTTCTTCACGCCGAGGCCCTTTTCCAAGAGGCTGGCATAGCGGAATTGCGCCGGCGTGAGGCCCTTGCTGGCTGCACGCTCGTACCAGTGCGCCGCCTCATCCATATTGACCGGCACGCCGCGTCCCTCCGCGAAGCGCACAGCCACCTCGTAGGCGGCGGCGGCATCGCCGGCAGTGGCCGCGCTGCGCAATTTGGGTCCGCCGATGGCGGTCGGCAATAGGTTGGCGGATGGCTGGCCTGGCTGGGTAGACGGGACCGCCGGGCGCGCCGCCTGGCTGTTGCCGGCCGGGCGCGAAATCGATCCGGTGATGTCGTTCTGCGATCCGAGCATCGGCGGGTCGAACAATGACGGCAATGTTTGCGTCGTCGGGTTCAAGCCCAGCGGCGACGGGGTTGCAATTGCCGGGCTGCCGGGCGGCGATGCCAGCGGTCCAATGGTCGACAGTTTCGGTAGCGCGAGTGGTTTGGCGGCAATGCTGGCAGTCGATTCGGGCGCGGTGCTGGACGTCGCCGGCTCGGCGGTCTCGGTGGGGGCTTCTGCCGTCTTGATGGCGGAGTTGTTCAGATCAAATACATTGCCGGCGATCTGGATCGATCCGACCACGATGGCAATGATGCTGGCCGCGACGAACAGCGATTTCACGCGCTTCATCATTTTGGCGCGCAGCGACGCGGCCGCAGGCTCGTAGGCCGCGACCGGCTCGGCGCTCGGCGTGCGGCCGTTCGGTTGCTGCACCGCCGCCTGGGCGGCGCGGCGGGCGGCGGCGATGAAGCTGGATTTGCCGCCAGGCGTGGCGGCGGGCCGCGTGCCGCCGAGCGCGGCTTCCGAGGCGGCAATGCGCGCCGCCGGATTGGCGTTCAAAGCCGGCGGCCCCGAGCCGGGCTCGAGCGGCTGATCGGCCGGCAGATCGGAATCGATCGGCAATTGGGCGGCCGGCGGCGCGCGCCGGGGCGCGGGCGCTGGTGCGAGCGCAGGGGCAGCGGCCGCCGGCGGCAGTGGCGCCGGCATCGGCGCTGGCGCGGAGGTCGCGTTACCGATCGGGTGGGCCGGCTCATGGTGCACGGTCTCGCTGTCGGGCGCACCACGGGAGCGCGCGTCGCCGCGAATATCCATTTCGATCGTGGCGAGGCGGTCGACGACATGGCCGAGCGTGCCGTGCACCGCTTCCAATGCATCCTGGGTGCGGGCGATATCGTGTTTGAGGTCATCGACCTCCAGCGAGCCTTGCGCGCGTAACCCGGCGGCGTCCTTGTTCGCCCGCATATCTTCGATGTGGATCAGAAGGTCGGCGAGGCCGCGCTCGATCCCTTCCAGATGGCCGAGCCGCGAATCGGAAGCGTCCAGCTTCTCCACCAGCTTGACGATACGATCCTCGAGATGGCCGAAGGCGTCGCCGCCGCCGCGCGTGTTCTGTATCTGCTCGATCTTGTCGGCGAGCGATTGGACCAGGGCTTCCAGCCGCGGCGGCACCGCGCTGCCGTTTTGCGTGCGCTCGGCCAGCGTGTCCGAGAGCGCCGCAATACGATGGTCGAGGTGGTTGAACGCGTCGCTGCCGGTTCCGGCGCTGGCCATATATTCGATCTTCTCACCCAGCGCCTGCACCTGGGCGGCAAGCCCCCGCACGGTGTCATTGGAGGCGACGTGGTTGCTCATCTCGCGCAGCGTGATGATGGAGCTCTCGAGCTGCGCTAGCGTCGCCGGATCTTTCTGGGCGACGATGAGATCGATCTTGTGCGCGAGGTTTGCTACCGCGTCGGTGAACCCGATCAGGTTTTCCGCCGGCATCAGGCCGTGCAACGCGTCGCGTACTTCGGCAAGCCCGTGCTCGATGCCGCCGAGCGAGGCGGCGTCGACGCCGGCCTGGCGGCCCTCGGCGATGCGCTGGTCAAGGTCTTGGATCTGCTTTTCAATGGCCTCAAGCGCATGGCGCGGCATCGCATCGCTTAGCGTGCGGCCGATCTCGCCGAGCTCGTCGCGCAGGGCGTTGATCGCTTGTTCGACGCCCGGCAGGCGCAAAGTCTCGATCATGTTGGTGATATTGCGGAGCTGGTCCTCCAGGCCCGACAGATCTTGCGGCGGCGGCGGCGCGGGGACTGGCGCGGGCGCAGCCATGGTCGCTTGTGGCTGCTGCCGCGGCGGCGGCGCGGTATTGAGAATGCGCTGACGCGCCGCGATTTCGGCGACGGCGCGCTCGATACTGGGCGGCACCCGCTCGCTCGGCATCTCAGGCGGCGGCGATGTCACGCTGCGGCTGCGCTTCGGTGCGTAGGCCTCGGGCCCCTTGGGCGCGAGCTGCTCGGCGCGCAGCGGCACGTCGGCGGGTCGATGATTCACTGCGCCGAGATCGCCGCCGTGAAATTCGTCATCGGCCAGAGGAGGGGATTGCACGCCCACCTGTTCGGCTTGCTGGATGATCACGGAGTTGAGCCATTCGCCCAGTGACATGCCCGACCGGCGCGCCGCCGCTTCGGCGGTTTCGCGGGCTTCCGGCCGTATCCCTTTCAGACTCCACGGGACGCCAAATTTCATTGCTCGCACCCACGTTCGAGGTGGAGGCGAAGGAGCCTCATGGGCTCTCCGTGGAACCGGCACGCGTTAACAGCGGGTGGATACGGGTGCGGTTCGCAGTCCTCTGCCCCGACTTTTTGCCTGTCGCGGTAAACACGGAGTTAAGGATTGGGCGGAAGTGCCGGAATTTGCCTGCGGTTTTGGTCGCACCCGGCGGTAAGCGGCGGGTTAACGCGCTTGTAAGCCGGATGCGCGATTGTTCGGTCGCCGTTGCGCTTGCGGCGCTTGGGGATACCGCGGCCATTCTTGAACTGGTCGCAATCGTCCAATAGTTAACGAGTCGTGAACGGCGCGCGCTCGACGCCGGGAGGAACTAATGCCGACCTACAAGGCCCCCGTGGACGATACGTTGTTCCTGTTGAACGACGTCTTCCATCTCGACCGCTACGGCAATCTCCCGGGCTTCGGTGATGCTTCGCCCGACGTGGTGGAGGCCGTGCTGCGCGAGGCGGCCAAATTCAGCGAAGAAGTGCTCACCCCGCTCAATCGTATTGGGGACAAGGAAGGCTGCAAGCGCAATTCAGATGGCAGCGTCAGTACGCCGGCCGGCTTCAAGGATGCCTTCAAGCAACTGGTCGAGGGCGGCTGGATCGGCATCTCGGTGCCGGCCGAATTCGGCGGCCAGGACCTGCCGGCGACGCTCACCGTGGCGGTGAACGAAATGCTTTGCTCGGCCAACATGGCCTTCGCCATGTATCCGGGCCTCACGCAGGGCGCCATCGCCGCGCTGCTCGCGCATGCCTCGCCGGAACTGAAGACGCAAATATCTGCCCAAGATGGTGACCGGCGAATGGACCGGCACCATGAATCTCACCGAGCCGCATTGCGGCACCGATCTCGGCTTGTTGCGCACCAAGGCGGTAAAACAGGCCGACGGCAGCTACGAGATCACCGGCACCAAGATCTTCATCTCCGCCGGCGAGCACGATCTGGCCGACAATATCGTGCACCTGGTGCTCGCGCGCATCGAAGGCGCGCCGGCCGGCACCAAGGGCATTTCGCTTTTTGTGGTGCCGAAGATAATCGTCAAGGACGACGGTTCGCTCGGCGCGCCCAACGGCGTTTCCTGCGGTTCGATCGAAGAGAAAATGGGCATCCACGCCAATTCGACCTGCGTGATGAATTACGACGGCGCCATCGGCTGGCTGGTCGGCGAAGAAAACCGCGGCCTGCCCGCCATGTTCACGATGATGAACGAGGCGCGGCTCGGCGTCGGCGTGCAAGGCCTGGCGCTGTCGGAGGTCGCCTATCAGAACGCGGCGATCTACGCCAAGGAACGCCTGCAGGGCCGCGCGCTCTCGGGCGCCAAATATCCCGACAAGCCGGCCGATCCGATCATCGTGCATCCGGACGTGCGCCGAACGCTGATGAGCATCCGCGCCTTTAACGAGGCGGGCCGCGCGCTGGTGCTATGGACCGCGCTGCAGGGCGACATCGCGCGGCGTTCCGAGGACGGCAAGCAACGCCAGAGCGCGGACGATTACATGGGCTTGCTCACGCCGGTGGTCAAAGGCGTGCTCACCGACACCGGCTTTGCGAATACGGTGATGGCACAGCAGGTGTTCGGCGGCCACGGCTACATCGCCGAGCACGGCATGGAGCAGTTCGTGCGCGACGCCCGCATCGCCATGATCTATGAGGGCGCCAACGGTATCCAGGCATTGGATCTTGTAGGACGAAAGCTCGGCAAGGACGGCGGCCGCGCGCTCATGGCGTTCCTCAACGAGGTCGGCGCCTTCATCAAGGAGAAGGGCGCCGACGCCGCCATGAAGCCGTTCGTCACGCCGCTCGGCGTCGCGCTCGGCCATCTGCAGCAGGCTTCGATGTGGTTCATGCAGAATGCCATGGCCAAGCCCGACAATGCAGGCGCCGGCGCCACCGACTACATGCATATGTTCGGGCTGGTGGCGCTCGGCTATATGTGGGCGCGCATCGCCGAGGCGGCCAACGCTAAGCTGCCGAAGGCGAACGGCGCGGCGGCCGGCATGAAGGCCAAGCTCACTACCGCGCGCTTCTTCATGGAGCGCATGCTGCCGGAGACGGCGACGCATTTCGCGCGCATTCAGTCGGGCGCCGGCTCGACGATGGAATTGCCCGACGAGGCGTTCTAGCGATTCAGGCCAGCGCCAGCGGCTCGATGATGGCGGAAAGCCGCAGCACCGGTGCCGCGCCCGGCGATTTCATCAGCGCGTGGGGCTCGAAGGCCCCGTCGGGGCAGACGAATTCGAACAACGCCAGAATATGATCGATGGTTTGTCCGTCGAGCGAGTAAGGCAGCAACAGCCGCTCGTAATAGACCAGCCGCCCGCTGCGGTCGGTCACGTCGTGAATGGTGTAGACCGGCCGGCCGGTATCCAGCGCCTGGTGATAAGGCGCCAGGCCCTCCTGGTGGCCGGCGGATGGAATGATCTCGTCGAGATATTTTCCGCGGCGGTCGGTTGAGCCATAGATCTGGCCGATCGGCTCGCCGTGAAAGCGGACCAGGAACCGCGCCGGGCCGGTGCCGCCGCTCACCTCCAAAATGCTCAGATTCGACGCCACGCGCGACAGGTTCTCAACCTCCACAGACTGCCACCGCGGAACGCGATGGGTTCCTAAATGCTGATTCCAGAATTTCAGTAGCCAGCGTTGATTGATTGCGCGGACGACGTCCGGCCGCGCTACAGAAAATTGCATTAAAGAAATCCCCCACTTGCCTAGGCGGTGCGGATTTTTTCGTTTTGCGCCGCGTTGTCAATGACCGCGCCGGCGATCCGGTAGGCTTTTTGTTCGATCTGCCCGCGATGCGGTGCAAAATTCAGGTTAAGTCTCATATCGCGAGAATTCATGCGACAGACGCAAATGCTGGCCGGCCGCGCGAGCGCAGCAGCAGGAAGATCGCGATCGACACATTGAGCAGGTTCCAGCCGAGCCCGTTGAGGAAGGCCGCCTGATAGGAACCGGTAAAATCGAAGATCGCGCCCGACATCCAGCCGCCCAGCGCCATGCCGAGCACGGTCGCCATGATCACCAGGCCGACGCGCGTGCTGGCTTCGGGCGCCGGAAAATATTCGCGCACGATGATGGCATAGCTCGGCACGATGCCGCCCTGGAACAATCCGAACAGCCCTGAGATCACGTAGAGTGAGGTGAGACCGTCGAAGAACAGATAGAGAAACAGCGCGGTTCCTTGCAGCATCGAACCGAGCAGCAGCGTGCGCACGCCGCCGATGCGGTCGGCGATGAACCCCGAAGCCACCCGGCTGACGATCCCGCAAGCCAGCATCAGCGACAGCATGTCGGCGCCGCGCGCCGCGCCGTAACCGAGATCGCCGCAATAAGCGACTATATGCACTTGCGGCATGGACATCGCGACGCAGCAGGCAATGCCGGCGACAAACAGCAGCGTCTGCAGCGCGCCCGGCGACAACGGCAGGGCGGCCTGGCGGCGTGCCGCTTCGGCGCTGGCGGCTGCGGTATGATGGCCGGCGATTTGGCGGCGCAGCGCCAGCGCGAGCGGTAGCATGGTGATGAGACAAAACAGGCCGATGCCGATAGAGGTCGCGCGCCAGCCGTCGGCGGCGATGAAATGCTGCACGACCGGCGGCCAGATCGTGCCGGCAAGATAATTACCGGAGGCGGTGATGGCGACCGCGATGCCGCGGCGCTTGGTGAACCAGTGCGAGATGTCGGCCATCAAGGGCCCGAAAGTCGCCGAGCAGCCGGTCCCGATCAGCAGCCCATGCGCGATCGCCACCTGCCACAGACTCGCGGCATGCCCGACAGCGACGTAACCGGCGCCGAGGCACAGCGTGCTGACAATAACTGGCACGGTGATGCCGAAGCGGTCGGCGAGCCGGCCCATGACCACGCCGCCGCCGGCAAAGCCGAGCATTGTTAGCGTATAGGGTAGCGAGGCATCGGCGCGGGTGACGCCGAAATCGGCTTGAATGGCGGGCAGCGCCACCACCACCGACCACATGCCGACCCCACCGATCGTGCTCAGCAACACGGCGACGGCCAGACGCAGCCACGCCTTCGCGGAATCGGCTGGATCCGGTTCGACCCGGCCTGCGGCTGCGTGTGTTGGAATCACGATGATGATGACTTACCCAGCTACTCCGGCGCTTCTATTATCATGCCCCATATCGCGGTCAGTGGCGGTTTCCTTATAATCATTCTAACCTACTGAAATATTTTGGCTATTTCTCTTGATTTAAATCATGGAGCGATCCACATGAAAGTGGAAATGATAATCATACGCATATGCAGGATGATGCGGTTATGAGCGAGAACAACATGCCGTCGACCAAAGCACCCTTGGGATTGGCCCGTAAAGGATTCCGCGGCCGCATCGACGCCATTGCCGCGGCCGACGAGGCATCCGATCTGCCGACCGGGGAACTCGAACGGCGACTGGTCGAGCTCGGTTTCACCGAAGGCGCCACCATCGAAATCCTGCACGAGGGGGCGATTGGCCGCGACCCGATCGCGGTGCGCGTCAACGCGGCGACGGTCGCACTGCGGCGCCGCGAGGCGATGGCGATTCTCGTCATCTGACCGGAAATTTGGATCAGCAATGAGCGCGACGGCCGAAGCAGGGGTCCGACGTTTTGCCCTGATCGGAACGCCGAACAGCGGCAAGACCGCGCTGTTCAATGCACTCACCGGCAGCCGGCAGAAGGTCGCCAACTATCCGGGCGTCACCGTCGAGCGCAAGAGCGGCGCGATGCGCACGCCGTCGGGGCTCAGCGTGAGCCTAATCGATTTGCCCGGCACTTACTCGCTGCGCGCGCGCAGTCCCGATGAAGAGGTGACGCGCGACGTGGTGCTCGGCCGTTTCGCATCCGAAACCGCGCCGGACCTCTTGGTCTGCGTTGCCGATGCCACCAATCTGCGTCTGGCCTTACGCTTGGTGATCGAACTCAAGCAGGTCGGGCGGCCGCTGCTGCTGGTGCTCAACATGATCGACATCGCGCGCCGGCGTGGCATGGAGATCGATCTCGATCGGCTGTCGGCGGAACTCGGCGTGCCGGTGATTACCGCGGCGGCGGTGCGCCGCGGCGGCACCGACGACTTGATGCGCCGGCTCGACGAACTGGCCGCGGCCGTGCCGACGCATAGCGGCGCAACCGGCTGGCGGACGCCGACCACCGGCGAATTGCGCGCCGCCCAGCGCGAGGCCGACCGACTGATCAAAGTTGCCGTACGCATGCCGGAGAAACCGGACACGCTGACGGCCCGGCTCGATGCGGTGTTACTGCATCCGGTGATCGGTCTGATCATCCTATTGGGCATCCTGTTCGTGATGTTCCAGGCGGTGTTCAGTTGGGCGCAGCCGGTGATGGATCTCATTTCGTCCGGCTTCGACGCGCTCGGCGCCGCGGTGCACGATGTGCTGCCCGCAGGCCTGTTGCAGAGTTTCCTGCAGGACGGCGTCATCAATGGCGTCGGCAGCGTGGTCGTCTTCCTGCCGCAGATCCTGATCCTGTTCCTGTTCATTTTGCTCTTGGAAGACCTTGGCTATATGGCGCGCGCCGCCTTCCTGATGGACCGCATTATGGGCGGTGCCGGATTGCACGGCCGCGCCTTCATCCCGCTGCTGTCGAGCTTTGCCTGTGCCATCCCCGGCATCATGGCGACACGGGTGATCGACAATCCGCGCGACCGGCTGACTACTATCCTGGTGGCGCCGCTGATGACCTGCTCGGCGCGCATTCCGGTCTATACGCTGATCATTTCCGCCTTCATTCCCAACAAGCAGGTGCTCGGCTTTGTCGGCCTGCAGGGATTGGTGATGTTCGGGCTCTACGCTGCCGGCATCGTCAGCGCGCTCGGCGTGTCGTTCCTGACCAAATATTTCTTCTGGCGCGACAACCCGACGCCGCCGTTCATGCTGGAACTGCCCGACTACAAGCTGCCGCGGCCGCGCAGCGTCCTTATGGGTCTTTACACGCGAGCGAAGATCTTCCTGCAACGTGCCGGCACCACGATCTTTTCGATGATGGTGCTGATTTGGTTTCTCGCCTCGTTTCCGCGCCCGCCGGCGGGTGCAACCGGGCCGGCCATCGATTACAGCCTTGCCGCCTGGATCGGGCACGCGCTCGAGCCGGTGCTGGCGCCGGTGGGCTTCAATTGGCAGATCAACGTCGCTTTGATCCCGGGCATGGCGGCGCGCGAAGTCGCCGTCGCGGCGCTCGGCACCGTCTACTCGATCGAGGGCGGCAAGGAAGCGGTGGAGCAGATCGGCCATGCGCTGGCCAGCAAATGGAGCCTGGCGACTGCGCTGTCGATTCTGGTCTGGTATATTTTCGCACCGCAATGCGCCTCCACGCTGGCCGTCATCAAACGCGAAACGGGCAGCTGGCGCTGGATGGCGGTCACCTTCGGCTACATGCTGGCGCTGGCCTACGCGGCCTCGCTCATTACCTACAACGTCGCTTTGGCGCTGGGCGCCGGCTGAAATCGGCCGCTCGTTTTCGGCCCTCGCGCAGGTACCTTGTCGGCCCTATGGTGGCGCGCTAGGTGATTCCAATGACCGCCCTCAACCTTCCGCGCCCGGCTTGGATGACCGAGGACCTCGTCCTGCTCGAAGAGCAGGCGCGGCGTTTCATCGCCGACGAGTTCGCCCCGCATATCGACCGCTGGCACGAAAAGGGGATGTATGAGCGGGAAGTGTGGACCAAGGCCGGACAGGCCGGTCTGCTTTGCGCCTCGATGCCCGAGGAATATGGTGGCGCTGGCGGCACCTTCGCGCATGAGGCGGTGATCAACCGCGAACTTTCGCTCGCCGGCTTCGACACTTTCGGCGCGCCGCTGCATTCCGGGATCGTCGCGCCCTACATTCTGCATTACGGCACCGAGGAGCAGAAGAAGCGCTGGCTGCCTAAGCTCGCCACCGGCGAAATGGTTGGCGCCATCGCCATGACCGAGCCCGGTACCGGCAGTGACCTGCAAGGCGTGCGCACGTCGGCAAAGAAATCCGGCAACGGCTACGTGCTCAACGGCTCCAAGACTTTCATCACCAACGGTCAGCACGCCAATCTCATCATCGTCGTCGCCAAGACCGATCCCAAAGCCGGCGCCAAGGGCACCTCGCTCTTGGTGGTGGAGACCGACGACGCGCCAGGCTTCCGGCGCGGCCGCAAGCTCAAGAAGCTCGGCATGGATTCTGCCGACACCTCGGAATTGTTCTTCGAGGATGTCAAACTGCCGGCCGAGGCGCTGCTCGGCACCGAGGAAGGGCAGGGCTTCTATCAACTTATGAAGGAGTTGCCGCAGGAGCGTCTGATCGTCGCCGTGCACGCGGTCGCCATGATGGAGCGTGCGCTTGAGCTCACCATTGACTACGTCAAGCAGCGCAAGGCCTTCGGCAAGGCCATCATCGAATTCCAGAACACCCAGTTCGAACTGGCCGAGTGCAAGACCGACACCACCATCGCCAAGGTGTTCCTCGACCACTGCATCGGCCAGCATGTCGAGGGCAAACTCGACACCGTCACCGCCTCGATGGCCAAATACCGCCTCGCCGACACGCAAGCCGATGTGATCGACCGTTGCCTACAAATGTTCGGCGGTTACGGCTATATGGATGAATATCCGATCTCGCGCCTCTACCGCGACGCGCGGGTGCTGCGCATCTATGCGGGAACGAACGAGATCATGAAGCTCTTGATCGCGCGGAGTTTGTGACTTTCCTACCTCTCCCCGCCGGCGGGGAGAGGTCGCGAGCGAAGCGAGCGGGTGAGGGGGCTTATCCGCTAGTCTGAGCGAATGGTGATGCCCCCTCACCCCGACCCTCTCCCCGCAAGCGGGGAGAGGGAGAAGAGAGAACGCCGATGACCGACGCATTCATTTACGACCACGTGCGCACGCCGCGCGGACGCGGCAAGGCCGACGGGGCCTTGCACGAAGTGACCGCGCTCAATCTCGCGGCGCAGACGTTGGCTGCGGTCAAGGACCGCAACAAGCTCGATCCAAAGATGCTCGATGACGTGGTTTTGGGCTGCGTTGATCCGGTTGGCGAAGCCGGCGGCGACATTGCGCGTGCCGCGGCACTGGTCGCAGGTTTCGGCGACGGCGTGCCGGGCGTGCAGATCAACCGCTTCTGCGCCTCCGGCTTGGATGCGGTGAATTTCGCCGCCGCCGAAGTCATGTCGGGCCAGCACCAGATGACCATCGGCGGCGGCGCCGAATCGATGAGCCGCGTCGGCATCGGCGCCTCCGGCGGCGCCTGGCCGGTCGATCCCTCGATCGCGGTCGAAGACCTACTTCCTGCCGCAGGGCATTTCCGCCGACCTGATCGCCACCAAATACGGCTTCTCGCGCGACGACGTCGACGCCTACGCGGTCGAAAGCCAGCAGCGCGCCGCCAAGTCCTGGGACGAGGGCCGCTTCAAGAATTCGGTGATCACCGTGCGCGACTGCAACGGGCTGCCGATTCTGGCCAAGGACGAGCACATGCGCCCGTCGACCACCATGCAGACGCTCGCCGCATTGCAGCCATCCTTCGTGCAGATGGGCGAGATGGGCGGCTTCGATGCCGTCGCGATCCAGCGCTATCCGGAGGTGGAGGCGATCAATCACGTGCACACGCCGGGCAACTCCTCCGGCATTGTCGACGGCGCCGCCGCCGTGCTGATCGGCAGCAAGGAAGCAGGCAAAGCCGCCGGCTTGAAGCCGCGCGCGCGCGTCAAGGCCTTCGCCAATATCGGCTCGGAGCCGGCGATCATGCTGACCGGACCGATCCCGGTGACCGAGAAGGTGCTGAAAAAAGCCGGCATGTCGCTCGGCGACATCGACCTGTTCGAACTCAACGAGGCCTTCGCCTCGGTGGTCTTGCGCTACATGCAGGCCTTCGAGATCCCGCACGACAAGATCAACGTCAACGGCGGCGCCATTGCCATGGGCCATCCACTCGGCGCCACCGGGGCGATGATCCTCGGCACCGTGCTCGACGAATTGGAGCGGCGCGATCTTTCGACCGCGCTGGTTACGCTCTGCATCGGCATCGGCATGGGCACGGCGACGATCATCGAGCGCGTCTGAGTGCCATGCCCAAGGTCGACATCGCCAAAGTGCCGGTGAAGAGCGGCACGTTCTATCCGGCCGAGTTTCAGGCCGAGCACAAGGGCCGCCACAAGCAGGCGCTGGGCGACGTCGTGGGTCTCACGCAATTCGGCGTCAACATTTCGCGCATCGAGCCGGGCCAGTCTTCGGCCCTGCGACACTGGCACGAGCAGGAAGACGAATTCGTCTACATGCTGGAAGGCGAGCTGGTGCTGATCGAGAACGATGGCGAAACCGTGTTGAAATCCGGCGACGCCGCCGGCTTCAAGGCCGGCAGTGGCGTGGCGCACAAACTGATCAATCGCTCCAAGCGCGACGCGGTCTATTTCGAGGTCGGCACCCGTGCCAAATCCGAACGCGTGCATTATCCCGATGTCGATCTGGTGCTGGAGCGCGATGAAAAAGGCCGTCGCTATCTGCACAAGAACGGCGAGCCGTATCCGCCATAGGAGCTCAAGTCATGCCGAATTTCAAATTCGAAGTCGATGCCGACGGCATCGCGCTCATCACCTGGGACATGCCCGGCCGCTCGATGAACGTCATCGACATGGACGTGATCGCGGAGCTCGGCGCGATCGTCGAGAAGGTCGCCAGCGACGCCGCCATCAAGGGCGCCGTGGTCACTTCGGCGAAGGACGCCTTCTGCGGCGGCGCCGACCTCACCATGCTGGAGCGCATGGCTGCGGTCTATGCCGGCTTGGTGAAGACAAAAGGCGCGGAGGCCGCCGCCGCTTACGTGTTCGACGAGAGCCGCAAGCTGTCGCAGCTCTACAGGGCGATCGAGACCGGCGGCAAGCCCTGGGTCTGCGCGCTCAACGGCACCGCCATGGGCGGCGGCTTTGAGCTCGCGCTCGCCTGCCATCAGCGCATCGCCGCCGACAATGCGAAGACGCGGCTCGGCCTGCCCGAAATCAAGATCGGCCTGTTCCCTGGCGCCGGCGGCACGCAACGCATCGCGCGCATGCTGCCGCCAGCCGACGCGCTGCAATATTTGCTCAAGGGCGATCAGCTCAAGCTCGATCGCGCCAAGGCGATGAAACTCATCGACAACGTCGTGCCGCCAGCCGACCTGATCAAAGCGGCGAAGGACTGGATCAAGGCCGGCGGCAAGGCGGTCAAGCCCTGGGACGAGAAGGGCTTCAAACTGCCGGGCGGGCCGGTCTATTCCAAGGCCGGCATGATGGTGTTCCCGCCGGCGAACGCGATCTACCGGCGCGAGACCTACGACAATTATCCGGCCGCGCGCGCCATCCTGCAGGTGGTCTATGAAGGCCTGCAATTGGACATGGACACCGCGCTGCGCGTGGAGTCGCGCTGGTTCGCCAAGATCCTGCGCTCGCCGGAAGCGGCCGCCATGATCCGCTCGCTGTTCGTCTCCATGCAGGAGCTCAATAAGGGCGCGCGCCGCCCGGCCGGCGTGCCGGCGGTTTCGCTCAAGAAGATCGGCATCGTCGGCGCCGGCTTCATGGGCGCCGGCATTGCGCAGGTGAGCGCGGCCGCCGGCTTGCAGGTGGTGCTGATCGACCGCGACCAGGAGACCGCCGACAAGGGCAAGGCCGGCGTACAAAAATCGCTCACCGACCGCGTCAACAAAGGCCGCATGAAGAGCGCCGAACGCGATGCGCTGCTGGCGCTGATCACGCCGACACCGGACTACGCCGCGCTCAAGGATTGCGATCTCGTTATCGAGGCCGTGTTCGAGGACAGAAAAGTAAAGTCCGACGTGATCGCGAAAATCCAGGCCGTGATCGGCGACAATACGGTGTTTGCCTCCAACACCTCCACCTTGCCGATCACTTCGCTCGCCACCGAGTTCAAGGACCCGCCGCGCTTCATCGGCATCCACTTCTTTTCGCCGGTCGACCGCATGATGCTCACCGAGATCATTCTCGGTAAGAAGACCGGCGACAAGGCGCTCGCCGTCGCGCTCGACTACGTGCGCGCGGTGCGCAAGACGCCGATCGTGGTCAACGATTCGCGCGGCTTCTACGCCAATCGCTGCGTGCTCAACTACATCCAGGAAGGCTATCTGATGCTGCTCGAGGGTGTGCCAGCGGCGATGGTCGAGAACACCGCGCGTATGGCCGGCATGCCGGTCGGCCCGCTCTCGCTCAACGATGAAACCGCGCTCGACCTCGGCCTGAAGATCCTGCGCGCAGCCGAAGCCGACCTCGGCCCCGGCGCCGTTGATCCGGCGCAAAAGAGGCTGATGGAAGACATGGTCGAGAAAAACGGCCGCTTCGGGCGCAAGAACGGCAAGGGCTTCTACGACTACACGCCGGGCAAGCCGAAGCGGCTGTGGCCGGGCCTTGCCGATCTGCTGCCGAAGAAGCTTTCGGCCGATGAAGTCTCGGCGATCGACGTCGAGGAGTTGAAGCAGCGTTTCCTGGTCACGCAAGCGATCGAAGCCGCGCGCACCTTCGAGGAGCATGTCGTCACCGACGTCCGCGAAGCCGACGTCGGCTCGATCCTCGGCTGGGGCTTTGCGCCGTATTCAGGCGGCACGCTGTCCTACATCGACATGATGGGTACGAAAAAATTCGTCGCGCTGGCGAAAAAGTTCGAAAAAAAATACGGCGCGCGTTTCAAGCCGCCGAAGCTCCTGCTCGACATGGCGGAGAAGAACGAGACTTTCTACGGCCGCTTCGCGCCGAAGACGAAAGTGGCGGCTTGATTTGTCATTCCGGGGGCGCGCGTAGCGCGAACCCGGATTCCAGAATAATAAGGCACGGTTCAGCGTGTGATTCTGGATCCCGGGTTCCGGCCTTCGGCCGGCCGTGGAATGACAGTCACACCACAACCGTCAGCTTCTTCGCCGCCCGTGTCACGCCCGTATAGAGCCAGCGCTCGCGGCTGTCGGGAAATGCGAACGACTCATCGAACAGCACCACGTCGTCCCATTGCGAGCCTTGCGCCTTGTGCACGGTGAGCACATAGCCGTAGTCGAACTCGTCATAGGGCTTGCGGCGCGCCCAATCGATCTGCTCGATGCCGCCGGAAAAACATTCCGGCCGCACCGACACTTTCACGCCGCGCAGGCCGCTGTCGTCGTCGGGCAGCAGCCGCATGGTCATGATGCCGGTGCGCCTTGCGCCGCGCTCCTTCACCGACCAGAGCGAACCGTTGAACAGGCCCTTCTTGCGGTTGTTGCGCAGGCACACCAGCTTGTCGCCGGCCGACGGCAGCTTGTCCTCGAAGCCGCGGCGTTCGCGCATCCGAATGTTGTAGGCGCGCCGCGTGGCGTTGCGGCCGACCAGCACCTGGTCGGCCTCCAGCACACGCTCGGGGTCGAGTTTGTTCTTGGGGATCACTTCCGTCTCGCCGTAGCGGCCGGGCTCGAGATACTCGCCGGCGCGGATCTCCATCGACAGCCGCACGATCGGATCGTCGATCGCCTGCCGGTGCACCTCGGTGAGCATCACATCGGGCTCCGCCTCGGTGAAGAAACCGCCGCCCTGGATAGGCGGCAGTTGCGCCGGATCGCCCAGCACCAGCACCGGCACGCCGAACGACAACAGATCGCGCCCAAGCTCGGCATCGACCATCGAGCATTCGTCGATGATGATCAGCTCGGCCTTGGAGGCGGGCGCCTCGTCCCACAGATCGAAGGAGGGGATTTCCTCGCCGCTTTCGCGCGCGCGGTAGATCAGGCTGTGGATGGTGGAAGCGCCCTTGCAGCCCTTGCCGCGCATCACCGACGCCGCCTTGCCGGTGAAGGCGGCAAACTTCACCTCGCCGTCGGCGTGCTCGGCGAGATGCCGGGCGAGCGTGGTCTTGCCGGTGCCGGCATAACCGAACAGCCGGAACACCTGCGGCGTGCCCTTGGCGCCCGGCTTGGCCTTGAGCCAGCTGGCGACCGATTTAAGCGCATCGTCCTGGTGCGGGGAGAACTGCGGCATAAGGGAGATCAATAGAGCATGCGGGGCGAATGGAAAAGAACGAAATGTGAACATACAGGCTAGTCATTAGAGCGGTGGAAAGTTCTTGCCGTCGTCATCCACTTGTCATAATATGTCGATATGTCTCGACATATGGACGTAAAGAAATCGCAAGCTGCCTTCGCCGCACTGGCGCAGCCGACGCGGCTCAAGGCCTTCCGCAAATTGGTCGCCGCGCATCCGAACGGGCTGCCGGCGGGCGAAATCGCCGCCTTTTGCAAGGTGCCGCACAATACCATGTCGACGCATCTCGCCGCGCTGATGCGCGGCGGCCTGATCGCGGTGGCGCGGCAGGGCCGCTCGATGAACTACCGCGCCGATCTCGATGGCTTCCGCGGATTGATCGATTTTCTGCTGCGCGATTGCTGCGGTGGCCGGCCGGAAATCTGCGCGCCGGTGGTCGACGAATTCAACGCCGCATGCTGCACGCCGGCGCAAAAGGCGGCGTCATGAAACTCTACATGTTCGAGCATTGCTCGCTCTGCTTCCGCGTGCGGATGATGGCCGCGCTCAAGCACCTGCCGCTGCAGGAGACCGTCGTGCACGACGACGACAGCGACACCATGGTCGGCCTCGTCGGTAAGCGCGTGATCCCAATTCTGGTAAAGGACGATGGTCGGCCCATGCTCGAAAGCATGGATATGGTCAAATACATCGATGACCTCGGCTCGCCGATTTTGATCGGCCCGCAACGCCCTGAAATCGCGGCGTGGGCCGATCAGGTGGTCGCGAAAACCGCGCCGCTGACCATGCCGCGCTATCCGCTGCTCGGTCTGCCTGAATTCGCTACGCCCGCCGCGCTCGCGCACTACACCGCGCGCAAATTCGAGACCTACGGCGATTTCGCCGAACTGCGCAGCCATACGCCCGAGCAGATCGAGGAGGTCGTGCCAAAACTGGACGAACTCGACGCCTTGGTCGAAAGGCCGCAGGCGGTCAACGGCACGCTCTCGCTAGACGACATCCGCGTGCTGCCGCTGCTACGCTCCATTGCGGTGGTCAAAGGACTCACACTGCCGCGGCGGGTTCGCGGCTACTTCGAAACGATGATGAACCGCATCGGCTTCAAGCCGTTGCCGGTGGCCTGAGTCTGTGACAGTCGGGAGATTGCGTGATGAAAGACCAATATAACGTCCTGTTCCTCTGCACCGGCAATTCGGCGCGGTCGATCATGGCGGAGGCAATTCTCAATCGCGCCGGCCAAGGAAAATTCAAAGCGTTTTCGGCGGGCAGCCAACCAAAAGGCCGCGTGCATCCGTACACACTCGATCTTTTGCGGAATCTCCATTACGACGTGAGCGGCGTACGGTCGAAGAGTTGGCTTGAATATGCCCAACCGGATTCTCCCAAACTCGATTTCGTCTTCACTGTCTGCGACAACGCGGCAGGAGAGACCTGTCCGGTCTGGCCGGGGCAACCGATGACGGCTCATTGGGGTATTCCAGATCCGGCTGAAGCCACAGGCACTGAAGGGGAGATTCGCTATGCATTTGCCGATGCGTTGCGGATGTTGACCAATCGTATCAACATCTTTGTGAGCCTTCCGCTTGCCAAGCTCGATAAATTGAGTCTGCAAAAGCGGCTCGACGCTATCGGTAAGACCAAAGACGCCGGCGCGCCGCCGGCAACTGCCGCCGAATAAGGGAGACCATTCGCCAGCGCTGGACGGTAAGCGGGCTGATCGCGACGTTCCGAGCGGCCGCTGCAGTGCCACCCAAAATTGCGGATGAATTCGGCTAGGCGCTGTATTGACCGCGCTATTTTATAATTGCCTGCAAAACAAACGAGTCTGATGATGTCAACCTTCGAACGCTATCTGACCTTGTGGGTCGCGCTGTGCATCATCGCCGGCATCGCGCTCGGCCACGTTATCCCGGGCGTCTTTCACGTCATCGGCGGCGCCGAGATCGCCCGCGTCAACCTGCCGGTGGCGGCGCTGATATGGCTGATGATCGTGCCGATGCTGGTCAAGATCGATTTCGCCGCGCTTGGACGCGTGCGCGAACACTGGCGCGGCATCGGCGTAACGCTATTCATCAATTGGGCGGTGAAGCCGTTTTCCATGGCCGCGCTCGGCTGGCTGTTCATCGGCTATCTGTTCCGGCCCTATTTGCCGGCCGACCAGATAAACTCCTATATCGCCGGGCTCATTCTGCTCGCGGCGGCGCCGTGCACCGCGATGGTGTTCGTATGGAGCAACCTGACCAAGGGCGAGCCGCATTTCACGCTGTCGCAAGTGGCGCTCAACGACACCATCATGGTGTTTGCCTTTGCGCCGATCGTCGGGCTGCTGCTCGGCCTGTCGGCGATCACGGTGCCGTGGGGTACGCTGGTGCTCTCGGTCGTGCTCTATATCGTGGTGCCTGTCCTGGTCGCGCAGGTCCTGCGCCGCAACGTGCTGGCGCGCGGCGGTGCGGCCGCACTCGCAGGCCTGCTGAGTAAGTTGCAACCGCTATCGCTGGTCGCGCTCTTGGCGACGCTCGTGCTGCTGTTCGGTTTCCAGGGCGAGCAGATTCTGGCGCAGCCGCTGATTATCGGCTTGCTCGCCGTGCCGATCCTGATCCAGGTCTATTTCAACGCCGGCTTCGCCTATTTGCTCAACCGGCTGGCCGGCGAACAGCATTGCGTCGCCGGCCCCTCCGCCCTGATCGGCGCCAGCAATTTCTTCGAGCTGGCGGTGGCCGCCGCCATCAGCCTGTTCGGCTTCAATTCGGGCGCGGCCCTGGCCACCGTGGTCGGGGTCCTGATCGAGGTCCCGGTCATGCTGTCGGTGGTCGCGATCGTCAACCGCAGCCGCGGCTGGTACGAACGCGGCACAAAATCAAGTGCCACAGCCTCTGCGCCGCATTAGATCTGCCCGCCTCTCGCATTGCCCTTTCCGGCAACCCATGTTTAAGGTCGCGGCCCTTTTTGAGCCGGACGCTTGCATGGCCCGTGACCAGATCGACATGACCCCGATCGAAACGCGCGACGAACTCGTCGCCTGGCTCGAAGCGGGCTGCAAGCCAAAGACGCAATTCCGCGTCGGCACCGAGCATGAGAAGTTCGCCTTCACCGTGAGCGGTCACCGGCCGGTGCCCTATGCTGGCCGGCAAAGCATTCGCGCGTTGCTGGTCGGCTTGCACGACCTGCTCGGCTGGGATCCGATCATGGAGGGCGACAACATCATCGGCATGTTCGACGTCACCCATGGCGGTGCCATTTCGCTGGAGCCAGGCGGCCAGTTCGAGCTCTCCGGCGCGCCGGTGGAAAACGTGCACCAGACTTGCTCGGAGCTGATGAGCCATCTCGCGCAAGTGCGTGAGGTGGCAAAGCCTTTGGGCATCGGTTTCCTCGGCATGGGCATGACGCCGAACTGGACTCGCGCCGACATGCCGATGATGCCGAAGGGCCGCTACAAGATCATGACCGCCTACATGCCCAAGGTCGGCACCCTCGGCCTCGACATGATGTACCGCACCTGCACGGTGCAGGCGAACCTCGACTTTTCATCCGAAGCCGACATGGTCAAGAAACTGCGGGTGTCGCTGGCGCTGCAGCCGGTGGCGACCGCGCTGTTCGCCAATTCGCCGTTTACCGAAGGCAAACCGAACGGATTTCTCTCGTTCCGCTCGCAGATCTGGACCGATACCGACAACGCCCGCTCCGGCATGCTGCCCTGGGCGTTCGAGGACGGCATGGGCTTCGAGCGTTGGGTCGATTACGCGCTCGGCGTGCCGATGTATTTCATCAAGCGCGGCGACAAATATATAGACGTTGCCGGCAAGTCGTTCCGCGATTTCTTCGCCGGCAAGCTCGCCGATCTGCCGGGCGAGCGGCCCACGATTTCCGACTGGGCCAATCATCTGAGCACGATCTTCCCCGAGGTGCGGCTCAAGCGGTACCTAGAAATGCGTGGCGCCGACGGCGGGCCGTGGCGGCGCTTGCCCTCGCTTTCCGCCTTCTGGGTCGGGCTGCTCTACGACGACGACGCGCTTTCCGCCTGCTGGGACATGGTCAAAAGCTGGAGCGCGGCCGAGCGGCAGAAGTTGCGCGACGACGTGCCCCGGCTCGGCTTTGCCGCCGAGATCCGCGGCCGCAACGTGCTCACGCTGGCGCAGGAGACGCTGCGCTTTGCCGCGCGCGGGCTGGCGCGCCGCAAATATCTTGACCGCAACGGCCGCGACGAGACGCGCTATCTGCGTCCGCTCGAGGAGAGCGATCGCGCGCGGCATCGACGCCGGCCGAGGAACTGCTGGAGAATTCCACGGCCGCTGGAAGGGCTCGGTCGAGCCGATTTTCGAGGAATTTGCGTATTAGTTTTTATTGTCGTTCCCGCCTTCGCGGGGATGACGGCAACAATTATTCCGCCGCCTGCGCCTCAGACAAATTGTCGAGCGAGGAGACGATGTGCTCGGCCAGCGCATCGGCGAGCGAGGAGCTTTCATGCGCGCTGCGCACCAAGCCAATGCGGCAGCTCGGCAGTTCGGGAAACCCTTCCGCGGCGGTGAGCACGCGCATGCCGGGGCGCAGGCCCGATTCCGGCAAGACCGACACCGCGAGGCCGGCCAGCACGGCGGCCGCCACCGCGCCGGCGTTCGAGCTCGAATAGAGCACGCGATGCGGGCGGCCGACTTTTTCCATGCGCTCGATGGCGATGCGCCGCCACGAGCAGGTCGGCCGGCCAAGCGCCAACGGCAGCCGCTCCTCCAGATGCGTCGGATGGCGGCTCGAGGTCACCCATAAGAGCCGCTCGCGCCGGAACGTCTCCGAGGCGCGCTTGTTCTCGCAATTGGTCACGATGGCGAGGTCGATCTCGTTGGCGTCGATGCGGTCGAGCAGATCCACGCTCGGCTCGCAGATCACGGTCAACTCGACGCTCGGGTAGGCGCGCGAGAAGCGCGCCATGATCTCGGGCAGATAACGGTCGGCATAATCGTCCGGCACGCCCAGCCGCACGCGGCCGGACAATTCGGCGTCGGAGAAGGCGGCCAGCGTCTCGACATTGAGCTTGACGATGCGGCGCGCGTAATCGAGCAGGCGCTGGCCGTCCTCGGTGAGCTTGGAGGCGCGGCCGTCGCGCGCGAAAATCGGCCGCTCCAGCCGCTCCTCCAGCCGCTTCATCTGCATCGACACCGCCGACTGGGTCTTGTTCACCACCTCGGCCGCCTTGGTGAAGCTGCCGGTCTCGGCGATGGCGATAAAGGTGCGCAATTGGTCGACATCGATCAGCGCGGTCATGAGCGTGGTCCTCGATAGGCGCGGTCGTTTTGGACCGGCGAAGCCGTATCACAAATCCTTATCGGTTAGATTAAAAACATTCGTTTCACTAATCAATCCCCAAGGTGCATATAAACACCGCTTCCAGCGCATGACCCCGAAAAGTGGGAACCGGTTTTCGGAAAAGGTCATGCGCCGAATAACTGAAATCGGGTGGGGGTTTCGGGTGGTTGCGACAAGCGGCCGGGACGAGATTGCCGTCTCGACCACGGAATGCATGGAGACTGAAAATGAACGCGAATATCCCCGTTTTGCCCATCGCCGGTGGCGCTTTGGTGCGCGCCTTTGCCTCGCTACTGGCCTTGCTCACGCACTGGCTGAAACAAATCTCGCGCGCCCGCCGGCACCGGCGCGAGGCCAATGTGCTCGCCGGCCTCGACCGCAACATGCTGGCGGATATCGGCATCACCCGCGCCGATCTGAACGACGCCCTATCGGGGCCGTTCTGGGAAGACCCGACCGCGCTGTTGCGCGAGCGCGCCATCGAACGTCGCCTGTACCGCGTCAGGCCCGCGCAATCGGTGCCTCCTGTGGAAAACGGCTTCCGCCGTCCGCCGACGAACCGCCCGGCGCGCCAGGCGATCTGAAAACCAAAACGGCCGAGCCCTCTCGTCGGCCGCTCGATCCGGGACCCGCGATCATCCCCTCTCGCGGCCGGATCCAAGCGCCCGCCGGCCCCTCCGGCGGGCGCCTTCTTTTTTGCGAATAATTTCTGCGCGCACACAGCGTGAGGTGCGCTAGCATGCCGCCGGGGCGAGATTTCACGGCATCGCCAAAGCCGGGCGGGCGCGCATGCGGTATCCGGTCAGTCTATGGGGCGCGCTCGTGCTGATCGTCCTCCCGGCGACCGGCCCGGCGCAGGCGCAGACCGGCTATGACCGCCACGGCGGCGACTACCTGAGCCTTCCGATCCGCAACGGCGACCCGGCGGTTTGCGCCGCGCGTTGCGAGCGCGACGCGCGCTGCCACGCCTGGAGCTTCTCCTATCCGCGCACGACCAATGTGCTCGCCACCTGCTGGCTGAAAAACAAGGTGCCGCCGCGTGTGGCGGACAAATGTTGCGTGTCGGGCGTGCGCGGGGCCGGGGTGATCGAGCCGCGGCGCGGGCCGATCGAATTCTCGATCGACCGCAATGGCGGCGACTATCGCAATTTGGAGGTTACGCCCGACGCCGCGGGGGCGCCGTGCAAGGCGGCCTGCGATGCCGAGAGCAAATGCCGCGCCTGGACCTATGTGCGGCCCGGCTATATCGCGCCGGTCGCGCGCTGCTATCTGAAGGACAAGATCACCCGCCCGCGCCACAAGCCGTGTTGCATTTCGGGAGTGGTCCGGTAGTCATTTCCATCATTCCAGGGCGCGCCGCGCCGGAATGACTTGTTCAATGCACCGCTGAGAAAAATCGCGACAGCCTTAAACCCTGCGGCCAAGTCCAAACCGGCCGGTGCTTAATGCCGAGGTCCCAGGACCCGACGATGCCGTCCACGCGGCCGACCAGATCGTCCACCGGCAGCAGGCCGACGCCGCCGGCGCGCACCGGCACGCGGCTGTCGGCCGAGTTGTCGCGGTTGTCGCCCATGACGAACAGGCGACCCGGCGGCACGACGATCTCCGCCATGTTGTCGAGCGGATCGAACGGCGTGAGCTTGAAGATCGTGTGCTTGCGATCGCCCGGCAGGGTCTCGATCAGGCGCGCGGCCGGTGCCAGCGTGCCGTCCTCGTTTTCCGCTAGCCCCGTTCCGTCCGCTTGCAGGGCGGCGGGCTCGCCGTCGATCCACACCTGGCCGTCGCGCAGCGCGATATGGTCGCCGGGCAAGCCGATGACGCGCTTGACCCAGATTTGCGAACGGTCGCCCGGCCAGCGGAACACCACGATATCGCCGCGGCGCGGCAGGGCGCCCATGATGCGCGAGGTGTTGGGCAGCACGATGAAGGCCGGCAGCGAGGCGGAGGCGTAGCCATAAGGATATTTCGTCGCCAGCAGTTCGTCGCCGATCAGCAGCGTCGGTTCCATCGAGCCGGACGGCACATAGAACGGCTCGGCGATTGCGGCTTTCGCCACGAACACGGCGAGCAATATGCCGGCGAGCTCGACAATCGATCGCAACAGGCCGGTCTTGCGGGTGGGGCGCTGTGCCATGATCAGCCGGTCCCGCCGACGGTGATGCGGTCCAGGCGCAGCGTCGGCTGGCCGACGCCAACTGGCACGCCCTGGCCGTTCTTGCCGCAGGTGCCGATGCCGGGATCGAGCGCGAAGTCGTTGCCGATCATCGAGATGCGGTGCAGATCGGTTGGCCCGTTGCCGATCAGCATGGCGCCCTTCACCGGCGCGCCGATCTTGCCGTTCTCGATTCGGTAGGCCTCGGTGCACTGGAACACGTATTTGCCCGAGGTGATGTCGACCTGGCCGCCGCCGAAGCTCACCGCATAGAGACCGTTCTTCACCGAGGCGATGATCTCTTTCGGGTCGTGCTGGCCGGCGAGCATGTAGGTGTTCGTCATGCGCGGCATCGGGACATGGGCGTGGCTTTCGCGCCGTCCATTGCCGGTCGGCTGCATGCCCATGAGGCGGGCATTCTGCCGGTCCTGCATGTAGCCGACCAGGATGCCGTCCTCGATCAGCACGGTGCGGTTGGTCGGCGTGCCCTCGTCGTCGATCGACAACGAGCCGCGGCGCTGCTGCATGGTGCCGTCATCGACCACGGTGACGCCCTTGGCGGCGACCTTTTGGCCCATCAGCCCGGCAAACGCCGAGGTTTTCTTGCGGTTGAAATCGCCTTCCAGCCCATGGCCGACGGCTTCGTGCAGCATCACACCCGGCCAGCCATTCCCCAGCACCACGTCCATCTCGCCGGCCGGTGCCGCCACCGCGTCGAGATTGATGAGCGCCTGGCGCACCGCTTCATCGACCGCGCTCTGCCAGGCCTGCGTCTCGATGAAGCGCTGATAGCCTTCGCGCCCGCCAACGCCGTAGCTGCCCGTTTCCTGCCGGTCGCCGTCGCCGACCACCGCGGCAATATTCAGCCGCACGAGCGGACGAATGTCGCGATAGGTCTCGCCGTCGGCGCGCAGGATTTCCACCACCTGCCAGGTGGCGGCGACGCTGGCGGTAACCTGTCGCACGCGCGGGTCCTTGGCGCGGGCATAGGCGTCGATCGATTCCAGCAATTTCACCTTGCTCTCGAAGCTCTGCGCGCCCAGCGGGTTGTCGTCGCCATAGAGCTTGCGGTTGGTGCGGCCGGGCGCGTCGGCGTAATGGCCGCTGTGGCCGCCTTTCACCGCGCGCACCGCCTCGGCGGCGCGGGCAAGCGCTGCTTCCGACACGTCGGAGGCGTGCGCATAGCCGACCGCCTCGTCCTTCACCGCGCGCAGGCCGAAGCCTTGCTCGGTGTCGTAGGACGCCTGCTTGAGCCGGCCGTTGTCGAAGGTCAGCGCCTCGGCCTGCCGGTATTCCAGGAACAATTCGCCGTCGTCGGCGCCGTCGAGCCCGCGGCCGATCAGCTGTCGGACCTTGGACTTGTCGAGCCCGGCGCGGTCGATCAACGAGGAAATGCTTGCGTCCATGGCAATCTCCGGGTGGTGCCTAGGCCATCAAATAAGGGCTCTGTGGCGATTCTGCGAGGGCGCGACTGGACGCCGCAACGCTTGGCCTGCTTAGTAGGCCGCAATTGCGGCGGAGAACACTCATGAAGGCAATGTTGCTGATCGGTCACGGCGGGCCGGAAATGCTGCGCTATGGCGAGGCGCCGGACCCTAAAGCCGGACCCGGCGAAGTGGTGGTCGATATTCACGCGGCCAGCGTCAATGGTGCGGATCCCAAAGTGCGGCGGGGAGGCGGGCGCTATGCTCTCACCAAGTTCCCTCACATTCTCGGCCGCGACTTCTCCGGCGTGGTCAGCGAGGTCGGCGCGGGGGTGAGCGATTTCAGAGCCGGGGACGCCGTATTCGGGGTGACCGACCAGGGAATCGAGGGCGCCTATGCGGAAAAGATCGCCATCAAGGCCGCGATCGTCGCCAAGAAGCCGGCTTCGCTCAGCCACGCCGAGGCGGCGGCGCTGGGGCTGATCAGCCTCACCGCGCTCACCGCCATCGAAGATACCGCGCACCTCAAAGCGGGTGAGACCATCCTGATTCAGGGCGGCGCCGGCGGCGTCGCCGGATTCGGCGTGCAGCTTGCCAAGCATATCGGCGCGAATGTGATCTCGACCGCCAGCGCCGGCAATCTCGCTTATGTGCGCAGCCTCGGCGCCGATCGCATGATCGACTATAACGCGCAGGATTTCGCGACGATCGGTCCGGTCTGCGACGTGGTGTTCGACACCGTCGGCGGCAATGTCCGCGCCGGCTGCTACACCGTGCTCAAGCCGGGCGGCAGGCTGGTGTGGATTGCGCCGGCGCCGGAGGGATTTCAGCCAAGCCGCAATGATGTCGAGACGCTGCGGCCCGACGTCAAACGCGATCGCGCGCATCTCGAGCGGATGCTGGCGCTGCTGGCCGCCGGCGCGGTCCGGCCGCCGACGATTCATCATTACAAGCTCGCCGACGCGGTGCAGGCGCACAAGGTCAGCGAAGGCCGCCATCTGCAGGGCAAGCTGGTGTTGGACGTTCGCTGATCAGAGCGCCATTATTTTCTTTTTCAGAAAGGCCGCGCAAAACGCCGCTTCGAAAGCCCGGTAATCGTTGGTGATCTCGGTGCCTTTGCGGATGGCGCGACGGGCGATGACGTAGCCATTTTTGTAATAGGTGTTGGGATCTTCCGAATGATTCATGAAAGTATCGTAGTCCATCGATAACAGGATTTCGTTTTTCCACTGATAGCCGTGCAGCTTGATGAAGTCGCGGGCGGGCTTGGGCAATTTGGCCAAGCGCTTGCGCGTATAATAACGATCGAAGCCGATGACGAAGCGCCAGATTTTGGTGTCCTTGCGGATTGATTCGCCGGCAAAGACGCCGATCCCGTGGATCGGGCTTTTGTCGAGGTAGGTCTTGACCAGAAGCATGGGGGCTAAAGTCGGCGCCGGCTCCGCTAGGGTAGCTTATCGTAGCCCTCGCCGAAACCGGCAAGACTCAGCGGAAAGCCGATGCCTTCTTCCGGCGTCTGGAAAATGATGAAGGTCGCGGTCTTGCCGGTGCGCAGCTTGGCGATCAGCGCGTCGTCCATGACCACTTCGGCGATGCAGCCACTGGGCAGGCAGCGCACGAAGCCGGCGCGGCCGATATCGGCATTGTCGATCTTGAGCCCCAGGCCGGACGGCAGCAGCACGCCGAGCGGCGCCACCACCCGCATCAGCCGGCTCTTCAGGTCGGCGGTCTTGAGCACGATCACCGTGAGGCCGACATTGGCGCGGTCTTCCGCGGTGACGCTCTGGATCAAGGCGCATTGTTCGGATTTTGCGCCGGGCGGGGTATCGCAGCGGATCTGCCAGTCCTTGTGCACCGACCTGACCGCGCCTTGGGCAGCAGCCCGCTCCGTGCCGAGGCCCGAAAGCGCCACGGCCAGCGCCAGCAGCGCGAGCCATGCGCGGGCTCGAAGCGCGCGCCTGTGATGCCCAAAAATGCCCATCGTTCAATCCCTTGGCGCGCGCCGCCCCGCTCGTCTGATGCCGGCGAATCGCCGCCCGGTCAGCATTTTATTCGTTCCCCTTGGTTCATGCCCGGCCGGCCCTGTCAAGCAAGGGGCCGCCCGCCGACGAGATCCGTGGCGGAGGTCAACCAAGCCGCGCGGTCGTGGCGTAAATGCGGCGTCCGAACTCACCTGGGGGCAAACCGTTTGTCGCATGTAACAGGCGAATATCAAGCGATAAGGTGCATTGCGGTAGTGCTGGAATTGTGGTTTGAGAGTCGGGGATTTCCCCCCGTCCCGCCGGACCGCAAAACTTGCCACGCCCGTGGCAAAACGCTGTGCTCAGCGGGGCCGAACTGAATCCTGCCTGCGGTGGGCGGCAAAAAGCGGCCTAATCAGGGCCGAATTTCTCGTCGAGGGAGCGCAAAGAACAATGCTGATGCTTAAGCGGTTGATCGCTTTTGTGGTCACGGGCGTGACCTTTATCGCCGCCGGCGGCGTCGCATGGGCCGGGCTCGGCCAGCCCTCGCCGTGGGAACTCGGGCTGCAACAGTCGGCCTCCCCGGTGATGGACGACGTCGTCTGGTTCCACAACTTCCTGCTCTGGCTGATTGCCGCAATCGCCCTGTTCGTGTTGGCCCTGCTGGCGATCGTGGTCGTGAAATTCAACGCCCGCGCCAACCCGGTGCCCTCGCGCACCACGCACAACACCGCCATTGAGATCATCTGGACGGTGGTGCCGGTGCTCATCCTGGTGACGGTCGCGGTGCCGTCGTTCCGCCTGCTGTTCTACCAACTGAAAGTCCCGCCCGCCGACGTGACGGTGAAAGTCACCGGCAAGCAGTGGTTCTGGAGTTATTCCTATCCGGATTCGAAATTCGAATTCGACTCGCTGATGGTCCAGGACAAGGACCTCAAGCCCGGTCAACTGCGTCTGTTGTCGGTCGACAACGAAATGGTGGTGCCGGTCAACAAGGTGGTGCGCGTGGAGGTCACCGGCGCCGACGTCATTCACTCGTTTTCGGTGCCGTCGTTCGGCATCAAGATCGACGCCATCCCCGGGCGCCTCAACGAGACCTGGTTCAAGGCGGAACGGGAAGGCATGTACTACGGACAATGCTCGCAGCTCTGCGGCCGCGATCACGCCTTCATGCCGATCGCCGTCCACGTCGTGAGCGAGAAGGAATACACCGCCTGGCTCGAGCAGGCGAAGAAGAAATTCGCCGACGATACCGTCGCTCCTCCGAATGCGGTTGCCGCGGCCGACAAGGCGAAGTGACACATATAAAAATACGAATATAATACGGGCGACAACGAAAAGGGTTGAAGGACAACAGCGATGGCTAACAACGCGGCTGCGCACGGCGCACACGACGCCCATGATGCCCACGATCACCATCCCACCGGATGGCGCCGGTTCGTTTATTCCACGAACCACAAAGACATCGGCACCATGTACCTGACCTTCGCGCTCTGCGCCGGCGTGATCGGTGGGCTGCTGTCGATCGCGATGCGGATGGAATTACAAAATCCGGGCATCCAGTTCTTCCCGGGCCCGCACGAATACAACGTATTCGCCACCGCGCACGGCCTGATCATGATCTTCTTCATGGTGATGCCGGCGATGATCGGCGGCTTCGGCAACTGGTTCGTGCCGATCATGATCGGGGCGCCCGACATGGCGTTTCCGCGCATGAACAATATCTCGTTCTGGCTGCTGCCGGCGTCCTTCGCGCTGCTGCTCACCTCGATGTTCGTCGAAGGCGAACCGGGCGCGCTCGGCGCCGGAACCGGCTGGACGATCTACGCGCCTCTGTCGACCAGCGGTCATCCCGGGCCGGCGATGGACTTCGTCATCCTGTCGATCCATCTCGCCGGCGCGTCGTCGATCCTGGGCGCCATCAATTTCATCACCACCATCTTCAACATGCGCGCGCCCGGCATGACCATGCACAAGATGCCGCTGTTCGTGTGGTCGCAATTGGTGACCGTATTCCTGCTGCTGCTCGCGCTGCCGGTGCTGGCCGGCGCCATCACCATGCTGCTGACCGACCGCAATTTCGGCACCACGTTCTTCAACCCCGAAGGCGGCGGCGATCCGCTGCTGTTCCAGCACCTGTTCTGGTTCTTCGGCCACCCGGAAGTCTACATTCTTATTCTGCCCGGCTTCGGCATGATCAGTCAGATCGTCGCCACTTTCAGCCGCAAGCCGGTGTTCGGCTATCTCGGCATGGCCTATGCGATGGTCGCCATCGGCGGCATCGGCTTCGTGGTTTGGGCGCATCACATGTACACGGTCGGACTGTCGACCGGCGCGCAGGCCTATTTCATCGCCGCCACCATGGTGATCGCGGTGCCGACCGGCGTGAAGATCTTCTCCTGGATCGCCACCATGTGGGGCGGCTCGATCGAGTTCCGCACTCCGATGCTGTGGGCGCTCGGCTTCATCTTCCTGTTCACGGTCGGCGGCGTGACCGGCGTGGTGCTGGCCAATGCCGGCGTCGACCGCGTGCTGCACGACACCTACTACGTGATCGCACACTTCCATTACGTGCTCTCGCTCGGCGCGGTGTTCGCGATTTTCGGCGGCTGGTACTACTGGTTCCCGAAAATGACCGGCTATATGTACAACGAGACCATCGGCAAGCTGCACTTCTGGATCACCTTCATCGGCGTCAACATCGTCTTCTTCCCGCAGCACTTCCTCGGCCTCGCCGGAATGCCGCGCCGTACCGTCGATTATCCGGAGGCGTTCCACGGCTGGAACGAAGTCTCGTCCTACGGCTCCTACATCGCCGGCTTCGGCGTGCTGGTGTTCTTCTTCGGCATGATCGAAGCCTTCGTGAAGAAGCGCGCCGCCGGCAACAATCCGTGGGGCGTCGGCGCCACGACGCTGGAATGGACGCTTTCCTCGCCGCCGCCGTTCCATCAGTTCGAGACGCTGCCGCGGATTAAATAACCCATGTCGCTTGTCAGCGAAGGCGCAGACTTCCGCGGTCCGATCGCGGCCGGGGCCGGGCTCGCGCTGGCCGAGCCGAGCGTGGCCAGCGTCGGCGACTATGTCGCGCTGATGAAGCCGCGGGTGATGTCGCTGGTGATATTCACCGCGCTGGTCGGCCTGGCGGTCGCTCCCGGCTCGTTGCATCCGCTGATCGGCTTCACCGCGCTGCTCTGCATCGCGGTCGGCGCGGGAGCCGCCGGTGCGCTCAACATGTGGTACGACGCCGACATCGACGCCATTATGACGCGCACGTCGCGCCGTCCGGTGCCGATGGGCCGCGTGCAGCCGGGCGAGGCGCTGGCTTTCGGGCTGACGCTCGCGGGCTTCGCGGTGGTTGTACTTGGCCTCTTGGTGAACGTGCTTTCCGCCGCGCTGCTCGCCTTCACCATCTTCTTTTACGTCGTCATCTATACGGTCTGGCTCAAGCGTTGGACGCCGCAGAACATCGTGATCGGCGGCGCCGCCGGCGCCTTCCCGCCGATGATCGGCTGGGCGGCGGCGACCGGTTCGCTGTCGCTCGAGCCGGTATTGCTGTTCTTGATCATCTTCTTCTGGACGCCGCCGCATTTCTGGGCGCTGGCGCTCACCCGCACCGAGGATTACGCCCGCGCCGGCATTCCGATGCTGCCGGTGGTGGCCGGCGACGCCGCAACGCGGCGCCAGATCCTGCTCCATACGCTCGTCCTGGTGCCGCTCGGCATCGCTCCTTACGCGCTCGGCTATGCCGGCGTGCTCTATGGGCTGACCGCGGTCGGCACGGGCGCGGTCATGCTGGCGCTGGCCTGGCAGGTTTTCCGCGGAGCGCCGCCCGGTCGAACGCGCCAGCAAGCATCTTTTCGCCTTCTCGATCCTCTATTTGTTCCTGTTGTTTGCTGTGCTGCTGATCGAGCGGGGATGGGGCGGGCTGATCGCCCGGTTGGCGGCGTGACCGTTGGCATCGCGATGAACACGGAACCGAAAGACGAGGGCATCGTGCTCACCGAGGCGCAAAAACGCGCCCGGCGTTCGCGCTCGATCGCCATCGCGCTGTCGCTCGCCGCGCTGGTGATCCTGTTTTACGTGGTGACCCTGGTGAAGGGCCCGATCGTCCTGGTGCGCCCGCTATGACGAACGAACCGAGCCACACCGGCAAGCGAGCCGCTCCGGCGCGACGTGCTGATCGCCGCCGCGTGCGGCGTTGTGGTCGCCGGCATGGTGGGCGCCTCTTTCGCCGCCATCCCGCTCTACAAGATATTCTGCAGCGTCACCGGATTTGCCGGCACCACGCAGGTCTCGCGCATCGCGCCCAAGCACGAGCTCGGCCGCGAGCTCATCATTCGCTTCGACTCCAATGTCGCGCCCGGCCTGCCGTGGCTATTCGAGCCGGAGCAGAACAAGATCAAGCTGCACATCGGCGAAGTGGCGACTGTGCACTACAAGGTCATCAACGAAGCCGCGCGCACTATCACCGCGCAAGCCTCCTACAATGTCTCGCCGCCGACGGTCGGCGCTTATTTCGACAAGATCAACTGCTTCTGCTTCACCGAGCAAACCATGAAGCCGGGCGAGACGCGCGAGATGACGGTGGTGTTCTATGTCGATCCGGCGATCGTCAAGGACAGCGATCAGGACACGCTCAATACCATCACGCTGTCCTATACGTTCTATCGGCTGCCCGACGCCGAGCAGCCGGTGGCCGAGGCGCCGAACACGAAATCGAGACAAGCTTTAATCGGGGATAAGGGCGCCGGTAGCGCCTGCTGAAACGGGATTTGAACGGAGACGACGATGGCCCAGGCTCATACCAATCATCACGACTACCACCTGGTCGATCCGAGCCCGTGGCCGGCGGTCGGCGCCACCTCCGCATTCATCACGGCGTTCGGCGGCATCTGCTGGATGCACCATCTGTTCTCCGCGGCGCCGCTGATGTTCGGGCTCGGCACGATCGGCATCCTCTACACCTTCATCGGCTGGTGGCGCGACGTCATCCGCGAGGCCGAATACGACGGCTTCCACTCCCGCGTGGTGCAGATCTCGCACCGCTACGGCATGATCCTGTTCATCGCTTCCGAAGTGATGTTTTTCGTCGCCTGGTTCTGGGCCTATTTCAACACCGCGCTGTTTCCCGGCGACGTGCACGATTACGGGCGCATGGCCATCACCCACGGCGTATGGCCGCCGCAGGGCATCGAGACCTTCAATCCCTGGCACCTGCCGCTGCTCAACACGCTGATCCTGCTCACCTCGGGCACCACGGTGACCTGGGCGCATCATGCGCTGTTGGAGAACGACCGGCAGGGGCTCAAATGGGGCCTGGCGCTGACCATCCTGCTCGGCCTCACCTTCACCTGCGTGCAGGCCTACGAATATGCGCATGCCGCGTTCCACTATAGCGGCAACATCTACGGCGCCACCTTCTTCATGGCGACCGGCTTCCACGGCGCCCATGTGATCATTGGCTCGATCTTCCTGATCGTCTGCCTGGGTCGCGCGATCGCCGGTCAGTTCAGCCCGACCCAGCACCTCGGCTTCGAGTTTGCCGCCTGGTACTGGCATTTCGTCGACGTGGTGTGGCTGTTCCTGTTCGCCTGTATATATGTGTGGGGCGCCGGCATGGTGCATCCGGAATAGCCATCGCGCGATGGTTTTTCGAAAAGGGGCGGCCGGCAACGCGCCGCTCTTTTGTTTTGAGAAGGGACTGCAAACATGGCTGACGAACCGCTGCCGATCGCCCGCGGCCTGCGCGGCCGCTGTCCGCGCTGCGGCGAGGGCAAGCTGTTCCAAGGCTTTCTCACGCTACGCCCGGCTTGCGAGCGCTGCGGTCTTGACTACGGCTTTGCCGATGCCGGCGACGGTCCGGCGGTGTTCGTGATTCTGCTCGGCGGCGCGCTCGTCGTGTTCGCGGCGCTGATTACCGAGGTGGTCTACCAGCCGCCGTACTGGGTGCACGCGGTGCTATGGCTGCCGCTGATCCTGATCGTGACGCTGGCGCCGTTGCGGCCGATGAAGGGCCTGATGATCGCGCTGCAATACCATCACCGGGCCGCCGAAGGCCGCCTGATGCATCGAGGCGACGAGTGAGCGTGCCGCGCGAGAAGCGGCGCGGCGGGGTGGTCGAGGCGACGGTGTTCACGCTGGCGGGCGTCGCCATCCTGATCGGGCTCGGCATTTGGCAGCTCGACCGCAAGATCTGGAAGGAAAATCTGATAACCGCGCTGAACGCGCGGCTCGCACGCGCACCCGAGGCTCTGCCGCCGCGCGAGAGCTGGCCGCAACTCAAGCCGGAGGCCGACGAATACGCCCGCGTGAAATTTCCGGCCGAATTCCTCGCCGGCCAGGAGGCGCTGGTCTACACCGCCGGCTCCGCCTTCCGCCCCGATGTGCAGGGGCCGGGCTATTGGGTGTTCGCGCCGGCGCGGCTTGACGGCGGCAGCATCGTCATCGTCGACCGCGGCTTCGTGCCGCCCGACCGCAAGGATCCGGCGAGCCGCGCGCAAGGCATGCCGCACGGCACCGTCGATATCATCGGCGTGCTGCGCTGGCCCGAGGCGCCCGGCATGTTCACCCCGGCCGACGATCCGAAGACCAATGTCTGGTACCTGCGCGACTCCAAGGCGATCGCCGCGGCGAAGAAATGGGATAGCGCTGCGCCGTTCTATATCGAGCAGGAGGCGCCGGTGCCGCCCGGCGGCCTACCCAAGCCGGGCAAGCTCGTGGTGCAACTGCCCGACAATCATCTGCAATACGCGCTCACCTGGTTCGCCCTCGCGCTCGGCTTAGCCGGCGTCTATGGGGTCTGGGTCGCCGGCCGCGTTCGGCGGGCTGCGTGACGGCAGCGGTCGGCCGCGCCGGTTGATATGTATCAAATCAATCCGTCCAAGGATCGAGTTATCAACGGCGGGCCGCGCCATCGCTGACCGCCGGCGCGAGAGACTGGGGCCATTCGACCGTGCTGACGCGAATTCTCGAGCGCCTGATGGGATGGATCGAACGCGCGCTCGCCTATGCCTTCATTGCCGCGGTCGCGCTCAACTTCATCAACGTCATCGGCCGCTACGTGTTCGGCGACACCATTCTCAGCGCGGACGAGCTGCAAATCTTCATCATGGTGTTCATGACCTTCCTCGGCGCCGCCGTGGTTGCCTGGCGCAAACAGCACCTGCGCATGGACGTGCTCGTGAACGCGCTGCCGCAGCCGGTCCGCCGGCTGATAAGAATTGCCGAACTCGCGGTGATCGTCGTTCTCGCCGATTTCGTGCTGTGGAATTCGACCTATTACGCCAAGCAGATGTTCGACATCGGCCGCGTCAGCGACATGGCGCGGGTGCCGATGTGGATTCCGCATGGCGTGGTGGCGGCCGGCTTCGGTCTAATGGCGTTCATCGCTTGCCTGCACCTCGTTGAGATTCTTTCCGGGCGCGCGCCGGACGGCGGCAAATCCGGCACGGAGGCCTGAGCCATGTCGTTTGCGCTCGGAGTGGTGCCGGTCGTTCTGCTGCTGTTGGGTTTCCCGATCTTCATCGTCCTGCTGGCGTCGGTCAGCGTCGCGCTCGTGTTCTTCATGCACATGCCGTTCGCGGCCTTGCATCAGAACATGTTCGGGTCGGTCAACGCCTTTGCGCTGCTGGCGATCCCGTTTTTCGTCTATGCCGGCGAACTGATGGGGCGCGGCAGCGTGGCCCAGCGCCTGGTCGATTTCGTGCAGGCCGGCGTCGGCTCGGTGCGCGGCAGCCTCGCCGTCACCACGGTCGGTACCTCGGCGATCTTCGGCGCGATCTCAGGCGTTAGCGCTGCCTGCGTCGCAACAATAGGCCGCATCATGTATCCGGCGATGCGGCGCGCCGGCTATCCGGAATACTTCTCGGCCGGCCTGGTCACCGCAGTCGGCGCCATCGACATCATCATCCCGCCCAGTATCCCGATGATCGTCTATGGAGCGACGGCCGAGGAATCCGTGCCGCGGCTCTATGCGGCGGGCGTGGTGCCGGGGCTGATGTTGACCTTCATGCTCGCGGCCTATGTCATCTGGTTTGCGCGCCGCCACGGCATCGGCGCCGGCGGGACATTCAAGCTCGACCATTTCTTGCACGCGACCACCCGCGGCATCTGGGCGCTCGGCATGCCGTTCATCATTCTCGGCGGCATCTATGGCGGCGTGTTCTCGCCGACCGAGGCGGCGGCGGTCGCCTGCGTCTATGCCGCCTTCGTCACCCGCTTCGTTTTCCGCGAGCTCGGCTGGCGCGATATCGTCGAGGCCGCTTCCGCCACCGTGCTGTTCTCGGCGCAGATTCTCATTATCGTCGCATGCGCCGGCGTGTTCTCCTGGCTGCTGACCGTCAATCAGGTGCCCGCAGCGATCGTCGCCTGGCTGCAATCGCTGCACATTTCCGCCTGGATGTTCCTGCTGACCATCAACGTCATGCTGCTGGTGGTCGGCTGCTTCCTCGACCCGCTGTCGGCGATCCTGCTGCTGACGCCGCTCTTGGTGCCGCTGGTCAAGGCCTTCGGCATCGACACCGTGCATTTCGGCATCGTGGTGACGGTGAATTTGGCGATCGGCCTGTTCCATCCGCCGTTTGGGATGAACATCTTCGTCGCCCAATCCGTGCTCGGGCTCGAATTGCGCTCGATCTACCGCGGCATCATTCCATTTCTGGTGATCTACCTGATCGCGCTCGGCCTGATCACCTACATTCCGGCGATCTCACTCGGCGGAATGCACCTGCTGCTCGGGGTCAAATAACGCGGCGCAAACGGCCGGCATCGCCATCCCGCCGCGCGGCGCCCGCTCTTGCCGGGCGCGTCGCTTAAGAATGACGGCGCCAATCGCGCGCTGTTGGGTGCCGTTAATTTCCGGCCGCGGACGCACCAATGCGTTTTGACGCCGCGATGATCGTGTCGTAATCCGCTTTCATTTGCGGATTGCTCGCCATCACGGCCGGGATCACCGACGTCACGTCCTTCAGGTAGGCGGCGGCCTCGGGTGGCGGCAGGGTAATCGCTTCGCCGCCGTTCTTGACCCAGATCTGCCGCGTCTTCTCGACGTCGTCGACGCCGACCGTGGAGAACACCACCTCGGCCTTGCGCGCCTCTTCCCGCACGATGGTCGCGAGTTCCGGCCCGATCTGCTTCATGAAGTTCCGGTTGACCACGCCGGCGACGAACAGAAACGATTCCGGCAGATAGGTCGCGGTCTTGGTCACGTCATAGTACTTGAACCCGGTCAGCACGTTGAACGAGGAGATCGAACCGTCGATCGTATGGTTCTGCAGCGCCGGCAGCACTTCGCCGAGCGGGATCGATACCGGCAAGGCCCCGAGCTTCTTGAACGGCTGGATGTGCAGCGGTGCCGCTCCGGGCACGCGGATCTTCTGCCCCTTGAAGTCGGCGGCGGTGCGGATCGCCTTGTGCGACGCCACCATCAGCGGACCATTGTTGCCGACCACCAGCAGTTCGATGCCCTTGGCTTCGCCGAAGCTCGCCAAACGCGCACGCACGGCAGGATCGGCGAGCACCTTTTGACTTTGCCCGACGCTCTTGAACAGGCCGGCGGCATCGAACACCTGGAAGCGCGGCTCCAGCCCGATCAGGAAGCCGACGGCGGGAATGGCGAACTCGATGGTGCCGAGGGCTACGCCGTCGACGGTCGCGGGGATTTGCCCGAGCTGGCTCGCCGGATAGATTTCCACCTTGATGCGGCCGCCGGAGCGCTGCTCGACGCCCGCCTTGAACTGCTTCATCCATTCATGCGGGGCATCGTTGACCGTCGGCGACGACAGCTTCATGGTGAATTGTTGTGCGTTCGCCGCGTTGGCGAACAGCACCACGGCCGCTACGGCCGCCGCTCGGAATATCCAGTGTCTCATCGTGCATCCCCGTTGCGTTTCCCTGAATTGAGATGCCGGCGGTTTCGAACGAGCAAAATCGATGCACGCGCCGGCAATTGTCTCAAGTGGGACAGTTCATTAATTGCCGCTCGGCGATATTGACCTGGATCAATTCAAGCCGGCCGCGCGCCGCCGGCTCCGCCCCATGCCGCGCGCTTGCGTTTCCTTGTGAAAGCTTCGGCGCAAGGCTACTGTGCGCTCGCAATCTGGGCTGTCACTCAACCATAAAGCCAAGTTGAATCAATGCGTTATATCTCGACGCGGGGCGAGGCCCCGGCACTCGATTTTGTCGAGGTCATGCTGGCCGGGCTGGCCCGCGACGGCGGCCTTTACGTGCCCGAGACATGGCCCACGGTCATGAACGACACGATCGCCGGTTTCGCCGGCAAGCCTTACGCCGAAGTCGCCGTCGAGGTGATCCGGCCCTTCGTCGGCGCCAGCATCCCGCCAGCCGATCTCGCCCGCATGGCGCGCGAGGCCTATGGCACCTTCCGCCATCCGGCGACCGCGCCGCTTGCGCAGCTCGGGCCCAGCCTGTTCGTGCTCGAACTGTTTCACGGACCGACGCTCGCCTTCAAGGACCTCGCCATGCAGCTGGTCGCGCGGCTGATGGATCACGTGCTGCTTGCGCGCGGCTGAGCGCACCACCATCGTGGTGGCAACCTCGGGTGACACCGGCGGCGCCGCGGTCGAAGCGTTCCGCGGCCGCGCCCAGGTCGACGTGGTGGTGCTGTTCCCGCACGGGCGCATCTCCGAGGTGCAGCGGCGCATGATGACCACGGCGCCGGATGCCAACGTGCACGCCTTGGCGATCGAAGGCACCTTCGACGACTGCCAGGCGCTGGTGAAGGCGATGTTCAATCATCACGCCTTCCGCGACCGCGTGCGCCTGTCGGGAGTCAATTCGATCAATTGGGCGCGCATCGTGGCGCAGGTGGTCTATTATTTCACCGCCGCGGTCGCGCTTGGCGGCCCGCATCGCAAAGTCGCCTTCACCGTGCCGACCGGAAATTTCGGCGACGTCTATGCCGGCTATGTCGCCACCCGCATGGGGCTGCCGGTCGACCGCCTGGTGGTGGCGACCAATGTCAACGATATCCTGGCGCGCACTTTCGCGACCGGCGCCTACGAGCTGCGCGACGTGGTGGCAACCACCTCGCCGTCGATGGATATCCAGGTCTCGTCGAATTTCGAGCGGCTGCTGTTCGACGCCTATGGGCGCGACGCATCCGCGGTGCGCGCACTGATGGGTTCGCTGGCGCAGTCGCGCCGCTTCGCGGTCTCCTCGCATGCGCTGCAGCAGATGCGCGCGCTGTTTTCCGCCGACCGCGCCGACGAACAGGAAAGCGCCGCCACCATCCGCGCCTGGATGCGCGAGGCCGGCTATTGCGTCGATCCGCACACCGCGGTCGGCCTGGCGGTCGCCGAGAAGGAAGCGCGCGATCCCGCGGTGCCGATGGTGGTGCTGTCGACCGCGCACCCGGCAAAGTTTCCCGACGCGGTGAAAGCGGCCTGCGGGGTCGCGCCCGCGCTGCCGGACTGGCTGGCCGATCTGCCGCAGCGGGCGGAGCGCGTCACCGTACTACCGGCCGATCAGGCGGCGGTCGAACGCGCCGTGGCGTCGGCTTCGCGCGCGGCGCGTGAAGGAGCAGCGGCATGAGCGTCGAAGTCACACGTCTTGCTTCCGGCCTGTCGGTGGTAACCGACCGCATGCCGCATCTGGAGTCCGCCTCGCTCGGGGTTTGGGTCGGCGCCGGCAGCCGCAACGAAAAGCCGGACGAACACGGCATTTCTCATCTGCTCGAACACATGGCGTTCAAGGGCACCAAGCGGCGCAGCGCGCGCCAGATCGCGGAGGAGATCGAGGCGGTCGGCGGCGAGCTCAATGCCGCGACCAGCGTAGAGAGCACCGCCTATTATGCCCGCGTGCTCAAGGCCGACGTGCCGCTCGCGCTCGACGTGCTGTCGGACATTCTGACCGAGCCGACCTTCGATGCCGGAGGAATTGCGGCGCGAGCAGAACGTGATCGTGCAGGAGATCGGCGCCGTGCGAAGACGCTCCCGACGATCTCGTGTTCGAGCGCCTGCATGAAATCGCGTTTCCCAAGCAGCCGCTCGGCCGCTCCATCCTCGGCACGCCGGAGACCGTGCGTTCGTTCAATCCGGCGCGCATGCGCGCTTACCTCGCGCGCAACTATCGCGCGCCCGACATGCTGGTGGCCGCCGCCGGCGCCGTCGAACACGCCCGCATCGTCGCCGAGGCCGAGAAACTTTTCGCGGGCTTTTCCGGCCCGGCCGCCCCGGCGCCGGAGCCGGCGCATTTCGGCGGCGGCACAAGGGTCGAGACCCGCGATCTCGAACAGGTGCATATCGCGCTGGCGCTGCAAGGCGTGCCGGTTCGCGACGAGCAGCTCTACAGCCTGCAGGTGTTCACCAGCGTGCTCGGCGGCGGCATGTCCTCGCGGCTGTTCCAGGAAGTGCGCGAGAAGCGCGGGCTCTGCTACGCGATCCACGCCTTCCACATGCCTTATTCCGACACCGGCTTGTTCGCCCTCTATGCCGGCACCGACGAAGCCGACGCGCCCGAATTGATGCGCGTGACGATCGATCAGATCCAGCTCGCCACCGAAACGCTCAACCAGCCCGAGGTCGCCCGCGCCAAGGCGCAAATGAAGGCCGGCCTGCTGATGGCGCTGGAAAGCTCGGAGGCGCGCCTCGGCCAGATCGCGCGCCAGATGCTGGCCTATGGCCGGCCGATCCCGCTTGACGAAATCGTCGCCAAGGTCGACGCGGTGACGGTCGACAGCGCGCGTGCCGCCGGCCGTGCGCTGATCGCCCGCGGCCGGCCGGCGATCGCCGCGCTCGGACCCGGCAACGGCCTTGAAAGCGCGGCCGCGATCGCTGAAAGTCTCGTGCGCCGGGCCGCCTGATCGGGGAGCATGAGCATGATCCAGAAAAGTGGCAGCCGGTTTCCCGCCTTCGCGAAGCCCGCTTCGGCGGGCGAAGCAAGGTCGGATATGATCATGCTCAAGCCTAGCTAGCCCGAAATCGTCCATGGCGTTTTTCCGCACCGTCAGCAGCAACGAAATCCTACCGGCCATCGCCGGCGCCGGGGTTACGCTGCGCGTGCCGCAGGGCGGCGACTATGCCGAGTGGGCGGCCTTGCGCGAGCAGAGCCGCGCCTTCCTCGTTCCCTGGGAGCCGACCTGGCCGGCCGACGATCTCACGCGCGGCGCGTTCCGCCGGCGGCTCAAGCGTTACGCCGAGGACCTGCGCAACGATCTCGCTTATGCCTTCCTGATCTTCCGCAGCGACGATAATGCGCTGGTCGGCGGGCTCACGCTGGCCAATATCCGCCGCGGCGTCGCGCAGGCAGGCTCCATCGGCTATTGGACCGGCGCGCCGTTCGCGCGCAAGGGCTACATGACCGCGGCGATGCGCGCTTTGGTCCCATTCTGCTTTACCACGCTGCGGCTGCATCGCCTGGAGGCGGCCTGCATCCCGGGCAATACCGCCTCGGTCCGCCTGCTGGAGAAGACCGGCTTCCAGCGCGAGGGCTATGCGCGCAGCTATCTGTGCATCAACGGGGTGTGGCAGGACCATCTGCTCTATGCGCGGCTCCAGGACGACGCCGATTAGCGCATGATCCCGAAAAGTGGGTACCGGTTTCCCGCCTTCGCGAAGCCCGCTTCGGCGGGCGAAGCAAGATCGCAAAAGCATGCCCTCGGGCTCGACCCGAGGGATCATGCGCAAGCAAATGCCGCCGCCTTTGGGTTGCCATGCTTGGGTTGCTATAAAGGCGGGCAAGGGCGGTGGCGCCTTAAAGAAACGTGAGCCGGGCAATGAGTAGGGGACGAACCGAACGAACCGTGCGCAGCGGTGCAGGCACGCTCGCGCTCATGGCTTTGGCGCTGGCGCTCGGCGGCTGCGGCACCACCACCGATCTGCTCAAGTCGCCCTTGGACTATTTCAGTTCCTCGTCGAAGGCCACCAACGATGCGCGGCCGGCCGGCGGCTCTGCCGGCATTTCATCCGACGATATCGACTGCCCGGAGGTCCAGATACGCACCGGCGCCGCGACCCTGACGATCGGCAGCAAGCCCGGCGAGGGTGAGCCGGCCGCGCTCGACGTGCGCTACCAGGGCTCCATCGTCCGCACCGCGCGCGAATGTCACGTGAATGCCGGCATCATGACCATGAAGGTCGGCATCGAGGGCCGCGTCATCACCGGCCCGGCCGGCGGCCCCGGCACGGTCGAGGTGCCGCTGCGCATCGCGGTGGTGCAAGAAGGCGTCGAACCCAAGGCGGTGGCGTCGAAATTCGCCAAGGAAACCGTGACGATGAACAATTCGATCGACCGCGTCACCTTCACCCATATCGAACCCGACATCGCGTTCCCGCTGCCGCAGCCGCTCGGCTTGATCGACCGGTATGTCGTTTATGTCGGCTTCGATCCGCTCGGCGCCCAGCCCGAGAAGAAACCGCCGGTGAAAAAGCGCAAGCCGGTGGCCAAGAAAAAGCCCGTGGCCAAGCCGAAGCAGAGCTGACTGTCATTCCGGGGCGCGGCCTGTAAGGCCGCGAACCCGGAATGACGGAAAATGAACTGCCGTGCGCCCTAATTCAGCTTCTTGCGGACGTCGTCGATGCCCTTGGCGATCAAATCGGCGGCCAGCTTGCCCTTGGCTTCCTGGCCGAGCACCTTGGCGGCGGCGGCGACCGCGGCGTCGGCGGCGGCGCTGCGCACGTCGGCGGCGGCCTGCGCTTCGGCCTGCGCGATCTTGACCTCGGCCATCTTGGTGCGCCGGGCGACGAACTCCTCGATTTTGCTCTTGGCCTCGATCGCCAGCCGCTCGGCCTCGGCCTTGGCGCCGGCGATGATTTCCTGCGCCTCGCTCTCGGCCTCGCCGCGCTTGCGCTGGTAATCGGCCAGCAGTTGCGCGGCCTCGTCCTTGAGCTTCTTCGCCTCGTCGAGCTCGGCCTTGATGCGTTCGGCGCGCTCGTCCAGCGATTTGGCGATCATGCGGTGGATGCCGAGATAGCCGAGCAGGGCCAGGAACACGAAGAAGCCCAGCGCGACCCAAAATTCGGCTTCCATGAGCATGACGCGTCCTCTAGCCCTTGAGCACGGCGGCGACCGCGTCGGCGACCGCCTGGTCGTTCGGCGCACTGCCGATCAGCCGCTCGACGATGGCCGCGGCGGCGTCCTCGGCGATGGCGCGCACGTTCGCCATGGCCGCCTGTTTGGTGGCGGCAATGGATTTCTCCGCCTCCGCCAGCTTGACGTTGAGCTCGCCTTCCAGCGTCTTGCGGGTGGCTTCCGCGGCCGCCTGCTGTTTCTCGCGCGTTTCGTTGGCGATGGTCTGGGCGCGCGCGCGGGCATCGGCCAGCGCCTTTTCATAGGCCGCCACCGCTTCGTCGGATTGCGCCTTAAGCCGCTCGGCCTCGGCGATGTCGTCGGCGATAAGCTTCTGACGCTTGTCGATGACGCGGCCGACCTGCGGCAGCGCCCACTTGGCCATCAGCACGTAGAGCAGGACGAAGAAGATCGCCAGCCAGATCAGCTGCGAGGGGAAGGTGTGCGAATTGAACGGCGGAAAGCCGCCGTCTGCTCGCCCTTGGGGATCGCCTCGGTGCTCGTGGTATGTGCGGGTTCCGCCATCGCCGGCTCCGGTTACGCGTACTTTACAGCGCGAACAGCAGCAGCAGCGCGATCAGCAGCGAGAAGATGCCGAGCGCTTCGGTGATGGCGAAGCCGAAGATCAAGTTGCCGAACTGCCCCTGCGCGGCGGACGGGTTGCGTATCGCCGCGGCGAGATAATTGCCGAAAATGATGCCGACGCCGACGCCGGCGCCGCCCATGCCGATGCAGGCGATGCCCGCACCGATATATTTTGCTGCCACTGGATCCATATACCCTACTCCTTCTGGTTCTGCTTTTCCGTTCGGGCCCTCAGTGGCCCGGGTGTATCGCGTCGTTGAGATAGATGCAGGTGAGCACGGCGAACACATAGGCCTGCAAAAACGCCACCAGCATTTCGAGCGCGGTCAGCGCGACGATCATGGCGAACGGCAGCACGCCGCCGGCCCAGCCGATGGCGCCGAGCGCGCCGCCCAACAGGATGATGAAGCCGGCGAACACCTTGAGCGCAATGTGGCCGGCCAGCATGTTGGCGAACAGACGCACGCTGTGCGAGATCGGCCGCGAGATGAACGACAGGATCTCGATGGCGACGATCATCGGCAAAATGTAGATCGGCACGCCCTTCGGCACGAACAGGTTGAAGAAGTGCAGGCCGTGCCGCATGAGACCGTAAATCAGTACGGTCAGAAACACGGTGATCGCGAGCGCGGCGGTGATGATGATGTGGCTGGTAACGGTGAAGCCGTAGGGGATCAGCCCGAACATGTTGAGCGTAAGCACGAACATGAACAGCGTGAACACGAATGGGAAAAACCGCATGCCTTCCTGGCCGGCGGTCGAGCGCACCATGGAGGCTACGAATTCGTAAGCCAGCTCCGCGGCCGATTGCACGCGCGTAGGCACCGCCTTGCCGCCGGCGGTAGCGAGCACCAGAAACAACGTGAGGCCGACCACCGCGATCAGCATGAACAGCGCGGAATTGGTGAAGGCGATCTCGGCATTGCCGAACTTGCCGAGCGGAAACAAGTTGATGATCTGGAATTGGTGGATGGGATCCATGGTCTTCGCGTCAATATCTTGGCGTCAGTCGTTCAGCTGTCTCTCGCGGACCACGCCGGCCGCGCGCATCACGTTAAGGACCCCGGCGGCGAAGCCGAGCAACAAAAACACGATCAGCCCCCACGGCGAAATTCCCAGCCAGCGGTCGAGCAGCCAGCCGATCAATGCGCCCACGAGAACGCCCGCCACCAGTTCGGTGGACATCCGAAAGCCGCGGGCATAGGCCGAAGCATCGGCGGCCGAACGAGGACCGGAAACGTTTTCGGATGGTCGGCTCGCATTGTCGAGCCGTTCGCCGAGACGCTGGAGCCTCGCGGAGAGAGCAGCCTCGTCGTCCGGCGGTTCCTTGCGATCACCTTTGCCGCGCGTGCCGTCAGCCATGCCTTCGACTCGCGTGGACGTAACAGGCCTCGCTCTTGCCCCGCCGCCCTAAAAGCCGCGCGGACCATACTGATCGGGTATGTTCGAGTCAAGAAACCGGCTCTGCGGCGTAAGTATTTGATATCAAGTATTAAATCAAAAATTTTCCGCCCGGTTCCGGCATCCGCGCGTGCACTGCGGCAGCGCTGTCAACAGAGAACGCGGCGCGCGGGTTCAGGCGGTGGCGCGCGGGTGGTAGGCTTATCCGCCCGGCGCCGGAGTGAGAGGAAGTTCGCCATGCGCAACGTAACGCTTGCCATTGCCGCCGTGCTGGCATGCGCGGCATCGCCCGCGCTGGCGCAGGACGCGCAGAAGACGCCGACGATCGCGCCTGCGCACGAGGCGCAAGCCGCCCCGGGCTTGCCCAATCCGCCAAAGGCGGAGACTGCGCCGGGCGCTGCGAAAGCCCCGACTGGCGCGGAAAATATCCTGCCGCGTCCGAGCCGTTTCGCCTTCAACCGCGTCGATGGCGGGTTCCTGCGGCTCGACAGTCAGAGCGGGCAGGTCGCGTTCTGCAGTGCGCACGACATCGGCTGGGCCTGCCAGGTGGTGCCGGAAGACCGCGCCGCGCTGGAGAAGGAGATCGCGCGCCTGCAGGACGAGGTGGCGAGCCTGAAGTCGGAGGTCGCGGCGCTGCATGAGCCGCCGCCACCGCCGCGGCCGCCGGCCGACCTGACGCCGCCCTCAAGCGGCCAGAGCCAGAGCGAGGACGCGACCAAATTGCGCGAGGACCTCGCGCGCGCCCGCGCCGCTTTCGAAAGTGCCTGGCGGCGGCTGGTCGAGATCATTGTCCAGCTACAGAAGGATATGATGCGCAAGGGTTGAATTCTGTCGTTGCAGGCGCACGCGCTTCGCCCCCGTGCGCCGGAATGACGAGGAAAATTTCATGCCCGGCCGCCTTTCCGCCATCACCGAGGTTAAGCCGCAACTGATCGCGAGCGCGACCCTGCGCCTGGACACGGCCGGTGCCGGCTTCATCGATATCACCGGTCATGCCGCAAGCTTCATTGCGCAGGCCGGCGCGGGCGAGGGGACGCTGCTGATCTTTCTGCGCCATACCTCGGCCTCGCTCACCATCCAGGAGAATGCCGATCCCGACGTGCAGGCCGACCTCATGTCCGCGCTCGATCGTCTCGCTCCGGAAGATGCGCCCTGGATTCACGACGTGGAGGGGCCGGACGACATGCCGGCGCATGTGAAGGCCATGCTGACCGGCACGTCGCTGCACGTGCCGGTGACCGGAGCCAAACTCGCGCTCGGCACCTGGCAGGGCATCTATCTGGTCGAGCACCGGCGCCGGCCGCACACGCGCGAGGTGATCTTGCAGTTTATCGGCAGCCGGAAATGAAGCGCGTGCGGCCGTTGCGAAAGGCGGCCGAAGCGGCCCGCGATATCCGCTGAAAATGCGTGCGGGGCCGAACGGGCCCCGCACGTCGCTCATATGATCGGGCGGACGCTTACGCCGGTTGCGTCTCCTGGTCCCAAATCTTTATCTTGTTCGTCTCCGGCATGAGGAACAGGCTGAGAATGAGACACACCGCCGGAACGGCGATCGGGTAGATCAGCGCATAGCCGAGGCTGTGCGTCGACTGGTATGCCGCGACTGTGATGAACGGCACCAAGCCGCCGCCCCAGCCGTTGCCGATGTGGTAGGGCACCGACACCGAGGTGTAGCGGATACGGCTCGGGAAGAATTCGGCAAGAAAGGCGCCGATCGGCCCGTAAACCATGCCGACGTAGCAAACCATGATCACGACGATGAGGATCGCGATCGGATAATTGACATGGCCCGGCTGCGTAACATCGCCGAGCCACGAGTACAGCGGATAGTAGGTGACCGCCGCCAGGAACATGCCGCCGAGGATCACCGGCTTGCGGCCAATCTTGTCCGATAGCCAGCCGAAGAAGATGAGCGACGGCGTGCCGATGACAAGGCCGATGCCGACGATCCACGACGTGGTCAAGGCGTCGAGCTTGGACACCTGCTGCATGAAATACAGCGCCCAGAACTGGCCGCTGTACCACACCACGCCCTGGCCGAGCACGACGATGGTGGCGATGATCACGTATTTCAGGTTGGCGGGGTTGCCGAAGGCTTCCCGCCAGGGGTTCTTGCTGGTGTGTCCCTTGGCCTTGATTTCGGCATAGATCGGCGATTCCTCGAAGGCGCCGCGGATGTAGACGGCGATCAACACCAGGATGAAGGAGAACAGGAACGGGATGCGCCACGCCCAGGCATTGAACGCGGCCTCGCCGAAGTAGGTGCGGGTCGCGATGATCACGATAAGCGACACCACGATGCCCAGCGTCGGCGAAGTTTGCAGCCAGCCGGTATAGTAGCCGCGGTGCTGATCCTCCACGTGCTCGGCGACATAGGTGATGGCGCCGCCATATTGGCCGCCCAGGCAAAGACCTTGGATCATGCGCAGCGCGAACAGAATGAACGCCGCGGCCAAGCCGATCTGGTCGAAGGTCGGGATCAGGCCGATCGCGCCGGTGCCGAGCGCCATGCCGACCAGCGTCAGTAGGAACGTATATTTGCGGCCGACCACGTCGCCTAGCCAGCCGAACAAGAATGCGCCCAGCGGCCGCACCAGGAACCCGGCGGTGAACAGCGCGATGGTGCTCAGTAGCGCGGCAACGGGGTGGCTCTTCTCGAAGAACTTGACCGACAAGATCGCGGCCAAGCTGCCGAAAATATAGAAGTCATACCATTCGATGACGTTTCCTCCCGCCGCGGCGGTGATGACGCGTCGGAAGTTTGCTGGAACGCGGGCAGCCATGGTTTTCCTCCCCTGCTGTTTGCCGCGGGTCCTTGAATAAGGCGCCCGTTCTGTGGTCCGCAGCCCCTATGCTAGGTGAGCAAGAAGCAGACGGCGGACCGCGGACCGGGCCCTGCCTTTACTCCCTGCAATAAAATGACAATAACATCGCGGCACGGCGCCGGCTTCTAAGACTTTTGACCAACCGGGGGTACTATCGGATTGATTATTATCAACTATTTTGCATTGCGGCGAAACCTCGAGAGTGCCGATTTGTGATGCTCGTCGAAGGACTTGCACGGGAAACGTGCGGCGAAGCACATTGACGACGGGACACATTCGACGCACAGGTTTCCTGGGTCTGCCGCCGACCTCAACGAAAGTTCGATACGTGGAGAGCCAAGAACAATACCGCCTGGTGATCGCCGACGACCATCCGTTGTTTCGCGGTGCGTTGCGCGAGGCGGTCACCGGCCTGTTCGAGCCCAAGGATATCGCGGAAGCCGGCACCTTCAACGAAGTTGTCGATTTGCTTGAGCGCGGCAGCGACGTCGATCTCGTGCTGCTCGACCTCACTATGCCGGGCGTGCGCGGTTTTTCCGGCCTGATGTATTTGCGTGCGCAATATCCCGGCGTCCCGGTCATCGTGGTCTCGGCCAATGACGACCCGGCGGCGATCCGCCGCTGCATGGAATTCGGCGCTTCCGGCTTTATCCCCAAGACGCTCGGCGTGGAGGCGATGCGCGGCGCGATCTCGCGCATCTTGGGCGGCGGCGTGTGGACGCCGCCGGACGTCGATCTTTCCGCCGGTTCGGACGCCGAGACCGCCGCCTTGATGGCGCGCATGGCGACCTTGACGCCGCAGCAGGTGCGCGTGCTGATGATGCTGTCGGAGGGCCTGCTCAACAAGCAGATCGCCTATCAGCTCGGCGTTTCGGAGGCGACGGTGAAGGCGCACGTCTCCGCCATTCTGCAGAAGCTCGGCGTCGAAAGCCGCACGCAAGCGGTCATCGCCGCCGCCAAGATCGAATCCGGCCAGTGGTCGCAAGGGGCTGCGGCGGAGGGCTAAAATCCCTCCCCTGAAAGGGGAGGGTCCGGCGCGAAGCGCCGGGGGTGGGGTTACATTTCCGTATAGATGAGAGCGACCCCACCCGGCTCGCCATAGCGCGTCGAAGACGCGCGTAAACGCGCTTAAGGCTCGCCACCCTCCCCGCGAAGCGGGGAGGGATTAGAGCAATCACTCCGCCGCCGCCACGCGCAGCACGCGCCATTGCGCCAGCAGCGCGCGCAGCGCGGCCGGCTTGAGCGGCTTGTTCAAGAGCTGAATGCCTTGCGCGCGGGCTTGCTCGCGCACCAGCGGCGAGCGGTCGGCGGTGATCAGGATCGCCGGCAGATCGCCGCAACGCGCGCGCAGCGCCACGATCGCCTCGATGCCGTTGCCGTGGTCGAGGTGGTAATCGACCAGCAGTCCGTTCGGCATGCTCGGGCTTGCCTCGATCGCCGCCAGCGCGACGGCGAGATCGGGCGCCTTGATCACCTCGCAGCCCCAGCCCTGCAGCATGGTCTCCATGCCGTCGAGCACCGAGGGTTCGTTGTCGATGCAAAGCGCGGTGGTGCCGACAAGCTGGCTCGGATCGACGCGCAGGTCGTCGCGCGCCGGCAGCTCGACGGCGACCGCGTTCGATAGCGGCACCATGACCGCGAAGCGCGAGCCGCGCCCGACGACCGATTCGACCTCGATGTCGCAGCCGAGCACGCGCCCCACGCGTTCCACGATCGAGAGCCCCAAGCCCAGCCCGCGCGCGATGCGGGCGCCCTGATCGAGGCGGTGAAATTCGACGAAAATGTCGCGCTGCTGCGATTCGGGAATGCCGACGCCGGTATCGTAGACGTCGATGCGCAGGCGGTCGCCGCGCCGCCGGCAGCCGACCAGCACGCGCCCGCTCGGCGTGTATTTGATGGCGTTGGAGACGAGGTTTTGCACCAGCCGGCGCAGCAGCCGGCGGTCGGAGCGCACCACGCAGCGAACAGCGCACGAAGCTGAGCCCAAGCCCTTTGGCGCCGGCCAGCGGCGCGAATTCCAATTCGATCTGGCGCATGAGGTCGTCGATGCGGAAGCTCGAAAATTCCGGACGCATCACGCCGGTGTCGAGCCGCGAAATATCGAGCAGCGCGCCGAAAATCTCCTCCACCGCCTCGAGCGAGGCGTCGATGTTGTCGACCAGCTGGCGTCCTCGCCTTGCCGCCCTGGCGCTCGACCAGGCTGGTGACGTAAAGCCGCGCCGCGTTGAGCGGCTGCAGGATGTCGTGGCTCGCGGCGGCGAGGAACTTGGTCTTGGAAATATTGGCGTCGTCGGCCTCGCCCTTGGCGCGCGCCAAGGCGGCATTCAGGCGCGTCAGTTCCTCGGTGCGCTCGCGCACGCGCTGTTCCAGCGTCTCGTTGGCGCGCTCCAGCGCCTCGGCCGCCTCGACGCTGGGGGTGATGTCGGTGAAGGTGGTGACGATGCCGCCGTCCGGCATGTGGTTGGCGCGCACCTCGATCACCATGCCGGGTTCGGCGAAGCGTTCGAGGAAGGGCTCGCGGCCGGAGACATAGCGCTCGATCTGCGCCTGCACGAAATCGTCGATGCGGTCGGGGGCGACGTCGCTGCGCCTTCCGTTGAAATAGAGGATATCGGCGAGCCCGCTGCCGACGCGCAGCAGGCTCGGCGGCAGATCGAGGATTTCGCCGAACTGCCGGTTCCAGCAGATCAGCTGCAGATCCTTGTCGAACACGGCGATGCCCTGGCGCACGTGATCGAGCGCGGTCTGCAGGATTTCGCGGTTGTACTGGATCGCGGCGTTGGCGTCGTCGAGCAGCTTCAAGGCCGCCTTGGTCGAGACCGTGCGCTTGCGCAACAGCAGCGAAAGCACCAGGCGCGAGACTGGCCGCCCCGATCGCCGAGGCGAGGATGTGCTCGGCATAGCGCACCAGCCGGAAATCGGCCTCGTCCTTGCGGCTCCAGGCTGATGCGGTGGGTGCCGGCGAAGCTTTCGAACGCGCTGCGCGTGCGCTCCTCGCCGAGATAGCGCGCGACCGTGGTGGTGAGCTCCTCCACCGTCACCGAGGAGCGCCAGAGCCGGAAGCTCGGCGCGATCGGCGCCAAGTCGCGACGGCACGAAGATGTTGGCCTGCAGCCGTTCGATCGCCGAGGGCGCGTGGCGCAAGGAGAATCCGACATAGCACAGGAGATTGATCGCCAGGCACCAGACCACGCCGTGCACCAGCGGCGACAGCTCGAGCCCGAACAGATGCTTGCGGGCGCAGCATGTCCAATCCCCACGGCCCGTCGGTGAGGATGCGCTGGCCGACCATGCCGATGTCGGCGAATGCTCGGCAGCAGCAGCGTATAGGCCCAAATCAGGATGCCGGCGGTCATGCCGACAATGGCGCCGCCGCGCGGTGGCGCGCCGCCAGAACAGTCCGCCGAAAAACGCCGGCGCCAGCTGCGCGACGGCGGCGAACGACAGCAGGCCGATCGCGGCCAGCTGCGCATCGCCGGCGGTGCGGTAATACATGTAGGCGAGCAGCAGGATGGCGAAGATCGCCAGCCGCCGCACGGTGAGCAGCAGCGAGCCGATATTCTCGCGGCCCGAGATCAGCGTCGCGCGCCGTTGCAGCACCAGCGGCATGATGAGGTCGTTCGACACCATGATCGACAACGCCACCGATTCGACGATCACCATCGCGGTCGCCGCCGACAGTCCGCCGACGAAGGCGGCGATGGTGAGAATGTTGGAGCCGGTCTGCAGCGGCAGCGCCAGCATGAACATGTCGCTGTCGATTTTGCCGGCCGGGAACGTCAACAGGCCGGCGAGCGCGATCGGCACCACGAACAAATTGATCGCCACCAGATAAAGCGGAAACAGCCAGGCGGCGCGTTTGATCTCGCGTTCGTTGTTGTTCTCGACCACCGCGACATGGAATTGCCGCGGCAGCAGGATGATCGCCACGAACGACAAGAGCGTGGTTGCCAGCAGCGAGCCGAGCGGCGGCTCGCGCATGAAGATGCCCGCCGTCTGCGGATGTTGCGCCGCCGCCGCGAACAGCGCCGCCGGTCCGCCGAACATCCAGAAGGTCACGAAGATGCCGACCGCCAGGAAGGCGAACAGCTTGACGATCGATTCGGTGGCGACCGCCAGCATCAACCCGTCCTGGTGCTCGGTGGCGTCGATATGGCGGGTGCCGAACAGCACCGCGAAGGTCGCCATCGACAGCGCCACGAACAGCGCGATATCGCCGAGCAGCGGCCGGGTGACGCCGCTGTCCGGCCTGAGATGGGCGAGGATGGTTTCGAGCGAGAACGACACCGCCTTGAGCTGCAGCGCGATGTAGGGAATGGTGCCGACGATCGCGATCAGCGCGACGGTGGCCGCCACCGCCTGGCTCTTGCCGTAGCGCGCGGCGATGAAGTCGGCGATCGAGGTGGTGTTCTGCGCCTTGGCCAGCCGCACGATGCGCACCACGAGCGGCGAGAACAGGCCGATCATCAGCGCCGGGCCGATATAGATGGTGAGGAATTCGTAGCCGGTGCGCGAGGCCGAGCCGACCGAACCGAAGAACGTCCACGACGTGCAATAGATCGCCAGCGACAGCGGATAGATCAGCAGACCGGTGCGGCCGACGCGGCCAAGGCCGCGGGTGCGGTCCCCGTAGCTCGCCACCAGGAACAGCAGGCCGATATAGGCAAGCGCTACCGCGATAACGACCCAGCCTTGCAGCATGCGCGCTCCCGATCGGGGCTAAACCCTCGTAATTTAAATAGTTTACCCCTTTCTAAGTCAGCACGAAATGGCCCTCGGGTCGATCGCCGGCCGCCGGTCGTCCATGCCAATTCGCGGCCGGGCGTGGTTTGACGGAACGGCCGGTGCACGGCATTGATCGCCGGCAACGGGCCCGCGTCGGCGGGTCCCGCGGAAGCCGCCAGCCCTTGTCCTTAACGCCTCCCATCGACCGCATCGCCATCGCCCGCCAGCTCGCGGAAACGCTGGCCTTTGCCGCCGTCGGCGGGCTGACGCTCGGGCTTCTGGGAATGCCCGCCGGCTATCTCTCCGGCTCGATTCTCATGGTCGCCGCCGCTTCGCTCGCCGGGCGGCCGATGCTCATTCCGTTGCTGCCGATGCGCATTCTGCTGGTGCTGATCGGCATTTCGCTCGGCGCCGTGGTCACGCCGGCGACGCTCAACGGCATGGCGGACTATCCGCTGAGCATCGCCGTGCTGCTGGTGGCCATGATTTGCGTCAGCGTCAGCGGCGCCGCCTATCTGCGCGCGGTGCACGGCTGGGACAAGATCACCGCCTATCTTGCCGCCGCGCCCGGCGGCCTGTCGCAGGTGATGGGGATCGCCGCCGAACTCGACGCCGATATCCGCGCCATCGCCATCGTGCAAACCGTGCGCGTGGCGATCATCGCGGTCGGCTTGCCGGCGGGCTTATCGCTGCTCGGGCTCGTCGGCCATGGCAGAAGCAGCATCGGCGGACCGTTCAATCCGGCGCAGCTCGGCGAGCTCGTGATCCTGATCGCCGCCTCGATCGCCGCCTCGCTCATCGCATTTCGTATCCGGTTCCCGGGCGGCCTGCTGTTCGGCGCCATGCTGACCTCGGCGGCGCTGCACGGCAGCGGCGCCATTCATGTGGTGATGCCGTGGTGGGTGACCAACACGGTGATGGTCGCGTTCGGCGCGGTCACCGGCTCGCGCTTTGCCGGCACGCCATTGCGGCTGCTGGCGCACTTCATTGGCGCCGCCTGCGGCTCGTTCGCCGTGGCGGTGGCGGTCACCGCGCTGTTCGCGGCCGGACTGGTCGGCATCTTGGGGCTGCCGACGGCTGAGGTGATGATCGCCTACGCGCCGGGCGCGGTGGACGCCATGATGCTGCTGGCGCTCGCGCTCGGCCTCGACCCGGTCTATGTCGGCGCGCACCACCTGGTGCGCATCTTCTTCGTATCGCTGGCCATGCCGCTGATGGCGCGCCGCGCCGCGCCCGCTCGCAAGAAGGCGGACGTAGCCCAACCGCCGCGCAAGCGGCCGCCGTTTGAGGATTGACAGCTTTTTGTATTACTCCGCCGCCAGCGCCTGCTTGCGGGTCGGCAGGTCGAGCTTGTCCCAGACATCGACCAGCGCTTCCGCCAGCCGATCGATCAGCGCGTCGTCGTGATAGGGCGACGGCGTGATGCGCAGCCGTTCCTCGCCGCGCGGCACGGTCGGATAGTTGATCGGCTGGATGTAGATGCCGTGCTCGGAGAGCAGCAGGTCGCTCGCCGCCTTGCACTTCTCGGCGTCGCCGATCAGCACCGGCACGATATGGGTGGTCGACGGCATCACCGGCAGGCCGGCGGCATTGAGCACCGATTTCACGCGCGCGGCGCGATCCTGGTGCCGCTCGCGTTCCCATTGCGAGGTCTTCAGGTGGCGGATGGCGGCGGTCGCGGCGGCGCAGATCGCCGGCGGCAGCGCGGTGGTGAAGATGAAGCCGGGCGCATAGGAGCGCACCGCGTCGACGATCTGCGTCGCTCGCGGCGATATAGCCGCCGAGGCAGCCGAACGCCTTGGCCAGCGTGCCCTCGATCACGTCGACGCGGCTCATGGCGTTGTCGCGGTCGCAGATGCCGCCGCCGCGCGGACCGTACATGCCGACCGCATGCACTTCGTCGACATAGGTCATGGCGCCGTAGCGCTGGGCGAGATCGCAGATCGCGTGCACCGGCGCGACGTCGCCGTCCATGGAATACAGGCTCTCGAACATGATCAGCTTCGGCCGCTTCGGGATCGGCGGCCTTGAGCAGCTCCTCGAGATGGCCGACGTCGTTGTGCCGCCAGACCTGCTTCTCGCAGCCGGACTGGCGCACGCCTTCGATCATGGAATTGTGGTTGAGCGCGTCCGACAGCAGCAGGCAATTGGGCAGCAGCTTGGCGATGGTCGGGATGCCGGTCTGGTTCGACACATAGCCGGAGGTGAAAATCAGCGCCGCCGGCTTGCCATGCAGGTCGGCGAGCTCGCGCTCCAGCTCGACCAGCGGATGATTGGTGCCGGCGATATTGCGGGTGCCGCCGGCGCCGGTGCCCATGCGGGCGGCGACATCGACCATGGCGCCGATCACCTTGGGGTGCTGGGCCATGCCGAGATAGTCGTTGGAGCACCAGATCACCACCTCGCGCGGGCCGGCCGGCGAATGCCAGAGGGCGTGCGGAAAGCGGCCGGCGATGCGTTCGAGATCGGCAAACACCCGGTAACGGCGTTCGTCCCGCAATTTATCCAGGGCGGACGCAAAAAATACGCTGTAATCCATGTGGCTTGTCTTTCCCGCCCCAACCGACCCGTTTTTTAGAAGGCTTCCAGGGCATTTGTCGAGAGGCAGAATCGTCACTTTTCGTTAAGTCGCATTGATCGAAGTCAAAGCGGTAGCCGGTTATTGGCCGGGCGGCATTTAGTCCTTGCAGCCGCCGCCGCCAGGGACGCGGGCCTTGCTCACGGAATGCTCTCCTGCCGCGCATCCTCGGCCGCAAAGTCGATCCAGACGCCCTGACTGTGCGAGCGCCGCGCGGCGTCCATCAGCCGCTGCGCGCGATAGCCTTCGGCAAATCCGGGCGCCGGCGTGCCGCCGCCGTCGATGGCGTCGAAGAATTTCCTGGCCAGCCGCGATACCGGCGCGATGCGGCCGTCGGGATAGGGCGCGTCGTCCGGATCGCTGACGGCGATGCGTTCGAGCGCCGCCGCCGGCCGCTTGGCATAAAACAGTTCGAAGCCGCGCATGTAGTCGGCGCCCGGATTGTGCAGCACCAGCGTGCCGTCCTCGCCGAAGAATTCGAGCCGGTGGCCGGCGCCCAGATATGACGCGCAGCTCATGGACAGGCTCACCAGCACCCCCGATTTGAACTGCAAGGCCATGGCCACCGTCGTCTCCAGGTCGCTTTCGCTCGCCAGCCCGCCGATGCGCGCCGACAATCCGCCGATCGGCCCGCCGAACCATTCGAGATAATGGAAGCAATGACTGATGAAATTACCCAGTACGCCGCCGCCGTCGTCGCCCAGCGTCTTCCAGTTGCGCATGCGCAATCGCAGGGAGGGGCTCTCGACGTGCCAATGCACCGTGACATGGCGCAGCGCGCCAATGGCGCCGGCATCGAGCATCGTCTTGGCGCGTTGCCAACTCATGATCTGATGGAAGTTGAAATCGATGACGGTCGGCAGGCCTGCGCGCGTCGCCTGCCGCAGCATGGCGCGCGCGGAAGCGAGATCGCCGGCCATCGGCTTTTCGATGAACACCGGCTTGCCGAGTTCGAGGGCGCGGATCGCGATCTGCGCCTGCAGGGTCGGCAGCGTGGCGATGGCGACGGCTTGCACGTCCGGCATCTTCGACCAGCGCGCGCCAATCGCCATAGCCCTTGGCGACGCCGGCCGCGCGGGCAAGCTCGCCGGTACGGGCCGCGTCGCGGCCGGCGAGCGCGACCACCTGGCAGCGCGGGTCGGCGCGGAACGCGGGAAGCTGAACGGTGCGTCCGTAATTGACGCCGACAATGCCAAGGCGGATCACGGTTTAAAGCCCTGCGGGAAATATCGGTTCGGCCGCGCGCGGCATGGATTTGAGCCAAATCGCCATGCTACGCAAGGGCGCTTTCACGGGAGCATGATCGCCGCCCAATGGCAGCAGCAACCGAAATCGCATCGGCCGCCTCCGCCGGATGGCGCAGGCTGGCGGCGCTCGTCCTCGCACTCGCCGCGGTCGGCCTGCCGGTCAACAATTTTGTGAGACCACGTCCCGCTGCTGATCGCCGCCCTGGTTATTTTCAGCGGCGAGGTGAGCACACGCGGGTGCGCCCGGCGGACAGCGTGCTGGGGCGCGGACTCATAAACGGCGAGCGCAATACTGCCTTAGATGCGTCGTCCGACAAAAGGATTTACGGAGCCTTGGCCTAGCCGGGCAATTCACGCAGGCAAAATACGTTATACTCCCATTCCTCGCCATGCCGCCGCCGGGAATGCACCGATGAGAAATAGACGGCATGGAACCCCCGTGCACGCAGCTCGCCAAGTAGTTCCAGATACGATTTTTGGCCAGCGTAAAGCGGTACCAGACTTACCTCGACCAAGATTGCAGTAATTTTCTCCAGCGATTTAATCGCCCCCGCCAACACCCGATCTTCAAACCCTTGCACATCGAGTTTTAGTAGCGTGGTCGCGGGTGACGGCACGAACTCGTCATAAATATCGTCGAGCCGGACGACACGTACGGTTTCCTGTCGACGTGGCGTTATCTGAGTTGGCGCCGCGTCCGCATACGGCATTCTCTCAAGTGCGAGAAACGAGGATATCGAGCTTTCATCGTGCACGTTAATCGGCGCCGCACCGGATGTTGCACCAAGTGCTAATGGCGGTGCCACTGTCCAGGCTCGATCGCCGCTGGCGGCTGATGCCAATTTAGCGTGCAGTTCGCTGATCGGCTCAAAGGAGAGAATGCGACCACGGTAGCCGCAACGACGCAATTGCTGGCCGAACCCTCCCTCGTGGGCGCCCACGTCCAAGACAAAATCAATGCGATGTTTGGCAATAAGATAGGCGACGTTGCGCTCGTGAAAGGGCGGAAACCAGCGCAGCCAGGTTTTCTTACGCGGAAACGGAATGAAACGGCGAAAGTAAAGTCGATATAATGATGGGCCAGTCATGCGGTGCAACCAATAATCTGTTTTGGCCCCAGCGAGGACCAGCGCTGGCCTACATGTACCTATGGCGCATCTTCATGATTTCTGCCAAGGATTATTGGAAATGTACTGTCCGCTTAAGTCTACTTCTGGCGCAAGGCGGACAATTTGCGGCCGTTCCTGGTCCGCGCCGCATGGATGCGGATCGAAGGGCTCCAGGTTATCCGGCGAAGGTTTCCCGCCCTCAGTGATTGGCTGGCCAGCCATCCGATCAAGCGCGCGATCGAACGCGCTCTCGACCGGACCGTAGCGTTGGCAACGAAGGGCTGATCCGGATTCTGTGACTTGCATCGGGCCGCACGCGGCTGCAAAAGAGTGTCGCATGAGCAAAAAGCCCACCGGCATCGCCAACGGTCTGACCAATTACGGCGACCGCGATTTCTCGCTCTATCTGCGGCGTTCGTTCGCCCGCTCGCAGGGCTATTCCGTCGCCATGCTGGAAAAGCCGGTGGTCGGCATCGCCTATACGCCGTCCGGCTTCAACAATTGCCACCGCCATTTCCCCGAAATGCTGGAGGCGGTCAAACGCGGCGTGCTCGCCGCCGGCGCGCTGCCGATCGAATTCCCCACCATCTCGCTCGGCGAGGTGTTTCTCAATCCGACCAGTCTGAAATTCCGCAACCTGATGTCGATGGACACCGAGGAAATGGTGCGCGCGCAGCCCATGGACGCGGTGGTGCTGATGGGCGGCTGCGACAAGACGGTGCCGGCCCAGCTCATGGGCGCGGTGTCGGCCGGCCGGCCGGCGGTGATGCTGCTGGCGGGGCCGATGATGACCGGGCGCTATCGCGGCGAGCGGCTCGGCGCCTGCACCGATTGCCGCCGCTTCTGGGCGCAATACCGCGCCGGCAAAGTCGACGACAAAGAGATTTCCGAGGTCGAAGGCCGGCTCGCCACCACCGCCGGCACCTGCGCGGTGATGGGCACCGCTTCGACCATGGCCTGCCTGGTCGAGGCGCTCGGCATGGTCCTGCCGGGTACGGCGGCGATCCCCGCGGTGCATGCCGACCGGTTGCGCGCCGCGGAAGCGACCGGCGCCGCGGCGGTGCGGCTGATTGGCTCGCAGCTCACGCCCGATAAAATCGTGAACCGGAAATCGGTGGAGAACGCGCTGCGCGTGCTGCTCGCCATCGGCGGCTCGACCAACGGCATCATCCATCTGACCGCGATCGCCGGACGCGCCGGCGTGCCGGTGTCGCTCAAGCGGCTCAACGAATTGTCCGACACCACGCCGGTACTGGTGAACCTGAAGCCGGTCGGCAACGGCTACATGGAGGATCTGTTCGCGGCCGGCGGCATGGGCGCGTTGATGCGCGAATTGAAGGATCTGCTGCACCTCGACGTCCTGACGGTGACGGGAGAAACTCTGGGCGACCGGCTCCAGCATGATGCCGACGCCTGGGTCGACCGCAGCATCATCGCCGAACGCGGCAAGCCGCTGGAACCGCAGGGCGGGCTGGTCGCGCTGTTCGGCAATCTCGCCCCGCAAGGCGCGATCCTCAAACGCTCGGCGGCCGACGCCAATTTGTTCGAGCTCGAGGGCAGGGCGGTGGTGTTTTCCTCGCTGGAGGATCTCGCCGCGCGCGTCGACGATCCCGCTCTCGACGTCGAGCCGAACGATATTCTCGTGCTGCAGAATGCCGGCCCGCATTCGCCCGCGGCGATGCCGGAGGCCGGCTATCTGCCGATCCCCAAGAAGCTCGCCAGCAAGGGCGTCAAGGACATGGTGCGGGTCTCCGATGCGCGCATGAGCGGCACCGCCTTCGGCACCATCGTGCTGCACGTGACGCCGGATGCCGCTTCCGGCGGCCCGCTCGGCCTGGTGAAGAACGGCGACCGCATCCGGCTTTCGGTGAAGAACCGCCGCATCGACCTCGCCGTCGAGGAGGCGGAACTCAAGCGCCGCGCCGCGGCCGCCAAGCCCGCGGGCGAAAAGCCGCAACGCGGTTACGCAAAGCTTTACGCGCAGGAAATCCTCGGCGCCGACCTGGGCTGCGATTTCGCCTTCCTGAAACCGCGCTGAAGGACCGCCGTTCGCGCCAATTGTCGCGACCGCGTTCACATCTTCGTATGACTAATTGCCAATTAACGATTGTGGCTCGCGGAAATTAACGCGGTGCCAAAGCCGGTCCGGATAAGTTGTGGAAAATCATGACTTGTTGGGGCTGCGCCGCAAGCGGCCCGCATGTGGAGTTATGGCGAGAACACTCCGATATTGGGTCAAGTATCGCCACTGGCGCGTGGTCGTCTACGCCGGCGCGCTCGGCTTTTTCGTCACGCTGATGGCGGATGGAAATCATCGGTGCCCATTCGCAACCGCTGACGCCGCTGTCGATCGTCTTGGCGGTCATTGCCGGCTCGTTGTTCGGCGTGTGTCTGGCCGGAGCGCTATCGGGCTGGCACATCCGGCGCAAGCTCGCCAGCCAGAACATGCAGCTCGACGCCGCGCTCAATAACATGATTCAGGGTCTGTGCATGTTCGATGCGCAGAACCGGCTGCTGGTCTGGAACGAGCGCTACCGGACCATGTACAGCATCGATCCGCGGCGCATCTGGCGCGGCGCCACCGTCCGCGACCTGCTCGATGCGCGCATCGCGGCCGGGACCTTTCCGCTCGATCCGGGCCGTTACGACGACGAATTGCGCGCCGCGCTCAAGCAAGGCAAGACCTTCACGCTCAATGTCGAATTGAACGACGGCCGCATCATCGACGTCGTCAATCAGCCGATCAAGGGCGGCGGCTGGGTCGCGACGCATGAAGACATCACCGAACGCCGGATGGCCGAGCGCGAGCTCGAGCACACCCGCTCGTTCCTCAATACGATCATCGAGAACGTGCCGTCGCCGATCATCGTGAAAGGCGCGCAGGATCTGCGCTACATGCTGATCAACCGCGCGGCCGAGCAATATCTCGGCGTCGATCGCCACACGATGCTCGGCAAGCGGGCGATCGAGGTCATGCCGAAAGTCACCGCCGACCAGATCGAACAGCAGGACAAGAAATTGATCGCGGCGGGAACGATCATTGTCCGCGACGAGCACACGGTGGTGACGCCCGGCAACGGCACCCGTATCGTCACGACCACCCGCCTGCCGGTAAAGGGCGCGGACGGCAAGCCGCAATATCTCATCAGCGTCATCCGCGACCTGACCGAGCGCCGGCGCCACGAGCAGCAGATCGCGCATATGACGCATCACGATCCGCTCACCGACCTGCCGAACCGCACCGCGTTCAACGAATGCATCGCCGCCACGCTCGACATCGCCAAGGCGTCCGGCGACAGTTTCGCGCTGCTCAGCATCGACCTCGACCGTTTCAAGGCGATCAATGACGTGTTCGGCCATGCGACCGGCGACCGGCTGTTGCGCGAGATCGCGGGCCGGCTGGAGTTGGCCTGTCAGGGCGCGTTCGTCGCCCGCGTCGGCGGCGACGAATTCCATGTCATCACGCCGACCGGGCCGCAACCGGCGACCGCCGAGGCGCTGGCGGACAAATTATGTGCGGCGCTCGATACCGATATCGACATCGAGGGTTTTCCCATGCGCGTGGGATTGACCGTCGGCGTCGCCATCTTCCCGCAGGACGGCGCCGACGCGGTGACGCTGGCCATCAACGCGGATGCCGCATTATTCCGCGCCAAATCGGAAGCGCGCGGCTCGATCCGCTTCTTCGAACTGGCGATGGACCAGCAGCTGCGTGAGAAGCGCGCCTTGCAGCAGGATTTGCGCACGGCCATCGCGCACGGCGAGATCGAGCTGCATTACCAGCCGCAGGCGCATATCGACGGCGAGATCACCGGCTTCGAGGCGCTGGTGCGCTGGCACCATCCGCGGCATGGGCTGGTGCCGCCCGCCACGTTCATTCCGCTCGCCGAGGAGAGCGGCATGATCGTGGAGCTCGGCGAATGGATTCTGCGCGCCGCCTGCCGCGAGGCGGCGTCCTGGCCGCGGCCGCTCGACATCGCCATCAATCTGTCGCCGGTGCAGTTCCAGCACGGCGATCTGCCGAATTTGGTGCACCAGATCCTGCTGGAGACCGGCCTTGCGCCGGCGCGGCTTGAACTCGAGATCACCGAGGGCGTGCTGATCGGCGACTTCAACCGCGCGGTGTCGATCCTGCGCCGGCTGAAGACGCTCGGCGTGCGCATCGCCATGGACGATTTCGGCACCGGCTATTCGTCGCTGTCCTATCTGCAGTCGTTCCCGTTCGACAAGATCAAGATCGACCAGTCCTTCATCGCCAATCTCGGCCGCAGCCAGCAGGCGGCCACCATCGTGCGCGCGGTGATCGCGCTCGGCCGCGGGCTCGCGCTGCCGGTGGTGGCGGAGGGCGTGGAGACCGAGGAACAGCTCAAGTTTCTGGCCGAGCGAATCCTGCAACGAAATCCAGGGCTATTTCGTCGGCCGGCCGAAGCCGATCGCGGACTATGCCGACGTGGTCGGCCGCAAGCACGGCGCCGAAGAAGCAGGCTGGCGGCGACCGGCTGAGCGGGGCGGTTCGCGAATTCGAATGGTGCTGCCGCACAGGATTGAACTGTGGACCTCCCCCTTACCAAGGGGGTGCTCTACCACTGAGCTACGGCAGCGTGAGGCGAGCGAATATCCGATCGTGCCGGTGATGTCGAGCGCCCTCGTGGAGCGGATTTGACATTCGCTACCCACCCAGCCGCGGGAACGTGAAGCGAATGTCAAATCCAAAGCTCCACTAGAACGTAATATTTGCTAGTGGTCCTTTGATTCTGACATTCGCAAGAGAGCCTGCCGAACCGGGATGCGAATGTCAGAATCGGACCACTCGCTTGCCGGGGCCGCGCCGGCCTTCTATTCCTGTGCGGCCATGACGGGCGCAAGCGGCAAATCCGGCGATTCCAAGCGCGCCGAGCGGCTCAAGGCGGCGCTGCGCGACAATCTCAAGCGCCGCAAGGCGCAGCTGAAGGCGCGCGCGCAGGCCGCCGGCAAGGCGGGCGAGCACGATTCCGCCGGAATTGCCCCCGAAATTGCCCCGCACAAGCCGAAAGGCTAGTAACCCTGCTGGCGCGCTCGGCCTTGCGGGAAGGCCGCGGCAGTTCTTAGGTATTCGTCCGGCCAGACAGGGGCCGTCAGCGGGGCGTCATGGATCGAATTCGCATCGTCGGTGGTCGGCGCCTCAACGGCACGATCCCGATTTCGGGCGCCAAGAACGCCACGCTGCCGCTGATGATCGCGAGCCTTTTGACCGAGGACACGCTGATCCTCGACAACGCGCCGCGGCTCGCCGACGTCGAGCTGTTGCAGCGCATCCTCGGCAATCACGGCGTCGACGTCATGATCGCCGGCAAACGCCCGGGCGAGGATCCCAATGCCGGCCGCACGCTGCACATCTCGGCCAAGAACATCATCGACACCACCGCGCCCTACGAGCTGGTCTCCAAGATGCGGGCGAGTTTCTGGGTGGTGGCGCCGCTCTTGGCGCGCATGGGCGAGGCCAAGGTGTCGATGCCGGGCGGCTGCGCCATCGGCACGCGGCCGGTCGACCTCCTGATCATGGCGCTGGAGCGGCTCGGCGCCGAGATCGAGATCGACGGCGGCTATGTGATCGCGCGCGCGCCGCAAGGGACTGCGCGGCGGCGACATCGTGTTCCCCAAGGTGACGGTCGGCGGCACCCATACCGCGATGATGGCGGCGGCGCTCGCCCACGGCACCACGGTGATCGAGAACGCCGCGCGCGAGCCGGAGATCGGCGACGTCGCCGACTGCCTCAACAAGATGGGCGCCAGGATTTCCGGCGCCGGCACCGCGCGCATCGTGATCGACGGCGTGCCGCGCCTGCATGGCGCGCGCCACAAGGTGCTGCCCGACCGCATCGAGACCGGCACCTATGCCATGGCGGTGGCGATGACCGGCGGCGAGGTGCTGTTGGCGAACGCGCGTCCCGAATTGCTGCAGGCCGCGCTCGACGTGCTGACGCAGACCGGCGTCGCCATCACGCCGACCAACGAGGGCATCCGCGTCGCCCGCAACGGCGCCGGCCTTGCGCCCGTCAAGGTGTCGACCGCGCCGTTCCCCGGCTTTCCCACCGACCTGCAGGCGCAGCTGATGGCGCTGATGACGCGCGCTTCGCGGCACCTCGCGCATCACCGAGACCATTTTCGAGAACCGCTTCATGCACGTGCAGGAGCTGGTGCGGCTCGGCGCCCATATCCATCTCGACGGCGAGACCGCGACCATCGAGGGCGTCGAGCACCTCAACGGCGCGCCGGTGATGGCGACCGATCTGCGCGCCTCGGTGTCGCTGGTGATCGCGGCGCTGGCCGCCGAGGGCGAGACCATGGTCAACCGCGTCTATCACCTCGACCGCGGCTTCGAGCGGGTCGAGGACAAGCTCGCCCGCTGCGGCGCCGAGATCGAGCGGATTAGCGCGTAGCGGTCGGCGCAACACACTCTCTATCACCTCCCCCTGGAGGGGGGAGGTCGCCAGCCGAAGGCTGGCGGGAGGGGGTGATCTTTTCTTTTCTGTTTTGCCATTCACCCCACCCCGACCGCCTTCGCTGTCGCTCGGCGGTCGACCCTCCCCCTCCAGGGGAGGGTGAAGCGAGCGCGCGGCGCGGCCATCGAGCGCATTAGCGCGTAGAGCAGTTCACGATATCCAGTGAGGATTAATCTCTAAAATTACAGAACGCAGGATTCCAGGAAGATCACTAAGTATAAATTTCACATCTGGCTTATCCTCTTCATAGAGGTAGCGAATATCTTCAAACGCATCGCTGCCGGCTCCGAGCGCCCACGCTAAATTGCGCGATATCGGCACCTTGGCCACACTTCTTTCGATTGCCTCGATGATCTTTAAGTGATTTGCTCTCAAATATGGGAATCCGATATTTCCTCAATGCGCTTCCGGTCTGTGGATTCAGCTTGTCAAAGAGGGTTTTCAAATTTGTCCGTGTGGAACCTTTCCGGTCTCGAAGCAAACCAGACTTTTCATGAAGAGTTCTGAAGTGAAGGCGCTCAAGGTCATCGCGGGATAAGCAGTCTTCTTGAATTGTTCTTCAATACCGATTTTCAATAAGTTTTCGACGACCCAATAGAATTTGTCGCCATGTATAAAAATCTTTTTGGGATCGATTTTACTCGGTGGCGCGAGTGACATGACACGAAGCCCTAAGGAAAGTGATTGGTGGGCGGCTAAGGCGCACAGCGCGGTGCCCGCCTACTTTGTTACCGCGCCCGATTCTTCTTGGCCGTCACCGGCTCGAAGCTGATCTTCAGCCGATGCCCGGTCGCCTTTGCGAAGCGCGAGAGCGTTTGTATCGACACATCGCGTCCGTTTTCCAACCGGTCCATCGTGGCCGCGTTGTCTTCATGCGCCGCATCATTGAGGACGATTCAAACCGAAGATGCTGGCGCAGCCTTGATGACCTCGGCCACAGCGCAAACTCCGCCTCCAGCGCGTCGTATTCCTTGCGGTACGCCGGGTCCTTCATGAACTTCTTGTGCAGCGCGCTCAATTTTATCGCCTGACCTCGTTCGCACGACTTTGCGACGCGGACGGCTGGCTTTCAACCAAAAATCGAATAGTAGGACCATATTCCTGCCACAATCGTAGGATCAAATACCTGCATCCCGTCCCTCGTGACCGAGGGGTGTCTGATCAGCGTCTCCAGACGTGGGGCGGGGAGCGGTGGCCGGGGAATGACTTGCATCGGAGATGCGGTGCAAGGCCCGGCGGTCCAGCCGCGAAGCTCCCGGCGCATCGACGCTGCGCCGGGGGCCCACGACTGACGGCCGACACGGCCGGTGCCGGTCAGGAGCGCCGGCCCAAGGCCCGGGGTCCTCAACGGTAGAGGTAGCCATCAAGGCGCTTAATCGCCCGATGTACCGGGGACCGTCGCGGAGCAAACCTATAAACATCGCGCGCGGGACGCCTTGGGTTGGGCGGACTTGCGGCACTATCGGACTTCGACAAGCCTCGATGTCGCGAGGCGTCGAGGCCCGCGGGTCCGAGCATTTTTGTTTGCGCCTACTTGCGTAAACTTGAGTGCGCCCCGGACCCTCGGCGTCCCGCGCGCCCTCGGCACTTTTCGAGAGCGGCGGATCGGAATACGGACGACGGCCTGCCCGGGGCCGCTCAAGAATACGGGCGATGGCGCATGCCTTTTGGTCATTCCGGGGCGCGAGCGAAAGCGAGCGAACCCGGAATCCAGAGACCCACTGGACAGATTGTCATTTTGGCTCTGGATTCCGGGTCCACCGCTTCGCGGTGTCCCGGAATGACAGGAAGAGAGATAACCATGCCCACCATCAAAGTCCTCAGCGCCGGCGCCGTGCGGTCGATGGTGGAGGCGATCGGCCCCGAGTTCGAGCGCGCCAGCGGCCACAAACTCGACGTCGTCTTCGCCCCCGCCTTCGCCCAGCGCGAGCGCATCGTCAATGGCGAGACCGCCGATCTGGTGATCGTGTCGCAATCGATCGTCGCCGAACTGGAAAAGCTCGATCTCGTGGTCGCCGGCAGCGCGAGAAATCTCGGGCGCACGGTCACCGGCGTCATCGTGCCGGAAGGCGCGCCGGCGCCGGATATTTCGACGGTCGAGGCCTTCAAGCAGGCGCTGCTTGCCGCCAAGTCGGTCGCCTATACCGATCCGAAGGCGGGCGGCTCCGGCGGCATCATGTTCGCCGGCCTGCTGCGGAAGCTCGGCATTGCCGAGGTGGTGAACGCCAAAGCCGTGCTCTGCAAAGGCGGCCTCGATGTCTCGACCACGATTGCCGAGGGCCGCGCCGCGATCGGCACCACCTTTATCAGCGAGGCTTTGCCGGTGAAGGGCGTCAAGATCGTCGGCCCGTTGCCGGGCCCGCTGCACAACACCAACGTCTATACCGCGGCAATTCACAAAGCCGCCGTCGCCCGCGACGGCGCCGCCGCATTTCTGCGCGCGCTCACCGATCCGGCCACCCGCGCCCGCTGGAGCGCGGCCGGGCTGGAGCCGGCGTTCTAACCATCTTGCGCAGGCGCGCGACCTTGCCTAGTTACGCAGGAACCGGGGAAGCCGCCATGGACCAGCTTAAATTCGTCGTGCTCGACGAGGAGGACCTGGAGGTCGTCTCCACCCACCTGCAGGACGCGGTGGCCAAGGTGTCCGACGTGCACTGGCGGCCGCAGGAAAAGCGCCTGCTGCTGGCGGTCAACCGCTTCGACTGGGAAACCGCCCGATCCGCCAAACCGGAATACCGCCGGCGGCGGACCGCGCTGCGCTTCGAGCGGGTGCTGTCGTGCAAATGCCGGGACGTGAACCCGGCCGGCAAGGACGCCGTGCTCAACCTGCTGGCGGTCGAGTTTTCCGAGACCAATGCGCCTTCCGGCGTCGTGACGATCCTTTTTTCGGGCGGGGCGACCTTGCGGCTGGAGGTCGAGTGCCTGGAAGCCGAATTGGCCGATCTCGGACCGTCCTGGACCACGGCGGCCTGCCCGGTCCACGCGGTCGCCGACGACAGTCCGCCCGCGCCGGGCCGCCGCTAGCGCCGTCCGCCGTTATGCAAGACCGCTAATATTCCGGTTCAGAACCGCGCGCGTGCCGCGCCAAAGATGGCGCCTATCTTGCTATTTTGCGGTTCCGGTGGCGTAGTGACGGCGTTTCGCAAATTAGGGGACTTATCCAATGCGTAAATTCGTCATCCTCGCGGGGCTGCTCGCCGGCGCCGCGCTGTTCACGGGCACGCCGGCCAAGGCTTGGGTCGGCTGCGAGTGCGTAAGACTCGGTCAGCCGGGCGTGTGCGTCGCCGGCGTCCTGGAATGCACGGGAATGGCCGGCGTCTGCCTGGCTCCCTGCGACTACGTGGCGCCGAAACCGATGCACAAGCATCACCGGCATCACCACAAGAAGATGAAAATGGAAAAGAAAAAGATGTAAGCGGGCAGATCGCTTTGCCATCAAGGCTCCGCCCCCGGGCGGGGCCTTTTTGCTTTCTGGCGCCGCGAGCCTTCCCGAAAGGGTTGACGCGACCCTGCGCATCACCCATTGACCTGTCATCCGGGTAGTATTCAGGCCATGCCGCTTCGACTGGACAGCCAAAGCGCCGACTTTTCCGAGCGTTTCCGCGCCTTGCTCGCCGTCAAACGCGAGACGGCGCAGGACGTGGAACAGCGCGTGCGCCACATCATCGCCGAGGTGAAGGCCCATGGCGACCGCGCGCTATTGCAGCTGACGCTAAATTCGACCGCCTCGATCTGGCCAAGGTCGCTATGCGCGTTGCGCCCGAGGAGATCGAGGCGGCGGCGAAAGCTTGCGACGCCAAGCGCTCGCCGCGCTCAAACTCGCGCGCGAGCGTATCGAGGCCTATCACCGGCGCCAGAAGCCGACCGACGAGCGCTTCACCGACGCGCTCGGCGTCGAGCTCGGCTCGCGCTGGACCGCGATCGAGGCGGTCGGTCTCTATGTGCCGGGCGGCACCGCGGCCTATCCGTCCTCGGTGCTGATGAACGCGGTGCCGGCCAAGGTCGCCGGCTGCGCGCGGCTGGTCATGGTGGTGCCGGCGCCGGACGGAAAGCTTTCGCCGTTGGTATTGGCGGCGGCCAAGCTCGCCGGCGTCGACGAGATTTACCGCATCGGCGGCGCGCAGGCGGTGGCGGCGCTCGCCTATGGCACCGAGACGATCGCACCCGTGGCCAAGATCGTCGGGCCCGGCAACGCCTATGTGGCGGCGGCCAAGCGCCTGGTGTTCGGCCAGGTCGGCATCGACATGATCGCCGGTCCGTCCGAGGTGCTGATTCTCGCCGACAAGACCGGCAATCCCGACTGGATCGCCGCCGACCTGTTGGCGCAGGCCGAGCACGACGCCAGCGCGCAATCGATCCTGATCACCGACGACGGTGCGCTTGCCGATCAAGTCGAGAAGGCGGTCGCCTGCGCAGCTCAAGACGCTGCCGCGCGCGAAAATCGCCGGCGCTTCGTGGCGCGATTTCGGCGCGATCATCATGGTGCCGAAGCTCGCCGACGCGATGACGCTGGTCGACCGGCTGGCGCCCGAGCATCTGGAGATCGCCGCCGACGATGCCGAAGCGCTGGCGGCGCAAATCCGCAATGCCGGCGCGATCTTCATCGGCGCGCATACGCCGGAAGCGATCGGCGATTATGTCGCCGGCTCGAACCATGTGCTGCCGACTGCGCGCTCGGCGCGCTTTTCGTCGGGCCTCGGCGTGCTCGATTTCATGAAGCGCACGTCGCTGCTCAAATGCGGGCCGGAGCAATTGCGCGCGCTCGGCCCCGCGGCCATCGCGCTCGGCGAGGCGGAGGGGCTTACCGCCCACGCCCGCTCGGTCGCGATCCGCCTGAACCGGAAATGAGCGCGGCGAAATCAACGCCCGCCGGAAACAAGCTGCGCCTGGTCAGCGTTACGCTCGACGAGGAATCGATCGGCCGCGCCAACGAAGACGTCGAGCACGAGCGCGAGGTCGCGATCTACGATCTGCTCGAGCAGAACAGCTTCGCGCCGGTCGGCCACGACGGCGGGCCCTTCGCGCTGCATCTGAGCATCAACGACAACCGCCTGGTGTTCGACATCCGCCGTGAGGACGGCACGCCGGTCATGGCGCATCTGTTCTCGCTCACGCCGCTGCGCCGCATCGTCAAGGACTATTACATGATCTGCGACAGCTACTACCAGGCGATCCGCACGGCGACGCCCGACAAGATCGAGGCGATCGACATGGGCCGCCGCGCCATCCACAACGACGGCTCGCAGATTCTGATGGAGCGGCTCAAGGACAAGGTGACGGTCGATATCGACACCGCGCGGCGCCTGTTCACGTTGATCTGCGTGCTGCACTGGAAGGGCTGAGCGTTGGTGGAGCACGAGCGCCGCTCGCGCCCGCAGGCGGTGCTGTTTGCCTGCGGCATGAACGCGGTGCGCTCGCCGATGGCCGCCGCGCTGGTGCAGCAGATGTTCGGCAAGCCGATCTATATTGCCTCGGCCGGCGTGCAGAAAGGCGAGGTCGACCCGTTCGCCGTCGCCGCCATGGAGGAGATCGGCATCGACATCGCCCGCCACAAGCCGATCACTTTCGAGGAGCTGGACGACCTGGAAGGGCTCAATTTCGATCTGATCGTGACGCTGTCGCCGCCCGCGCATCACAAGGCGCTGGAGCTCACGCGCACCATGCGGCGCGAGGTCGAATACTGGCCGACGCTCGATCCGACGGTCATCGAAGGCAGCCGCGAGCAGCGCCTCGATGCCTATCGCGCGGTGCGCGACGAGTTGCTGGCCCACATCCACGCGCGCTTTGGGCGAACCGGGGAGGGGAATGAATAGTTGTGAAAACAGTCCCGTTCCGCTAGTTTCCGCGCGGATTTCACCTCCTGATAAAGCCGCTCAACACGATGATTGGCCGGCCCAAATTCGTGCTCGCTTCCGGTTCGCCGCGTCGGCTCGCCCTGATCAATCAGGCCGGCATCGACCCGGACGCGCTCAAGCCCGCGGACATCGACGAGACCCCGCAAGAGCGGCGAAATCCCGCGCGCCTATGCGACCCGGCTTGCCCATTCGAAGGCTGAGGCGGCGCTGGAAAACGTCAAGCTCGACGACGAACTGCGCGGCGCCTTCATCCTTGCCGCCGACACCGTGGTGGCGGTCGGCCGGCGCATTTTGCCGAAGGCGCAACTGCTCGATGAGGCGGCGCAATGCCTGCGCCTGCTTTCCGGCCGCAACCACCGCGTCCACACCTCGATCTGCCTGGTGACGCCGAAGGAATCTTCCGCCAGCGCCTGGTGGAAACTCGCGTGCGCTTCAAGCGGCTGTCGGACGCGGACATCGAGGCCTATCTCGCTTCCGGTGAATGGCGCGGCAAGGCCGGCGGCTACGCCGCGCAAGGCATCGCCGGCACCTTCATCGTCAAGCTCGTCGGCTCCTATAGCAATGTCGTCGGCTTGCCGCTTTACGAAACGGTGGCCTTGCTGGGCGGCGAGGGCTATCCCATCCGCTTCGGTTGGTTGAATGCGGTCTAGCGTCCGGGGCCCCCATGAACGTTGCGTTATGGCTCCATCGTTCCGGCCTTAGTCATCCCGCGCTGCCGGCCGCGGCGTCGGGCACGCATATCACCTCAACCTATGGCCACCTGGCCGGCCGCGCCGCACGGCTGGCCGGCGCCCTGCGCGGGCGCTTCAAACTCGCGCCCGGCGAGCGCGTGGCCATCGCCGCCAAGAATTCTCCGCACTATCTCGAACTGCTGTTCGGCATCTGGCACGCCGGTCTTGCCGCGGTGCCGGCCAACGCCAAGCTGCACGGCTCGGAGCTCGGTTACATTCTTGAACACTCCGGCGCGCGCGTCTGCTTTGCCTCGCCCGGCATCGACAGCGAGATTGCGCCGCACGCGCCGAAATCGCTCGAGCAGCTCATCGCCATCGGCGGTGCCGATTATGAGGCGCTGTTTAACGCGGAGCCGATCGACGTCGTGCCGCGGGCGCCGGACGATCTTGCCTGGCTGTTCTACACCTCTGGCACCACCGGCAAGCCGAAAGGCGCCATGCTCACGCACCGCGCGCTGGTGGCGGCAAGCCATGCCTATGGCGCGAGGTTGATCCCGTTTCGGCGGGCGATGCCATCTTGCATGCGGCGCCGATGAGCCACGGCTCCGGCATGTATGTCGATGATGCATGTAGCTCGCCTCGGCGTGCAGGTGACGCCCGAGAGCGGGGGCTTCGAGCCCGATGAAATCTTTTCGCTGTTTGCGGCCTGGCCGCGCTGCTCCATGTTCGCCGCGCCGACCATGATCAAGCGTCTGGTCGCCTGTCCGGCGGAAGCGCATGCGAAAAACATCCGCACGCTGATCTGGGGCGGCGCGCCGATGTATGTCGAGGACGCGCTGGCCGCGCTCGATCGCTTCGGCCCGCGGCTGGCGCAAATCTACGGCCTCGGAGAAGCGCCGATGACGATCTCCACGCTGTCGAAAAGCGACATCGCCGACCGCGAGCATCCGCGCTGGCGCGAGCGACTTGCGTCCGCCGGCAAGCCCTATGCCTGCGCGGAAGTCATCGTCGCAGACAGCCAGGACGCGCCGGTTGCCACAGGCGAATCCGGCGAGATCATGTGCCGCGGCGAGGCGGTCATGGCCGGTTACTGGCAGAACCCGGAGGCAAGCGCAGCCACCCTGCGCGGCGGCTGGATGCATACCGGCGACATCGGCGCCTTCGATACGGAAGGCTATCTGCACATCAAGGACCGCTCCAAGGACATGATCATCTCCGGCGGCTCCAACATCTATCCGCGCGAGGTGGAGGAGGTGCTGTTGACCCACGCCGCGGTGCGCGAAGTATCCGTCATCGGCCGGCCCGACCGCGAATGGGGCGAGGTGGTGGTGGCCTATGTGGTGGGCGAGGCCAAGGCCAAGGAACTCGACGCGCTTTGCCTCACACGCATTGCGCGCTTCAAGCGGCCGAAGGATTATGTTTTTGTCGACGCGCTGCCGAAGAACAATTATGGCAAGATCCTGAAGACGGATTTACGGGCCAAGGATGTGAAGATAATGGACGCACGAAACACCGGCACCGCATGAATGAAATCGACAAGAACCTGAAAGCAGTCTGCCCGATCTGCGGCAAACCGACCGATCCGGCGGTGAAGCCGTTCTGCTCCAAGCGCTGCGCCGACATCGATCTTCACCGCTGGCTCGGCGGGGTCTATGCGGTTCCCGCGAAAGAAGAGGACGATGAGGACGGCGAGCGTCCGCGCGATGCCGGAGCCGGGGAAGAATGAGTGCCTCCGTCGAATGGCCCGATCGCCTGTTTGCGGCGCTCAAGCGCGCCGACGTGCGCCAGGTCGGTTACGTGCCCGACGCCGGCCATTCGCGGCTGATCGAGCGCTGCCGCGCCGACCCAGATATTCGCGACGTCGTGCTCACAACCGAGGAGGAGGGCGTGGCCCTCGCCGCCGGCGCTTGGCTGGGCGGGCAACGCTCCGCGCTGCTGATGCAGTCGAGCGGGGTCGGCAACTGCATCAACATGTTCTCGCTGGCGCGCACCTGCCGCTTTCCGCTGCTGATGGTCATCACCATGCGCGGCGAGTGGGAGGAGTTCAATCCGTGGCAGGTGCCGATGGGCTCGATCGTCGATCCGGTGCTCAAGCTCTGCGAGGCGCAAGTCTATCGCGCCTCGAAGCCGGATGACGTTGAGGGCGCGGCAGAACGCGCGGCGCAGACGTGTTCGGCGACGAACGCATCGCTGCCGTTTTGCTATCGCAGGAGCTCATCGGCAGGAAAGTGTGGACGAAATGAGCGAGCAGCGACTCGAACGCCGCGCCGCCATGGCGGCACTGGTCGCAAACCGCGGCGACCTGTTGGTCGTGCCGGGCCTCGGCTCGACCACCTGGGATCTCGCCGCGGCGGGAGACGATCCGCGCAACTTCTATCTCTGGGGCGCCATGGGCGGCGCGACCATGGTCGGGCTCGGACTCGCGCTGGCGCAGACGCCACGGCGCGTTGCCGTCATCACCGGCGACGGCGAAATGCTTATGGGGCTCGGCTCGCTCGCCAC
>CAVRUP010000018.1:0-206867 GCA_963724335.1 uncultured Alphaproteobacteria bacterium | reverse complement strand
CAATAATTTACGCGCAGGGCGCGATGAAACACTATTTTAAACCAAAATAGGCGCGGCGTAGCGCATCATTCGCATGCATCTCGGAAACTGTTCCGGAAAATCCGATCCGGCCGTTGTCCAGCGTGTACACGCGATCCGCAAGATTTAGGAATTTGACGTTTTGTTCGGCAATTAGTAACGCAAGGTCTTTCGCGCGAAATTGCGCTAGCACGCGGACCACTTCCTTGACGAAAAGTGGCGACAGGCCAGCCGAGGGCTCATCCATGACGATCAGGCGCGGATTGCCGGCAAGCGCCTTGGCAATCCCGACCATTTTCCGCTGGCCGCCGGATAGGCTGCTGACCAGTGCGCGGCGGCGCTCCGCGAGCGCCGGGAACACCGCATAGAGTTCGTCGGCCCTCCGACGTATCTGGTGTCGCAGCAGGAACTGCGCGCCAATAAGGATATTTTCTTCGACGGTGAGACCGACAAAACCTGACGCTTCGGACATGTAAACAATACCACGCCGGACCCGGTGGTCGGTGCGCAGCCGCGTTATATCGATGCCATCGAAATCAACGTGGCCGTCGCGTGCATCGATGAGGCCCATAAGCGCTTTCAGCAGGGTCGTCTTGCCCGCACCGTTAGCGCCGAGCAGCACAATGGACTCGCGTTCATGAATGCAAAGATCGACGCCCCACAACACCTGGATTTGTCCATAACCCGCGGTTAGGCCGGTGACTAGCAGCAGCGTTTCCGAGTTTCTGTCAGGCCTCATCCTCGCCTCCGAGGAAAACCTCAACGACCTGCGCATTCGTAAAAGCGCTCGCCAGTGTTCCTTCGAAGATTTCTCTACCCGCGTTCATGACGACAATGCGGTCGGTAATCTGACCGATGAATCCCATCAGGTGCTCGACGACGAGAAGTGCGATTCCGCTCCTAGCAAGTTCCTTCAGTTTGGCGGCGACATGTTCGAGTTCGGCCGGATTCAATCCAGCGGCAAGCTCATCGACGAGCAGAAGTCGCGGGCCGGTCGCGAGCGCACGGGCCAAGTCGAGTATCTTCTGGCGCGCGCTATTGAGCTCGGCGGCGGGCTGGTTCGCGAAAGCCAAGAGGTCCAGCGAGGTCAGCAACGCGTCCGCATCGACGCGGGTATCGGGATTGCGCCCATATGCGATCGCGATGTCCACGTTCTCGCGTACGGTAAGGGTGAAGAACGGACGGGGGATCTGGAAAGTACGATTGATCCCGGCATGGACGAGACGGTGTGAGGGCAGGCCCTCGACCGAGCGTCCCTCAAAATGGATCGAACCGCCATCCGGTGTGTAGAGGCCGGAAATGATATTAATGCAGGTCGTCTTACCCGATCCGTTGGGTCCGACCAGGCCAAGAATCTCGCCCGCTCCCAAACTGAAACTGAGACCGTCAAGAGCCCGGAAGCCACCGAACTGCTTCACAAGACCGTCGATCGTCAGAAGCGGAGAATGATTAGGGGACATTTAATCCCCAATGTCGCAGCAGTGAGACAAGGCCATTCGGCAGGAACAATACGAGACCCATGATCAAGTGCGCCGTAGATGAGCTGAAAATACTGAGGTGTCGAAATCCCGACTGCATTGTAGAGGCCATAGAGAATGACGACGCCAAGGATCGGTCCGGTTACCGTCGCGTTGCCGCCAAAAAGGGTAAACACGATCGCGAAGATCGTGAACTCGCCACTGAAGACCGTCTCGGGATAGAATACCGATACGTACCAGGCGAAGACGCCGCCGGCCAGGCCAGCGATCAGCGCGCTCAAGAGCCACGCGATGATCCGCTCGCGCACAACATTAATGCCGGCCATGCTGGCGCTGATCGGGTCCTCGCGGATTGCCTGCAAGGCCATGCCAAAGCGGGAATTACGCAGATAGATCACAAGACTGAGTGTTGCCGCCAAGACAGCGAGCGCCGACGCATAAGCCAGCGTGGGATTGAAGACACCGCTGAGGCTGATGCCATAAGGGCCCTTAGTTATGCTTTCGAGGTTAGGATTGGATACCACCTGCAGCACGGCAAGCGCGGCGGCGAGATTGGCGATGGAGAAATAGGCTCCCGATAGGCGAAAGAGCGGCGTCAGAAGCAATCCAAGAGCAACAGCGGCGCCGGCCCCGACTGGCAGTGCCAAAAGCGGCGGCGCCTGCAGATGAATGACCATCAGCGAGAAGCCGTAGGCACCGGCGCCAAAAAAACCGACGTAACCAAATGGCAGATAGCCTGTGAATCCGTAAATGACGTTGACGCCCTGGGCGAGCATGATGAAAATCATAAAATTGAAAAGCAGAAGATGATTGCTGTAGATACTCGGCAATATCGCGAACGCTGCGACCACCGGCACTAAAATCAGAAGGACGTGCCGCATGATCCTATGCACGGCGCACCTGCCGTCCCAGGAGTCCGCTCGGACGCACCAGCAAGATCGCAATCAGCAACAGGTAGGGAAGAAGGTTGGCCCATGAGCTATAGTAACTTTGCATGAACATATAGGAAATACCGTAGATCAACCCCCCGAGCACGGTACCGAGCGGATTGCCAAGAGAGCCGATGACAATCACGGTGAAGGATGTCACTGTCACCTCGACGCCCATCGCCGGAGTGATGCTGCCAAGCATGAACGGCGCAAAAACGCCAGCGACGGCCGCCAGCCCGAGGCCGATCCCGAATGCGAAAGCGGAAACGCGATGGACGTTAATGCCAGTCGCGATCGCTTCCTCACGGTTGACCATGACCGCCCGAGTCAGATAGCCGAGACGCGTCTGGTAGAGATAAAAATAGACGAGCAGAACGGAGAGCCCGCTGACAACACCGGACGCCACCCACGCTGCCGGAAAAGTCTGACCGAAGATCTCGATGGGGCCATTGTCGACCTTGTGGCCGGCGAAAAACTCTTTGACAGCAGCGATCACAATTCCGAGCTGTCCGCCAGGGATCGAGCGTTCACTGGTGCCGAATGCAATTGTTGTGACCGCCTCGATGACTTGCGAGAGCCCGAAGAACAGAATGAATGACAACATTTCTGGATCGCGTGCCTTAAGCAGGCGCGGCACGAGCAGATAATAGAGCGGCAGTCCGACGATCGCAAATAAGGCGAAGACGATCGGGATCGCAGAAATCGGATTGATAGCAAAAAGAGTGAACAACCAGAATGCGAGAAACGCACCGAGCATTAGAAAATCACCATGCGCCAGATTCACGATGCGCATGACGCCGAACACGAGATTCAGTCCGAGCCCAATCAGACTGAAATAGAGGCCAAAGAGCAGGCCGGCCAAAAGAGCATAAAGAAGCATCTCAGGGCGGGCGGGCTTGGGTTTTGGTCGCTGCTATCTCTTCCTTCATTATCAGGGGCGCGGATAAACTGGCTTTCCGGTTGCCACGTCGTGCGGCCAAACTGTTACAAATTTCAGGTGTTTGTGTTCATCAAGGATGAGCTGCCCAAGCGGGGTGATCTCCCCGATCTGTGCACCCGTGGCGTCAAGTTCAAACGTGCCATCCAACGTCCGGAGCTTCCCCGATAGATTGAAGATCGCTTTGCGAAGATCGAGTTGATCGAGGCTATTGGCCGCTGCGAGTGTCTTCTCAAGCACGAGCCCAGTCGTGTAGCCGGCTACCGAGTTGAATCCGAACTCGACTTTCGAGCCGGCATATTTCTTGTCCCATGCGGCTTTGTATTCCTTGAGCGGCATGCCGAAGCTGGCTTCATAGGCGATTTCCGAGGACGGAACGTAGGTAAATACGTAGTTCAGACCGGTGCCTCCGACATTTTTCTCCAAAAGCTCGGTTTCGAGACCGGGATAGATGCAGAAGAGAAACTTTAATTTGATGCCGCTGTCCTGGACATTGCGCAGAAAGGCGATGTCGTTCGGTGCGTATCCAAGTTCGATGACGGCATCGGGGTTCGTCGCGCGAATATTGTTCAGCAGGACAGTATAGTTCGACGTTTCGGTCGGAATGCCTTCATCGTAGACGATTTCGACACCAGAATTCGATTCCTTGATGAACTTTCGGACCGCATTCGCCTGCGTACCGGTGAAATCGTTTGTAGAATATAGGATCGCCACTCGCTTGATACCCAGCCCGGGACCATCGTGAGTGATGAAATCTGCGAGCGGCTTCGGCCAAATACTGGAAACCGGATCGGACATCAGTGCAATGTATGGGTTATCGGGGGTGAAGAAATTCGCTCCCGTACCGGTTTGGTCGATAAGCAGCATCTTATGGTCGCGGGCGATCGGAACCGCCACTGACGTTAGCACGGATCCGGAATCCGAGATCAGAATATCGACCTTGTCCTGGGTGTCCCTTCCGAAAATTCCATCCGGGTTGGATTCGCATCGTAAGCTAGAATCATCACATCATCCGGTGTGATGATTGCCATCCTGCACGTACTCGGGCTTTTTGCCTGCGATCTGTTCAAATCGAGGCGCCGGCTCCAGGCGGAGAACCTGTTTCTCCGCCACCAACTCAATATCGCCTTACGGCGGGTATCGCCTCGGCCTCGAGTACGTGGGAGCGATCGAGCCCTGCTGAGCTGGTTGACTTGAGTTTGGCCTGGGCTGCTCGATTTGGCTTGGGTGGTGAGACCGGCGACCATTCTGCGTTGGCACCGCGGTGGCTTCAAAGTCTTCTGGCGCTGGAAATCGCGGAATGGGGCAGGGCGGCCGAATATCGATCGTGATTTGCGCGATCTGATCCGGCGGATGAGCCGGGAGAACCCTCTGTGGGGCGCGCCACGCATCCATGGCGAACTATTGATGCTGGGTTTTGAGGTGGCCCAATCGACGGTTTCGAAGTACATGTCGAGAGGCCGGAAACTGCCATCGCAGAGCTGGAAGACCTTTCTGCGCAGCCACGCCGAGGCGATTGCAGCTATCGATATGTGCGTTGTTCCGACGGCAACTTTCGATCGGTTGTTTGCCTTTCTGGTGCTCGGACACGGCCGGCGAAGTTTGCTCTGGTATGAGGTTACGCGGCATCCCACGGCCGAGTGGCTGGCCCTACAGATCACCGAGGCATTTCCGTGGACATCGGCGCCGACGTATTTGATTTGCGACAATGATCGAGCTTATGGGCGTGTTTTTACCGCGCGGATTCAGGCAATGGGTATCCGCGACCGGCCGATCACACCGAAATCGCCATGGCAAAATGGAATAGCGGAACGATTGATCGGTACCTTACGCCGCGAGTGCCTGGATCACACCATTGTCTTCGGCGAGGCGCATCTGCGGCAGATCCTCTCCGCTTATGCGAAATATTACAATGACGCTCGCACGCACTTGGCGTTACAAAAGGATGCACCCCTGCACCGGTCGGCCCAGCGGTTTGGCAGGATCACTGCCATTCCTTTCCTGGCGGGGCTGCATCACCAATATGTTCGGATATGATTTTCGGAAGGGACATCCCGTCAATGTCCGCGGTGTCAAAGACCTTCTCGGTCACGCAACATTCGCCACAACGGAGCAATACTACATTATGGCCCAGTCCCGTATGGCGGGACGGGCATTGGCTCGAGCGATTGAGGACCTGGAGGCTGCTGCAGCTGATGACTTTGCCGTAGGATGACAGACCACGAGACGTTTTTTGGTTCCGATAACGGAGATTATCGGAAGCAATTGCGATCCTATTGATCAGCTGCAGCGACTGAGATCATGCGCAAGTTTAATTGACCTTGATATTGGCTGCCTTGATTACCGGTGCCCAGCGCTCGATCTCGCCGTCAATTCGGGCGCGGAACTCCTCAGGGGAGCTACCGACCGGCTCCATCAACTGCGTCGCCAGCTTTTCGCGGACTGAGGGCTGTTTGATGATCGCCACCACGTCCTCGTTGATCTTGGCGATGACCGGCTTGGGCGTGCCGCCCGGCGCAATCAACCCCATCCAGGCATCCGCTTCCACGTCGATTCCGGATTCCTTCAAGGTTGGAACATTTGGAAGAAATGGCGAACGTCTGGCGGTGGAGACGGCGAGGATTTTCACGGCGCCGGTCTTTGCGTGAGGCGTTACTGAAATCGCCGGTAGACAAGCCATCTGCACGTCGTTGCGGATTAGAGCGGTGATTGCCTGCGGCGAACTAGGATAGGGAACGTGCACTAATTGGGCTCCGGCCTTAATCGCTATTGCCTCCATAGCGAGATGGGAGAGCGATCCATTGCCGATCGAACTAAAATTGTACTTTCCGGGATTGCTCTTGAGCAAAGCGATCAACTCGGTGACCGTATTGATCTTCAATGCCGGGTTGACCACGAGCACGCTCGGCTGGGTAATAAGCTGCGTGATCGGCGCAATATCCGTGCGGGGATCGTAAGGAAGCTTCGAAAACAGAAGAGTGTTGATGGCGAGCGGGCCACCGATGCTAATGCCGATGGTTGCTCCATCGGGGGCTGCCTTGGCGACCGCATCGGTGCCTAGATTGCCGCTGGCCCCCGGCTTGTATTCGACCACAAAGGCACTGTCGGGATATTTCTTTATAAGCCCGTCGGCGATTAGGCGCGCAACAATATCAGGTGTCGATCCAGGTCCGAACGGGACCACGATCCGCACGGTTTTCGGCGGCCAGTCCTGTGCCAGCCCGGGCATGGCGGTGGCTAGCAGCAAAAAAAGCGTCAGCACGAAACGTTTCAGCATCAACATACTCTTACCCCTTGACGGCATCCCGCCCAAGATAGGCGCCGTCCCTTTCCAACGTCGATTGTAATATGTCGATGCCAATATCCGCACAGCTGCTGTTGCCCGCAAGTGAAAGGTGTGCGGCCGTGCCGGCGGCTTGGCCCATGACGAAGCAAGGTCCACTGACCCGCGCGGCCGACTGACCCTCATGCGTCATCGAGGCACAGCGTCCGGCGACCAGCAGATTGTCGAAGCCGGGCGGCGAAAGCATGCGATAGGGTAGTTGGTTGAAACCGCGTGAGCCGGGAATGTCAGGCCAGCGCCAGACCACGTCGCCCGCCACATGGTTTTCGATCGGCCAACCGTTGACGCCTACGGTGTCTGGGAAATCCGCACATGAAATCACGTCATCGGCGGTTAGCTGATAAGCGCCGAGGATGCGACGCGTTTCGCGCACGCCGAGTTGCGGCGGAATATCGACAATGTAGGCATCGGCGAAGCCCGGCGCTTCGCGGCGCAGAAATTCGAAAAATGTCAGCGCCTGGCGGCGGCCTTCGATTTCTCCCGCGCTCAATTGCGTTCCATCGGTTGCATCGACCGCGAATCCCTGTGAATTCTTCACTTGCGTCACATTCACCCGCCATTCGCTTGAATGCTTTTGCGGACGGACGATCGCGCCCTTGCGGGGAAATTTGACGCCGCGCTGCTCTGCCGCCTCCATCAATGCTGGGATCGTGCGCCATGCCTCGCCCGCCAGCGCTGAATTGACCCCGTTCACGCGAAACATCATGGTCGGGTAGAGCATGTTGCCGTCGGCGCCACCTTTTTCATAGGGCGCGCCAGCAAAGGCGGCGAGATCGCCGTCGCCCGAGCAGTCGATGAATACCTGGCCAAGAATGGCGCTGCGCCCTGACTTGGTTTCAATCAGCAAGGCTTTGATCCGGTTTGGCGTGTCCATCACCACGCCGGCGGCAAGCGCGTGGAAGCTGATCTCAACGCCCCGCGACAGCAACACGTCATCTGCGGCGCATTTGTAGGCGGCGGTGTCGTAGGCCTGCGCAAATGTCTTGCCGAGCACTTGATGCGGCGCGTTAAGCCCGCCAAGCCGGTCGATGCGCGCGAGCAGCTCGTCGGCGACGCCGTGGACGACCCGCCGGATTTCGCCATAAACATTAGCGTGTAGTCCGCAAAAGTTTGTGACCCCGGCAGCTGTCCCCATACCGCCTAGAAAGCCGTAGCGCTCAACCAGCAATACCTTTCGGCCATGCATTGCGGCCGCAGTCGCCGCTGCAATGCCGGCCGGCCCACCGCCCAGCACGATTACTTCGAATTCGCCACCGACCGCGGTCTTTCGTTCCGGCTCGGTGATATATGAAAGGGCTGCAGCCATCGGAGATACCCTATGCGGTGGTATCCTCTCCTGCGGTGCCTGTGAAGGGTGGCAAAATGACCGCCCCCAATTTCACCGGACCGGTTCCGATAAGCAGTATTATCGGAGGCAATTCGATAGTCGCTATTGAATTTTCGGTGCGGCTCTTCCTAGGCCGGCACGATCATTTTGCCGATAGGCCAGAGCGCTATTCCAGCAAGTTTCAAATGCGCCCAAGCGAACGGGATGCCCACTATGGTGACGGCGAGGAGAATTGCAGTGACGAGATGCCCTAACGCCAGCCACCACCCAGCGAGCACCAGCCAAATGATATTGCCGAGAACGCCCAGCGGCCCGGTGCCTACATCCGTACTGCCGGAATATTGCGCGCGCGACACCGCCTTTTGGCCAAATGGAAGCAGTGTGTAGGAGGCGATGTTGAATGCTGCCCGTGTCCAGGGCAGGCCGACAATGGTGATCGCCATGAGAACGGCGGCGATAACCCAGCCGATTGCCATCCATAGGCCGCCGAAGACGATCCACAATATGTTGAGCAAGAGGGATACGGCGGACATTAGCTTCTTTCGCGAGAACCATTACGCTGGGTACAAGCGCGATTTAGCCATTGAAGCGCAAGCTTGTCAGTCGCTTGATTGGTTCCGATAAATAGAATTATCGGAGGTAATCGGTAAGTCCTCCATTGGGCCGTCCTTTCACAAGTAAATGGGCTTGTCCGGTACGGTAGGCGCGGCTGAAAAATTCGCGTGGCATCCCGTCTAGGTCAAAACGGATGGCATGGTCAGGCGTGTAATTTACTACAATGCCGATAGGCCGACCAAAAGCGGGACAGGATCCCGTTCCATTGGGCGAGATTCCGCTGCAACCCTTGTAGAGCCTTTTTGGACATAGCTCTCGCGGTCACCCGCCGAATCAAAATCCACACGCAACAACCGCTCTACACCCATCATCGCTGCTACAAAAATTGGCTCGGGTCTGTTGCGTCCAGTGAGTATGATAGCGTGCGGTTTAAAAGAAGCTCTCCACGCGGCTTCCTTTTCCTGAGCTGCGCGATGCATGGTTTGCTCAATTTGGCGACGGGTCTCTTCAACAGAACGGTTGATAAGGTTGGCTGGAAGGTCCAGCGCGGCTGGCAATCCCTGAAGGAGGCTTTTGCTGGTTTCCAAATCGCCTGCAAGTAGCCCTTCAAGCCGTCGGATTCCTTTCGCCTCGTTCTTGTAACCCGCGCGCCTAACAAGCTGTGTCCGGCTTAAGCCGAGTTCCTGGCAGCGTGATGTTATGAGAGTTGTAAGGGCGAGCGGTTCGGATTCCGAAGGTGTAGGATTAGCCATTGCATCCTCCTGTGTGGGACATCAAAGGAGGAGGGCTGGCGTCCGCTTTGTTTGCCGTTGTTGTTCGGCCACATCCCCATTTTGGGAACCACCTTGCCGCAGAGCAGGCAGGTTGGTGAGAGCGGACAGGCCCTCGTCTTGATGTCATAGAAAGATTACATCGAAGCCCGGCATTTAACAATAACAATGAAATACGAGAAGGGCGTAGTACGTCCGTTTCTGACGCGTGCTTTTGCTATCTCCTATGCCGTAGAGCGCAATTGGATATGGCATGGGAAAGACGATTCATACGGGCGAGCGGCAATGCGCGATGGTGTGCGCTGTCCGGTGGCCGGATAGGTCGATAGGCCGCGGTAAGTTGACAAATATCAATGCTATTTCGAGCGGCGGGCTTTCGATTGATGCCTAGACGTAATGGGTAACGCTGCAAATGAACAGGACACTAGCGTCCGCTGAGTTGGCAACTCGTACCGATAGTAATAACGAAGTTTGAAAAAACTTTGAGATGCATTTATGAACTGGCAAAGCCAGGTGTCAGGAAGCCAAGGGAGTTCGATTATATCGCACAACTGGGGGCAAACTCTCCCCACTATAATTATGCTCTTCGGCAAGTCGGTGAGGCAAACTACAAACTCGTGCAAGGAACGCGTGATTTTAGCGAGCAAATTGGTGACATAGCTTTGAACCAAGCAATTCGCGAGGCATATCCCGGAGCGCTATATCTTCATCTGCGGCGTCCAAAGAAGGTCATAGAATGGCGCTCCACTTCCGATGATCGCGCAATTCGAATTGAGGAAGCTCGAAATCTTGCGCCCACTAGTACAGCCGAGCGGAAGTTTTGACTCCGCTTGCAGCAAACAGATTTGAGGAGTTGAATTGGTTTTGTTGTGGCAAGACGAATCCGGAGCTGGAACAGGAGGTTGTCATGCCCCTACTAGCGGCCGACCCGGTGAGCGTTTTGCCCGAACAGCGCGAAGCGCTGGAACGTCTGGTGCGAACCCATTCGACGCCGCAGCAAGTCGCCCTGCGCTCCCACATCATCGAGCAGGCAGCCGATGGCATGGGTGTGCGTGCCAGCGCTCGGGAGCTTGGCGTCTGGCCCAAGACGGTACGGTATTGGCGCAAGCGCTGGCGGGAGGCGGCGGACAGGCAGTCGGTCGCCGAGCGGCTGGCCGATGCGCAGCGCTCAGGAGCGCCGGCGACGTTCACGCCCGAGCAGATCTGCGCTCTGGTCGCGATGACATGCGAGAAGCCGTCGGAGAGCGAGCGGCCGATCAGCCATTGGAGCCAGCGCGAGATTGCCGACGAAGCCATGCGACGCGGCCTCATCCCGAGCATCTCCAGCGCTCGGTGGGGCGCTTTTTAAAAAAGAGGCCGACCTCAAGCCGCATCGCGTCCGCTACTGGCTGACCCCGAAGCCCGATCCCGCCTTCGATGCCAAGTGCGCAGACATCTGCGCGGTCTACAAAACTGCGGCCACCCCCAATGACGCCCGTCGCACCATCTCCATCGACGAGATGACCGGCATGCAGGCCCTCGAGCGCATCGCGCCGGGACTGCCGATGGCGCCGGGCAAGGTCGAGCGGCGTGAGTTCGAGTATCGCCGCCACGGCACTCAAACCCTGATTGCCGCCTTCGATGTCGCCACCGGCAAGGTCGAAGGCGTGATCGGCAATACCCGGACCGAAAAGGATTTTGCGCGCTTTCTCCGCCGCTTGCTGACGAGCGCCGCCCCCAACATCCGCTGGGATATCGTCTGCGACAATCTCAATATCCACCTTTCCGAGGCCGTCGTCCGTCTCGTGGCTCGCCACTGCGGACTCAAGGACAAGCTCGGCGTCAAGGGCAAGACTGGCGTGCTCGCTTCCAAGCTCACCCGCGCCGCCTTCTTGTGTCAGCCGCAGCATCGCGTCACCTTCCACTTCACGCCCAGACACGCCTCCTGGCTCAACCAAATCGAAATCTGGTTCTCCATCCTGGTGCGAAAGCTCCTCCGGCGCGGCAATTTCGCCAGCAAGAAAGCGCTGCGCACCAAAATCGAGGAGTTCATCGCATACTTCAACCGAACCATGGCAAAGCCCTTCCGCTGGACGATGGAAGCAAAACCTCTCACCGGTTGAGCCAAAATGAGCCCCTCATTTTCGCTCGGCTGTACTAGACCAATTCTGAAGAAGACTGTTAATGTCAGCCTGAATAGGGATGACGTCGTCGCGGGAAGATTATTGAGCGGTCCGAGCGGAGCGCTCGCAGAAATCAATGTTCAGGTCAACGAGGCAGTGGAGGGCTTTTCAATAGCCGGAAACTCGCTGCTCTACCGAGACTTACGCGCGCGGGACCCTCGGATGACGCGCAAACAACGGGAGTTTCGGTCTACGGGCGTCTTGATAAAAATCAGCGAACCCTGGTTTTCAGGAAGCGGTGCTCCGGCGCTTGTGAGGCAAGCAGTTGCCGAAGCGCTCAAGCAGCTACTGTTACGTGACAAAAGCATCTCCCCAAACGATATCGACAGCGCATATACGCACATCGCATTCTACGTAGATGGCGCGCCTCGACGCGTAACAGACACGATCGTTGTTTATGATAGCATTTATGGGGGATTGCGGCTTACTGAGCCGTTGTTCGCGGAATTCTCAACTTTTTTAGATATGCTAGACAAAGCTGCAAAACTTGCCGGGCCGAACGCTTTTATAGGCAGCAACACGTCCGAACAACTTCGTGAATGGTTCGCCGCTCTCAGGCCAGGGGATGCTTCTGCAGCTAACATGCCGCTAGCCAGCGAAGGTGAATACGTAATATTTGCACCCGGCAGTGAAGTCACGGTGTTGCATCTGGGAGTCCTCTGTTGATCGTAAACTGATCGGCCCTAAGTTGCTGCCAGTCGGCGAGACGAAGATGCTAATGTACCTCTACGATACCGGTGGTCGTGGAGAGGCCTGGGTCCCACATGATCAAATCCAGCCCACTGGTCAAGACTGGCATTATGCACTGTGGAATCCGCAACCGGGGAGATTCGACAGATACAGAGTTGCCGATTGGCACTTTTTAGTATTCAATAGGTGAAGAGAGAGAGACCGCGTCAGCATGGATAGCACACGCGCTCGATTTACATCCGAGAACGGCATTTATCGGAGGTAATCTGCCAGCAAATCGAAGCCAAATAAAAGCCTGAGAGGCCAATCGCTGTTGTCCGCCACCAGCCGCTGAAATCCCGCACCAATTCGCGGGTAAATTTGGGGGTACGAACAGAGGCAAATTTTTAATTAATTGATATTTCTAGGTAATTCGTATTTTTTAGGCGGACTCCCTCTCCGCCAGTTCATGCTGACGGCGTCACCCACGGCCGGCGGCCGCGGTCCTTAGCCGTAAAGGCCGAAATCCTGTCGCGATAGCTCTCCGTCAGATCGACATCGTCCCAGCCATTCAGCAGTTGATTGCGGCTGACGGGATCGATGGCGAAGGCATAGCTGCGATTGCCGCAATCGATGACTTGTCGCTCGAGATCGACCTCAAGCAACCGTGCCGGGTCGGCCGTGACGGCGGCGGCAAGCTCGGTCATCTCGGCCTCCGGCACGATCGCGAGCAGCAAACCGTTCTTCACCGAGTTCTGCGCGAAGATGTCGCCGAAGGATGGTGCGATCACGCAGCGGACACCGTGGTCATAGATCGCATAGACGGCGGCCTCGCGCGATGAGCCGCCGCCGAAATTGCGCCCGCCGATGAGGATCTTGGCATCGCGCCAGATTGGCTGGTTGAGCGGAAAGTCGGGGCGCTCATCGCCATTCGCATCGAAACGCAGGTCCTGAAAGAGAACCGTGCCGAGGCCTCTTGAGCGCGGCCATTTCAGATAACGCGCCGGGAGAATCTGATCTGTATTGAGGTTCGGCACGTTTAGCGGGCAGGCCTTGGCGGTCAGGTGGACGAATTTTTCCATGGCTCGCTCTAGTTCGGCTTGGCGCCCGACGCCTTCACAACCGGCGCCCAGCGTTTGATGTCCTCGCGCACAAAGGCGGCGAACTCGTCCGGGGTATCGCCGACCGGCGTGGCGCCTTCGTTCTTCAATCGTTTTTGCATCTCCGGGTCGGCAAGGCCGGCGACGATCGCCGCATGCAGTTTCTGCGTGACGGCCGGCGGCAGTTTCGCGGGGCCAAATACGCCGAACCAGGCGCTCGACTCAAAGCCGGGGACGGCCTCGGCGATGGCCGGGACGTCGGGGAAGGCCGGCAGCCGTCGCGCGCTGGTCACGCCATAGGCCCGCAGGTTTCCGGCACGGACCTGCTCGGCGCCGGTGACGAGGCTGATGAACATCAGATCGATCTGTCCGCCAAGCAGATCGGTCAGCGCCGGCGCAGTGCCTTTATAAGGCACGTTGAGCAGGCGGGCACCGGTCATGAGCTTGAGCTGTTCGCCCGCCAGATGCAGCGAAGAGCCGATCCCGCCAATGCCGATGGTGAGCTTGTCGGGCTGAGCCTTGGCCAACTCAATCAGCGACTTGAGATCGCGGGCAGGTAGTTTCGGATTGCCGACAAGCAGGCTCGGCACGGTCGCGACTTTAGTGATGGCGGTAAAATCTGCCGCCGGATCGTACGGCAGGTTGGGATAGAGCGAGGCATTGATCGTGTGGCTGGTGAAGCTTACCAGCAGCGTATAGCCGTCGGGCGCCGCCTTGGCGACCGTCTCGGCGGCGATGTTGCCGCCGGCGCCCGGCTTGTTTTCGACGACTACGCTCTGCTTGAGCGCCACCGCCATCGGCACGGCGATCGAACGCGCGATCGTGTCGGTCGTGCCGCCTGGGGGCGCGCCGACCAGAAGCTTGATCGGCCGCGAGGGGTAATCGTCGGCGAGCGCCGGAGCCATCGTGACACAAGCAAGCGCTAGTCCGATGGCGGTGGCGATGATGGCGAATTTTTTCATGGTGCGTCTCCAGCCCATTTTGTTCATGTTTCTTATAGTGCCCGGCCAGCGAGCAACGGCCTCACGTCGGCGAGATGGCCGTTGACCGCTGCGGCTGCGACCATCGCCGGCGACATCAGATGCGTGCGCGCGCCGCGTCCTTGCCGGCCGCGGAAATTCCGGTTGGTGGTCGAGGCGCAGCGTTCGCCGGCGGGCACGAGGTCGCCATTGATGCCGACGCACATCGAGCAGCCGGACTCCGCCCATTCCAGCCCGGCGTCGCGGAATATGCGGTCGAGCCCTTCCTCTTCCGCCTGTCGCTTCACCAGCGACGAACCGGGCGAGACCAGGCCCGGCACTTTGCTGATGCGGCCGGCCAGCACGGCGGCGGCCGCGCGCAGATCCTCGATGCGTGCATTGGTGCAGGAGCCGATGAACACGCGATCGATGGCAATATCGATCAGCTTGGTTCCCGGCTTGAGGCCCATGTAGTCGAGCGCCTCTTGCAGATACTTTGCGCGCGCCGCGTCCGGCTCGCGCGCCGGATCGGGCACGGTCGCATCGATCGGCAAGGCGTCGTCGGGCGTCGTGCCCCAAGTCACGATCGGCGCAATTCCGCCAGCATCGAGCGTGACTTCGCGGTCGAATTGCGCATCCCGGTCCGAGATGAGCTTCGACCAGTCGTCGACGGCTTGCTCGAATGCCGCGCCTTTCGGCGCGTAGGGCCGACCTTTGATGTAGGCGAATGTCGTAGCGTCGGGCGCGACCATGCCGCAGCGCGCGCCGGCTTCGATCGACATATTGCACAGCGTCAGACGCCCTTCCATCGACAAGGCGCTGATGGCGCTGCCGGCAAATTCAATCGCATGGCCTTGCGCCCCGTCGGCGCGGATTTTCGCGATGATGGTGAGCGCGATGTCTTTGGCGGCAATGCCCGGTGCGGCCTTGCCGTCGATGGCGATGCGCATTCGCTTCGGCTTCTTCTGCCACAGCGTCTGCGTCATCAGCACATGCGCAACTTCGGACGCGCCAATGCCAAACGCGTAAGCGCCGAAGGCGCCGTGCGTCGAGGTGTGGCTGTCGCCGCAAACGATCAGCAGGCCGGGCAGTGTCAATCCCTGTTCCGGGCCGACCACATGCACGATGCCCTGGCGCCGATCGTGCAGGCCGAACAGCGTGATGTTGTTCTCGGACGTATTGGCCTCGAGATTGCGCACCATCTGCGCGATCTCGGGATCGGCGATTTCGCGGCCGCGGTCCGCGCGTCGGCACGTAGTGATCGGCGACGCCGAAGGTAAGCCCCGGCTCGGCGACCGTGCGGCCGCGCGCCTTCATCTGGCTGAAAGCATGGAAGGAGCCTTCGTGCACGAAGTGCCGGTCCACCCAAAGCAGCACGGCGCCATCCTCGCGGCGCGCGACTTCATGCGCCGACCACAGCTTGTCGATCAGGGTCTGGGGTTCATCCATGGGCACGACCGGTCTGCCTTGCCGATAGCGGACTTGTCGAGGGTGGACAATAATGTATGCTAAAAAATACCAAGTAAAGAGGCCGCGCCCGGGCGGCTTTCGGGAGTGGTGCTTTGCGTGACTGGCTCGGCGAAGCGAAGGCAAAGCAAGTCTATATGGTACTGCGCGACCGCATCCTGAGCGGCGCCGTCGGCTTTGGCGTCAAGCTGCCCACCGAAAACGAATTGGCCGACTATCATGGCGTTTCCCGCGTCACCGTACGGCGGGCGCTTGGCGAACTCGCACGCGAGCGGCTGATCGAGCGCCGGCGCAGCGCCGGCACGCGGGTGATCTATCGTCCGTCGCCGGCGCCAATGACTGCCGATATTTCCGGTGTGCTGGCCGATCTCGCCGATATGGGACGGCGCACGGCGGTCGAACTCCTGTCGTTCGAGTATGTGCCAGCGGAAGGTGGGGTAGCGCAGGCGCTTGGCGCCGCACCGGACGAGATGCTGCAACGCTCGGTGCGCGTGCGTTCGGTCGACGGCCTGCCTTTCTCCTATCTGACCACGCATGTGCCCGAATGCGTGTCGGTGACGTTCAACCGGCAGGAGCTTTCGAACCGGCCGCTGCTTGAACTGCTCGAGCGGGCCGGCGTCAAAATCGACCATGCGCGGCAGCGCATCAGCGCGGGTCTGGCGACGCCCGATGTCGCTGATGCGCTCGGTCTGCACACTGGATCGCCGCTGATCGAGCTCATCCGGGTCGTTTACGACCAGGCCGGCCGCGGGGTCGAGCATCTGCACGCGCTCTACCGTCCCGACCGCTATGCGTTCGAAATCGATCTCGTGCGCTCGGGCGCCGCGGACACCAAGGGCTGGGCACCGGTCATGCGCCGGCCTGACAACATCCGTCCCATCAAGCCACGCTCGCGAACCTTAAACGCTAAAGCCAAGGGGGCGGATCTCACGCCGCAACGCTAAACGAGGGAGAGTCGCAATGTCCGACCATAAAATGCATGTCAGCCGCCGCCGCTTCCTGTCCACCACCGCGCTCGGCGCCGCGGCCGCCGCCACCGGCAGCATCGCCATGCCGTCGGTGCTGCGTGCGCAAGGCGCGTCCGTGAAGTTCGGTATCCTGCATCCGGTCACCGGCGCACTGGCTTATTCCGGACAGCAGGGCCGGCTCGGCGCCACCATGGCCGTTGAGGAGATGAACGCGGCCGGCGGCATCAAGGGGCTCGGCAAGATCGATGCGATGCTCGGCGACGCACAGTCGACGCCCGACGGCGGCGTCGCTGAGGTGGAGAAGATGAATTCCGCCGGCGTCGCCTGCATCGTCGGCGGGTATGCGAGCAACATCTGCCTCGCCACCACGCAAGCGGCGGCGCGCTACGATTTGCCTTACGTGGTCGATGTCGGCGTCGCCGACACCATCGTCACGCGCGGCCTGAAAAACACCTTCCGCTTCAGCCCCGGCTTCGGCGTGATCGCGAAGACAGCGCTCGCCAATCTCGCGGCGATCAATGACGCCGCCGGCAAGCCGGCGAAAACGGTGATGATCGTGCACGAGGATTTGCTATTCGGCTCCGGCCTCGCCAAGCTGCTCAACGCGCAGCTGCCGCAGCACGGCTTTCAGGTGCTTGAGACCATTCCGCATCCGACGCCGACGCGCGACTTCAACAACGTCGTGCTCAAGATCAAGGCGCAGAACCCGGACCTTGTCATTCCGGCCGACTACTATAACGAATACGTTCTGCTCGCCCGCACCATGCTACAGCAGCACGTGAAACCGAAGGGCATCTACTCGGTGCTCGGCGGCGCTGCGTCGTCCTACAAGTTCGTCAAGGAATTCCCCGAGGCGGCCAAGTACATCATGGATTGCAATCACTGGTTCGACCCGCGCAGCGAGAAGGCGCTGGCGCTGAAGAAAGCGGTCGAAGGCAAGGGGCAATTCTTCACCTACGAGGTCTATCTCAACTACAGCTGCGTTCATCTTGTAGCCGACGCGATCCAGCGTGCGGCCTCGGCTGATCGCGCCAAGGTCATCAACGCGTTGGCGAGCTCGACATTCTCGGGCCACATCATGCCTTATGGTCCGACCAAGTTCGTCAACGGCCAGAACGAGGGCGCGGCGCCTGCGAACACGCAGGTGCTTGATAACGACATTAAGGTGATCTTGCCGGCGACCTTCGCCAACGCGAAGCCGGTCTTCCCGATTCCGGCGTAGATGCATAGGCCGCGGACGACGCCACCGGCGCCGTTCGCGGCCATGTCGCGCGCATGCTGTCGCCCGCCATTCTCATTTCCGCGATCATCAACGGTTTGTTGACCGGCGCGGTCTATGCGCTTGTCAGCCTCGGGCTGACGCTGATCTACGGCGTGTTGCACATCATCAACTTCGCCCATGGCGCCCTGTTGAGCGCTGCCCTGTTCGCCGCCTTTTTCGCCTTCCGGCTGCTCGGTCTCGACCCCTATGTCGCAGTCTTCCTGCTGGCGCCGGTTTTTTTCGCGCTCGGCTACGCGCTGCAACGCTTCGTCATCGGCCCCGCCTCTCATGGCGATGACCGCAACATGCTGCTGCTCACGCTGGGTATTGCCGTCGTCATCGAGAACGCTCTGCTCTACGCTTTCCGCGCCGACACGCGCACGATCGAAGTGCCTTACGCCTATCAGGCCATCGACCTTGGCTTTACCTTTCTTGCGGTGCCGCGCGTCGTCGGCTTCGGCGCGGTGTTCGGCGTCGCGCTCGCGCTGTGGTTGCTGATGAGCTTCACCGACATTGGCCGCGCCATCCGCGCGGTCGCCAAGGAGAAACTCGGCGCCGAGCTTGCCGGCATCGACGTCGCGCATGTCTACGCCATCACGTTCGGCCTCGGCACCGCCTGCGTAGCCGTCGCCGCCTGTCTGCTGATCCCGACCTATTATGTGAACCCGACCGTCGGCAACGCCTTTATTCTGGTCGCCTTTACCATCGTCGTGCTCGGCGGCATGGGGTCAGTGCCGGGCGCGCTGATCGGCGGCCTGTTGATCGGTGTGGTCGAAAGCCTGTCTGGCCTCTTCCTCGGCGAGTTGCTCGGCCAGATCGGCATCTTCTTGATCTTCATCGCCGTGCTGCTGGTGCGTCCAAACGGCCTGTTTGGAGCCCGCGCATGAAGGCGCTGGCGCCGATCGCCGCGGTCGTCATCGGCGCTTGCCGCGGTGCCTTTGGTCGTCGACTCCAACGTGGTGCTCAACTTCCTTGTGGTGACGCTGATGATAGCGCTTGCCGGACAGGGCTGGAACATCCTCGGCGGCTATGGCGGGCAATATTCCTTCGGCCACGCGGCGTTCTTCGGCACCGGCGCCTATGTCACCGCCATTCTGCAGGTGCGCTATGGCGTCAATGCCTGGCCGGCCTTTGCCGCCGGCATCGCGGCTGGCGCTGTGCTCGGCGGCATCATCGGTGCGCTGACGTTTCGCTCCGGCTTGCGCGGCTCCTATTTCGCGCTGGTGACGCTCGCCTTCGCCGAAGTGCTGCGTATCGTCGCCAGCGTCGCGCCGATTACCGGCGCTGGCGTCGGCACGTTGATCAAACTCGATCTGCGCGCGCAGGCGATGCAGTTCCAGAGCCGCGCCGCGTTCTATTGGCTGATCCTGGCGCTGGTCGCTGCCTCGCTGGTGATCGCGCGGCTGATCGAGCGCTCGCGCTTCGGCGCGTGGCTAATCGCAGTGCGCGAGAACGAAGACGCGGCTAGGGCGCTCGGCGTCAACACCACCAATGTCAAATGCGGCGCCATGATCATTTCCGGCGCTATCACGGCCGCCGCAGGCTGTTTCTATGCTCAGTACTTCCTCTTTGTCGATTTGCCGATCGCCTATGGCACCTGGATTTCGATCGAGGCACTGCTGACGCCGATCATCGGTGGGGCCGGCACCGTGTTCGGACCGCTGCTCGGAGCGCTGGTGGTGAAGGCCCTGAGCGAGGGCGCGAAGCTGCTGACCGGCGATGCGCCGGGTCTCGACCTCATCATGTATGGCGCCGTGCTCATTCTGGTCATCGGGTTCACGCCGCGCGGCTTGATCGGTGGCGTGACGCAACTGCGCAAGCGCTTGCAGAGGCGTGATACGGCGCCGGCTTCGACCGTCGGGGAGGCCGGCCATGGCTGACTCTCTCCTCGTCGTCGAGCGCATTTCGCACCGGTTCGGCGGCCTGCTGGCGGTCAACGCCGCCTCCTTCGCCGCGGCGGAAGGGAGCGTTACCGCGCTGATCGGCCCGAACGGTGCCGGCAAGACCACGCTGTTTGCCATCATCTCCGGCTTCCTCAAGCCGCGTGAAGGCAGCGTGCGCTACGCCAACGAGGACATCACCGGCGAGCCGCCGCATCGGCTGGCGCGCCGCGGCATCGCCCGCACGTTTCAGATCGTCCAGCCCTTCGCCGGCCTGTCGGTACGCGAGAATATTCTGGTCGGCGCGCATTTGCGCCATCGCGCGCGCGACGATGCGCTTGCCGTTGCTGAGCGCGTCGGCCGCGAGGTCGGTCTTGCCGCTTTGCTCGATCACCCGGCGGATACGTTGACGGTCGCCGGGCGCAAGCGGCTCGAACTCGCGAAGGCGCTGGCGACCGAGCCAAAATTGCTGTTGCTCGACGAGGTTTTGGCCGGGCTCAATCCGTCCGAGATCCGCGACTTCGTGCCGGTCATCCGCGGCCTGTGCGTGCGCGGCATCACGATTCTGATGATCGAGCACGTCATGCAGGCAGTGATGAGCCTTGCCGAGCGCGTCTTCGTGCTGGCCGAAGGCCGCGTGATCGCTGAAGGAACGGCGGCGCAAGTGGCCGCCGATCCGGCCGTCGTCGAGGCCTATCTCGGTCACGGCGCGGCGGCGAAACTGGGAGCGGCGCATGGACACTAGCCCACTGCTCACGGTGCGCGACTTGCACGCCGGCTATGGCGAGACCGAGGTGCTGCGCGGGCTCGACCTTGCGGTCGGCGCGGGCGAGATCGTCGCTGTGCTCGGCTCGAACGGCGTCGGCAAATCGACACTCAACCGCACGATCTCCGGCATTGTGCGCGCGCGCAACGGCTCGATCTCTTTCGATGGCGCCGACGTCAGCCGTGAAAAGCCGGCAGCCATCGTGGCGCGCGGTCTCATCCAGGTCCCGGAAGGGCGGCGCATCTTCCCCAATCTGTCGGTGCGCGAGAACCTCGATCTCGGCAGCTACCGGCGGGCGCGCGAACGACGGGCACAGAACCGCGAGCGGGTCTTTTCGATTTTCCCGCGCCTCTATGAGCGCCGTGCCCAGCGCGCCGGGACACTGTCCGGTGGCGAGCAGCAGATGCTCGCCATCGGGCGCGGGCTGATGGCGGAACCGAAGCTGATCATTCTCGACGAGCCTTCGCTCGGGCTGTCGCCGTTGCTGGTGGAAGAGCTGTTCGCGCTGGTGAAGCGCATCAATGCCGACGGCGTCTCCGTTCTGCTGGTCGAGCAGAACGTGGTGCAAAGCCTCGAGGTCGCCAATCGCGCCTATATCCTCGCCGGAGGAAAATTCGTCATGTCCGGCCCTGCCGCGGACATCGGCGCCGATCCCGCGCTCAAGCGCGCTTACCTTGGAATGTGATGCATGACCGACATTAACCTACGCACTCGTCTGACTCACGCACCGATCCTGGTCGCGCCGGGGGTCTATGATCCGCTCACCGCGCTGATAGCGGAGCGGGCGGGCTTCGAGGCGCTCTATGTATCGGGCGCGGCGATCGCTTATACGCGGCTTGGCCGGCCTGACATCGGGCTCGTCAGCATGAGCGAAGTAGTGGAGATCGTCGCGCTGATCCGCGACCGTGTTCAGGTCCACCTCGTGGTCGACGCCGACACAGGCTACGGCAACGCCCTCAACGTCGGCCGCACCGTGCGCCTGCTCGAGCGAGCGGGCGCCAATGCGATCCAGCTTGAGGACCAGGATTTCCCGAAGCGCTGCGGCCATCTCGACGACAAGGTCTTGATCCCGGCCGCCGAGATGGCCGGCAAGGTCAAAGCGGCGATCGACGCGCGCGCGTCCGATAAGACTCTGATCATCGCGCGCACCGATGCCGTCGCCGTCGAGGGTTTTGATCGCGCCGTCGAGCGCGCCGCGCTTTATCGCGAGGCAGGCGCCGATATGCTGTTCATTGAGGCGCCGCGCAAACGCGACGAGCTCAGCCGTATTGGCGCCTCGATGGGCAAGGCCACGCCGCTGATGGCTAATATGGTCGAGGGTGGCAAGACGCCTTTGATGGCGGCGAGTGAGCTGCAGGAGCTCGGCTTCGCCTTCGTCATTTTCCCCGGGGCGATTGTGCGCGCGCTCGCCAAGGCGGCCGAGGATTTCTACGGCTCTCTCAAAGCGCACGGCAGTACCGAGCCATTCCGCACGCGCATGTTCGATTTCGATGCCCTCAACCGGCTGATCGGCACACCCGAGATGCTGGAGCTCGGCGAGCGTTATGCCGTCCCGGATAGCAAGAAACGCCAGTAAGCCAAGGAATGTCTCATATGGATAAGCTCTTCGATCTCGTGATCAAGAATGCCCGCGTCGTCCGCCCGAACAAGACCTCGGTCGACTGTCTCGATATTGGGATCAAGGAGGGCAAGATCGCCCGGCTCGGACCGGACATTCTGGCGGACCAGGCGAAAGAAGTTTTCGACGCGAAGAATCGTCTGGCGTTTCCGGGCTGCGTCGATTCGCACATGCATATCGGCATTTATGCGCCGCTCGCGCAGGACGCGGTTTCCGAGAGCAAGGCCGCGGCGACGGGAGGCGTCACTTCAAGCCTGAATTATTTGCGCACCGGGCACTATTACCTCAATCGCGGCGGCCCTTATCGCGAGTTCATGCCCGAAGTGTTCAAGCAGTCGGAGGGACGTTTCTGGGTCGATTACGGTTTCCACATTGCGCCGATCGAGTCTGGGCATATCGACGAGATGGAGCAGCTCGTTACCGAGCACGGCGTGCCGTCGTTCAAGATCTTCATGTTCTACGGCGGCTACGGACTGCACGGGCGCTCTTCGCAGCAAAACGATTTTCTGATGATCGGACCCGAGGAGCGCTATGACATCGCGCATTTCGAGTTCATCATGCGCTCCGCGCAGCGCCTGATGGAGAAATACCCGCATCTCGCCGCCCATATCAGCGTGAGTTTGCATTGCGAGCTTGCCGACATTCTCAATGCCTACACCAAAATCGTCGAATGCGAGAGCAAGTTGACGGGCCTGTACGCTTACAGCGCCGCGCGTCCGCCGCATTCCGAAGGCTTAGCGATCTGGATCGCTTCTTATCTGGCGAATGAAACCAACTGCGTGAACATCAATCTGCTGCACTTGAGCTCGCGCAAGGCCATCGATGCCGCGTGGACCATGCAGCAGGTCTTTCCGCATATCGCATTCCGCCGCGAAGTGACGGTCGGTCATCTTCTGCTCGATACCGATTGCGCATGCGCTGTGCATGCCAAGGTCAATCCGCCGATCCGCCCGCGCGCGGACGTCGAGGCGCTGTGGCAGGCGGTGCTCGACCGCAAGATCGACTGGGTTGTCAGCGATCATGCCTGCTGTTCGGCCGAGCAGAAGTGGTCGAAAGACGATCCGACCAATATCTGGCTGGCCAAATCGGGATTTGGCGGCACCGAATATCTGCTGTCGGGCGTTCTGAGCGAAGGCAGCAAGCGCGGCATGTCGTACAACCACATGGCCGAAATGCTGAGCTGGAAGCCGGCGCAACGCTTCGGTTTGGCGAACAAGGGCGATATCGCTCCGGGCTATGACGCTGATATCGCCATCGTCGATCCGCATGAAAGCTTTGTGGTGCATGCCGCGAACTCCGAAGTCCGGGCAAGGCTATACGCCGTTCGAAGGCGCCGAATTGACCGGGCGCGTGAAGAGCACGTTCCTGCGCGGCGTGCTTGTTTATGACGGAGGCAACGTCGTCGGTCCGGCGCGCGGCCGATATCTGCGGCGGCCCGAAGCCGTGCGAAACCAATAAATTATTCAATGGGCGCCGTTCACGTTGCAACAGGCGAAAAGTTCGATACGCACGTTCCGCTATTGATTATCGGCGCCGGCGCCGCCGGGCTTTGCGCGGCACTCTCGGCCAAGGAGGCCGGCGTCGATGCGGTCGTAATCGAGCGCGACGCTGTTCCCTCCGGCTCGACCGCCTTGTCGGCCGGACTGATTCCGGCCGCCAACACGCGTTTCCAGCGCGCCAAAGGTGTTGCCGACAGTCCTGAACTCCTTGCTGCCGATATCCAGCGTAAGGCGCACGGCGAAGCGGACCAGATCGTCGTCGACAGCGTGGCATGTGCCTCGGGCCCGCTGATCGAATGGCTGGCCGACCGTCATGGCCTACCGTTCGAGCTGGTTGATAATTTTAATTATCCGGGCCACTCGGTGCTGCGCATGCACGGCCTGCCGAGCCGCACCGGGCGGGAATTGATCGATCGGTTGCGCCAGGCGGCCGAGGCAAGCGAGATCGTTATCCTGACGAAGTGCGTCGCGGAGCGGCTGTTTGCAGAACCGGACGGACGGATCCAAGGCGTGGAGATCCTGCGCGGCGACGGCACGCGCGAGCGACATCGGCTGCGACGCACTCATCCTTGCTTGCAACGGCTATGGCGGAAACCCTGAGCTTGTCCGCCGCTTCATTCCGGAAATGGCCAAAGCGCTCTATTTCGGACACCCGGGCAATCGCGGCGATGCTATGCTGTGGGGCGATGCGCTCGGGGCGCAGCTCGCCCATCTCGGCGCCTATCAGGGTCACGGTTCGCTGGCGACGCCGCACAATATCCTCATCAGCTGGGCGGTAATCATGCAGGGCGGCATCCAGGTCAATGCGCAAGGCCGCCGCTTCTGCGATGAGTTCGCGCGGCTATTCCGAACAGGCCGCGGAAGTATTGCGCCAGCCGGACGGCATCGCCTGGGACGTGTTAGACGCGCGCATCGCTTCGGTGGCGCGGCAATTCGAAGATTTCCGCGACGCCGAGCGTGCGGGCGCGGTATTGACCGGAGCAACGGTTGCGGATCTCGCGGCGGCGATGCATGTGCCCGCTGACGCTCTTGCCGTTGAATGGAACGAGGCCGAGAGCCTGAAGGCGCGCGGCGGGGAGGATCGCTTCGGACGCAAATTCCAACCCGAGCAGTACTGCGCGCCGCCGCTGCATGCGGTCAAAGTCACCGGCGCGCTGTTTCACACCCAAGGCGGTCTAACGATCGATCCGGCAGGGCGCGTCAAGCGTAGGGACGGGACGTTGTTTCGCAATTTGTTTGCCGCTGGTGGCGCGGCGGCCGGCGTGTCGGGCTCGACCGCGGCAGGCTATCTGTCGGGCAACGGTCTGTTGACGGCGACCACGCTTGGCCGGCTGACCGGGCAAGCCGCCGCGGCGCAAGCGAAATCGCCCGTACGCTAGGTCTGTCATCGATTGTCATAATAACCGGCAGTGGATGGTGAACGCTTTATATGATTAGAAAAAGGTGCAAATGATGTGTGTCGTTGGCATCGCTGTTCCGAAGCGAGGAGTTTAAAAACGTCTTTGGACGCCTCGAACGTTATTCGAGTTTCGATTGTGACCGCCGATAACGACGTTTATCGGAAGTAAGGCGTTGCCTCCGATAAAGAGTCCTATCGGAACCAACACAATTGGCATGAAATATTCTATAACGCCCGATCGGCAATCCGGCACACCACGACATCAGCGTGCCGCAAGTCCGGCGCGTCTCTCGCAATGCATCAATTGGCGGCCCGGACATTCAGTCGGAGGAACAGCGATGCATTTGCGGGTCTTTGGGCGGACAGGAATGCAGCTCTCGGTGCTGGGCTTCGGCTGCGGCGCGGTGGGTGGATTGATGGTACGCGGCGATCCTGCCGACCAGGAGCGTACCATCGCGCGGGCGATCGCCGCTGGCGTGAACTACTTCGACACCGCGGTGCAGTACGGCAATGGCGAATCGGAAAAGAATCTTGGCCGCGTTTTGCAAAAGCTGAAACCAGCCAACGTGGCCGTCGGAACCAAGGTCCGGTTGCCGCCCAGCGAATTCGGCCGTATTGCCGACGCCGTAAAGATGTCGATTGAAGGCAGTCTGGCGCGACTACGTCTTGACCGGGTCGACATCTTTCACCTGCACAATCCGATTACCGAGACGGGAGGCGGATTAGCGTTGAGCGTGCGACAGGTGCTCGGCGACGTGGTACCAGCATTCGAGCGCTTGCGTGAACACGGGAAGAACTCGTTTCCTCGGGATTACGGCAGTAGGCGACACGGCGGCATTGCATCAAGTGATCGACGCACGCGCCTTCGACAGCGCTCAGATCGTCTACAACATGCTCAATTCATCTGCCGCCGAGGAATTGCCGACGAGCTATCCGGCACAGGATTATGGACGATTATTTGATCACGCCAAGGTAGCCGGCGTTGGAGTAGTGGGCATCCGCGTGCTAGCCGGCGGCGCACTGTCGGGCTCAGCCGAGCGTCACCCGATTGCGAGTCCGGCGCCCGAGCCGATTGGTTCGGCTATGAGCTACGATGCCGATGTCGATCGCGCACGCCGTCTAATACCGCTGGTAAAGGAGGGGTTTGCCACCAGCCTGACGGAAGCCGCCACGCGGTTTGCGCTGTCTCACCCGGCGATGGGCACTATATTGGTCGGGATGGCGACGCCGAAACAGTTCGAGGATGCACTCGCCGCGGTCCAAAAAGGCCCACTGCCGCGAGTGGCGCTCGACCGGCTGTCAGCACTGCGGCAGGCATTCTCTGGCGAACCACGATGATCAGCCATTAGCCCCGATAAGAGGACTTATCGAAGGTAATCCGGGCAGCAGTAGGCAGTTTTGGCGCGATGTCGTATTTGCACCGCGCAATTACGACATCCACGTAATCTTGGGGCAGATTGTGACGTCGCACCGAAGTAATGACATCAGCCTCAAAATTTGGCAGAGCGGCCCTCAATCTTCCCCGTCGCGATCCGCATGACATGGACCGCAGAGCCGATCGCGTTGACCCCGCTCCGCCAATTGTAAATCTGTGGCTGGTTTGCGTCCCGCGTAAGCCGCCTCGATGTGAGCTACTGAATATATTCGCGGGGGCGGACAAGAAGGATGCCCACTCCCTACGCAAGCCATCCTTGCGCCCGCGCATGTGCGACCATCCGCCGGGCTTCGACGGTAGAAATTATCTTTCCGTTGTAGACCGTGCTCATATTGCGGCCTGTTCTCAAGTCGAAGTCGAGGTTATGATAAAAGCAACGTCGGTAAAATTCTCCCAATGGGTTTAAGAGCTGTAGTGGCTCGCCGCGCACCTGCATTAAACTTACGACCCGTACGATAGCCGGCGCGCATATCAGGGAAGCGGTCGCGCCAATCAAGATCTTTCTGCGCGTCATTCGGTAGTCGGTTGCGGTCATCTTGAGTCTCCGATTTAGCCAATTCTGCGATTTGAACGGGCTGGCAAGTTGGAACTAAATTCCCTGTCCCTTCCGAAAATTCCATCCGGGTTGGATTCGCATCGTAAGCCAAAATCATCACATCATCCGGTGTGATGATTGCCATCCTGCACGTACTCGGGCTTTTTGCCTGCGATCTGTTCAAATCGAGGCGCCGGCTCCAGGCGGAGAACCTGTTTCTCCGCCACCAACTCAATATCGCCTTACGGCGGGTATCGCCTCGGCCTCGAGTACGTGGGAGCGATCGAGCCCTGCTGAGCTGGTTGACTCGAGTTTGGCCTGGGCTGCTCGATTTGGCTTGGGTGGTGAGACCGGCGACCATTCTGCGTTGGCACCGCGGTGGCTTCAAAGTCTTCTGGCGCTGGAAATCGCGGAATGGGGCAGGGCGGCCGAGGATTGACCGTGATCTGCGCGATCTGATCCGGCGGATGAGCCGGGAGAACCCTCTGTGGGGCGCGCCACGCATCCATGGCGAACTGTTGATGCTGGGTTTTGAGGTGGCCCAATCGACGGTTTCGAAGTACATGTCGAGAGGCCGGAAACTGCCATCGCAGAGCTGGAAGACCTTTCTGCGCAGCCACGCCGAGGCAATTGCAGCTATCGATATGTGTGTTGTCCCGACGGCAAATTTCGATCGGTTGTTTGCTTTTCTGGTGCTCGGACACGGTCGGCGAAGGTTGCTGTGGTATGAGGTTACGCGGCATCCCACAGCCGAGTGGCTGGCCCGACAGATCACCGAGGCATTTCCGTGGACGTCGGCGCCGACGTATTTGATACGCGACAATGATAGAGCTTATGGGCGTGTCTTTACCGCGCGGATCCAGGCAATGGGTATCCGCGACCGGCCGATTACACCAAAATCGCCGTGGCAAAATGGAATAGCGGAACGATTGATCGGTACCTTACGCCGCGAGTGCCTGGATCACACCATTGTCTTCGGCGAGGCGCATCTGCGGCAGATTCTCTCCGCTTATGCGAAATATTACAATGACGCTCGCACGCACTTGGCGTTACAAAAGGATGCACCCCTGCACCGGTCGGCCCAGCGGTTTGGCAGGATCACTGCCATTCCTTTCCTGGCCGGGCTGCATCACCAATACGTCCGGATATGATTTTCGGAAGGGACAGGTGCGCCGTGATTGGCACCACTACCGCCCCGACGATCTCTTCCGCCGCCGAGCGCATGCGCCGCTACCGTCAGCGGCGCCGTGATGGCCTTCGTTGCCTGAATATTCAGTTACGCGAAACAGAAATCGACACGCTCATCCGCAAGGGATTGTTGAAACCTGAACCGCGTAACGATGCAAACGCCATAATCGAGGCGTTCTATCGATTTCTCGATCGCGCTCTGGGCGGACAATCGTGATGGGTAACCGCGGCACGGTGGAATATTTTGGCTCCGTCGATGTGCACGCTCTCCATCACATGGGGGCACTTCGGGAACTGCTGGTATCATTCCCATTGGTCTCGTTCCGCTGGCCAGGATTGGTTCGGCTGACGGCCAATAAATGGCGCGTAGACGTCGAACTCCGTTGCGGCGCATTGCAGAGAATTTCTGTTGTTTGGACGCCATGCCATTTTGGCGGCTGGCGTCCGTGGTTCATGTGCTCAGCCTGCAACCGGCGCGTCGGAAAACTATACAATACGGGAGCATCCTTAGCGTGCCGGCGGTGCTTGGATTTACGTTACGCGTCACAGCGCAGAGGAGCCAAAAGCCGAAGTTATCTCCAAGCACTCAAGCTTAGATTACGTCTCAATGGCATTGCTTCCTCGACGAACCAATTCCTGATCGTCCGCGAAGAATGCACAAGCGGACCTACCAGCGCCTATGCCGATGATTGGAAAAATTAGAACAGAAGTTGCGCAATAGTCGGCGTTTCATGTCGCGCGAAACAGATTATTCCGTGTTAGTTCCCAAATGATTTAGGGACTTCGCCTAAACAGGGCTTGACCGCCTGACGCCGTCGAGACCTGCGCGCGATCTCCGGCTTTTTTTCGCCGTGTGCCTTTGCGGAAGAGGCGACGGCTGCCGCTGTGCGGGCAGCGCGCGGGGGGTTTGACGGCGTGCGGAACGCGATGGGCGTGTGCAAGTGAAGCGGCCATACGGGGGACGATGACTGCACTTTACCACGCCCTCGGTGCGTCACGGATTTTGGAGGGTTGCTGGGTGAGCGGCGGAATGCCGGCGTAGTCGAAGCTGTCCAGGCCGGCCGGGAGGGTCCGACTCCCAGGCCCATCCTAAACCTCGCGTGCGATCCCAGTACAACGCACGAGACCGACCGGCTTATCGGTAACGCGGTCGATGTGGGAAGGGCTGAACGCCGCGCCAACCCGCGCCGCGTACATCAACATACCTACGATGGACGTAACGGTTGTTATAAAGTCGTGCTCCTCCCCAAGGCCGATAATACGAGCGATAGCGCGGCGCATACCCTTCAGATGGATAATCTTCGGAATAAGTCGATGGCTCTGCACTTGGTAGGTATGAGGGCTGTTCCTCCTCGTAATAGGTTTGGGGAACTATATAGGTACGCTGAACAACGTAGTTCGGTTGCACGACATAGTGGGGATAAATCGTAAATGTCGGTTGCGCGTATGAGTATGTTGGCTGCGCGTAGAATATCCCACGGTAACCACACCCGCAGCCCGTACCCCACTCACCAGCAACAGAGCTAGTCGCGAACATTGCCGCAGCACCAAATCCTACTAGTGCTGATAGAAAAAATTGACGACGCATATCACTCCCTCCACGCTCAATGGGACAACGGGCCCCGTTCTAATTATTTCTGTCAAAGTGTCACATCTCAGCCTCGCGCTCGGCAATCGTTTCTGCGCATTAAGGTTGATAAAGGAGTTGTCGCGGCGAAAATTGAACCGTACTTCCGGAAAATCGTCGCGCAGATAGGAGATGAACCGCAGTGCCGTCCGCCTGTGTTCGGTCGTGTGGGCGCTCACGGCGGCGCAAAAATTTAAGGTTGATGCTTTATCTTAATGAGTCACTTTCGTTGCGAGCTACATCAAACCAATTACATCCTCGCGCTGGACAGTAGCCCCCTGCTGTCCGAAGCTCCGAGTGCGAAGCCGTCAGGCGCCCATCCCGCCTGGCGGCTTTGTATTTAGCGTTTGAGAAGCACTCGGCCTTGATTGGTCCAGTCTACCCGGACCGAAGGGGCGCGTTTGACACGCTAAGTTACGGGCCGGGTTTGATTTTTTGAACCGAATTGATACTTTTGCCAGGATTGGAAAATCAATTTAGAGCACCAAATGACCTACGGCCAGGTTTTCACTAATCGCCGCGCCAAGCCGAATACCAAGATTTGCATTGGCTGTGGTTGCTTGATTAATCGTGGTTTGCGTTGCGGTCCCTGCCGGGACATCGCGGGTGAAAAACGCCGGCAAAAGGCTTATGCGGCGAAGAAAGCGGCGAGGGATAAGCGATAGGCAGGGGCGCTAGGCGACCTGGCGCTCGCAATTCGGGTCGCAGTCCGCCGTGCCGGAATCACATACCCAGGCATCCTTGGCGAACCATTCGTGTTCATTGCCGCACAGAGGGCAGAGTGTGCGGCTGAAAAACACGGGCGTAGAATGAAAGGTGGCGCGGTCCACCTGCATGCCGGTGGAAATGGCCCGCTGTGTCTCGGGACAACGTATCATCACCATACCCATTGAGCCACTCCTTCTCGTGCGTTCGCGCCCATCGGGTACAGTGCTTGTGCGAACGAAATGTAAAACCACGGTGGCGATTCCGGGGCAATGTCCGGGCGCTCCACAGGCGACAAAACGCACGCTATTGTGATGTTGAAGGTGCAGCGCTTGTGCCCACGTCTATTGGTGGGGAAGTTGGCGAGACAGCGGCACGTCGTTTAGCGTAATATACGCGCGACCCAAAGCCATGGGGGCGCGACGTGGACGCCACCGAATCTAGAAACCTGCGGAAGGGTACTCGCGTTTACTGGCGAGGCGATGCTGCCGACAGCGGCGTTATCACTGAAACAAGCTGGGACGCGGTCACGATCAATTGGGACAACGGTCACGTGGCCGCGGTGCTTCATGGGGATATGCGCGAAATCCAGCTAGGGTGGCTAAAAAGTTCTCATTTGGAGTGGAAGTGAGCGGTGCGGCGGTTGTTTTCTTTTTAGCGTCGGTCAGCCTTCGGGAATAGGCTGGTGTATAAGGTCGTGCCGGATGAACTCTTCCGCTTCCCGAAGGCGGTTTTGTAACTGCCTCACCCGGTCCTGGTACGGGAGCTCCTGCGCTTCCTTGCTGTTGTTGTATTCCGCCAGCGCCGCCATGTACCGCTCCTTCGCTTGGTTCCCCACCGAAGAGAGATAGCTGTTCAGGTCGCCGGACTGGCGTAGGCCCGCCTTCCTTCCAATATTGGGTAGGCGCGCGAAGAGCGTGACGATCTTCCGCCAAAGCATGGGCAACGATGATAGTTCGTCAGCATTTGATGGGCTGACGGAAAGGTCAGCATCAATCGGTAAAATGGGAACGGAATGGCACGCGATATCGCACGTCGGCCGCTTCGAGTGGACTACGTAGAGCAACCGTCGACTTTGGGATAGCCGAGCGAAACGGGTTAATCGGCTTAGTTCCCGCGCCTTCAAAACATATCGCGGATAAGTTGGTGTTCGTCAGGCAGATTTCGCTTCAGCACGTAGTCGTTCAGGATTCGTCCGGAGGGAGCTGCGCCGCCGGTGAGCGGAGCCATTGAGTGGCCTTGCCAATTTTCATCGAGCAACCCGGACTGGATGCCGATACCGATTTGCCTTTCGTTCTTGCTGACAAGCAGAGGAACATTAACGCGATTGATGTGGCCACATTCCTGGCGGTGACGCCAAGTGTAAGATTAGGCTACAACTGCTCAATCCTAGGCACACAAGCGAGCAAAAGCGATGTCCGACGAAGAGCTAAAAGCCGAACTCGAGCGCCTGCGCAGCGAGAACGCGGCCCTCAAAAAGGATGCGTCTTCCGCTATCCGCATGAAGGTGAGCGAGAAGGGGGGCGTCTCCATCTACGGCATGGGCCGCTTTCCCGTGACGTTGTATAAAGAGCAGTGGCTGAAGCTACTGGACATGTCGGCCGACATTCGCGCGTTCATTGCTGCAAACGAGGCGCAATTAAAGACCAAGGATAAAAAATGAAGCATTTGGCGGGGAGGAATTGCCTCCGATAGAGGGATTTATCGAAGGTAACCGACCGTCAACCAAATTTGTGACGGAATCAGTTCGGATACTTTGAGTGTTGGTATGGTATCGCGAAGTTTGCCGCCAGGAAACGACAAACATTACAAAGCCTTACTTGATAATTTATCCGCATCTTTTATGCCCCTCGAGTGGGCACGAAATAGCTTGTCCTTCCATTCTTGTGACTATTTGAGTTAGCCTAACGCATGAGCTGTCACCGGATAAGTAAGGAGCAATTTCGTTCGCGATGTCCGCGCCTTGTCGCGATATGGTGGCAACAGTGAAACTTTTCCGCCGGAGATTTCTTCAACTGGCCGCCGTTGTTACGGCGTCAGGGGCCGTATCGCGCATCGCTTTGGCAAGCGACTATCCCACTCGACCTGTGCACTGGATCATTGGATTTCCGCCGGGTGGCGGAACCGACATTGTTGCAAGGATCATGGCGCGCTGGCTCTCGGACCATCTCGGCCAGGAAGTCGTGATTATAAACAAGCCCGGTGCCGGCACCAATATCGCGACGCAAGCAGCAATCAATTCTCCAGCTGACGGGTATACATTACTTTGGATTGGGACCAGTAATGCTATCAATGCGACCCTCTATGAGGCACTTCCTTTCGATTTTTCAAAAAGTATCGCGCCAGTCGCTGGCATCTGCGTCTCTCCCATGGTGATTGAGGTCAACCCCTCCGTTCCTGCCAAGAACATCGCTGAACTAATTGCACTTGCGAAAGCCAATCCGGGCAAGTTGAACATGGCTTCATTCGGCACCGGCACAATTTCGCATGTGGCCGGTGAATTGTTTAAGATGATGGCCGGCGTGAATATGACGCACGTTCCTTATCGTGGCGGAGCGCCGATGATCAATGACCTAATTGGAGGTTCCGTCCAGGTTGCACTCGATGTTGTTGCGAATTCGCTACCTCATATCCGATCGGGGGCAGTGCGCGCGCTGGGGGTCACGACCAGCACACGTCTAGACGCATTACCCGATGTTTCGACCGTCGCAGAAACCATTCCAGGATATGAGGCGCTAGTGTTTACCGGTGTCGGCGTTCGCACCGGCACGCCCGATAACATCGTCGCGCAACTCAACCGCATAATTAACGCCGGTCTCGCTGACTCGAATATCGCGAGGCGACTCGGTGATTTGACGCTCACGCCGATAATACTCACCCCCGCGGAAGTCGGGATGCATATGAGAGCGGAAACCGAAAAATGGGCGAAGGTGATAAAAACAGCAGGCATCAAGGCGGGGTGATCCAAGGTTTGACGCTCTTAAATCTGGCAAGGAAATAGCAGATTTATTCTTATTGACCCTATGAAACCCCCGTTCCCCGACAGAACGCTGCTGGATGCAATCGAACGACTTGCCTTGCCGGGAGTGATGATCGGCCACCGTTTTATTCTGCCTGGCGACGAATGCGCACTTTTGCCTGAAGAGGCCCTTGACTCACCCGACCCAAAAATCCGTCGCTTTAGTGGTGCAGCTCGCATCGTGGCGCGGGATCTTCTTTCTCTGGCCGAATGTGCTATGCCCAAAGGGCCGTCCGGAGCCCCAATTTGGCCGCGAGGAATTGTTGGTTCGTTGGCTCACGATTCCGATGTTGCCGTCGCGGCTGTGGCGTCGCGGCGTGAATTTGCAAGTATTGGCATCGACATAGAACCCGCTGAAGCACTTTCTCCGGGAGTTGTGAGGACAATTGCAACTCCGCGGGAGCAATTATCATTGAACGCTTACGTCTATGGTGGACGACTTCTTTTCGTAGCGAAGGAAGCCGTCTTCAAGGCGGTTGCCGATCTGGATCAGATTTTTCTCGACCACCACGACGTCGAGGTCGATTTCACCAAACATGAAGCCGTGGTTCGAAATGGCAGAAGTGTGGAATTACGGTTTTGCATGTCCACCCATTTGCTGGCCTTGGCCTTTGTCCGCCAGATGCGTCCAGTACAATGAAACACAAAATAAATCCTAAGTGGATCAATAGGGCTGCCTTGGCTAAAGGCGCTGAAAAATTGCGGCGAGGACGCCCAGGCAAGAACACCGGAGGTCCTGTATTTTCATGTACCGAGGATCTTCTCGCGTTCTATGGGCGGTCTGCGCGCGAACGTGATGCCATCCTCGCGCCCGGGCGTTTGCCGATGACGTACGGGACGTTGTGGGCCTGGGCGAAAGAAACGGTTCGGGGATTACGGAGCCTCGGTGTCGGCCGACGTGACCGCGTAGCCGTGGTGTTGCCGGACGGGCCAGAGGCTGCGGTAACGATGATATCAGTCGCGGCCGGCGCAGTCTGTGTACCGCTTAATCCGGGCTTCACTGCTACCGAATGGCAACGCTACTTCGTTGAATTGCGCGTAGCGGCGTTACTAACGCGGCCCGACATTGATTCAGCTTGCCGGCAGGTCGCGCTTGCCCTCGACATACCGATAATCGATCTGCCTAAATCGCCCCATAACGGACCCGGCCCGTTCAGCATCATCGGGCCGATTAAGCCGAAGATCGGCGACGAAGGTTTTGCGTCAAGCACTGACGATGCGTTCATTCTATTAACCTCGGGTAGTACGTCACGACCCAAGACAGTGCCGCTAACCCACGCAAGTGTTTGTCTATCGGCCTACAACGTCGGCGCCGTTTTGGCACTTACACCGCGAGACCGATTGCTAAGCGTGCTGCCGCTATTCCATGGCCATGGATTGATCTCCGGAGTTCTCGCTGCGTTGGCGGCCGGTTCGAGCGTGGTTTGCACACCAGGTTTTGACGTAACGGCATTCTTTGGCTGGCTGACGGATTTTCGACCGACTTGGTACACGGCGGTTCCGGTAGTCCATCAGGCGGTATTATCGGCAGCGGCCGGGCATAAGCAGGCCGTGCAGCGGTCCACATTGCGACTGATCCGTTCAGCGTCTTCAACTCTGTCGTCCAAAGTGCTTTGCGGACTGGAAGCCCTGTTCGATGTGCCTGTGATTGATACTTTCGGTATGACCGAAGCTGCTACTCAAATCGCTGCGAATCCCTTGGGCCGACGAAAACTGGGGTCCGTCGGCCGGTCCGCGGGCGCCGAGATTGCGATCCTGGACGGCAAAGGTCGACGGCTTCCACGAGGCGAACCTGGAGAGATCGCACTGCGGGGTTCCACCATCACGAGGGGTTACGACAATGATGTCGCCGCTACTCGGTCGGCTTTTCAAGGCGGCTGGTTCCGAACCGGCGACCTTGGGTACCTGGACGCAGAAGGATATCTGTTCATTGTCGGACGGATCAAAGAGGTCATCAACCGTGGCGGGCAGAAAGTCGCGCCGGGCGAGGTCGAAGGGGCATTACTGGACCATCCTGACGTTGTCGAAGCTGCCGTTTTCGCAATTCCCCATAAGCGACTTGGCACGGACGTAGCCGCCGCCGTTGTATTGCGTTCGGATGCCAAACTCACGACACAGAAGCTCCGAGGTTTTGCCAGTGAACGCCTAGCCGCCTTTAAGGTCCCGGGCCGAATCTGGATCGTGCAGGAGATTCCGAAAGGCGCCGGCGGAAAGATCAAGCGGAGTGAGCTTGCAGTCGCCTTTTCAAACACACAGCCACTTGCGCGCGCGGGACGGGGCGACAAGATCGTTGCGCCTCGGTCCGAACTGGAGCGCCGGTTGGCCGAGATCTGGGCGGATCTGCTGGACGTCGATAAGATCGGCATCGATGAAGACATCTTTGCACTCGACGTTGATTCAATCACGATGACAATGATGATTTCACGTCTGCGTGAGTGTTTTGGCGTCACTATATCGTTGAAGGAGATTTTTGATGCACCTACCATAGCTTGTTTGGCGGCTCGTCTTGAGCGCTCCGAAAAGGATTCTACTGCCGTATCATTGAGCCTCGGCGAACGGCCGACGGATGGCGTGGGAGCAAGAGGAGAAGGCCCTTGGTCGGTGGCCATCGTGCAGGACCGTATCCTACGGACTGAACGGGAACTCCCTGGCCTGCTCCAGTTCAACGCGCCCTTCGCATATAGGGTGCGCGGGCCGCTGAACGTCCCCGCGCTTAAGCGGAGCCTTTCCGAAGTCGTGCGGCGGCACGAGGCGCTACGAACGAGATTTACATGGCGGGGGGAACGGCCCATTGCTCTCACTGCCCCGACCGCCTATGTCAAACTTGTGGTGGAAGATCTTGCGGCCGGGGCGAGAAATTCTCAGGCTAAGACGCTATTGCTCACGAAAGCGAAATTGGCGGCCGAGAGAGAATGGCTGAAGCCGATCGACCTGAAACGCTCGCCTTTGCTCCGAGCGCGCCTTTTGCGGCTCAGCGCCGAAGACCACATTTTACTGCTCCACCTACACGAGATCATCATCGACGGCTGGTCAATCAAAGTGTTTATGGAGGAGCTCTCGGAGCTCTATGCCGCTTTTGTGTTAGGCGCGCGGCCGCAGTTGCCCGACCCACCCCTTCAGTTTTCCGATTTCGCTCGCTGGCAGCGTCAATGGTGCACTGGCGATGCAGCAAGTTCGCAAATCGCTTACTGGAGGGCGCGTCTGCGCAACGCCACACCTTTGTTTGCCAATGTTGATGTTGGAGATGAGCTGGCTTCGCCAGTCGATCGGGAAAGTATTCACATAACAAAAAATCTGTCAGCGCATCTAAGAGCCCTGAGCTATGAGCAAGGCGCAACCCTCTTCATGACGCTGCTGGCCGGCTTCAAGACGCTGTTGCTGCTTCAAACCGGACGCAACGACATCTGCGTCGCGACCACGATGGCTAACCGCCCCCAACTGGAAGCAGAGCGCTTGATCGGACCGCTGGCAAATACAACGATCATCCGCACGCGGCTTAACGCTGATCTAAGCTTTCGGGAAGCGCTTAATCGCGTACGCGAGGCAGTATTGGAGACCTACGCGAGGCAGGAATTGCCCTTCGATGTTATTGCCGCCCGACTCTCGGAAGAAGACGGTTTAGACCCAGCCTCACTCATTCAAGCTTATTTTGTTCTTCAGGTCGGGTTTCGCCGGCCGATCAAGACGGCCAATTTGACGATCCGGCCATTTGATTATCGCGAAGGACAGTCCGTCATGCCAATCGATCGCACTTGGCTCTACATGACGCTTAAAGAGACACCCTCGAGTATTTCCGGCACATGCAGGTACAAAGAGGACTTGTTCGAGCCAAAGACCATCCGGCGCTGGATCGCGGACTACAGGGCAATCTTGGTCAGCGCGGCCGCAAGCCCGGGTAACTCGCTTGGCCAGTTGGCAGTCCTTGACCGATAAGAAAACTACGGGGCCAGCAAAGGAGAAACGCGCTCCGCAAATCCGTTTCTTCATCGCGACGGTAATGGAAGAGACGCGTAAAATGCTTGCCATGTTTTGTTAAATAGCCGCTTGATTATCCTCGTGATGCAATTAGAATTACACGCGTAGTCGAAGTACAATTTGCTAATCGGCTACTGACCAAGGGGCAAGTGATGTGCGGATTTACGGCAAATCTCATTAAGGTCGCATCGTTGACTGCGCGGCAGAAAAGAAACCTTAAGAAAGAACTCAATCGCCGCAAGAAAAACGTGCAGTCGCTGCTCAATGACATCAACCAAGCGCTGAAGACAGTTGATAGGAAATCGAAGCGGAAGAAATCGCGTCGCTGAGAAAATCGGCAGAGGTGCGGTTCGCCCCGTTCTCAGGATGGCACAAATCCGGCGGGCTGCTGTTTTCCGTTTTCTCTAGAGACGCTGCAGAACTCAATTACGGATTGCGCGTGGTCGCCAATCGACGAGCGAAGTGCGGATCGTTTTGTTCCGCTTCCGAAGATCACGTTGTTATTCCGGCAGACCGGCTTTTCGTAGTCCGTCAACAAGATGCTCCATGTCTTCGGCGCGCTTGAAAACCGATACGCGTTTCTGGGTCGCGCCAATGCTGTATTTAGGATTGAGGCGCAAGACTTCAGCCGTCTCTGCTTGAGCATCTTCTAACTGTCCCAGCTGCGCGTAGGTCGCGGCCAAGAAGGCATGACCATATTGATGGTTCGGCGCGCGACCGGTGGCTTGACGAAGCCAATGTTTTGCTTCGCGATATTGCTTAAGCAGATAACAGGCTTCGCCAATCATCAGAGGTGCAAAATGCGGATAAAATGGATCAAGCCGCATTTGCGCTTTCGCGACCTCAATTGCTCTCGCCGCTTCTCCGACATTAATCAGCACCGTGGCGACGCGGTAATTGACAAAATTGGAATTTAACTCGATTGCTCTTTCGACGGCGGCAGTGGCAGCATCAAAGTTCCCCTTACGGATAAGGGTATATCCCAATTCTGCGTAAGCGTCGGGCAGATTGGAATCGAGCTCTATGGCGGTGCGGGAAAAATTGATCGCTTGGTCAAGCGCAGATGGGTTCAAATATTCCTCATTCAATGGATTGAACCATGCCACCCTGTGTGTGCTGGCTAGCATCGAATAGGCACGAGCATATTTCGGATCAATGGATAATGAGTCCGCGAGATGCTGTCGCGTATCCAACAAATCGTCCAATTTCCATGACGACTGGAACGAGACCCAGGCAGCAGCAGCGCGCACGTAATGATCATACGCCTGCCACGCAGCAGGCGGCTTCAGTAGACTGCGTTCGGCTTCCGCTTTGTTGACATGCGCCGCAAGAATTGCCGCAATAGTGCGCGCGACCTCGTCCTGAATTGCGAATACATCCTTTAGTTCGCGGTCGTAGCGCTCGGCCCACCGGTGCGTTCCGGTACTACTGTCGATGAGCTGCGCAGTGATGCGGACTTGGTTAACCTCACGGCGAACGCTGCCCTCTAGCACGTACCGCACGCCAAGCTCCCTGCCGACTTGGCGTACATCCACCGCTTTACCTTTGTATTTGAAGCTCGAATTGCGTGCGATTACGAACAAGTCAGAAAAACGTGATAGCTCGGTGATGATGTCTTCGGTGATGCCATCGGCAAAGTACTCCTCCTTGGGATCGCGACTCAAATTCTCAAAGGAAAGAACAGCGACTGACGCTTTATCGGGAATAGAAAGTGCTGGGGACTTGTCGAGTTGGACGCTGTAGACCCGCACTGGTTGCGCTATGTTTTTAAGTTGCCGCTCGCCCGTGTCGTTGACTTCGAGCGCGAGCTTGCCCTTGATCTGCTGATAAGCATTGCCGGAAAGACCGATCGCACCAGGGCTCGCCAAAGCCTCCACACGAGCGGCAATATTGACGCCATCGCCGTAGATGTCGCCCTCATCGACGATGATGTCACCGACATTGATACCGATGCGGAACTCGATGCGGCGGTCGTCTGGGACGTCATTATTGTGTTTTAACATGTTACGCTGAATTTCTATGGCGCAGCGAACCGCATCGACAGCACTAGAAAATTCGACAAGCGTACCATCGCCGGTCGTCTTAACAATTCGGCCGTGATGCTCGGCGATCTTGGGATCGAAAAAGGAACTGCGCACTGCTTTAAGTGCCGTTAGCGTGCCTTCCTCATCGCTGCCCATAAGCCGGCTATAGCCGGCAACATCTGCCGCAAGAATAGCAGCCAGCCGGCGTTCCACACGCTTTTCGGACATAATATTATCCTGACCCACCGTGATTTCGAGCTCATTTTATGGCCGAAGTTGAAGTGTGTCTATCGAGGCGACAATGAGCGCGGAGAAATGCCCATTTGCGGGCGAAGCTTCACGATTTCTGCTGGAGCCTTATATTGATGAATGGCAGCCGGAATATTCGCCGAAGTTCTTTCGGCCGCGGCGATGAGGGCCGCATCTGGCCGTCGGATATAATGTCTTGCCGTCACGCCCCTCCGCGCATGGCAAGCAATTCGCCGATAGTCGCATCGCTGTAACCTTCGTCTGCCGCCGTACTGGCGATCGTACGTCGCACATCACGTGATCGCGCATCCTTAAGTCCAGCTGCGTCGAAAATTGCAGCAATTGACTTTTTCAGGTCCGCGCTGCCGGTATCGTTTCTATTGGGGAAGACCCACGTTTCGGAGGATTTCGCATCGCTCAAGTCAATTAAGACCGCTATTGCGGCGGTTCCGATAGGTTGCATCGAGCGGCCAGTCTTAGTCTGTTCAAGGCGAAGGCACTGACCTGTTGCATCTATTTCCGACCAGCGGAGCCTACATGCCTCTCCGCGTCGCATCCCGGTTAAGGCGCACAAGCCGCCGGCCGATTACCCCATCTGTGCGGCAACCGATACCTGCGAACTTCGACGAGACATTACGAAAAAGGGCAAGAAAATTTTTCAACGTTGCTGAATCAGTACTGAATTAAAGCGGATTCCGGTCATTTTGAAGCATAGCCAGCATGCCTGAAGTAGTTGACACATTCTTGAGCGCTGACGCTTGCCACGCAGAGGCTTCCACCGCATCCGTCACTACGGGCTGCTTGCCAGTGGTAACGATCTCACCAGTGGCAGACTAACCATCCGCCAGGCAGCTTATCCAAAGGTTCACTATCCTCGACCAGTGAAAATAGGGCGTAATGATCCATGCCCGTGCGGCTCAGGAAAGAAATATAAGACCTGTTGCCTACGCGAAGCATTATGACCTGCTGATCGCAAGTGTTATCTTCCGATAACGGCATTTATCGGAGGCAACGGACCGTCAACCAGATTTGTGACAGAAGGCCGCAGATGTTCGTCCCCAGCCACCGAAATCCGGTACTCGTTTGGGGTCAGGCTTGTGGGTACGGAAACAGACGCGCTCGCAGGCTTTTGAGATTACAATGTAATTTTTAATAGGCGAAGGACACCCCTCCGACTACAAACGGGCGCAGCGTTGTCCAGGAACTCAAATGTCACAATCTGCTTGGTCTAGTCGCGCCAGAAATCCTTGAAGCGTGTCGGCGACAGCTCGGTGTAGCGAACTGTGTGCTGTATGTTTTTGTGGCCAAGGTAGTCCTGGATCGATCTTGTGTCGTGCCCATCACCTGCCAGCTTATACCCGGCAGCGTGGCGCAGCATGTGCGTATGCACTTGGAACGGCAGGGCTGTTCAACGCTACATACTGAATCTCATAGAAAAGATGGATACGAGACCGCCGAGAGCTGCGGCGTAGCGGTCTTGGGCGATCGTGTCGGATTGATTGATCCGCAGGATATTGTAGGCGAAGCTGCGCATTCTCGTGAAGATGCCGGGATTTTTTCGGATGCGCGACGCGTCTTCGCGTAGCGTGACATCACGCGTGTAGTGGAGCTTGTTCTCAATGCGCCAGTGCTTGCGAATGGCGTCCGCGGCATGGTTTGCGTCGATCGGGCGATTGGACAGATAGAACTGATGTTTCGGTTGAGGTCTTCCAAAGGCCGGTCGCGGGTAGGAATGCATGAACCGTGCGCTCGACTTGAACGATGGCTGCAACATAAGGCTCCCATTCCGTTCCGACGACGGCGGGCCTTGCGTCAAACACTGCAATGGTTCGGGTTTCGTGGCGATTGCGCTTTTTCTCATCGACCGTCTGAACACCAGAAAGAGGCATGGCCGTGTTGCAAGCGGCCTCGACTTTCTGACGCAAGATAAGCTGGTTGTCTTTGAGTTGAACGATCAGATGCGCGTTCGCGGCGGCCGCGGCTTCGAAGGTTTTTTTTGACAATGCATCGCATCGCACGTGACGATATGGCCCGCCACGTCGAGTTCTTCCAACAGTTTCTGCACGGCCGGGATTTCGTTGGACTTTTCGTCGATGTCGATATGCGCCAGCACCAATGCCGTGTCGACGGCGAACGCGCTGAGCACCTGTTTTGCCTTGGCGTCGTTGAAGCTATCAAAACTGCCTTTGAGCGCCTTGCCGTCAAACGCGATAACTCGCGCGCCGGGCCCCGCCGCGTCAACGTTCAGGTTGGCCGCATGTTCGCGAAAGGCCTTTTCAACATCCGCCGCACTCAGCCCCTGCAAAATATACCGGATGGCCGTATGCGCGGGCGGCCTTTTCCAGCTTATTTTGAAGGCCCTGTTCAGCTTTCGCCGATGGACTTTGATGAAGGTGCGGATGCCGCGATACGAGTTGGCGCCGCTCACAATCGCCAAAATCGGAAAACAGTAAGACGTGCGGCAGTTGATAAAGTTTGCCTTCGGCGCGCCGTGGATCGGGGATTGTCGCGAGGTGCAAAAGGAAACATTCAAATGACTTCAAGGCAACCTCCGAATGATTCGGTTGCCTCACATAGATTCAGACTTTTTCGACTGGAGTAATCCCTCGTTCTTCGTCGCGCATCAAATCGTTAGACCCTGTTGCTTCACGGACTCACTATAGAGCGTTGAACAGCCCTGGCCGGCTGGACTATTTTGCCAATAAGTATCCGAAGGCGAAGCCCATCAAGTTTAGCGCGTTGGGAGAGAAAAGCAAAATTTCCGACTCTTATATGTGGTTCAAGATGCTTTCGGGTGACGCCGCGCACCCGTCCATGACTTCGCTTGCAAGATATTTTTCAAAGGACGGTGACGATATCGTGCATACTATCATCGCTCCAATGAACCCGAAGGAAGCGGAAGATACGCTTCAGTTCGCGTCGCAAGCCCTTCTTGGCGTGTGCGTTGCGACTTGCGAAATCTGTAGCGTCCCCAAGGCACACCAAGCTCTTGGAAAGTTCTTTGACGAATTCCTTGCGCTGGCAAAACGGGAAGCGCCACCCGCATCACCCCACGACGAGTCCCCATGAAACACATCGGCTTCCTCTCCTTCGGCCATTGGACCCCGTCGCCGCAGTCGCAGACGCGGTCGGCGTCCGACGCGCTGCTGCAATCGATCGAGCTCGCCGTCGCCGCCGAGGAGCTCGGCGCCGACGGCGCCTATTTCCGGGTGCATCATTTCGCCCGCCAGCTCGGCTCGCCGTTCCCGCTGCTCGCGGCCTGCGGCGCGCGCACCAAGCGCATCGAGATCGGCACCGCGGTCATCGACATGCGCTACGAGAACCCGCTCTACATGGCGGAGGACGCCGGCGCCGCCGACCTCATCGCCGGCGGCCGCCTGCAGCTCGGCATCTCTCGTGGCTCGCCCGAGCAGGTGATCGACGGCTGGCGCCACTTCGGCTACGCGCCGCCGGAGGGCATGACCGACGCCGACATGGCGCGGCGCCACGCCGAGGTCTTCCTCGAGGTGCTGCGCGGCGAGGGCTTCGCCAAGCCCAACCCGACGGCCGATGTTCCCGAACCCGCCCGGCCTGTTGCGCCTCGAGCCTTACTCGGAGGGCCTGCGCGAGCGCATCTGGTGGGGCGCCGGCACCAACGCCACGGCGGAATGGGCGGCCAAGTCGGCCATGAACCTGCAAAGCTCGACGCTCAAGATCGACGAGAGCGGCAAGCCGTTCCATGTCCAGCAGGCCGAGCAGATCCGGCTCTATACGCGCGGCGTGGAAGGCGGCCGGGCATGCGCGCGACGCCGCGGGTGTCGGTCAGCCGCAGCATCTTCGCGCATCATGGACGATCGCGACCGCATGTATTTCGGCGGCGGCGCGCGAGGAGGGCGACCAGATCGGCTTCCTCGGCGACAATTCGCGCGCCATCTTCGGCCGCAGCTACGCCGCCGAGCCGGACGTCCTCATTGAGCAACTGAAGAAAGACGAGGCCATCGCCGAGGCCGACACGCTGCTGCTGACCGTGCCCAACCAGCTCGGCGTCGACTACAACGCCCATGTCATCGAGGCGATCCTGAAGCACGTCGCGCCCGGTCTCGGCTGGCGCTGACTAAAGGTAGCGTCCACAACGTTTTCTATGATGTTCCATAATGGAGCCTACGCGTCACACCAGTTAGTGTGACCGGTGCTAATTATTGTCGGCAGATTTGCCGGCTACTTGCTGAGGTCGTTGGCTCCGATAATTGTCATTATCGGAGACAACCGCCGTGAATGTGGTTGCAGTGCCAGTTACGGTCGCTTACGGCAGAACAAGCGCGCAGCAAGCAAGTGGCCGCACGACGGTCGGGCAGCCCTCCGTCATATACCAAGTAACCGCATTAGAGCAGCTCTGTGATACGCCCTGGCCCTTGTAGTACATGACACCAATATTGTGCTGGGCGATTGCATTGCCACGTTCAGCAAGCGGCAGAAATAACCGCTCCGCAGTCGCGAAGTCGTTGTGCTCGTATGCTGCGCGACCATCCTCAAGGACTCCTGCCATCGCTGGCACAGCGAAGCTCAACAACAGAATGCTTGCGGTGATTGTTTGCTTAAGCATTGGCGTCATGGCCCGCGCCACGCTAATATTTCTTGATGAAGCACGTTTATGCATGGGCACTAATTATCGGCATAGCCGGAATTTTGGTTCTGGCCATTGCATTTTATGCGCGATCGGGGCTTAGTCTTTGGCGTGCCTGGCGGTGATGTGGTCGTGCCTGTGACGAAGCAGTGATCGCGATGCTCTTGAACTATATACGCATCGTTGCAGCCGCCGGCCTCGCTACCCTTATAACATTTCCATCCAGCGCTCTGGCGATGTCTGTGAAATTCTCATGGGCGGGATATCGAGCATGCAGCTCAAGCTCGCCGGCCTTCGTCGTTTCTGACGTACCGGCGGCTACGACACGCCTAGCGTTCAAAATGAATGACAAGAATGTGCCGAGCTACCCGCACGGCGGGGGAACTATCCCCTACGATGGCGCGCGAGAAATTCCGGCCGGAGCGTTCTCGTATAAAGGCCCTTGCCCGCCCTCGGGCCAACAGCACACTTATGAATGGACCGTTCGCGCGCTTGATAAGAACGGGAAAATACTAGGCTCAGCAATTGCAATCGCAATATTTCCGCCGTGAAAAGCGGAGCCCATTCGAGGCGTTGACATGTCAGAACGCCGGTTTGCACTCGTCGATTTCACGCACATGAGCCGTGAGGGTTGTCTCCGGCTCTAGGAGGCGGGCCGCACCCACACGCTCCCGCGCGCCATCGCCCACGCCGCGACCAATCGCGAGCTCGTCGCAAAGCGGCGGCCCGCCGGCAGGACGCCGCCGAGCATGTTCCAACTGCCAGAGGTGCTGACCGAGGCCGAGGTGATCGAGGCGGAGGCGGAGCTTCGGGCCCTGCAGCGTCACGCACTGGAGGTGGTCGAGCCGAAGGGCGGCGGCTGAGATAAGTCTGACGCTGCTCACCAGCCATGCAAGTCGATCCGTATGAGTTACGCTTGAGGATTTCAGCCGCGATCGGCGAAGACTGCAAACTACGTTTTGTAAGTTATTGACCTAGATCAATGCGCCATCCGGCGAATGTTGGGCGTTTACCTAAATAAAAATTCGAAAGTGTGTGTTGTGTTCGAGCGCGCGGCTTTGGCTCGTATTTTTTTGGCGGCGATTTTATGTCAATCGGATGCGAAGCAGGTGATCGCAGGCAAAGGGGTGGACGCCGACTTTAGATTTCCCGTCAATTCAAGGAGGATAACGCATGCCTCGCGACATAATCTACCGCATGGTGCTCGGCGCGGTCCTCGGTGCCGTCCTCGTTGCTTCCGAACTCGGTCCGGCGAGTGCGCAGAAAACGAGCTATCCGACCCGGGCGATCACAATCATCGTTCCGTTCCCTCCGGGAGGCACCGCCGATTTGCTCCCGCGCATCGTCGCGGAAAAGCTGCGCATCATATTCGGGCAGCCCGTCGTTATCGAGAACAAGACCGGCGCGAGTGGCAACATCGGCGCCGAGCAGGTCTACCGAGCTGCTCCGGACGGCTACACGCTGCTGACTGCGCCGCAGCTTAGCTACAGCATCAATCACTTAATCAACCCCAAACTGAATTTTGACCCGCGCCGCTTCGAACCGGTGAGTGTGCTCGCGACCTACCCGACTGTACTGTTCGCAAGGGCGGGTCTACCCGCGAACAATTTGGCGGAACTTATCGCCTTGGCGCGCGCCAATCCTGGCAAGGTCACTTACGCTTCCCAGGGCAAGGGCCAGATCGCTCATCTGACCATGGAAGCGCTGAAGATGAAGGCCAAGGTAGACATCCTGCATGTTCCGTATCGCGGCTCGGCGCCGGCGCTCAACGATCTGCTCGGCGGGCATGTGGACCTCCTTCCCGACAATCTCCTCGCTGGTCTCCAGCATGTGAAGAGCGGCAAGCTGAAAATCATCGGCATCGGCAGTAGCAAGCGCCTGCCCGACTTCCCCAACGTTGCCACCTTCGCCGAGACGGTGCCCGGCCTCTATTCCGATACATGGATGGCGATCTCGGCGCCGCCCGGGACTCCGAAGGAAATCACCCATAAGTTGTCGGCCGCGATCGCCGAGGTGATCAAAATGCCCGATACCAATCGGCGCATTCGCGAGCTTGAGGCGATGCCCTTCGGCAGTACGCCAGAGCAAATGCGCGATCTTATCAAGCAGAGCATGGATCGTTGGGCGCCGGTGGTCACGGCGGCGAAAATCACCAATGAATGAGCCGGTTGCCGATCCTGACCAAGTTCCGGCCGATAATAAACGATGCGCGCAGACCGTCATTTGATGGCGGGATGGAGAAAAGAACATGGCGAATGCGAACTTAGACCAGCTGACGCTCTCGACCGTCTGGCACAGCTTCCAATCGCTCTGCCGCGAGATGCGCAGCATGATGACCCGGACAGCCCAGAGCTACCTAATGGCCACCCTCAAAGACCTCTCGGTCGGCGTCTGGCTGGCCGATGGGTCGACCGTGGCGGTGCCGGAAGGGCTGCCGGGTCAGTTCCTCGGCACCTCGTTTGCCATCGCCTCGATTCGCGAGAAGTTCAAGAATAACCTCCACCCCGGAGACGTTATTCTCACCAACGATCCCTATCACGGCGGTCACAACACCCATCTGCCGGACTGGGGCTTTATCCGGCCGATCTTCTACGAAGGAGAGCTCGTCTTCTTCACCATGGTGCGCGGACATATGACCGATACCGGTGGATCCTTCCCCGGCGGGTACTTCCCAAACGCCTACGACATCATTGCCGAAGGTCTGTGCATCCTGCCGCTGCGCGTCATCAAAAAGGGTGTGTGGGACGAGGATCTGGCCGCGTTGATCTTCAACAACGTCCGCTGGCCGGAAGAGATGAAGATCGACAGCAATGCGATGATCGCCACCACCCAATTCGCCGAGAATCGCATCCTCGATCTGATCCGCCGTTACGGCAAGGATACTGTCATCGGTGCCGTGCACGAGATGATGAATCGCACGGAGAAGGCAGTGCGAGCGGAGATCGCCGCGATGCCCGATGGCACCTATGTCGGCGAGGCGTCTACCGATGACGACGGCACCATCCTCGATGAGCCAGTGACGGTGCGGGTGGATGTGACGATCAAGGGCGACGAGATCACCTTGGACTTCTCCCGCAGTGACAAGCAGCGCCCAGGCTTCGTCAACTGCGTCTACGCGGTCACCTATGCCCGCGCGGTCGCTGCGGTGATCATCTACATGGACCCCGCGCTGGCGGATTTCCACAACACCGGATCCCTCCGCCCGATCAAGGTGATTGCGCCACCCGGCAGCGTCACCAACGGCCAGTATCCGGCGACCGTGGGCGCGAGCCCTGTCAATGTCGGAGGCCAAGTCATCGAGTCGGTGGTCGAAGCCCTGAGCAAGGCGAAGCCCGACCGCTCCATCGCCGCCTGGGGCAAGCACCGCGGTGACTACACCTTTGCGGCCGATCCGCGCACCGGCGAGCGCTATGTGCGTACGACGTTTGACTATGACGGCAGCGCCGGAGCCGTCTGGGGTCACGATGGCATGACCGGCCCCACTACCCTGAATACACTTGGCTCGGTGCAGCGTGGTACCGTCGAAGAAGCAGAGGTCCGCTTTCCCTGGCGGATGCTCAAGCTCGAGGCGACTGCCGACTTCAATGGCGCCGGGCGCTGGCGCGGTGGTGGCGGAATCGATTGGCGCGCGGTCAACGAAGGCAGCGACGGCCGCATGGCGACCGGCAGTTCCGACGGCGACTTCATCCAAGCCAAGGGATGCCACGGCGGCCAGCCGATTCCCCGCTCGCGCACAATCATCTTGCGCGGAGACCAGAAAATCCGGGTCAAGCCGCACCGCCTCGCCGATGTGAAGGCGGGCGACATCATGGTCAAGCTCAGCGGCGGCGGCGCCGGGGTCGGAGATCCGTGGGAGCGGCCAGTCGACAAGGTTGCGACCGATATACGCCGCGAGATGGTGACCGTCGAAGCCGCGCGTCTGATTTACGGCGTGGTCGTCGATCCGACGACGCTTAAAGTAGACGAAGAGGCCACCGGCAAACTACGCGCTTCTCCGCCGATCCAGCGCTACGAGGCAGTGATCAACGAGGATACCCTCAATATCGAGCTCCGCCCCGTCGGCGAGAGCAAGGAGTAAGGCCCGTGAAGCAATTGACCATCGACGTCGGCGGAACGTTCACGGATTGCCTGGTGCTCGACGATTCCGGACAGTTGCAACGCTTCAAGGCCTCGACCACGCCGGACGACCCAACCCTAGGCTTCTTCGCCGCGGTGCGTAAGGCCGCCGGCCATTACAAGCAGACCTTAGAGCAGTTTGTCGGCGACGTTGAGCAGATCGTCCACGGCACCACGCTCGGCACCAATATCCTAATCACCGAGCGCGGCGCCAAGGTCGGCATGATCACGACCAAGGGCTTCCGCGATCAGTTGGAGATGCGCCGCGGCATCCGCAATCTACATGGCTCGATGTTCGACATGTTTATCGATCCCTATGTCCCGTTGGTGCCGCGCGACCTGCGTTTGGGCGTCACCGAGCGCACGCTCTACGACGGTACACTCGAGACACCGCTTGATACAGAGGAGTTGCGCAAGGCGACGAAGACGCTCCTCGACAACGGCTGCACCGCTATCGCCATTTGCTTTCTGCACTCCTATGCCAACAGCGCAAACGAGTTGAAGGCAAAGCACCTCGTCCAGGAAATGGTGCCCGACCTCTACGTCACCACGTCGCACGAGATTTTGCCGGTGTGGCGCGAGTTCGAACGTTTCTCGACAGCGGTCGTCAGCGCATATATTGGCCCGCCCGTAACGCGCTATGTACGAAAGCTGCAGAGTGGCCTCAAAGATCAGGGTTTTCGCGGCCGCCTGCTCATGATGCTCGCAAACGGCTTGGTGCAGGTAGTCGACGAGTGCGTGGACCGCGCTGTCTATCTTCTCAATTCGGGTCCCGCCGCCGCTCCCTCCGCCGCGGCCTACCTCGGCGGCCTGCATTCCAAGAAGAATCTGCTGTCCATGGACATGGGCGGTACCAGTTTCGACATCTGCGTGATTCGAGACAGAGAAATTCCCACTACGACAGAGTCGTGGGTCGGTGAACATCGCGTCGCGATCAAGATGGTCGATGTGCCGACTGTCGGTGCGGGCGGCGGCTCGCTTGCCTGGGTCAATTCACTCGGCCTCCTGCGGGTCGGTCCGCAAAGCGCCGGCGCTGATCCCGGCCCCGCCGCCTACGGCAAGGGCGAGGTCGCGGCGGTGACCGATGCCGACCTTGTACTTGGCTACATCCCCGCCGACTATTTCCTCGGCGGCGATATTAAGCTCGATGTCAAGCGCTCGCACCAGGCGGTTGCCCGTATTGGCGGCAAGATGAAAATGAGCGAGAACGAGACCGCGCAGGTGATGTTCACCACGATCAACCGGGTGATGGCCAATCTGATCACCGAAGTTTGCACCAAGAAAGGCCATGACGTGCGTGACTTCACGCTGGTCGCGGGCGGCGGAGCAGGGGGCATTCACGCCGCAACGATCGCGCAGCAATTGTCGATTCCGATGGTGATTGTGCCACGCGTTGCCGCGCTGATGAGCGCGTTCGGCATGTTCACCATGGATCTCGGACTCGAATATGCGCGCTCCTGCGCGCGCCGGCAGAACCGGCTCGACTTCGCCGAGATCAACGGGCTCTATGCCGACATGCGCCGCAAGTCGATGGAAGATTTCGCCCGCATCGGCATTCCGGAGACGCAATTGTCATACCACCCCACCGTGGAGATGCGATACGTCGGCCAGTTCCATGAGGTCGAGATTGATCTGCCGCCGGGAGAATTGAACGCCGAAAGCCTTCCGCTTCTACTTGCGAACTTTCACAGCAAATACAAAAAGATGTACACTTACTCGATGGCGTGGCGCGCGGCCGAATTCCTCACCTTCCGTCTCAAGGTGACGACTCCGCCCCGGCCGTTGACCGTGGCCGGCGGCGCCATGGGCGCAAGCAGCGTCGAGACGGCGCGGCGCGGCTCCCGTCTTTGCCTGTTCGACGGCAGTGCGGGGCGCGTCGATACGCCCAGCTACGACTGGGACCGCATGGAGCCTGGTCACCGCGTCACCGGCCCCGCCCTCATCGACGACAAGACCACGACCGTGCTGGTGGTGCCGGGATTCGTCTGTGAGGTCGACGCCTACCGCAATCTGGTGCTGCGGCCGCGGTAATTGATTAATCAGTATCGGCCCAAAATTCGAAGAGGGCAGCGCTATGCCCACCATTGGACAAAGCCTGGCGTCTGGCCCAGCTACCGCGTAGCCGGGCGTGAGCGTCGCTGATCGGCGATGGCGTTCTGCGGCATGGCCGCGCTGAGATTGCTCTCTGTCCGTCGTCGATCTGAAATTTATCAGGTCGGGCGAGCTTGACGCCCTATAGAAACTAATCGTATATATACAATCGTCGTCGCGAGAACGTGCCGTCGACTTGAGCGGTGCTTTGCACGCGCCGCGACCAAAACGCGCATTTGAATCAGCGGAAAAGTTTTACAGCTCGAGCTGAACTCCGAGAAGTGAGGAGCAGGTCTCATGGCCAATATCGATCCCATCACTCTGGCGACTGTCTGGCACTCGTTTCAGACCTTGGTGCGCGAGATGCGCCACATGGTCACGCGCACGTCGCAGAGTTACCTGATGTCGCAGCTCAAGGACGTCTCAGTCGGCATCTGGCTTGCGGACGGCTCCACAGTCGCGATGCCGCAGGGGCTGCTCTGTCAGTTCATGGGGACAAAATACGCGATTCAGGCGATCAAGAATAAATTCGGCGATAATCTGCATCCCGGCGATGTGATCCTCACCAACGACCCCTACAAGGGCATGAATGTGCATCTGCCTGATTGGGGATTTATCCGTCCTATTTTTCACGACGGCGAGTTGGTATTCTTCACACTGGTGCGCGGTCACATGATGGACACCGGCGGCTCGTTCCCCGGCGGTTATTTTCCGAATTCATACGATATTCACGCCGAAGGCCTCTGCATCCCCCCGACCAAGGTGTTCGAGAAAGGCGAAGAGCGGAAAGACGTTCTCGACCTCATCTTTAACAATGTTCGCTGGTCGGAGGCCGTGCGGGTGGACAGTTACGCCATGGCGGCGACCACGCGGTTTGCGGAAAATCGGGTGCATGATGTAATTCGCCGCTATGGCAAGGAAACGGTCATGGCCTGCATCAAGGAGATGCTGGATCGCACTGAGACGGCAGTGCGGGCGGAAATCGCCGCAATTCCCGATGGCACCTATTCCGGCGAGGCGTCCACCGATGATGACGGCACGGTACTCGATCAACCGGTAACGGTCCGCCTCGACATCACGGTGAAGGGGGACACCGTCACGCTTGATTTCTCGCGCAGTGACGCACAACGCAAGGGCTTCGTGAATTGTCCATTCGCAGCTTCATACGCGATCGCGGTCGGGTCGATGATGTTGCTGTTCGACCCAGCTCTGGCGGATTTTCATAACGAAGGATCGCTGCGTCCGATTACGTTTATTGCCCCTCCAGGCAGCGTGGTCCATCCGTTGTATCCGGCGACAGTGGGGGCTGCCCCCGTCAATGTAGGCCATCAGATCGCAACCTCTGTGCATGACGCGCTCGCCAAAGCGCGGCCGAACCGGGTGATCGCGGCCTGGGGAAAGCGTCGCGGTGATTACGTGTTCGCAACGGATCCACGGACCGGCCAGCCGTACATTCGCACGACATTCGATTATGACGGCTCCGCCGGCGCCTGCACCGGCCACGACGGCCCCACCGGACCCTTGTCCATCGGTTCGCTCGCCACGGTTATGCGGAGCAACGCCGAGGAGATGGAGATGCGTTTTCCTTGGCGATTGCTGAAGTGGGAGGCGGTGACCGATTTGATGGGGGCGGGCCGCTGGCGCGGCGGCGGCGGAATCGAATGGCAGGCGCTGAATGAAGGCACCGATGGACGCATGGCGACCGGCAGTTCGGATGGCGACATGACGCCGGGATCCGGCGTGCAGGGAGGCTGTCCGTCGCCGGCATCGCGCACCTTCGTGGTGCGAGATGGGCATCCGATCCGGGTCAAACCGCACCGGATGGTAGAGATCAAGACAGGCGACATCCTTGCGAAGATCAGTGGCGGCGGGGGTGGTGTTGGCCATCCGTTCGAGAGGCCGCCCGAATTGGTCGCTCTCGACGTGAAAAACGAGATGATTTCGGTCGAGGCCGCCCGCAAAATTTATGGAGTGGCCCTCGACCCTGTGACATTTGCCATCGACGAGCAGAAAACCCGGCGGCTCCGTTCGACGCAGCCGCAGGTATGGGATGTGGTCATCGATGAGCAACAATTGACCGTCGATCTGACCGCCCACAAGGCCGGATAATCGGGATTGTGTCGCGGCACCGCATCGATCAAGTCAGCCATTCAAGCGGAGTGCCTTTTCATGAAGCAGCTCACCATCGACGTAGGCGGAACCTTTACCGACTGTCTAGTACTAGATGATGCCGGAAAATTACAGAGGTTTAAGGCGTCGACTACCCCCAACGATCCCACCGAAGGTTTCTTTGCCACTGTGTTGAAAGCCGCCGCCCATTACGGGCAGACCCTCGAACAATTCCTCGCCGACGTGGAGCAGATCATCCATGGCACCACGCTCGGCACGAATATTCTGATTACCGAGCGCGGCGCCGAGGTGGGCATGATCACGACCAAAGGTTTTCGCGATTTAATCGAAATGCGGAGAGGCATCAAGAATCTGCACGGCTCGATGTTCGACGTTTTCATTGAGCCCTACAAGCCATTGGTCCCTCGCTATCGGCGCCTTGGCGTGACCGAGCGTACCCTTTGCAATGGAACGATCCACACGCCTTTGGACGAAGCGGAACTGAAGAAGGCTTGCCAGAAGCTGCTCGACGACGGCTGTTCGGCGATCGCAATTTGCTTCCTACATTCCTACGCAAACGGCCATAACGAGTTGAAGGCAAAGCGAATTGTCCAGGAGATGAATCGCGATCTCTACGTGACGACCTCGCATGAAATCCTGCCAGTCTGGCGCGAGTTCGAGCGTTTCTCCACCGCGGTGGTCAGTGCATATATTGGTCCGGCGGTGACTCGCTATGCGCGCAAACTACAAAGTGGGCTTAAGGAGCGCGGATTCCGCGGACGTCTCCTTATGATGCTCGCTAACGGCCTCGTTCAGGTCGTGGACGAATGTGTCGACCGTGCGGTGTATCTACTTAACTCCGGCCCGGCAGCGGCGCCCGCGGCTGCGAGATACTTAGGCGGCCTGCATCTGAAGAAGAGCCTGCTCTCCATGGATATGGGAGGCACCAGTTTCGATGTCTGCATGATCCGTGACGGCGACATTCCGACCACGACAGAATCATGGGTTGGCGAGCATCGTGTCGCGATCAAAATGGTTGACGTGCCGACGGTCGGTGCTGGCGGCGGCTCGCTCGCCTGGACTGACTCATTTGGGTTGTTGCGTGTGGGCCCGCAGAGTGCGGGCGCCGACCCCGGTCCGGCAGCATATGGCAAGGGCGAGGTCGCAGCGGTGACTGATGCCGACATCGTGCTTGGTTACATCCCGGCCGATTATTTCCTGGGCGGCGATATCAAGCTTGACGCAGCACGCTCGCAGCAGGCGGTCGCGCGCGTCGGCCGAGCATTAAAAATGACCGAAGACAAGGCCGCGCAGGCGATGTTCACGACCATCAACACAGTCATGGCAAACCTGATCACCGAGGTCTGCACCAAGAAGGGCCTCGATGTGCGTGATTTTACGCTGGTGGCTGGCGGCGGAGCCGGCGGTATCCACGCCGGAGCGATTGCCAAGCAATTGTCCATTCCGATGGTTATCGTGCCACGGGTGGCGGCGCTGATGAGCGCCTTCGGCATGTTCGTGATGGACCTAGGTTTTGAGTATGCGCGATCATTGGCGCGTACACAGGACAAGTTTGATGTCGCCGAAGTCAATGGCATATATGCCGATATGCGCCGCCAAGCGGGGGAGAATTTCGCGCGTATCGGAATTCCACAAGCGCAGTTGTCATATCAGCCGAGCGTAGAAATGCGCTACGCCGGCCAATTCCATGAAGTCGAAATCGACTTGCCTGAAGGAGAATTGACTGTCGAATCGCTGCAGGTCTTGCTGAAGAATTTCCATGCCAAATACGAGAGAATGTACACCTATTCGATGCCGTGGCGGGCTGCCGAGTTTCTCACTTTTCACCTCAAGGTGACGGCGCCGCGCCGCCAGCTGCGGATGGCCACCAATGTCGAGGCCGTGAACAATGTTGAATCCGCGCGTCGTGGGAGCCGCCGCTGTTTGTTCGATGGCAGTTCGCAACGTGTGGAAACGCCAGTATACGACTGGGATCGCCTCGCTCCGGGCCATCAATTGAGAGGACCTGCACTCATTGATGACAAGACGACGACCGTGTTAGTCGTGCCGGGTTTTACATGCGAGGTTGACCCTTACTGCAATCTGGTGCTGCGGGCTCAGCAAGTATCTACTATTCACGGTCATTCTGAATCAGAGAATCTCAAACCGGCCGTTCAGCCCGAGCTTGTGTAGTTGCTATCGTATTAAGGTAAAGACTAACGTCGACGTTCTTGGCGCCAAGTCGACATTTATTGCAGGCATTCTTGCTGCTCAGGCGCGTACGGCCATATAGATGACTCTTACTTGCGCGCTTTATGCATCGTGCGGCGCGGGGTAAGCCGCGGCTTTTTTTTGTTGACCGGCAAGGCCAGTAGTTTTTCCCGGCCGTTTCCTGTGGCGCGGTTTGCTGCCGATAGCATCCCGCGGACAACCATGGGAACGTACTTTTCAATCGCAGCTTCGTCACTCAACTGATCGGTCAGCAGGTGATACCAGTTGAAACCATAGATCAGAGTTGTGGCGATCTCGATATCAGCTTGCTCGGATATTTCTCCGCGCGCGATGGCGCGATCGAACAATGTGTATGTCCAGGCACGCCTCTTAGGCAAGAAATCCTCGCGCAATTGCATCAGCGCTAATGGATCAGCCTGTGCTTCGGCAATGATGCTGCGTAGTGCATTTCCCAACGGCGTCCTTTGCCATAGCCGCCAAAGATTGCGCATACGCATGATCAGTTCTTGCTCGATCGACCCGCGGTCAGGCACCGTCAGGGCGGCCTCGCGCTCCTTCTCGTATACCTCCATGATGAGCGCGGCTTTGCCTTTCCACCATCGATAGATCGTCGGTTTGCTAGCGCTAGCGCGTCGCGCCACCGCGTCGATGCTGAATCCCGCATATCCGCTATCGTTGAGAATCTCTGATGCGGCGGCCAAAATGGAGGCGTGCGCCTCGGGGCTGCGGAGAGCGCCGATCGAGCGGCGGATTGGTTTGCTGGCCATGAAGTTTGATCCGTTGTCGGCCTTGACCCTTATAGAAACGGTCCGTATAATTTAAAGCAAAGAGGTTGCGTAGTCCAATCGCGCAAGATCACGGAACGCGAGATTGAGCACACGAATCGCTTTGTTCAAAGTTTGGCACGACCAAGAACACTTCGCGAGCTTGGGAGCACAACCATGGTCGCTGACACGCCAACGTAGGGGGTGACGCATGACCAGAGCAAGACTTATTGTTTCCGCCGCGATCCTGATGGCCATGACAACCTTGGCCGCCGCGCAAAATTATCCAAATCACTTGATCAAGCTTATTCACGGCTTCCCGCCCGGTGGCAATGTCGATGTCATCGCGAGAATAATGGCGGAGGAGATGTCCAAGGGTTTGGGCCAAACGATCATCGTAGAGCCAAAGCCGGGCGTCGTCGGCAGCCTCGCCGCCGAATCCGTCGTGCGGTCGCCCGCCGACGGGTACACGCTGCTATTTCTGCCGAGCGCACATACGGTGACGGCCGCGGTCTACAAGTCGATCAAGTACAACGCCGTCGACGATTTTGCATGGATATCGACTGTGAGCTTTTATCCATTCGTCCTGTGCGTGCCCAAGAACTCCAAGTTTCAGACGTTGGCGGATCTGCTGCGGTTTGCGCGCGCCAATCCCGATCGCCTGACCTACGGTTCCACCGGAGTCGGCAGTATTCACCACACGACGGTCGCCTTGCTCTCCAACATCACGAAAACAAAATTCGTTAACGTACCCTACCGCGGCGAGGGGCAGATCATTACCGGAATGCTCGGCGGCGATATTGATTTCGGCATGGCGACGATCACGGTGGCTGCACCGTATATCAAGTCCGGCGCAGTGAGAGCGCTCGGCGTCACGAGCAAGGCCCGTTGGAATGGCCTGCCCAACGTTCCGACACTCGCGGAGGCTGGAGTTCCCAACTTCGAGGTCATTTCGTGGTCCGGATTCGCGGCGCCGCGTGGGACACCGCCGCAGATTATTGATCGTCTGAATGCGGAAATCCAGCGGTCGCTTAAAGTTCCTCGGGTCAAGGAGCGACTGGCTAACTTCGGTGGAGAAGTCAGAGGTACGACTCCCGCGGAAATGCGGGTACTGGTTGCAGGGCAAGTGGCACTTTGGGCGAAAGTCGCGAAGGAAGCCAACATACAGGTTCAATAGGTCGATGATTTTCGCGGCGGCGCCATGTGAATTTGCCGGTGAGAATTGATTTGATCGAGAAGGATTTTCCCCGAGGGAGGGAGCCGTGGCGGTATTGAGTCCCATTCAACGCGTAACCGAGATGTTGCGCATTCGGCGATTTGAAGAGCAGTGCATTCTGCTCGCACAGGCCAAGAAGTTTTCCGGGCACTACCATGTCTACATCGGGCAGGAAGCGAACGCAGTGACCGCCTGCGCAGCGTTGGGACAGGACGACTTCATCTTCACGACTTGGCGTAATCACGGCCACCTGCTGGCGCGCGGGGCCGCGCCCGAGCGCATGTTGGCGGAAATTCTCGGCAAATCAGGCGGTTATGCCGGTGGCAAAAGCGGAACCCTCCATTTGTCGGTACGTGAGTTGGGCGTGCCCTCCACGTCTGCCCTGGTCGGAGGCGCCTTGCCGCTCGCCACCGGAGCCGCGTTGGCGTGCAAGCAACGAGGTTCCGGAGTAACTGTATGTTTCTTCGGCGACGCCGCGCTGGAGGAGGGGGCATTTTACGAAGCTATGATCATCGCCGCCATATGGCGCGTTCCGATTCTATTCGTCTGTGAAAACAACAGCATCCCGCTAGAACAACGCAAGCGCGGCCAGTTTACGTCTTCCACCTTGCCAGCGGCACACCTAGTGGACGTGCCTCAGTCGCTGCAGATTCCAGGCGAGGTCGTGGATGGCGGTGATGTGACGGCGCTCGCCGATTGCTTCGACCGAATCGTGTCCGAAGTGCGCAGTGGCACCGGGCCACGTTTTCTTGAGGTGCGGTGCACGCGCTGGCCGGGCAGCTTCCCGCTCTGGCCCGAACTGCCGAACGGCGAATGGCAAATTGCCTGGGCTTTCGACCAAAAGCCCGAACGGGCGGACCTTGCCGCCTGGATCAATCAGAGCGACCCGCTGACATTGTATATTCGCAAGCTAGTGGAGGCGGGCACTCTCGATCGGGCGCAGGTACAGTCAATCGACAAACGTGCGCGAGAAGTTGCTGCCAGCGCCGCCCGCTTCGCGCTCGATAGTCCGTACCCCACTCCCTCTGATGCCTATCGGCACGTCTTTGCCACTGGGGAGCGCGGACAATGAAGATCAGTTATGCTGAGGGCCTCGCAAAGGCTATCTACGAATCCTTATCCGCCGATCCTCGAGTGGTTCTTATCGGTAGCGGCTTCATGGGCCTCAACAGCGTTGCCCGAACAATGCTCGAGCCGGCATTGAAAGATTATCCCGATCGAATTCTCGTTACACCGATCTCGGAACTGGCGCTCGCCGGGGCCGGGATCGGCGCCGCAATGGCGGGATTGCGACCCGTTGTCGATCTGTCGACCGGCAGCTTCATCTTCGAGGCTTTCCCGCAAGTGGTGAACGAGGCAGCCAATATCCACTATATGACCGGAGGCCAAACCGAGGTTCCTGTCACCTTCTATTCCCTGATCGGCATGCGGGGGGGCGGCGCCGCGCAACACTCCCATCGGATTCAAGCAATGTTGGGCCAGGCGCCGGGCTTGCAGATTCTTGTGCCCGCGGCAGCCGACGATGCATACCACCTCTTGAAATGGTCCTTGCTGGAAAGCCGGAATCCAACAGCATTTCTTAGTCACGCCCTCTTGTTGGATGAAAAAGCGGAAGTTGGCCTGGGCTCTGCCATGTTGCCGGTGGGGCAGGCACGTGTTCGTCGGGAAGGCCGCGACATCAGCATTATCGCGAGCTCAATCACAGTTCCGCGCGCACTCGCGGCAGCCGATGTGCTCGACCGGGAGCACGCTGTTTCCGCGGAGGTCGTTGATTTGCGCAGTATCGTCCCGCTCGACCGCGCGACAGTGCTGCAATCGGTCGCGCGGACCGGCCGGGCGGTCATCGCCGACGAATGCCACCGCAGCTTCGGCGTCGCTGCGGAGGTTGCCGCTATTTTGGCTGAGGATGGTTTGGCCAATCTAAAGGGACCGGTGCGCCGTGTGGCTGTACCGGATGTGCCGATTCCCTACAGCCCGCCTCTCGAGACGGAATTGACAGTCACTGCCGAAAAGATTGCGGCTGCAGTTCTGCAGGTGCTCGGCCGTTGACCGAGTTGTATTTTGTCAGAGATTGATCCTAGCTAGCCCGCGCTACGAGATAATCGGAGTGATGTCCGCCGACCGTCCGACGACTAAAAACGGAGCCAACCCTTGCGCCGCGCGATGCTCGCCTTCCTGCTGCTTCTCCCTCTCCATGCTGCCCGTGGTGAACCGCGGTGGCAGACCCTGCCGCCGACGCCCGCCCCGGTCGCCGGCGAGCATACCGGTCGCGCCAAGGTCAACGGCATCAGCCTCTATTACGCGACAATCGGCCACGGTCCGCCGGTCGTACTTCTGCACGGCGGCCTCTCCAACTCGGACTATTGGGGCAATCAGATCAAGGCTCTCGCGCCGCGCCACACCGTCATCGTCGTGGACAGCCGCGGCCACGGCCGCAGCACCCGCGACGCCCGCCCGTACGGTTACGATCTCATGGCCGACGACGTCGTCGCCTTGCTCGACATGCTGCACATCGCCAAGGCCGACGTGGTGGGCTGGAGCGACGGCGCCATCCTCGGGCTCGACCTCGCTCTTCGCCATGCCGACCGCGTTGGCAAAGTGTTTGCATTCGCCGCCAACACCGTCACCGCAGGCGTGCAGGAGGGCGTGGAGAAGAACCCTACCTTCGCGCGCTTCATCGAGCGCGCGGGGCATGAATACGCCAGGCTGTCCGCGACTCCGAAGGACTACGACGCCTTCGTCGCGCAGATCAGCAAGATGTGGGAGACCGAGCCGAACTGGACCGACGCCCAACTGCAGTCGATCCGAGCGCCGGTGCTGGTGGCAGACGGCGATCACGACGAGGCGATCAAGCGCGCACACACCGAATATATCGCCGCCACGATCCCCGGCGCAGGGTTGCTGATCCTGCCCAACACCAGCCACTTTGCGTTCCTGCAGGACCCCACGCTCTTCAATGCAGCGTTACTGCATTTCCTCGGCGATCGGTAACGGCCGTCCTGACTTCCCTGACGCCGGCTTGCCGCCCGTCAGTCGCGGGTCCATCCCGCCCGCCAGGCCCGCCGGACGGCCCCTCGGAGCAATCTTGGGTCTGCCCCGGGCCCGACCATGGCGGACCGGCCTGGGGCCCTCCAGGATCATCTGGCGGGATCGGCATGGCCGGGCCCAACCGATCCGGCGCCCCGGGCGCGTCCGACCATAAATATCCTACCGCAACGCGATGGAACAAAGGGAGACGTGCCGTGACGAGCCTCAAGAAATTCATCGCCAATGAGTACGGAGCGCGCCGGTCGTCGAGGCCGCGCATCGTGCGCGAGGGTGACGGCGATGCCAGCGTCGCGCGCTCAACGGGCCTGGACACGGCGAGCGTCTCGCTGCCCGCTGGCATCGACCTCGACGACCGAGCGGACAGAATGAACGAGTTCTGGCGCGCGCTGGTCGAGTTTCAGCGCCGCGACGTATTCGTCGTCGCGCTGTGCGTGGGCGAGGAGTAGAAGCGTGTAAGCCATGACGCGGTGGCCGCTATGCAACCCAATAGAGAAGCGACCTTTTAAGACAACAGTTCGTTTGTCCGAGAAGTGCCAAAGCCGATATTGGCATCTTACTGAATCATCTCTTCCGACAAGGTGAGTGACCTGGGAATAATTTAATATCGAGCGAAAACTACGAGATTTTTATCCGGCGCGGGGTGTAGAGCTTCGCTTTATGGACGCCTTCCTGAACTTCATGACGGCCGACACCACGATATTCGGCGTGACCATCCACAATTGGATAATCGCGCTAACTGGGGTCGTGGTGCTTTGGGTGATGATTGTAGTGCGCGATATACTGTAAATGCGTTTGCATATCGGCACACATTTATGCGTCAGTCCCAAATTGAATAAACGGCGTCGACCCGATGTTGATCGCTCGGCTTGGCGCTCTCTCGATTACCTCAATCTGCTCAGAGGTATATGAATAATCGCGTTTCCATTCTCCCGACTAAAGATGATCGCGTATTGCTGCATTATCGCGATCGAATTTTCGTCATCGGCGCGCGGGCATTGCACTACATCGTGGCGTAATCCACCTCGGTCGAGGGCCTTCTCGAACGCATCGTTCGCATCGTTCAATTCGCCGCGCGCAAGAAAAACGTCGGACATATAGATCTTATGATCCACTTGCGATGGCGCGAGGCAATATCGCCAATCGGTCGCCAATGCCGCCCGTGGACTTGCCGCTATCAGCGCAAGGCCTACGACTAATTTTGTCAGCACAGTCGGATGTTCCTTATACCTGTCGCGGCGAATAAGTGCGTCCCGCTCGCCCTCGTTTAGTATGTATCGGTGGCCGATTTGATTCGGCTAAAAATGACGTAAAGAATCGTTAGCCAGTTGCAGTGAAATGCTTGGGCTGTAACGAGGCAGTTCACATAAGGAAAAAGGAACTTGTAGCGATGGTCGAAGTCTGCACGCGCGGCGTCGACACCGGGTTTGTTGCGCTAGGCTATGCCAAAGTCGCAGTTCTCGGCGTCGTGCAAGGCATCACCGAGTTGTTGCCGATCTCTTCCACCGCCCATATGCGGCTGGTGCCCGCTGTCCTCGGCTGGCAGGACCCCGGCTCGGCATTTTCTGCCGCGATGCAGCTCGCGGCCTTGGCTGCCGTCATAAGTTATTTTTGGAGTGAGGTGCGAGACTTGGCAGCGAACTCGCTACTGGCAATTGCCCGCGCTCAATTTCAAGACCGCGACTTCCGGTTTTCCCTTTGGATTGGTCTTGCGACGATCCCCATCGGCGTCATCGGTCTATTGCTGTCAAGCGTATTGAACACATGCAATTCGCCGCTTCGCACCGTCAGCGTTATTGGCTGGGCCTGCGTGGCGATGGCAATTCTTTTAGGCATCGCCGAGGTTCGCGCCCGCCATCGGCGCACGATTGACGAGGCTTCGTTTATCGACGCGATGCTTGTCGGGATCGCCCAGGTCGGCGCTCTCATTCCTGGCGTTTCCAGATCCGGTTCGACCCTCACCGCGGCGCTCGCGCTTGGTTTCAAACGAGAGGAGGCGGCGCGGCTTTCGTTCCTTCTCGGGTTACCGGCGATTGCTTTGGCTGGCGCGAAGGAAATCTGGGAGCTTCACAAAATTCACCTCGATGTCCACGGTTGGTCCGTGCTGGCTGTGGGCTTGATCGTAGCATCGATTTCCGCGTTCTTCACCATTTGGGGGCTTATGCGCATCCTCGAACAATTTTCGACTTGGCCCTTCGTGATTTATCGCTGTACGCTGGGTATCGTCATCCTCGTTGGAGTTTCGATCGGATGGCTAGTGTGACAGCAAGACTTGGCAGGCACGGCAACCGCGCGGCATTCGCCATTAAGTGTCCCAACTTCTTAGATTGGATGTGCGGTATAAAAATAAATCGCCAGAGCTAGTATCCCAATGAGAGCAATAATTAACGTAAGGGCTTTCGCGTGCTTCATGAAATTTATCTATCAGCGGACACTCGCTGAATTAGGCAGCATACGCGTTACGTTAAGTTCACAACTCGATGGCGACTACCAGTCAATCCTGGGACGCTGGGCCACACCAGCCGGGAAGGTAAATGGCTTCCTGGCTCTTTGAAAGCTTCATTGCCGCTACGATCGCGCGATCGAAATCAATCTCGACTAGTTTGCGCTTGATCCGCCGCCGCAAAAAAATCTGCCCACAGAAATTCGCTGAACGGTGTCGTATCCTTTGCGAATCCCCCAGCGCGCCTCAATTCGCCCGCCAGAGAGCGAAAGGGGTCGTCTATGAGGTCGCGCACCGATTTCGGAATATCCTTGTAGCCGCGCCGGCGACCTCTGTCGTCGAATGGATGCATCCAACTGCGATTGTCTAGAACCGTCCAAAAAGTATCCCGATCTACCATGCTAAGGTCGGCGACAATAGTAACCAGCACGTCTTTGACGCCTTCCTCGTGCAGTGCGCGAGCCAAATGATGATAATCGATAACATAGTGGCGACCGCCAGGCCCAAGAATAACTGGGATCATATGCTTGCCGAGAAATTCCCCTGCTTTCTTGTCTTTCTTCTCCCGCCAGCCTTTTCGTTTTTCGTGGACCTCGCGCGTGCCGACAGTGATCTGAGTTGGACGCAGGTCCGCGATATTTACTGGCTTAAGAACAGGTTCCCGAACGGCCACCATTGAATGTTCCTCCCTATACTGCGTCTCCGCTAGAGTTTAGCGGGGGACTGTTCCTTGTCTTTCACATCTAAACGCTGGAAAAGCATGACGAAGTGTGGCGAGTATGTTCAAGAACCGACGAAAACATATCGCACACACACTTTTCAATCTGGTTCGAATTGCCCCTTCAAACTGGTTTCTCTGAACACATGAAACGGCGCAATATTGACTTACACAAGGCCTACGCTGGAAAGCATGGGGGAAGTGTGGCGAGTATCTTAAAAACTCTGTCTGAAAAGTACTAGCCACACTAGAAAATGCTGACTGGGCGTTCGGTCCATTACTCAAAAAGAAAGCGCCTGAAAACATAGCCGACACTGGTCCATTCTGGTTCGTGCGATTTCAAAAGCGTGCGCCGGGAAACGTTGGCTAAACCAAGTCGGAGGCACTATTTGAAAGTTGGTCGAAGAAATCACTAGACCGGGCATCGGAATAATATTTTACAATCATAACAACGCTGGTCACAGTTGGCGCTTGTTTGTGGCCATTGATTTCGGGCCTTTCAACGTTTCGCCAATGAATAACCTGAGCCGAACGCCGAACAGCATGACTAGTGTTCGAGATATTTTCAGGTAAAGTTTTTCGATATACTCGCCACACTTGCTATGACCTTCCAGCGTTCAGACAGATGCAAGGAAAGTCGAAACCAAGATACCGTGTTGGAGATAGGCCATGAGTAGCGGTACCGACATTTCGACACTTTATCGCGAGTTCACGGATGCATTGACGGAAGTTCTAGCGGAAAATGCTGTTGGTCCCGCACGCCGTGGCCGTCTTGCAAGGACTCGGGCTGCCGTCAAGAAGCACCCCGATTACAGCGAACATGGATATTTTTTAGCGGTCGAAATGGCATTCAAACAGTGGGAGGCGATGCAAAATGTCGGTCACTAGGAACGGAACGGGGGCACCGTTTAGTACGGCTGGCTTCGCCCCGTTGTTGATCGGAAGTAGGGCCCTTCAGTTGGCGGCCTGTTTACGCTTCCTCAACCATGATGCACCTACTGTCTAATGGCGCAACTGGTTCAGCGTAGCGCCCTTTCTGGAAGAGCCCCGACCTGTTACCCCCAAGCCCCCCCGGTCGGGGCTCTTTTTATTCTACAATATCGGTTGAGCCTACAGAAAGGTTGCTGCAATGACTTTGGACGATCTGAAAACGGGATTGGGAATATTAAAGCCGGGGCAAATGCTGTCGATGTCCTATTCCGTGTATGAGCTTATTTTCCCGCCGGGCGAACCGGACGAACTGGCCCGAACCAGGGCTTATGCACTCGCCGAAGAGTACGGCTGTGTAATCAAAAACCTACCTTCGGAGAAACGGGTTTTGTTTCTCAGACCAAAGCCGCCCACAAAAACAAAATCCAAGTAAAAGGGGCCAGCACCCGTCTCCCATAAGAAGCAATTTAGGGACCATGCACATTTTGTGAATGGGAGCTCATGGTCAGACGCTTCTGCGTTGCCATTTCCCTTGGTGGGGCAAGAAAGCGGCATTCCCTCGGAGCCGGCAGGTTTAATCGCGCGACCACGGCGCAGAGCGGAAAAATGTTTGATGACTAGAACCGCCAAAGGCGAGAAGCGCCCTAAAATTTGAACAACGATAAGTCAGCCGCTTACCAACTGTAGCACTGACTGATTTTTCCGTTAGTTCGCCGACTCTTCTCGCGTTAGCGCCACTGATACCGCTCGTATGAGCGGCGCAGCTAGCTGCACGACCGGCAACATTGTTGCCCAGGCAATTACCCATGACAGTAGCCAATGAGCAAGGAATTGGCCCATGGTCAGCACCGGGAAGCTCGCGATTCCAGCCGCAATTAGCACGTCAATCCAGCTTGAATCACAGCGAAAATAAAGTGGCTGTGCCGACGTGGAATACCAAACATTATGGATCATCCTGTGCGGGCCGCCTCAGTTGGCGGGATCGGTTTCATTCTCCCGGCATCTACAGACGTTCGCCAGCGCGGATTCAACTCGCCAGTGCATAGAAATTTAAGAGCAAGCGAGGGAGTCAAAAACCTCTTGCGGTGAACGGAAGCCGAGGGATTTTCGAGGTCTCGCGTTGAGTAAACGTTCGACCTTGGTAACCTCGGCATTAGAGATCGTAGAGAAGTCTGTCCCCTTTGGGAAGAAGTCGCGGATGAGGCCGTTGGTATTTTCATTCAGGCCGCGCTCCCATGCATGGTACGGCGTCGCGAAGAAGATTCTTGCCTTCAGCGCATGCGCAATATCCTGATGCGCGGCAAATTCCTTTCCGTTGTCGAACGTGATGGTGTGCACGAAGTTGTTGATAGGCTTGAGGCGACGCACGGTTGCCCTTTGTGTAGCGCGGGCGGTCGAACGCCGCAGCTTGCTTATTTTGGTTAGTTTAGACTTCCTCTCGACCAGCGTGAGCAAGCCACCGTTGTGTCCGGCGCTGACAACGGTGTCACCCTCCCAATCCCCCAGGCGAGCTTTGCGCGCGACAATGGCCGGACGCTCGGAAATGTCGGTTCTATTTGGGATCAGGCCGCGTCCGGCGTTCTTACCGGCACGCTTGTTATAACGTTTTCCACGCCGCCTCAGACAGCGCCACAAGTTGCCACCGTCGCGTTTGTCCTGCCAGATCATCTGGTAGATGCGCTCATGGCTCAGCTTGATGCCCTGGTCGCGTAACCAGCCGCTGACCTGTTCCGGCGACCAACGCATCTGGCGCAACTTCGCCTCGATCTTAAGCCGCACTGGCGCCGTCAGCTTGCGGGGCTTACTCCGCTGTCGTGCTTGGGCTTTCGCTTCTGCTTGCTTGAACCGGTAGCCACGCTGACCCCGATTGCGGCATATCTCTCGGCTCACTGCGCTTTGGCTTACGCCCAAAACTTCGGCGATGCTTTCTTGGCTCGCCCCGCGTGTGTTCAGCGCATAAATCTGGCAGCGGTCCTCATACGTTATTCGCCGGTACTTGTTCATCAGTAACCTCTCGCAATCTCAAGAGGTTACCCCTTCGTCGTCTTGCTCAATTATGCACTAGCTACTTGAATCGTTGCACAGCCAATCAGCTGCCCCGCGGTGCAAAAAGGTTGTAGAGCCACTCAAAGATTGCTCCGCCGATGGTGCCATCAACCAATGCATAGATCGTTCCGGTTGCGACCGAGCCAGCCCCGGCGCCCGGATGGTAGCCAGGGTAGATGGAGCCACACAGCTGAAGAAATGCCTGCCCGTAGCTCGGCCAGATCATGTTGGGGCGGCCCACAAAAGGCCGATAGCCCCCTGAGACCGTCAGCCTCGCATCACGCTGCAAAACTTAGAAACCGTGCCCGACGCCGCAATGGCGTGCGGCTGCTTGCGGCAGTCCTCCGATCCTATCCAAAGCCACCAAGGAAATCCTCGATCATCATTCCGACGAGAGCTTCATCCTCGATCACTAATACTCTTATGTTTTTGGTAGCTTGCACGGTGCGCCTGCATCGGTGAGAGCAAATGTCCGAGTGTCAGTGGATGAAATGATAAATACCGTTCAGCCCAATAAGCCCGACGACGATAAGGTAAAAGGCGACGACGTAATTCAACAATCTCGGCAAAATCAGGATCAGGATGCCTGCGATCAGAGCAATTAGCGGCGAAACGTGTGCAGCTGTAATAACCATGATGACCTCGTTGTCGTTGAATGAGAGAGATTGCCAGACATCTTGTGGACGGACTCGATTTTACCAGGCTATTTGCCGCGAAGCGTGTCTTTGAGGCCGCCGACCGCATTTCTATCTCACTCGCATGGAGGAACAATGGTTCCTTGCGTGCCCTTTACTCACCAATCCTCGACGACTTTACGAGTTTTCGAACGCAATACGCCCATCCATGTGAGCTAATTCCGATGTCTCGAATGAGTCCTCTGATGTTGCGATAGGATTGCCATTCGAGGTAATAACCCAACGATGACGGCCCGCGTGGACTGCAGGGCCTAGTCATCAATTCGTATGCCGGAGGAAATTTCTCGGCCATCTTGGAAGTCCTTGACCTATCATTCATGCGGCGATCGCCACGTACGTACTGCCAAGCACTATGAATTGTTCGGCGCCGCCGCGATGAGGTCTTTCTGATTTTAATTAGCTTCTCTCAAAATCATCAAGCGCCTCGGAGGCAATGAAAGCAGGTTCGGTAGCGCCCTCTTTGAGGCGTCGCTTGATGAAATCATGGAGACGTCGTGCAATATTCGGCTGCTCGCGCTTCTGATCCTCAGAAATGTATTTCCAAGCGAATTTATAGGCTAAATTGTACAGCTCAACGTTCCGCGCAATCCCAGTCATCGTCGCACCCTTCTGAACCGGCAATATAACTCGTAAGCGTGTTGAAAGTTCCACGCTGGGCGCGACCCGGTGAAGGATCGCCAACACTCTCCCGCTCGACGCGCGGAGCAAATCGGGAGCCATCCGACTGCATGAACAATTCTGAGCTTGCAATGGGAGGGTGCCACCGCACGGTATTCAAGATGGAAATTTCGGCCTTCATCCCAGCCTAAGCGCTAGAATTCCCGGCTAAAGGCGGCGATATCACTTTGACGAAATTAAAGACCTGAAAACCGCAGTAGAAAAAAGCAAAAAGAAAAACTGTCACTCACTTTAAATGTTGCCGTTTCAGTTGACGATCGTCCGATAAAGCCGCGAAGGCGCTCGGCATCGCGGTTGCGCCATCACTTCTCTCCCCCGCCGACGAGGTGATCGAATAAGGTTGCTGTTTGCTGCGGTGCGTCGGTTGCGATTGATGCACTTAGCGACGTTTCGGACCCATGCCCAAAACAGTCGCTAACGAAGTGAAGCAAACAAAGGTCGATTTTGGCCCACCACTGCTATGACGTGAATGGGGCAAAGCCGACATCGCGCCGGCGTCCACGTATCACTTGCGTTTGAGTTCGTCACGGAAGGCAATCGCTTCAAGTTCGACGCGTACGGCATCGTCGATGGGAATAACGGGCCGCGCTTCGAATACAAAAGCAGGAAGCATCGAGCAGAACTTGTGAACGGCCGTCGGATCGTCGCAGTCCAGCAACATATACCCGCCCCAGTCGCCCACGCGGATAACGAACAGCTCGATCTTGAAATTGCCGGGCGCCTTCCATTGCGTGAAGACCTCTAGGATCCGCTTCTGCGCATTCTCGTATTCCATCGGCGAACCCTGCGGACGTTCTGTCCATGTGAGCATGTACTTCAAAGGCATCCTCCCTGTTTGAGCTGAAATCCTCGGAACGACTTAATTCTTGAACAACAGCCTTGCGCGGCCAGGCGTCGTTGACAAGGCGGTTCTTGGCACTTCTTGTCCGCGGCGAGGTCCGCTCAATGGTTGCTGTCAGGGGGAAAGCCGACATAACGCGGACATTGGAAAACCGAGGCGGATGACCAGTCTGCGACAGGGCTTTCGGCCGAGCGGACCGCCAATGATCTCACGAGACAATCTGCCGTTTTGTCGCGGCTGACGCATCAACTGCGTTATCGATCGTCAATGTTGCTAATGCCAACATCAGTAAGGCCAAAACGTCGAGGTGATACGACAGCGCAATCAACTCAAGCTGTTGTGACAATATATTGCGGTTCAAAATCCAAACTACAACAAACACTATTGCGATAGTCGTCCAACGCCACCACGCCCGATCGTCGCGCATGAGGAGGTCGCGGACCACCAAGTAGCCGCAGGGCAAAACCAAAACCAGATGCTGCTGCCAAACAAACGGCGACAGTAAGGCAACAAAGACGCAGGTTACTGCCCATTCTGGGGCGAGTGCTCCGTACCTTCCGGCGCCACGCGGGGCCTGCGCTGAAAGCCACTTGTGTCGCATTACCCAGGCCAGTACGGCGGCGATACAAAGCAGCGTCCCCAGCGTGACTGACTTTGCTGTCGTCGGCGACAAATCAAGAAATTGGACGAACAATGGATGCTGACGGCAGTCGCTAAGTGCAACGCCGCGTTCGATGCAACCATGGTCATCGAAACCCTCATCGATAAATAGCTCATCTCCGCGTGGATAATTGCGCAAATAACGCGTAACCGCGAACGCCAAGCTCCGGTTGCCAATAGTCACCGCGATTCTACTTTCTGAAGGATCGTGCGTCAGTTCTTCTTTTATGTGCCCGGCGTGGCGCAGGGTGGCGTCCCAAGCAAGCCGTGGTCCCCAAAAGAGCGCCGGCACTATCAGGTTAAATGCGATCACAAAGCTGATTGCGACAGCCGCTTCAAGAAAACGCCGCTTCCAAAGCAACAACGGCAGAATAATCACCGGTGTGACCTTATAGGTAATAGCTGCCGCGATCCAAGCTGCCGCCTGCACCTTGGCGTCGCGATAAAGCGCCCACGCGCCCATCGACAACATGAACAGCAGAAGGATTTGCAGCCCGCACTCATCAAAATCTCGCACGATCCAAGTCGCGAGCAAAACGAAGGCGCCAGCGGAAGCGGCAAACTCGACGGTGGCCGGCGCTGGCTTCACCTGCGCCGCCAGCGCGCGCCAGATGCGGCGCGTTACGAATAAAGAGCCGATCGCCAGACTGAAAACTAGTGCGCGGGCGAACAAACGCGGCAGCATCGCCAAAGCTTCGTCGAACAAAATACGGCCGGGAGGGTATTGAAAAAAGGCTGACGGCCAAGCCGCCGCGTCGCCATAGAATGTGCCCCTGAGGGCCGCATTTCCCCAAGAGAGATGGATGTCGAAGTCATTCTCCTTAAAAAAAACGCTATGAACGAACTTGACTAGAACAAGGAGGACAAAGCCAATGGTTATTGATTTTACGAGCCATGGGCGCTCATACCAGAGAACACCGGCCTTGATTGTCCGCTCAAGCGATGACGGTGAAGCGTCCGACAGCGCCATGTTGTGCACCCCTTCGATCGCACGCCAAAACAAGTCGCGTAACCTCCGCGGGCGCAAATTTCATACAAGGTCGGTCATGAGCCGCTTAAGCGCGATGCCCGCGGCAAGTCGGCTGATCCGGACAACGGCATAACCTATCCGCCTTCGCACCCGAACGCGCACAGTCTCTTTCCTTATAGCGCATTTCTTGGCCAGGGGGTGTGTACATTCTTATTTTCATTTGGGCAGCAAAACGGCTCACGGCGGCAGCTTCTGGAAGAACGTCAAAGCGTAGCGCCGCTTCAATCGACGCCAAATGACCACCCGGCCCCCAGCATCAACGCATGGACCTGGAATACTGACTCGGCTGTGTCGAGACCAATTGTCCTGATCGTCTGCATCATTGGCTCCTCCAAATTGCGGGAGCCTTACCGGCCCCCACTTTCATGGCACTCACGTGCCGGTGGAGGAGCCGCCCATAGCATTAAAAGCAGACAACTCGAATACAACACTAGAATTTGGTCATACTGACGCTGGTCAATGTCGTCGCGGCGCCGACACGCGGAGCCGTGGTGAAATGGTAAGCGACGTATTGCTCCATGAAGCTAGACCACCACTGGGCCTATGCCCGTCCGATGTGCGAATTCATTGCGGCCCTCATCAAAAATCAGAGCCAACGTTCAAACAACGCTGAACGCCGCAACCCTAATATTTGATTACGCAGGCAAACTTTTTTTGTCAGCGCATTGACATCCGATCGGAAAATCCAAGAAATTTATCTCGGCTCTTCAATGAGTTAGAGTATACCTTTAACGCTCGCGATGACTTAAAGCCGGAACGTCATCGCGGATATTTAGCACGGTTGCCTGCGGTCGCCGCGGCCTCATTGCGCGCATAGACGAGCACCTGGTCACCGTCTTTCCCGGCGAACGAGCGCACGAGCTGTTTATCAATAATATTCCTGACGGCTGTTGGAAGGCTGTTGGCATCCTTCGCCTTGACAGCGAAATAGTTGAAACGGGCCAATCCCGCGGCGATCTCACTAAAGTCATCCACAGACACGCGCATGGCGTCGCCATACGGGCGGCCTGAAAAATAGGCTATCCGGGAATCGTTAGTGAGGATTCTCGCGTCAATCGGCACCTCATGTCCGATCCATTGGCCCGCTTCTTTGAGGTAGGCGAGTTTCGACGGCCGCGGAATGGCGAAAGCCCAGACCGTGAGCATGACAACTGCCATGACAGGTAGGAAACGTCGTGCGGCCGATCCGGGCCGCCATTGGCGGATCATTTCCGCAACCAGAAAAACGAGAGCGATATCCAGAACCAAAGCCATGCCGACGGCCCAACGTCGGTCGAGCAACATTGTTGCGAAAGTGAAAACGAGCAGGACCGGCAGTTGTCCGAACGCAAACCACAATATGAATTCAGTGACTGAGCGTGGCATCAACCGTTTTGGGAAAAATGCGAAAACTGTCAGGATCGCCAGCGGAATGGTCACGGCTCGGACAATATTGACCGTCGCGATACCGAGGAACATGCCGACATAGGCGCCCCAAATATTTCCGCCCCCGTAGGGATAAAGCAGATCGTACCTTAGTTTGTGCAAGCGGGTGGCGATTGCTTCTGAATAATGACCCCACCCTCGTTCCAGACCGTAAAGCCCGACGTGGCCCGTCAGCCATTGGCCGAATGTCCCGCTCGTCCACAGCAACAGTCCGAGAATAACCAATGGGACGGCGGCAATGATAGCGAACATCAGGGAGAATCGGCTCCAGTTTACGTGCAGCCGTGCTGAATAATAGATTAGCACCAGGGCGGCGAGGAAGAAGCCTTCAATGCGAAACAATCCGGTCACGACGATCGCGGCGGCTATCGCAATCTTCGTGGCCAGGCGCGGTAACGCAACGTCGCAAGCGACGAGGTATAAAGTCACGAGCAGGAAGGCGAAATAGCCATTATCGCGGATGATAACTGGCCGGAGCTGAACGAGCTGCGGCTGCAACAGGATGACTACTGCCGCGCACATGACGACGAGCCGGTCTCTATTGGCTAGCCGGCTAGCCAGCCCCATGAAGGCGACGGTGGTAATGAGTGCAAACAGCGCGTTGGCAAATTGCGCCGCAAGAAGGGCGTCGAGTCCAGTGAGCGTCATTACGGTTGCGATAGCAACGCTGTATAAAGGCCAGCCGTAAGTGGCCACCGCGGCGGCCCATCGACCATTGGCTAACAGTTCGGCAGACCGGAGGTAGAGAGCGGCATCTGTATTTGGGATGAACTGGGCCCATGCTCCCCAAAATGAGAGGACAAGGCTTATCGCCGCGGCTATCGCATATATATGGAGGTTAAAACCGCTAACGGCAGGGGTCGATGCATTTTGCTCGCGCTCATTCGTTTGCACGAAGTCCACCTCTCAATCCGTCAAAACTCAATTATAGGATTCAGCCCTGCAATTGTCATTATTGAAGCACACCGGCTTGGCGTTACGGTAGACTTCGAGGAAACAGCTGTGTAATTTCAGTGTGGAAAAGGAACGCGCAGCAGTCTGCGGCTTGCGGTCGAAATCAAAAATAAACGGTCAGGTTGCGCCGCAAACCGTGCGGGGACGCCGGCCGATTCGGCGATATCGTGCTCTTGTTTGCCCATGCGTCGAAACGCTGGCCCATCTCCACCTCAAGCATATCTACGACATAAGTCGCCAGGCTAGTACCTCTGCACAGAGGTTTTGACCGGTTGAGTGTGGTTCATCGTAGGTCCGGCAGGTGTTCTGGATCAACGAGCAATTCGATGCTGCGAGCGATCCTGGGTTTCCTTCTGATGAACCCTTTTCGTTCGAGCGTTAACACCATTTGGTGAACCGAAGGTGGGCTGACGCGGAAGTATTGCTGCATGTCAGCTTCGGCCGGCGGCCGGCGGTGCAGGCGCGTGTATGCGTAGATATATGCCAGATACTGGCCTTGCTTTTCGGTGAAGCTTTGACCGCTGAGGCTGCGAGCGGCGCCTGATTTTTGATTTATTTGTCGATTCGTCCGGCTCTCCGACAAGGAGGCCGAGATGAATGTACGTTATCGGATCGAATTGAGCCAAGCCGAACGCTGTGAACTCACCGTGATGTTGAGCAAAGGCAAGCGAGCCGCCCGCAAGCTCAAGCGAGCCCAGATATTGCTGGCGGCCGATGCTGGCCGCAGCGATGACGAGATTGCCCGCACGCTGGCAGTGGGCGGTTCCACCGTATACCGGACCAAGCGGCGCTTCGTGGAAGGCAATCTGGAACGGGCGCTGAGCGAGGATCCGCGTCCTGGGGCGGAGCGCAAGCTCACCGGCAAGGAAGAAGCCTTGCTCGTGGCAACGGCTTGCGCAAACCCTCCTGAGGGGCGCGCCCGCTGGACGCTGGAACTGCTGGCCGACGCCATGGTCAAGCTCACCGAGCACGCGACCCTGTCGGGCGAGACGGTGCGCCGGCGGCTGGCCGAAAACGGTCTTAAGCCCTGGCGTAAGAATATGTGGTGCATTCCCCGGGTCGACGGCGAATATGTCGCCCGCATGGAAGACGTGCTCGACCTCTATGCTGAAGCGCCCGATCCCGAGCGGCCGGTGGTCTGCTTCGACGAGAGCCCAGTCCAGCTCATCGGTGAGGTGCGCCAGCCTATCCCGGCCGAGCCGGGTCAACTCGAACGTTACGATTACGAGTACCACCGCAACGGCACCGTCAATCTCTTCGTCTGCATCGACGTGCATCGGCCTTGGCGCAAGGTCAAGGTCACCGAGCGGCGGGCGGCAGTAGACTACGCCCAATGCATGCGCGAACTCACCGATGTCCATTATCCTGATGCCGAATCCATCCGGGTTGTGCAGGACAACCTGTCGATCCATTCGGCCGGCGCCCTCTATGAGGCATTCGCGCCCGCCGAAGCCCAGCGAATTCTGCGCCGCCTGGAGTTCCACTACACCCCCAAGCACGCCAGCTGGCTCAACATGGTCGAGATCGAGATCGGCGTGCTCCGCGGCCAGTGCCTGGACCGCAGAATTGACGACCCCAAGCGCCTCATCAGCGAAATCGCCGCATGGGAACGACAACGAAACGCCGTCGGCGCCCGCATCAAATGGATGTTCACAAGCGACAAAGCCCGCGCCAAAATGGGCCGCGCCTATCCCGTCACGTCCAAAGAGTCATAATCACTGTGCCGAGGTACTAGTGCCACGCAGGAATGCCCTGAAAAGGCTGGAGAAACGATCGTGGGGTCCTGGGTGGCACGTCACCCTGGACAGGCTTCGGCCCGTCCACAATAAAGTGGCATGCTTAGGATAGGCGCACTTTAAATTGAACTAGTTACCGAATTCGAGAGTTCGCGTTTCCGATGGTGACGCATGACGTGGGACGGGATCGTATTTCCTGGATTTCCGAGAAACCTTTCTTGGGTCGACGGTCCATCGTATGAACTATGAGGGCACCGCCCTATGCTTCGGGCAGTCAGCGCGAGCGATCAATGCGGATTTGCCTCTACACTGAATTGGCGCTGCCTATGCTCGGGGGCCAGGAATTTGCTGTCGACGCCCTAGCGCGTCGGTTTTGTCAATTTGGTCACGAGGTCGTGGTGCTTGCACCAACGCCGCGGTCGCCGCTATTAGCGCGTGATCAAGATTTTCCTTACCAAATTGTACGACACCCTCGCTTCGTTTCAACATGGCGATGTGTCGAATGGTACCGATTCTGGCTTCTGCGCTTGCATCGCCGATTTCCCTTCGACATCCTTCACTGTCATAGCGTGTATCCAACCGGATATCTTGGTGCGCTAGTGCGCTCCCGATTAGGGGTGTGCGTGGTTATCGTGAGCCATGGCGGCGATGTGGCTCCTAATAATAATGTACTTAAAAAGCCGAACGTGCTCTACCGCTACGTTCGTGCTCTGAAAACCGCCGACGCCTTGGTGGCAATAAGCGACTTTACGCAGGCAGCTTATTCTCGTTTGCTACCGGACTCCGGAAAAATCTTCAACATTCCGAATGGCGTGTCGCTCGACGAGTTTGAGCCGGCGTTCGGCGTCGCCGATCGTTCTGATCCCTATTTTCTGTTTTTGGGACGCTTGGTGCATCGCAAGGGCGTAGATGTTCTGCTGGATGCCTTGGCGCTGGTACCGCCGCCAAGCCGTCGGCGGATTGTTATCGCCGGTGACGGCAATGAACGGCAAGCTCTACAGCTTCAAGCCGAGAGGCTGGGGTTAACGCGATGGGTGTGCTTCGCCGGGGTCGCAGCTGGCGAACAAAAAATTCAATTACTGAGGGATTGTATTGCCGCGGTTGTGCCATCTCGAGACTGGGAAGGTCTCCCTCTGGTCGTACTCGAAAGTTATGCCGCCGGCCGGCCGGCTATCGCTACGAGGATCCCTGGGATACAAGACACGGTGGAGCACGGACGCACCGGATGGCTTATCGAGCCGGAGCGCCCCGAACTGTTGGCGAAAGTTTTGACCGAAGTGGGCGCCGATCTCGAAAATGCGGACGAGCGGGGACGAAATTCTCGTGAATTCGCACGGCGCTACGATTGGACCGTTATTTCGAAAGAATATCTAGATCTGTTCGCCAAACTGATTGCCGAGAAGCAGACCGCTCAAAAGTAGTCAACAGGCCGCACGAAGATCCAAGCACGGCAATAAAAACCACCTCGGCGACCTACAGCTTTTTTCGCACGACCAGCAGTGCATCGGCGGAATAGACAGGATCGTTGGTGTCGAGCGAATCAAACAGCCACACTCTTTCAATTTCCTGCGCCAGTTTCCGATCGGCGAAGAACAATCCGGACAGCAGGCCGGTCGCGGCGAAGCGTTTGAATACGGTAACCGTTTTTTCGACGTCAGGCTGCTCTTCACCCTGTGGTTGCCAATGTAGGTCCTCGATGACATAGAAGCCGCCCGCTTTTAGGCGGGGAAACAGCGCCGCAAAGCTTAGCTGCTGATCGGCGGAGAGGTGGCTTCCGTCGTCAATGATGATGTCGTAACCGTCCGTGGAGGCCGCGGCAGCTACGGCGAGATCAGCTTCGTTTCCCTGATCGCCACGTATAATAACGCAGTTGGGAATCCTTTGCGCGCCGAATTCGCGGATATCGAACCCAACGAGGAGCGCATCAGGAAAATATTCTCGCCAAATACGCAGCGAAGGAGCGTCCGTTATTTTCGTTGCGCGCCAGTGATGTCGTGGTCGCTGAAGCCCGATTTCCAGCAGCGACCGAACCTCTGTCCGGATAGGGCCGAAGAAATGATGGTAGACCCGTGTATATCCGTGACCGCGAGTATCGAGACCCTTATCGGAGCCGTAACGACGCGCGAGGTACGAAAGCGGATTTCTGAAGGCGCGCGGCAGAAGTGCGCCGCGAAGGCAGTCGAGAATCATGTGGCAGCGCCCACTCGCGTCACGTTTGATCCGCTGTCGAATCCCAAGGAGATGGAACGCTGCAACTTGCCGCCGAATGTTTGACGATCGGCGTCGCCCGACAAACCTACTGAATTCATACGCACGCCTCCCCCATTTGTGCAAGCCGCCTTCGTCCTAAGTTAAAGAACATCCCCCTGCCTAACCAGAGAACGCCCTCGCCATGTCTAGCCGCTCGCGACGTCGATCGTTCTGCCAACTAGACGCCATAGTCACGTTGCTCCGTTGACCAACCGCGGTCTTTTCCGACCAGAAACTCCAGGCTTGAATCGGTTCCGTTCGCCGGGGATAATATTTCGCACACCGAGGCGCTATAGCGCGACTCCTGATCGGCCGCAATCGCTCCCATGAGAAAGCTCGCTTCGCTCTTTCCCGACCGTATCAAGTTGGCACTGCTCAAGCGGCATCTTGCACGTAGCCTTGTCGGCGATGGGCGGGAGCGCCCGACACTCGCCATTTGCGATCAGCCGGACGAGACCAGCCCGTTGCGGGTAACGCTGCACAAGGATGACTCCGAAATCGGATTAGCGTTGAATCTCACGGCAACGATGGACCAGCCTTTCGTCTACCGCATGCTCTACGCCCGTCTGCCGACGGTGCTTCGCATTTTTTCGCAGACTGACGTAAAGGTTCGAATGGTCGCGGCCGACCTTTCTGATGGCGGCGATGCGCCGGCGGGCGGGCTCGCGTTCTGCACGTGCCGCGACGACGTGATCCTCGTACCCGACCCGGTGTTTGTGAATTCCGACGGTTACGCCGAATTTCGGCACCCGTCCTCCATGCTGCAGTGGTCGCGCCGGCTTGACACCGTGTTGTGGCGGGGCACCTTGACTGGAATCGGCGAAGTGACGACGGAGACCATGAGGGCCTATGATCCTCACCTCCGCCAACGTACTCGGATGTGCCTGATTCTGCGTTCGGTACCTGGCACCGACGTAAGAATACGCAAGAGGGAGGGTGACGCCTCGCCGATCGACCGCGACCGCCTCGCTCGCCATAGCCTACTCGGCGGCAAGATCAGGCAGGCCATTTGGGGCCGATACAAATTCGCCCTTGATGTCGATGGCCACACCAATGCGTGGTCGAATTTTTTCGTGCGACTTCTACTGGGCTGTTGCACGCTGAAAATTGCCTCGGAATACGGCTTCCGACAATGGTACTATGATAGGTTGATGCCCTGGGAGCATTACGTACCGGTACGTGCCGACATGTCGGATCTAATCGAAAAAATCGACTGGTGCCGCAGCAACGATGGTAAATGTGCAGAAATTGCCAGCGCCGGAAGGGCCTTTGCTCAAGCCATGACAGTCGAAAGCGAAATTGACGCGGCCGTGCGTCGGTTGGAAGCCGCGAAGACCCGCGACTTCGCAGTTGAGGCCGGCACTCCGTGAGCATTTTGATGGAGCGAGCGGAAGGTCGCGGCGGCGGTCGACAACCGGTTGGTTTGCGCATTGCGATCGCCATCCATGCGCTTGATACAATTGGCGGTAAAGAACGTGACGCCTTGGCGATCGCCAGAGGGTTAGCCGCACGCGGACACGCGGTCACCATACTGACCGGTTCAGCAGGGCTGCAAATTCCGCGCGGCGTTACGGTACACCTGATCGGCACAAGCGGTTGGACCAATCATGGTCGGGCGCGGCTTTTCGCGCGCGCCGTCGCCACACTGCGGAGCGCCGGCAGCTTCGACGCGCTGCTCAGTTTTGAGAAACTCCGAGATGCGGAGGCCTACTACGCCGCAGATGCTTGCTTCGCATGCCGTGAGTTGAGCTTCAAAGCGTGGCTACCGCGCTACGTCTCATATGCGCGCTTGGAAGCGGATTGCTTCAGCGCTGGTGGACCTGACATCCTTTTCCTCTGCCACAAGCAAATGGAAGAGTACCGCCGCCATTACCGCGTGGATGCGGACCGCGCGGTCATATTACCGCCAATGATCCACGGTTCCGCCCAGCAAGGATTCTATGAGCGTCGTGCGGCGGTTCGCCATCTGATCGGCGTTCCAGCCTCCGCTAACCTAGCTGTGTCCGTGGCGGTCTATGCCAAACAGAAGGGCGTCGATCGAACCATCGCAGCGCTCCGCGATGTTCCCGGACTGCACCTGATCGTCGTCGGTCTCAAGGATCCGGCCTCAGCAAGGGCCCTGGCCGCCAAAAAGTGCGTCGATACCCGAGCCTATTTTTTCGGCCAGAGCGACTGCGTCGCCGATATTCTCGGCGCGGCCGATCTCATGCTGCACCCCGCCCGGCTTGAGAACACCGGCCTCGCCATCCTGGAAAGCTTGCTCGCGGGTGTACCGGTGATCGCTAGCCCAACGTGCGGCTTCGCCGAATATATCAAGCGGTTCGGCGCTGGGATCGTGCTCCCAGACCCGTTCGATGCCACCGAATACATCGCGGCGATCCGAACGGCGCTTGAACCAAACACGCTTGACGAGTTGAAGCGGCATGCCCGCGATAGCGCCCCTCAGCTGCTCGCAGAAGGCGGGCTCGAACGCATCCTAGACATGATCGAGGACAGGCTCGCCCGTCGCTGCGCTGCCGCCCCGTTGGCGTAGAATACTCCGCGGAGGAGATCGGGATCAGCGGGCCCAAGCGTCATCTCTCCTCCGCTCAGCCGAGCCAATTCCATAATAGCGCCAACGCAAAATTCAATAATTTTAATCCCGTTGGGAGAGATTTGCGACTGCCAAATTCGCTGCGTCTGGGTTACTATAATTGAATACTGAAATTAAGAGCAGCCGATGATGGCGGAACTGACAACGGGCGGGAGCGAGGATTACGTTAAACAAATGAATTCGGCGAGACCGCTCCGCGTCCTGGAGATTGGCGACAACCTTCTCTTTAAAAGCGCTGTTCCCAACCAGACTGACTTTTTTTGGACCGGCTACAGGGCACGCGGGAAGATCGCCATCGCATTCGGACCGGCGCAGTTTCTCTACGCAATGCGGAAGCTGAGGCGGAACGAATACGACCTTCTCGTTGTGCATGTTCCGCTCTATCCGCCGTGGCATCCGCGCGTGATCCTGACGATCCTGCGAGATTGGCGCTTGTCGGCGCCGCGCGGACTTTTCGCCGTATTCGGCTGGTGGATTATTCAACGCTTTCACCGCATACCGATAGTCGCGATCGACCTCAACGACAGTTTCGGCATCGGTCGTCATGCCTTCCGACTGATCGATGCGAGCCGCGCCTATTTCAAGCGCGAGCTGCCAGCTGATCGTTGGCAGGTATTTTTTAAATCCGGGCATCCGAACCTGCCGGGCCTCCGCTGGCGGAAAAAGTCGGAGAGTCTGCGGTTGCTGGCGAAGTTGCGTCCACTCAGCTACGGCTCCCCCAATCCGATAGCTCCCATCACGTCGAAAGCGAAGACCGCCGATGTCTTTTTCGCCGGTGCCGTCGTGGGCAACAGCACAGTGCGCAGCGACGGGATCAATGAGTTGCTGGCGCTTCGCAAGGAAGACTATGTCATCGACATCCCGGATGGACGCTTGGATATGGCCGAATTCCACCAGAGGGTGGCGCAGGCGTGGCTCGCATGGTCGCCAAGTGGACTTGGTTGGGATTGTAGCCGGCATTACGAAATCGCTTTGCTGGGAGCTGTCCCGCTGATGAACTATCCGACGATTCTGCGTGACCACCCCTTTCGCGACGGCGAGCACTGCATCCTCCACGGCGCGGAGCCCGGCGAACTCGCTCGCGCGGTGCGGGCAGAGCATTGGCGGACAAACCGCGCCTCGCCCGCATGGGGGCGGCCGCCGCTGAATATGGCCTTGCCTTTCACACAGCGCGGGCGCGCGCCGAGCGCGTGGTGATCGCGGTTCTTGGCCGGGGGCTCGACGGCCGCCCTGAACGCGCTGTGCATGAGACGAATGGGAAACCGGCCGCCGCCTGATTATTCCGTGCCGATGGGCCCGGTGTCTCGGAAGAGCAGGTGCAGAACACAAATACGAAACAAATGGGAATTCGGATGTCGGCACAGATTGTGGCATTGAACAAATTCCACCGCGACGAATGATTGGGATGCAGCATTTATGAAAACTGCGAACACGGATGTTATTGCAATCACAATTTAATCCGCCGACTTTAGCAGCCATAGCACTATCTGCTTGTAAGATTGTCGCGTTAGTGATCGCCGGTAGCCGGCAGGACAATGATAATCGCGTAGCTCGTCGAGTGGGCGGCAACGCCAAAGTAGCTCGGCGCAATTCGCACCTCGATTTGCGACCCAGCAAGGCCGTGGTCCACCGCCATATTCGTGCAGGTCGAGTTGTCAACACGGCAAACGATGGCAATTCCATCGCGGCGCACGAGCGCCAAATTCACCCAGGGGGCTGTACTTCCGTTGAAGTCTGGAAATGCTGATGGCCGGCTAGGGGAATAGAATGCTACACCATAGGCTAGTTCGGCATCGCCGCCAACGAACCGTAACGGCCGTTCCGTGCGTTTCCGCCATTCTTGCGCTACTCGCTTGGCGAGCGGTTCTGTGAGACCCTTCGCTGGCGCGTCGCCGCCGGGATGGAGGGCAATACCGATAGCAATCTCCGGAGCGATGATAACCATCAGCAGAGGCAATGCAGTAGCGATTGTGGCAATAATCGAAACCGTGCCTCGGTCAAGTTTTATCAGCGATGAGGACAGCAGTACAACCGGAAGCAATGTCCAGGCCGACATCGACCACAGTGACGTGATCTCCATTCCGGTAAGTGGCGCAGCAACAGCCGGAACCAGGAGCGGAGCCCAGAATGCGGTAGCGACAAGGCGTCGTTCAGCTGTCGCCGGCCATAGCATGTCGGCAATCATGGTGCGGTTTGGCTTGATCGCGACTAGGACGAGCAGCACTGGGAAGGCTACATAGCTAGCGGAGCCAACAAGATAACCGACAACACTCGCCAACCCGGCCAAATGGGTATTAACATGTACCGAAGTTGCATAGTGAAATGGCGAAAAATTATTCGCGGAGAGCCAAGCAATGTGAGGCGCGAGTCCAATCGCGCCGACTGTTATCGTAATCCAAGGGGCCGCTGAACGAAAATATGTATTACGTCGAGGATCGACCAACGCAGCAAAACCTAAGCCTATTATAAGAAATATCGACCAATATTTTCCCAGCATGGCTCCGGCGGCGCACAGCCCCGCCAGTGCCGCCCAGGTGTTACTCCGCCGCTCGAATGAACGAAGGAAGCATAAGGTAGTTGCTCCCCACATTGGCAAGAGAACTGTGTTGGCATTAAATTTCAACGCATGGAAATTAAAAAATGGCACCAGCATAAGCAGCGCCAGTGCGACTACCTGACTGCTCCGGTCAAGATAATCTCCAGCTATCCGCCACGCAATCCAGAGTGAGAACGCAGCAATCGTTACAGCTAAAAAATGGAATGCCCAATCCGCGATCGGGAAAATAGTGAACCAAGCCGCAGTCAACCACGCCCCCAGCGGCGGATGCTTACTGTAACCGAACGCAAGCTCGCGCGACCAAGCGAACATCTCAGTCATGTCAGTATTCAGGTCCTGGCTGGATTCTGCCACCACCCCATACAGCGTCCAGATTAAGTCATAGGCCAGCAGCACAGCAATCACGGTGCGCTCGCCCCGCGTCGCATCGGCTCGCTCGGTCGCAAGTTTCTCAATAGTCTTGGTGAAGCGGAGTCGCCTGATTTCCTCGACCAATTGGATTATGCCGATCTTCGCCTTCTTTAGCTGTTTACTAAAGGGTGACAACTTCATGTCTAGAAGTCCTCTCTCCTCGACGTTGAGGGCGTTGCCGTTCGCATGCGTGACAAGGTAACAGCGAAGGACGTGGGAGCGGCGCAGCGGCATTGGGCGGAACACAGGCTGCCACCGTTTTACCTTTACACCTTCACTAAACCCATTCGGCATTGAACGTTAGCCGCATCACTTGGAGCTACTACGATGCCGCGATACGATTTAGACGTTCGCGCATTTCTTTGCCGGTTTTGAAAAACGGCGCTGACTTCTCCTCGACCGCGACATGAGCGCCGGTGCGCGGGTTGCAACCGGTGCGGGCCGGACGGTGCTTGACCGAAAAGGCCCCGAAGCCGCGCAATTCGACCCGGTCGCCCTTGGCCATGGCGTTCGTGATTTCGTCGAGGATCGCGTTGACGATTTTCTCAACGTCGTGCCGATAAAGGTGTGGATTGGCACTAGCAATATGCAGCACTAGCTCGGATTTAATCATCTGGCGTCGACCCTATAGTACGCCTTTGTCCGGGATCTGCGGCCTGCCGGGCTTTAGTACCTTAAGGCTCGTCGGGATTTCAAGAGGAGGCGCGTGGCGCCTGCTCACGGTCCCACCTTTCCATCGAGCAGCAACGTTTTTAACTCCAAGCACGAACGCGCTGGTGTTGCCTAAACGACGGGATGAGCTGCGAGGCGATTGCGAAGGTCCTGTTGCTGGACGACGACACCATCCGTACTTGGTATCGCCTATATGAAGAGGATGGGATATTCCATGTTGCGCCGCAGCGCCCAAGTCCAAAACTATCGGTCGTAAACGCTGTCAAACCGAGATGTCTTGAGGTTTTAGCTATTGTTATTTTCGTTTGATTATGTCATTGCGGCGGCAGTTGGACCACTCCGGCTTGAGTGTTCCAGAATCTAATTTAAAGCTGAGTACGCGAAGAGCTTTTGTACTTTTGAGCCGCCGATTCAAAACCTTGCTCGGCACACTTCTTGGCTATTCGACGGTTTTTGCCGTCAAAATACTGCGACACATTGATCCGCATCGATTGGTAGATTTTTCGGGAATGGTGATGCGCCGCGCGGGGCCTTGGTTGCCTGAGCATAAAATTGGCCGCGCAAATCTCGCCGCCGCCTATCCAGAAAAATCTACGGTCGAGATTGAGTGGATACTTTCTGAGATGTGGGATAATCTCGGACGCTTCGGTGCAGAATTCTTCAATCTCGACCGCATCTTGGACTTTGATTTTTTGCACCCGGACCCAAGCGGCCGGGTCATAATCACCTCGGATGCTGCCGAACGCTTCCTCCGGTTGCTGAACGACGGCAAGCCAGCGTTAATCTTCGCAGCCCACCTGGCTAACTGGGAACTGCCGGCCTTAGCTTCGGCCGCGAACGGGTTGCCCAGCGCCGTTGTCTACCGTGCGCCAAACTTGCGACCAATTGCCAATGCCGTACTAAAGATACGTACCGAAAAGATGGGTCGGCTCATTCGCACCGGGTTCGATGCTCCGGTGAAAGTTGCTGACGCTTTACGGCAAGGATTGCATGTTGGCATGCTGGTGGATCAATATAACGCGCAGGGCGTTACCGTAACTTTCTTCGGTCGCCGTACTAAAGCAAACGCAATGCTGGCGCGGCTTGCGCGCCTGATAGAATGTCCAATCCACGGTGTGCGGGTGGTTCGGCTTCCCGGCCATCGCTTCCGTTTAGAGTTGACTGATGAAATCGCACCCGTGCGCGACGTCACAGGCGAGTTGGATGTAGACGGCACTACGCAAGCAATTACAAATATAATCGAGGGGTGGATACGCGAATATCCTGAGCAATGGCTCTGGGTGCATCGAAGGTGGCGATAAGTATGATATCATTTTGACCGCTTTGAAACCACAAGCCTTTCGCGTTGCTTGGCTAGAGTTGTTGATTTTCAACTTTTCCTTCTCGAACTCCACTGGAATAACGCCAGGGACGGTCTTGTATTATACGGTTTCCGGGTAAATAACTCGGGCAAGCCGGATTCCCTTTTTGGGTCGAAGCGGTTAGCGTGAGCGGCCATGAATCGCGGAGGCGCGCCATGGCCCATGTCGAGAACCACCTGAGCATCGAAGATTTGGCGGCTCGTATCGAGCTTGCGAAGACGTGTGCGCGGCGCGGCACTACCAGACGATCTGGCTTCTGGCGCAGGGCCATACGGTCTCTGCGGTGTCGACGATGACAAGTTTTGTGCCGCGCCGGATTAAGGAACTGCTGGCGCGGTACAACGCGTTGGGCGAAGCGACGCTCGGCGACCTGCGCCGCTATCCGGGTTTGCCGCTCTCTCGCGTTGCTCGAACCAAAACCGTTGTTCACGTTGCCGACCTCGCGGCAGAAGCTGCTCATCATGCCGATGATCCGCGCTTCGGCGCCTGACCTTCATCTGGTCAAGGCTTACGTGCCCGGCATTGGCGTGACGCCAAACGGGACCATGGTTGCGGAAGATATCCGCGACCTCCGGTGCTGGACGGGAGCATGGCCGCGGGCGGTTACGGCGGCGGCTGGTCTTTCCTGCTCTTCTTAGGCTTCTTGCGAGACTGCGACAACGGGTCGAGCGGGCTTTCGATGGCAGCGATCATACCGGTGGCAGCGCGCGTGTATCCTCCGACCGCAGGAATGCCGTTGAGCCAAATCGATGCAGCATCCCAAGCGTCGGGCGCTCAAAAAATGTGAACATGATAGCGCCTACGAAATTAGCTGCCAGAACCCCAACAATAATCAGCACGAGACTTGATATTGCATCCGAAGGAGCCAGCGCATGGATGATACGACCGAATGCGGACAGCACCAGAACATGCGTTAAGTAGATTGCGTAGGACCAGTCGCCGAGCGCAATGAGCAATCTCGCTGGCATTCGCACTGCATTCATTTCTAAGGCAGCGAGCCAATAGACGATCAGTGCCGGTGGAATTCCAAACAGCGTGACGCGCAAAATATCTAAATGCGTGTTGTCTACGAGCCGCAGGGCAGGCGCGACGAATACGATAGAAGCACCAAGTATCGTGATCCCAATAACGCCGGCCAATGTGCCTCCGCTCATGTTCTTGTGTTCATACAAAACGCCTATTACAGCGCCCATCATGAACTCCGCCGTGAGCGGGTTAGTCCAGACACGCCCAAGCGGAAAGCTTGTCGCGTAGTCGCCGCCGAAGATGGTCACTATGAGCAAAACCAGACCCCACCCGAGAAGACCACGTAGGATCGGAACGCGCAGTGCTAACAGAGCCGCAAATACCAAATAAAAATAGACCTCATGTATAAGGGTCCAACCAACTGCAAGAAGCGGCAGCGCCGTATCCGGCACTAGCAAAAAAGATCGCCAGAGTGAGATTGGCCCTGCTACCGACGAATTTACCCACGCTGGTTTGGCCAAGCTTGTAGCGAGTACAATGAGAGTGACTAGCCAATAAGCTGGATAGATACGTGCGGCGCGTCGCCAGAGAAATTGAATGGCTCCGATGCCTTTTCCGGCCACTACAACCATGATGAAGCCGGACAAAACAAAAAAAATGTCTACCCCGGCAATGCCATAGAAGCTGAACGGCGGCAGAATACCGCCGCCGGCATATTTGGTTTCAATGCTAAACAAATGTGAAAAAACAACGAGATTTACTGCCACGCCACGCATCACTTGAAGTGTCCAAAGTTTCGCCATTTTTTCCCTACAGCCACAACATATGATGAGCACATGGTCCGCGCAGTTCACAAGTCTTGTCGAGTTGTTGCGCCATAATGAATTGGGGCGACAACGATGCGCCAACATATACTTTGTGGATTGTTCATTGCGATATTTATCATAAGCCATAAGCGGCGGTATAGCGCGTGCTGGACCGTATGGACCAAACGTTGCTCGTCCAGTCTAGGTTGGACGACAGCTGATAAGTGGCGGAAATCGAAAATCGACCCGCCATAACTGATCCACATAAATCTGATTTTTCGTACATACAAATTTGATGTGACTCATGTTGTGCCAGTTTCGCCGATTTTCGAAAAAGCAAATTAAACGGAGATTTAATCGTGAAGTTATTGCCGCTACTAGACCGAACGGGCAATGTAAAATTCTGGGCTGATCCCCGATCCAGTTGGATGGTCGATCTGGATGGTAATGCCGTCGCGTTGATTGCCGTTGATGCCGTCTACGATAGGGCCGGTCTTCAACTCGGATGGTGGTGCGGCGATCACCTCAGGAATAGAAATGGTCAAGTGGTACTGTTTGTCTCGCGTAGCAAAATCGAGGGTCTGATGATGCCCGCTGAAAAACCAATTTCACGCCGGCGCTGGATCCGAGAGCAAGGCCTGCTTGATTCTTCCTGTCTTGTCTTCATTGACGAAAGTGTGCTGCAGAGCAGCGGAAGGAGTTCGACATGAACTAAAACCGCTTCGTGAAGCTGCGTGAAAGATGGGGGCGGGCCCCCCGAGATCGGCTTTCAGGAGCGGATCTCAAACCAGTCCGAGCTGCTGCGGTAAAGAGCCGTGGTAGTGAGCGTCGGATCAAAAGTTCGGATCAAACCGAGCAGGTGAGTGTCCGAAAGACGAACGAAAGTGAACCCTCCGAGGACGCGTCGTTATAAATCTAAGTGTCGTCAAAACCAGGACCGTTTCGTCATCCTGGGACAAGTCCGTCAGATGCCTGATGACGGGGCGGGCGGCGACCGGCGTAGAGGGGGCGTGAGTCGGACACAGGCTTTGACGTGGAACTGCAGGAACCAGGCTCTTGATGGCAAGGGAGAAGCCCAAGCGGCGCCAACCGTGAGGCGAGAGTACCGAAGCAAGAGACTGGGGCGGACCGATCCGTACGAGCGTTGAGGGCCCTGTAATGGGGTCGGAGCAAAGGGGTCGGGTCAGGTAGTCGTACTCTTGAACCAACTGGAAACAGGATGACTTCGATCGGTACGATAAACAGGCCGTTCTTGATCGAGAAGCGGCGAGTGTACGAAGCCTACAAGGCGGTCAAATCCAATCGCGGTGCAGCTGGAGTGGACGAGCAGACCTTGGAGATGTTCGAGACAGATCTTGCGGGGAATCTCTACAAAATCTGGAATCGCATGTCCTCAGGTACCTACTTTCCACCTCCGGTGCGCGCCGTCTCCATTCCAAAGAAGACGGGCGGCGAAAGGATTTTAGGTGTGCCCACTGTTAGCGATCGAATCGCGCAGATGGTGGTCAAGCAGATGATTGAGCCGGAACTGGAACTGATCTTCCTGCCGGACTCCTACGGTTACAGGCCGGGAAAATCGGCTCTGGACGCCGTAGGGGTCACACGTCAACGGTGCTGGAAAAATGATTGGATCCTGGAGTTCGACATCAAAGGGCTGTTTGACAATCTTCCGCATGATCTTCTGCTGAAGGCGGTCCGGCGACACGTGCAATGCAAATGGGCGCTGCTCTACATCGAAAGATGGCTGACGGCGTCAATGAAAAAGGACGGGGAGCTCATTGAGCGGACGCGTGGAACCCCGCAAGGGGGCGTGATCAGCCCAATACTGGCCAATCTGTTCCTGCATTATACGTTTGATCTCTGGATGGCGCGGACACATCCCGACCTCACTTGGTGTCGATATGCTGACGACGGACTGGTGCACTGCCGGACCGAGCAAGAAGCAGAGGCCATAAAGGCGGAGCTTCAAGCGAGGTTGGAGGTGTGCGGTCTTCAGATGCATCCGACAAAGACGCGGATCGTCTATTGCAAGGACAACAGGCGGCGACGAACGTATCCGAACGTGAAATTTGACTTCCTCGGATATCAGTTCAGGCCGCGGCGGGTGGCGACGTCACAGAGGACGGAGTTCTTCTGCGGATACACTCCGGCGGTCAGTCCAACAGCTCTGAAGTCCATGCGAGCAACGATCCGGAGCTTGCACATTCCCCGGCAAACGTCGGGGACGCTGGCTGAGATCGCCCGGCAGATCAATCCGCTCCTCAGGGGGTGGATCGGTTACTACGGCCGGTTCAGCCGTTCGGCGCTGTTCTCTCTGGTCGATTACGTCAATCAGAAGCTGAAAGCCTGGATCATGCGAAAGTACAAGCGCTTCCGGTTCCACACAACCCGTGCTTCGCTGTTCTTGCGAAAGCTGGCGGGGGACAATGCGGAACTCTTCGTACACTGGCAGTCGTTCGGAACGACCACGTTCACCTGATGGGAGCGGTGTGAATCGAGAGGTTCACGCACCGTTCTGCGAGAGGCCGGGGGTGAAACTCCTCCGGCCTACTCACCCATCGGTGAACACCAACATGGCTCGTCTGTATGGTCGCTGCGCGCGTGGCGAGCGATTGGTCGGGCGCGTACCGTTCGGAACCTGGAAGACGCTGACGTTCGTGGCTGGCCTGCGCTGCGATGCAATGACGGCGCCATTGGTGATTGACGGAGCCATGAATGGAGAAGTCTTTCTGGCTTATATTGAGCAATGCTTGGCTCCCACACTCAACTGCGGCGATATCGTCGTGATGGATAATCTGAGGGCCCACATGGTCGCCGGCGTCAAGGAAGCGATCGAAGCCGTCGGTGCGGAATTGCGCTATCTGCCGAAGTACTCGCCCGATCTCAATCCGATCGAGATGTCCTTCAGCAAACTGAAGGCGCTTCTACGCAAAGCCGCCGCCCGGACGGCGCGCGCTCTTCGCCGTCGCATCGGCTCATTCGTGCCGCGCCTCAGCGCAAAAGAGTGCGCAAACTATTTTGCTCACGATGGGTATGCTCCAATATGAGTGAAATCCGCTCTAGGGAGCGCCAGCAAAATCAATGACTTAAGCGCATTGGCGGTCTCCCGCGCAGGCCTTCTGGCAAGGTTTAAGGGAGAATGCATCGACGTTCGCTGGCGTTCGTATTCGTTCGCCGACGTGCGGTTGCCCCGCAATGTCACGCGGGAGGTCACGATATAATTATATCGAAGGTGCGTTCGATGATCGACGCTGCTGCTTCTTGGCAAGATTTCCGATGCTGTCGGTGCAAGACGCCGCCGATAATGTTTGGTGGCGTCGTGAGCGAGGAGAGACCCAATTGAACGAGGAATATAAGCGTTGGGAAACGCGTTACAGCGCGCCGGATTACATTTTTGGCAAGGAGCCGAACTATTTTCTCGCCAGATGCAAGCCCTTGCTGCCGGCATCGGGCCGGGTATTGGCCGTTGCCGATGGCGAGGGACGTAACAGCGTCTGGCTTGCAGAGCTGGGGCTCGACGTGCATGCGATCGATTTCTCGCCAAGCGCGCAGGACAAGGCGCGTGCGCTCGCGCGCGAGCGTGGCGTGAACGTCATTTTCGAACTTGCCGACGTCCATAACTGGGCATATCCGGAGGCCGCCTACGACGTGGTGTGCGAAATCTTCACCCAGTTCTCAACGCCTGGGGAGCGCGCGTTGAAGTGGGCCGGCATGCGCAAAGCGCTCAAGCCGGGCGGCCTTCTCATCATCCTGGGTTACACCCCGAAGCAGCTTGCCTATGGGACAGGCGGGCCGAAGCAGATCGACAAATTTTACACAAGGCCCCTGCTGAAAGAGGCCTTCGCCGGCTTCCAGGACATGGTTTTCACAGAAGAAGAGTTGGAGCTGCGCGAAGGTACGTCGCATGGTGGCATGTCGGCGGTCATCGGATTGACCTGCCGAAAATCAAAATGACGGTCCGATCGGGGGCGACGGCCGCGGTCGAGGCGATCAACAAACCCCGTCTTGCGATCGCTGGCGGTCTGCGCTTGGCCGCGCGCGAGCTACTCGATACCTGCGGAGACAAATATTTCCTTCGCCGCCGGAGTTCCGAGGAAACGAACGAAATTCAATGCGACGCTAGATTTCGACGCCGGTGCCGCAGCGTAGCTCGTGTAGTGTTGGACGTCGGCCGGCAGCGGACCGACAAGCTGCATCCCCCGGTCGCGGAAGTGCAGAATTTCGGCCACCGGCATAAATCCGATCTCTTTGCCTTTTCCGTTGACGAGGGGATCGACCATATCCGTGCCTGCATAACGTCTGGTCTTCGCTTGAATTTGGTCAGCGACGCCCAGCCGTTGAAGCAACTTTTCGACATAAAGGCCGCTCGATGCACGATTGTAGATAACGGAGTCCGCGTCGAGAACCGCACGTTTGAGCGCATCCGTGGTCGATATGTCGGGCTTCGGCGCACCTTTTCGGACCACAACGCCGACGCCGACCCGGCCGACCGGCACCCGTGCGGCACCGTCGACTTTGCCGGATTTTGCTAGCTCCTCCAGAAGCGCAGGCGGTGCAATCACCACATCGGGCGTTTCGCCCGCGCCCATACGCTGGCGGATTTGGGGCGTGGTGGCAAACGTGATCTTGACGGTGCTGCCTGTCCGTTTGTGGAAGGCGTCGGCTGCCACAACCAATCCTGCTTCCACGGCGGCGCCGCTCATCACGGTGACCTCGGCAGCAAGCGCGGAAGAAACGGCAATCGATAGTGCCGGCAAAGCAAGGATGATAGCTTGCTTGATCATCATGGTCCCCCCGGTTGTGACCCGCGCGTTCTACGCATCAGAGCGTATGTCGTCGTTCGGGCCAGCCTATTGATTTAGGCATGTCGTGCAAAGACGATTCATCATGCGCGGGGGAGGGCGGGTCATGCGAATTTCGAATGCGGCCAATATTTGAAAAGTCTCTAAGATTACCGAGTATACTCACGTAACGGAGTTTCGACGCCATGTCTTCCACGCTGCCGGAATACGAGCTTTTTGCGATTCGTTACGCCACGCGCAACGCGCAGCGCCGCGATCATTTTATCGGCGGGGATCCGCACGAGGGTCCGATGCCGATGGACTATTATCTGTGGGTTGCCACGTCGAACGAGCGAACGTTTGTCATCGACTGCGGATTCACCGCCGAAGTCGCGGCAAAAAGAAAACGAACGTTTCTTCGCTCTCCGATCGATGCGTTGAAACTTCTCAACGTCGACGCCGAGCAGGTCGGCGACGTCATCCTCACCCACCTTCATTACGACCATGTGGGGAATTTTCATCGGTTTCCGCAGGCGCGCTTCCATTTGCAGGAAGCGGAAGTTCACTACGCGACCGGGCACTACATGAGTTATCCGCGACTCTCCCATTCTTTCGAGGCGGAAGATATCTGCGGCATTGTGCGGCTGAATTTCGCGCAACGCGTCGTTTTCTATAACGGCTCTTCCGAACTCGCACCGGGGATTTCCCTTCACGCGGTCGGCGGGCATTCGGCGGGACTTCAATTTGTTCGCGTCCATACCGCGCGCGGGTGGGTCGTCGTGGCTTCCGACGTCACGCATTTCTACGAGAATCTTGAGAGCCACAGGCCCTTTGTCACGGCATTCCATGTCGGGCAGATGCTCGAAGGGTTCGATGCCCTGATGGCGCAAGCGCCCACGCCCAATCACATCGTCCCAGGCCATGATCCGCTGGTGATGAAGCGCTATCCGGCTCCGAGCCGCGATCTCGAAGGCATCGCGGTTCGTCTCGATGTCATGCCCAACATCTCAAACTAAGCAACAGCAGATTTTGGCCAAAGCGGCGCCAAGCCGGGCAAGCCCCGCGAGACTGCCTTCAGGCTGTCAGGCCGCGGAAGAAAGGCAATGGTCGCGTACGACCACGCCGCCAAGGCGCCGCATGAGCCCGGTATTGCTCGCGACGTCAAAAATCTTGTTTAGATCAGCCAATAGCTCCGCAGCGGCGTCGGCGCCGACCGACGCGGCCGCCAGCGACCCGAACTTGGCGTTGAGCTCGGCCGAACTCATGCGATTTTCCGGCATACCTTTCGAGTAATCGACGCGCTTACGCACGCGCCGACCGTCGCGAAGCTCGATTGTAACGATCCCGGCATATTTTTCCGGATAAACCGCGTCCATCTCCGGGTCGACCTCGACGTCAATCCGCGAGATCAGCTCATTGAGGACCGGGTCGGCGACGCGCTGGGGCGTGAACTGTTCGATCAGCGCCGCGGTATCGAGCAATGCGACGGCGACGTTGTAGCGAATGCTCATCTGGGCATTCAACACCGTGGACGCCGTATACGGAAAACCGGTCTGCCGTTCGACGACGCGGCTGATACCGACGGTGACGGAGCGGACATCGGTTGCAGTGAATTGATGTTCAGCCATCAATTCCAGCACGGCATCGATGCTGGCGTGATTGCTGCCACAACAGGCATAGGGCTTAAAGCAAACCGCCTCCGCCCGCCAGATTTTGCCAAGATCGCGTTCGATTTCGGCCGGGCGCGCCGCGTCCGACATTGCGGCCAGGAAGCCGCCATCCTCGGCTTCGAGGATTTTGCGCGGGCCCTGAAATCCCTTCTGCGCCAGCAAGGCGGCCGCGATTCCATTTCGCGCGGCATTGCCGGGATGCAAGCGCTTACTCATGGCGCCGTCGGCGTTGAACGCCCACAGGCCGGCGGATTGCGTGCCGGCAAGGCCGAACGCGCTCGCGGTCGCGCGCGCGTCGAGCCCGAGGATCACGGAAGCAGCGGCGGCTGCTCCAAAAGTGCCGCAGATTCCGGTCAGATGCCATCCTCGCATGCGGGCCGCATTGGGGTTGGCGGCAAGACTGATGCGCGCCATCGCCTCGTAGCCGGCGGCGAGCGCCGCCAGCAGCGTGGGGCCGTCGCAATTTTCGCGTTCAGCCATCGCGAACGCGGCGGGAAGGACCGCGGCGCTGAGATGCAGTTTAGCGCGGTGGTGATCGTCGAAGTCGAATCCATGAATGGCCGTGCCGCCGAGCAGCGCCGCGTTTACCGCCGAGATGCGCGCGCCGCCGGAAGCCCACAATGTCGCCTCGGCCGGGCCGGCCTGTTCGCGCGCAAACGCATGCACAATGCGCACCAACTCCGTTGTCAGCCCAAACAAAGCGCAACCAATGGCATCGATCGCCGCCGCCTGCAGCACCGCGCGGACATTTGCCAGTACGCCCCGGCGCGGCACCTCGGCAACGAAGGCGGCCAGATTTTCGGTGATGCCAGTGGATGGTTTCTCGTTCGACATGGCGTTAAGCGTGGCGCCCTCCGATCGCTGCACGAACCGGCGCCGTCGTAGCCGTGAGTTGCATGAGCTCGGAAAGGCTTGGCAGTTTTTCGACGTTCCTCGCCCGTTCGATCAGCGCATCCATCTTAGCACGACCGATGACGTCGTCGCCGAGCATATGGGCCTTGTTGCTCATGTCTTCTGGCGACATCGGATTTTCAATCGAGCCGCGCGGGTGATCGACCTGCGACTTCAGCTCGGCGCCTCCGGTCGTCTTCAGCGTCATCAGGCACGACACGCCACGCGGAAGACTATTGTCCGGCACGACATTTATCATCTGCGACAGCCGCAGGATCTCGGGGTTGTTTAGCTTCTCGTCCTGATATTGCGGCAAAAGCGCGTTGCCTTCAATCAAGGCGACCGCGGTCGAATAAGGCAGGCTCACCTGCGCTTCGTGATAGGTCTTCGGTCGCGTATTGAGGTGATATTTTGCCCAGGCCGGGTGGCGCTGCATGGTGATTGCGCTGACATTGGAGATGGGCTCCTTCAGCTGCTTGCGGATATCGAGCGCGCAGTCGATGGCATTGTGAATGGGACGCGCACAGGAATAGGCCTTGTATTCCATGTGGACCGGATAATCCTTGCCCAGGTCCTTGGTCAGCAGGCCGAGATCGAATGCGTCCGTGAATGCACGCAAGAATCCGCGCTCGCCTTCAAAAATCGTAGCGGCCCCAGTGAAACCGAGCTTCGCCATCAGCGCGGCGGTGACGCCGTTGCGCGCGGCGGGACCGGGATTGAAGCGCTTTTGCATCGAAGGCCCGTACATTTCCATGAGGCCCGACGCCTGCGCGCCGGCCAACCCGAGCGCAGACACAACCTGATCGCGATCGAGCCTGAGCAGGCGCGCGGCGGCGATGGTGGCGCCGAATACGCCGCAAGTCGGCGTGGTATGGTAGCCGCGATCGCGCAGCGAATTGTTGGCCGCCGCGCTGAGGCGGGCCATCATTTCGCAGCCGAGGGCAACCGCCGTGATAAAGTCATGGCCGCTTGATTTTTCGCGTTCAGCCACCGCCAGCGCGGCAGAGACGATCGGCGGGCTGAAGTGAAACAATGCCAGCACGTCCACATCATCGAGTTCGATGCTGTGCGAGGATATGGCATTGGCGAATGCGGCATGCACCGCCGGAACGCGACCGGCGTGGCCGATCAGCGTCGCCTCCGCCTTTCCGCCGGTCTCGTTTGCAAAACGCGCGGCAATGGCGCCGCTATCGGTCTGGCTTCCGGCGACAGCCACACCGAGATAGTCGGCCACCAGCGTCTTGGCATCGGCAATCAGCTTGGGCGGCAGATCGCCGGTCGCGACGTTCGTGAAATGATCGGCGAGATAATCGCTTGCAGTCCTGGTGTCGCTTGCAGTCTTGGACATGATGTTTTCCGTACTTTTCGCCGGGGGCGTGGTTGCGGTTGGTCTCGATCGGGCGGCTGGGATGCTTGCGGTCATTGCGGCACTCATCGCCAGCCGCCGTGATACAGCTTACGCGGCGTTGACATAGCGCTTCTCAAGCGCGTCGAGCTTGTCCTTCTGAGTGACGCGAGCGCGCTCTTCCATGGTGATCATCTCGTCGAGGATGCCTTCAGAGTCACCCGCTTCGCGAAGATGCGCGAGGCTCTTCTGGATTGCCTTGACGCTCGAACGCAGCACCATGTTGGCATATATCGCAAGGCGGAAACCCATGGCCTTGAGATCCTTGGCGGGGACGATCGGCGTGTGGCCGCCTTCGACGATGTTGGCAATCTTGATGCCAGGAAGTTGGCTGCCGATGGCGGCCATCTGCTCGCGCGAGCGCGGCGCTTCAACGAACAGCGCATCTGCCCCGGCCTCATAGTAGGCGTTTGCGCGGCGCATCGCCTCCTCGAATCCGTCGACGGCAATGGCGTCGGTGCGTGCGACGATCATCAGGTTGCTGTCGCCGCGCGCCTCCACCGCAGCCTTGATTTTGAGGACGGCTTCGTCGAACGGAATGATTTGCTTGCCGGTGAAGTGGCCGCATTTTTTCGGAATGATCTGGTCTTCGATCTGCACCGCGGCGACACCCGCGCGGACAAATTCTTTGACGGTTCGGTAAAGATTGACGGCGTTTCCGTAGCCGGTATCGATGTCGGTGATAACCGGAACGTCGACGGCGCCGACGATCTTGCGAGTCTGCTCGAGCATTTCCGTCATGGTGAGCAATCCCATGTCGGCAAGCCCAAGCTGCGAGTTGGAAATGCCGGCGCCGGTTGCGTAAACCACCGGAAAACCGGCGGCCGCAACGAGGCGCGCCGTCAAGGCGTCGTAGGCGCCGGGCGCGATGATCAATTCATCGCGATTGAGGATTTGCCGAAGCTGATCTATTGCGGACATTGGTAACCCTGTTGATCCGGTTAAAGTTGTGCAGTGGTTGTGAGATTCAAATACCCATCCCGAGATAAGCCTCGCGAAGGCGATCGGAGCCTCGCAGCTCATCGGCCGAGCCCGTCAGCACCAGCGCGCCACGCGACAGCACATAGGCCCGACTGGCGAGACTGAGCGCGACGTCGACATTCTGTTCGACCAGAATACCGCCGATGCCGAAGTCGCGGCTGATCCGGCGGATGGCGGCAATCACGTCTTCGACGACGATCGGTGCCAAGCCGAGCGAAGGCTCGTCGAATAAAATGAAATGAGGCATCGACATCAGCGCGCGTCCGATCGCGAGCATCTGCTGTTCGCCACCCGAAAGGGTTCCCGCCAACTGTTGCGCGCGCTCTTTCAGGCGCGGAAACAGCGCATGTACGCCTTCCATTTGCCGCCCGATTTCCGTTTTGCTTCGGATGACGCCGCCGACTTCAAGGTTTTCGCGCACCGTCATGCGCTTGAAAATTCGGCGCCCTTCCGGCACGAGGGCGATGCCCTTGCGCGCCGTCGTGTGGGCCGGTTGGCCGGTGACATCCTGCCCATCAACGATGATGCCGCCGCTCTTCGCTTTCACCATGCCAATGACGGCTTTGAGCGTCGTGCTTTTCCCCGCCCCGTTGGCGCCGAGCAGGGCGACGATCTCGCCATTGCCGACCGACATGCTGAGATCGCGCACGCCGACAACCTCGCCGTAGTAGACGGACAGATTTCGCACCTCAAGCTGAGGGGCCACGGCGCGCCTCCTGTTGTGCAAACTTCGACGAGCCCAGATAGGCTTTCACCACATGCGAATCTTTCTGTGCATCCAGCGGTGTGCCGCTGAAAATCCTGCGGCCGTACTCGATCACGGTTACGCGATCGCACAGGCGGCCGACAAGTTCGAGGTCATGTTCGACTAGCACGACCAGCGAACCGCTCGCGGTAATCCGACGCACAAGCGCCATTAGATTTTCGCGTTCGGCATCGGTTAGTCCGGTTGCCGGTTCGTCGAGCAGGATCACGTCGGGCCGGCCGACAAGTGCTCGCGCCAGCTCGACGAAATGACGTTTGCCATACGGCAGGGATGCGACCTGCTTGCGGGACAACGAAGCAATCCCGGCAGCCTCAAGCGCCTCGTAGACGGGGCAGGTGATGATCTTGGATGACAAGGGCGTGAACACGCGCAGATAGCCGGATGGGCGTCGGAACCAAGTCGAGGCAAGTGCCGCGGCTACGTTTTCGAATACGGTGAGCTGCTGAGCCAGGCGAATTTTCTGGAACGTCCGTCCGATTCCAAGCCGTGCGCGCTTGTGCACGCTCATGCGGTCGATGCGCCGGCCGCGAAACAGGATTTCGCCGCGATCGATTTTGTTCACGCCGGTAATGCAGCCGATCAGCGTCGATTTGCCGGCGCCATTCGGGCCGATAAGTCCGTGCACCTCGCCCGCCAGCCCGGTGAGATCGACGCCTTGCAACGCCTGGACACCGCCGAAATCCTTCGAAACCCCTTTGATTTCCAAAATCGGAGTTGTCATTGCGAAACTCCGGAAGCGGCCATGGGTGCGGCATCTTCCCTTGCCGGGGAAGCAGGGGCTGCGCCAACTCGATTTCCGATCACCCGGTCGATCAGTCCGCCGATGCCGCCGGGCACGAACCACAGAACGAACAGAACCATGATCCCGTAAACGAGGAGCCGGAAGTTCGTCTCTCCCAGCGAGCGAAGCAATTCGGGCATCGCCGTGAGGAAAAGCGAGGCGATGAAGCCCCCGGTCGCGCTGCCGGCGCCGCCAACGACCGCCATCATCAAATAGCGGAACGATTCGGTCGGCACGAAAAGGTCAGGCGTGAGGAAGCGCATATAGGCGGCGAGCAGGACGCCGCACAGGCCGGCGAGAAAAGCCGAGCTGCAGAATGCCAGCAGCTTCACGCCGAACGTTGCCATGCCGCAGGCCTCGGCGGACACTTCGTCGTACTTCACCGACTTGAGCATCACACCAAGGAAGCTGTATCGCTCCAATAGGTTCAGGCTCGCCATCGCGCCGAGCGATATGACGAGCAGCACGTAATACCAGCCGGTCTGGCCGAGTTCGACTGAATGAATGCCGAGCAGGCCCATCGGACCGCGCGTGACGTCGACCATGTTGTTGAGCATCTGCGCGCCGAGCACGCCGAAGCCAAGCGTGCCGATTGCAAGATAGTGGCCCTTTAGCCGTGCCGCCGGCAGGCCGAGCAAAAGACCAAGGAATGTCGGCAAGGCAAGGCCCGCCAGGACGCAGAGGAAAATCGGAACGCCAGAAACGCTGAGCACGCCAAAGGTGTAGGCGCCGGCGCCGACGAATCCCGCTTGCCCGAATGACAAGAGGCCGCAAAAGCCGGTCAGCACGTTAATGCTGAAGACGACCAAGCTGTAGATCAGCGCCAGCGCCATCATCTGCAGCCAAAACGGGCCGATGATGAACGGCAGCGCCGCCAGCAACGCGAGACAGACAAAACGCAGGGCCCACAAGCCGGTTCTAGACATTTTCGTCCATCCGCTCGGGCACGAGGCCGCGTGGGAAAAAGATCAGGGTGACGATCAGCAGGCCGAATGCGATGGAGTTCGAATAGGCGTTCGAGATGTAGACGGCAGAGACGCTTTGCACCATGCCGATGACCAGCGCGCCAAGGATTGTGCCATTGACGTTGCCGAAGCCGCCAAGGATGATTGCGGCGAAGGCGTTGAGCATTTCGGCCTGCCCCATGTCGGGCGCCAGCATGTTCACGGGTCCGGACAAGGCTCCGGCGGCGGCGGCAAGTGAGGATCCGATCACCACGCTGGTGCGGGCGATGCGGTTGGCGTCGATACCCATCGCCGAAGCAACTTCGGCATCTTCCGACACGGCACGGAACTGGCGTCCAAGCGAGGAGTGCTGAACCAGCCACCACAGGGCCAGCAGCAGCCCAAGGCTGCAAGCGATCACCACCAGCCGCTGCAGGCTCACCCCGACCGTGCCGAAGGTGACCGAGATGTTGTTGAGCGCGGTATCGAACGGTCGCGGGTCCGTACCCCAAATCAGCTCGGCGAGATTGATCAGGATGATCGACATGCCCATGGAGGCGATCAAGCCATTGAGCTCCATGCCGCGGAATGGACGAAACGCGGTCCGTTCGAGGACGACGCCCAACAATGCATTCACCATCATCGCCACACCAATCGCCGGGATGTACCCGACGAATGGTGCGACGGTGGCGGCGACAAAGGCGCCGATCATCACCGACTGGCCTTCGGCGAAGTTGACCATTCGCATGACGCCGAAAATCAGCGTAAGCCCAACCGCCACCAGTGCGTAGCTGCTGGCGAGGATCAGGCCGTTGATAACGATCTGCACAAACACCGTTTGTCTCTTTGACGCTGATCGAAGCCTTACTTCACGACCTCGAGCGTGCCATCGGCCTTGTCGCGGATGAACTGGAACTCGAAGCCTTCGGGCTTGACTTCGCGATCGCTGTCGAACTCGTAGTGGCCGAGCACGCCGTCGTATTTCGTCGCCGCGAGCGCCTTGATGAAATCTTCGGCCTTGGCGCTACCGCTGCGTTTGAGCGCGTTGGCCGCCATTATGACTGCGTCATAGGTGACGATGTCCCAGTGCACGGTCGGGCGCCTCTGGCCGGTCGCTTTCTCGACGATCGGCTCGAACTTGGCGACGAAAGCCTTTTGCTTCGGCGTTGCGTTCGGGCCGTTGAGGAAAAAGGCGCCGCGGATGAGGCCAATCTTGCCGGCCTGCAGTCCCACCTGCTTTTCGAAGATGTAGGGCGGCGGCGGATAGTCGGAGAACAACGGGATTTTGACGTTGCTCTCGGCATACTGCTTGACGAAGTTGGCGGCCTGGCCGGCCGAGATCGACACCACCACAATGTCGGGAGAAGCGCCCTGTATGCGGGTAATCACCGAGTACCAGTTGGTGTCGTGGCGATCCTGCGGAATATCGATGGCGATCTTGATTTTCGCCTTCTCGAGCGTCTCGCGCACGTTTTTGCGGAAGCTCAGACCGAAATCGTTGTTTTCGACCAGGATCGCCGCTGACTTGAACTTGAATTTCTTCAGCAGCAGCTCGCCCTCGCGGCGCTGAATGGCTTTATTCTCCATTACGCTTTGGAACACGTAGGGTCCGGCATTCTTGGCGATACCGTCAGCGGTCGAAATCTGCACGATGTAGGGAACCTTCGCATCGTTTGCGACCTGGGCGATCGCGACCGAGGCGCTCGAGCACCATTCGCCGATCAGGGCCTGCACCTGCTCCTGTTTGATCAGCTTTTCCGCCGCCGCGTACGACGTGCGCGGCTCGCATGCGCCGTCCGCGAACACCAGTTCGACCTTGAATTTGCCGGCCAGCTTTTTCGCATTGACTTCGCTCGCCGCGAGTTCGGCCGCCATCTTCGCCGGCTGTCCACCCCAGGCGGTGTTGCCGGTCAATGGCAGGATCACCCCGATCTTGAACGGCGTGGTTTGCGCGGATGCCTCACTCGCCAACAACGTTGCCGCTGCCAGGCAGAGCATCGCCGTCAGTGTCTTGAATAGTCGCTGCATTGAATCCTCCCTTTGCATCAACCCCCGTTTGTTATTGAACGGGGCTTCGTCCTGACGAGACGCGGCGATCATTCACGGCAAGAACCGCCATGGATGCGTCGCGAATGGCGCTGAGAAAATCACCCGGCTGGTTGCAGTCGCCGACTAGCACGCTCGGCACGCCGGTTTCTTCGACCATGGAGACGACGTCCCGATTCGGCTGCGGGCCGACGGCAAGAACGATGGCGTCGCCCGGATCGTGGCGTATGCGCTCTCCGTTGCGCACCAGCACAAGTTCGCCGTCCACAGTGCTCTCGATCCTGGTTTCGGTCAGCATTCGAACGTTGTACTTTTCCAGGCGAACCAGCACGTCGAAACGGTTGTTGCGGGCCATGTCGCGCGCGACTGTCGACAGGATTTCGATCACGGTCACGGCGCAACCGCGCGCGCCGAGCACTTCGGCGGTTTCGATGCCGACCATCCCGCCGCCGATCAGGGTAACCCTGGCGCCGGGTTTGATCGCCGCATCGTCGAGCAGGACATCCCAGGCCTGCAGCACCGGAACGCGGACATCGAGCGGGCCAGGAAAAGCGCGCGGCCGCGAGCCGGTTGCCATGATGACGAAGTCCGGCGCAAAGTTGCGCAGCGCATCGGCGGTGATCTTGACCCCGAGTTTGATGGGGACGTTGAGCCGCTCAAGCTCGTCGATGCGGTAGGTCCAGACGCCGGCGACGTCCTCCTTGTCGGGCGCGGCCAGCGCGAGCGGAACCTGTCCTCCGGCGCGCACCGCGGTCTCCCAAATTTCAACTGAGTGACCGAGTGCGCCGGCCATGCGCGCGGCTTCGACGCCCGCCACGCCGGCGCCGAGGACCAGGATACGCTGGCGCTTTTCGGCCGCGGTCTTTCGCCCGATCTGCGGCTCGAGAAATTCCAGCGATTCGAATTCGGTGCCGACAAGCGGGTTCTGCACGCAGGCCACGTCGCGCTCCAGCGTCAGCCGCTCGAAGCAGATATTGCAAGAGATGCAGGGTCTGATCGGAGCGGGAATCTTGCCGAAGGCCTTGTTGCACCAATGCGGGTCGGCGATCAGGGCGCGTCCGAGCGAAATGAAGTCGGCGCTTTCAGCCTGGAGGACGGCTTCCGCGTCCTCAGGCGAAATAATGCGTCCGGCGATGATCACCGGAATCGTCAATGCCTGTTTGAGCGGGCGCGCATGCGGTTCGAGACAGCGGCGCGGAAACGACGGCGGCTGGATGCAAAATCGCGATAGCAGCGGGCTTTCATTGGTGCCGCCAGAAAGGTCGATCGCCGAAACGCCGGCCTTTTCCAGCGCCTGCACAAGAGCGATGGCTTCGTCCTGGGTGTAGCCGCCCTCCGCGTATTCGGTGGCGCTGATACGCACCAACAATGGAAAATCAGGGATCTCGTCGCGGATAAGGTCAACCGTTTCCAGCAGCAGCCGCATCCGGTTTTCCAGCGATCCGCCGTAGTCATCGTCGCGCCGGTTGAAGCGGGGCGAGAAGAATTGCTGGAACAAATATCCATTGGCAGCGTGTATTTCGACGGCGTCGTAGCCGGCGCGCCAGAGCCGCCGGGTGGCGTCGAGAAAATCGCGCTGGATGGCGTGAATTTCGTCAACGCGAAGCGCGCGCACGGGCTCGCCAGTGTTGGGATGCTTGCCGGCGGTCGGGCCGACCGGCTCCATGCCGAGGACCGACCGCTTCAACAGTTGTCCGCGATGATTAATTTGCGCGACGGCCAGCGCGCCGTTGTCCTGAATGGCGCGGACCACCGCGCTGACGCCCGGGATAAACTTGTCGTGAAAGATGCAGAGCGAATTGTTATGGTTACGGGCGCCGGCGGAGATATTCATCGCCTCCGTCACGATCATGGCGACGCCGCCCTTGGCGCGCTCGGCATAATAAAGCTTGTCGCGCTCGGTGGAGAACCCGTCCGTGGTGCCGTAATTAGTGCCCATCGGGCCCATGATGACGCGGTTCTTCAGCCGTAAAGGGCCGATCATGCCCGCCTTCTGCAGCAGCTTCGACTGAATTGGCTTGCTGTCCTGTGCGTGCCGCTGCGGCCAGGCGAGCTGAGCCTCGCTGTCAGCCGTCATATCGGCGTCTCATGCGTGGCGTCGCTGTCAGCGATGGCGCCGGGAAACACGTAACCTTCCATGATCCGCCGCGCGGTGCGGCCGAGCGTCGCCCGCCGCACCACATAGTCGTTACCCTTCAGTTCGACGCGCGTTTCGGTGCCGACCACGCCGGCCGGGTGGCCAATACGGACGACATCGTTCTGGAGCGATTCCGGACGCGTCATCTCGTGGACGATGGTTCCAGGAATACGGCTGGCGACGCCGGTGCACACGGTGCTGGTGCCGGCGTAGGTCTTGTGCATCTGCTGCATGAACATCACCCGCGACACGAGATCGACGTCGCCGGCCTTCACGCTGCTGCGGCCGATATCGTTGCGATAATCCGCCGGCGGACTGACCATGCCCAATATCGGCGTCGCCGGGCTGTCCCGCTTGCTTCGCGCCGGCTCCTTGATCATCTTCATGCGGTGAGCGGCGGCGCCGCGGATGCGCTCCAGCAGCTCGCGCAATTCGCTTTTGGCATCGATCTCGGCGGCGGTCTCGGTGCCGACCAGGCCGACATCACGCGCGCGGATGAAAACATGGGCATTCCCGATATCGAGCAGCGATGCCTCGATCGTTCCGAAGCCCGCGATATCGAGGCGGTCGACCCGACTGCCGGTTGGCAGGAGGGCGCCGCAGGCCGAGCCTGCGGTGTCGGCGAAATCGACGAGAATGCGCGCGCCCGATCCGGGCACGCCGGGCACCACGAAATCACCGCGCTCGACCGGTCGGTTGTTCTCGACCGGCACCTCTATGTTGAGCACACGATTGAGATTGGTGTTGAACGCCCGCACGGTGGTGATCGGCGCCGTCGGCCGCACCATGCCTTCGTAGACGGCGTAAGCACCGACGGCCGAACTGATATTGCCGCACAGGCTCAGGAAATCGATCTCCGGCGTATCGATTTCAACCTGACCGAAGGTGTAGGTGAGATGCGTGTCGGCTGCGCGCGGGTCGTCGAGAGGAGGCCCGATGATGGCAAGTTTGCTGGTGAGCGGATCGGCTCCGCCAAGGCCGTCGATCTGGCGTTTATCGGGCGAGCCGAAGATACCGAGAATGATGTTTTTGCGCAGAAGAGGATTTGTTGGAAGGTCGTTCTCCTTCAGGAAAACCGCCTTGCTGGTTCCGCCGCGCATAATCACGCAACGAACTGGATTTGCCATTAAAAATCCCTCTTTGCCTAATGGGCGGCCGCGAGCGAGCGGCAAGATTGTCAACAGTTGAATTGTCGCAGGGAAGCCGGCGCATGTCAACGTGCAAAAGCCGCGGCCATAGAGCGGCCCGGCCTAATCCTTGGCGACCGCAATTGATGGATGGTCGTCAGCCGAGGCACGGGAAAAGGCAAACGACGCATGGCTTCTTCGGAGGCCTCGGCGTCGCGAGCACGGACGGCAGTGGCGACGCCGCGGCGGTCACACGCATTCGTCGCAAGTGGACATGCGGCCCTCCGAGCCGTTGCCGAATGGGAGCTCGGATAGGTCATGTTAACAAAGGAATAGCGGCGAACCTTTGCGGCCGCGTCGGCGCGAAAATCCGAGAAGCGCGACGGCGGCTAAAACGACATGCGTCGACGGCTCGTGCGGTCATGTCGCGCCCGGGTAAAGGTGCGCGCCATACGATTTTCGAATATCCGCGAGCAGGTTTCCCGACGGCGGCGCATACATCATGCTTTTGCTGGTGAAAGCTCCGGTGAGCCGTTTCACTTGCACGGCGAGTTCCGCGATTTTGACCAAAGCGATCAATCCGTTGACTACCGGGGCCTTATCGACCGCGAATACGCCGGCACGCGCGAGGATAGTCATGACAATTCCACCGGCCGGGATAACGACCTCCGCACCTTTTGCAGTGCCCTGCCGAGCCGCGGTCATGAATTGTTCAATGACTTTTGTACGCACCGCCTCGTCTTCGAATGCGCGGTCCAGCACTTGGCCGCGCTCAATCTGCATCTCATCGATCGAGACCAGCCGACCTGATAGCCCAGTCCCTGCAATATTTTCGATTATGCGGCGAGTGAACTTGGGATTGACGTTCACGATCGAGAAGCTCGCGCCCATCAGAGACGCCAGATGAACCGAGGATTTGCATAGGCCGAGCACCGGGATATTGAGCGCCTCGCGCAAGGCATGCAGTCCGGGCTCGAAGATGTTGCCGATGAGGAACGCATCGTAGCCGTCTTTCTCGGCACGCAAACCGTTCTCCAGGATCTCCTGTGTATCGAGAAGTTCGAGAAATCTGTACTGATCGGCGATCGCTTTGCCCGGTCCAAGTCCATGCACGGAAATGGAGGTTCCCGGCGCGACCGCGTCTTGCAAAATTTTCGTTAGAGCCTGTGCATAAAGACCTGATTCGGAGCGACGCGCGACGCCCATGCTTTGATAGAACAAATTCACCGGAATCCTCGCTGCGAGCGATGCAATGCTAAATGCAATGCTGGTTTCACCGGGGCTGTCAAGCAGCGCCGACAGTGTCGTCGGAACGCGCTCGTGTCTCGTGCGGCATGTGCAAAACTGCCGCCACGGCAGCGCGGCATTGCAGGTCGCAACCTTACAAGCTCGCCGATTTGGTGCGCTGTTATTTTCAATCGATCAGGTCCTGCCGGGGGCGCCGCGTGCCGAAGTGCGGCACCTTCTGATGCCTTATATTCAGCAAGTAGCAAGAGGTTAGACGAGAATTGATTCGCATCGTCGCCGGCCGTTCTTGCCTTGCCCCGGCCGTGCCATAAGCGTCCGCTCTGGGATATAAAATCGCGCCCGCAGGCCCGCATAGCTCGTATCCGGCCATATTTCGCTTGATCGGCATCTAAAACCTGCCATTCTGATGTTGACATGAAACATCTTAAGCCCCCTTCTTTGACTGGCGGAACGTTTGCCGACCGCGCCTTCGAATGGTTGGAAGAGGCCATCATTAAGGGCGACTTGGTGCCCGAAACGAAGCTCGACGAAGTGAATTTGGCGAAGGCCTTCGGTATCAGCCGTGGGCCGGTCCGCGAGGCGATCAGACGGCTCGAGGGCAAGAAGCTGGTCGAACGAGTGCCGCATATCGGCGCGCGCGTTGCGACGTTCTCGAAGGGCGACTTACACGATATCTTGTACGTCCGCGAAGCTTTGGAGGGAATGGCTTGCCGGCTGGCAACGGAGCGCATTTCCGACGCGGAATTGGACGCCCTCGAGAACCTCTTGGAAGGGCACGCCAAGGAGGGCGCGCTTAAAGCCGGTGAATATTACTTCCAACGGCTGGGCGATTACGATTTCCATTACCGAATAATCAAAGGCAGCGGTAATAAGAAACTCATCGAAATGCTAATCGACGATCTCTATCACCTATTGAGAATTTTTCGCTATCGCTCGAGCTCACGCAAGGGGCGCGCGCAAGAAGCGCTGCAGGAACATCGGCGCATTGTTGCGGCCATGCGTGCGCGCGACGTTGACGCGGCTGAACAGCTGATGCGCAAGCACCTGTCCCGCGCCAGGCTTTCCATCGAGCAGTCGCGCGGAGCCGACTAAGCTTCGCCGTCTTTTCCGCGTTGACAAAACCCGTTTTCCTTGCCAACGTTCAACTGTTGACAATATCTCCTTTGCTGCCAAGACGGCGCGAGGGCGATTTTCATCGGAATTGCAATCATGAACATCAGCGGCGAGCTGCGAATTGAGGCGCCCCGCGAGGCAGTCTTCGATCGCCTCCAGGATGCGCGGCAGTTCGTGATGCTGGTCGAGGGTGTGCGGGACCTGGAGCAAATCGACGCCACGCACTACTCCGCAATGTTCGAGACGAAGGTCGCCTATATCCGCTTCAAGTTCAAAGTTGCGGTCGAAGTGACGCAGCTCGAGCGGCCCGGCCAAATTGCGGCAAAAATCGAGGGGCATCCGCTCGGGTTCGTTGGTCGGTTAAGCGCCACGACATTGACGACGCTGTCGGAAGACGCCGGCGGCACGCAAGTAAAGTACTCCGTCGATGCGGTGATAACGGGAAAACTCGGCAGCATCGGCCAACCCGTGCTGCGCTCCAAAGCTAAGGAAATGGAGGGCCAGTTTGTGCGCAATCTGCGCGCTCTGCTGGCGCAAGAGGCGAAAGGAACCGTCGCGTGATTCCTTTCGATCTGGCCGAGCCAAAGACGCTGCGCGAAGCCGTTGCGCTGCTTGATACCGAGGATCCGGGGGTGCGTCCGCTCGCCGGCGGAACGGCCCTCATGTTGATGATGAAGGCAGGCATTTTTCAGCCTTCACGTTTGATCAGTCTCGGGAAAATCGAAAAGGAATTCTCGACGATTGTCATACGTGCCGACGGCGAGCTCCGCATCGGCGCGATGACGCCGCTTTCCACTCTGGAATCTTCACCTGCCGTAAGAGCGGCCTTTCCGGTTATTGCGGAGACGCTTCGCACTTTGGCCAACGTTCGGGTGCGTAACGTGGCGCGCGTGGGCGGCGCGCTCGCCCATGGGGATCCGCATATGGATCTGCCGCCTCTGCTGTCGGTCCTCGGCGCAAGAGCCGTCGTGGTCGGGCCAGCTGGATCGCGTGAAATCGCCGTCGAAGAGCTTTATTCCGGCTATTACCGCACGGTGCTCGAGCCTAACGAACTGATAGCCGAGGTCATCGTGCCGCCGCAAGGCGCGCGACGCTTGGCATATTTGAAATATACCACGCGTACGGCCGATGACTGGCCGGCCCTGGGTGTTGCCGTATCGTTGAATACCGATGGGCGGAAAATCCGCGATGCAAATTTGGTGATCAGCGCCGCTACCGAGAAGGTTACTCGCCTGCCTCAGGCCGAGAAAATTCTGGCGGGAGCGGCCATCGAAGACCTGACGCTACAAAGAGCCGGTGAAGCGGCGGTCGCTGAGACCACGCTCATCGCCGATGCGCGCGGTTCGGTGACCTACAAGCAGCAGCTCCTGCGCACGTGCATCGGTCGGGCGGTTCGTATGGCGCTCGCAAATGGTGTCGGAAAATGAGCGCGAACGACCGAACCCTGACTGGCGCGTTCGGCAGTTCGCAGCCGCGTCTTGAATCCATTGCCAAGGTTACGGGGCGCGCCGAGTACACTCACAATCTACGCCTTCCGAATATGCTGCATGGGAAGATCTTTCGAAGCAGCATCGCGCACGGCCGCATTCGGAGCATCGACACTGGCGCCGCCAAGGAATTGCCGGGCGTCCGTCATGTTTTCACCGGCGCCGACATCTGCAAAATCGTCCCTAACCCTTATTACGGCCCGGCGTTTCACGATCAGCCGATCCTGGCGCTCGATAAGGTCCGCTACGTGGGCGAAGCGGTTGCCGTCGTGCTTGCGGACGACCCGCATACGGCCGAACAGGCCGTTCAACTCATCGTTGCCGATTATGAAGAATTGCCCGCGGTCTTCGACGAGGTCGAAGCGGTAGATTCGTCGACATATGTCCACGATGAGCTGAAACCGGCCAAGACTTTTGCCGATCTCAAGCATCTGGCTGGACGCTCCGATACCAACGTCGCCATCGAGTTCAAGCTGAACCGGGGCGACGTGGAGCGCGCCTGTTCGGGCGCCGATCGCGTGTTCGAGCACACATTCCGGGTGCCGACGGTGGCGCACACGCCGCTAGAGTCGCATGTCTCGCTGGCCGAGATGAACGGTTCGACATTGACGATCCACACGGCTTCGCAGATGCCGTCCTTTGTCCGCATCGAGATCGCCCGTTTGCTGGGCTGGCCGGAAAGCCGCGTGCGGGTAAAGGTGCTCCATCTCGGCGGAGGCTTTGCGGCCAAGACCTACATCAAGCTCGAAGCGATCGTCGCTCTGGCGACATTGCTCTCCAACCGCCCGGTGAAGATCGCCGCGACCATGGACGAGCAGTTCTACATCATCGCCTCGCACGCAACGACCACCCGGATTAAGAGCGCGGTCAACAAAGAGGGCCGTATCGTCGCCCGGCAATGCGAGGTGTGGTGGAACTGCGGCGCTTATGCCGACGTGGGGCCGCGTATTTCGCAGAAATCGGGCTTCACCGCCGCGGGTCCTTACGACATCGAAAACATTCAGATCAACTCGCGCGGCGTCTATACCAATTTGCCGTTGTGTACCGGACGTCGCGGTTTCGGCATTCCGAACCTGTCGTGGGCTTATGAGACCCACACCGATATTATCGCGCGCGAGCTCGGCATCGATGCAGTGGAGTTTCGCCGGCGTAATCTACTGCGCGAGGGGAAAGAGCAAGCGACCGGCACGGTGATGCCGGACAATTCGATCCCTCAGGTCCTCGATCGCTTGGCCGAGCGGATGAACTGGAACGGTCCGTTCGAGCGCGGACGCGGCGTGATGAAGTGCGGCCGCGGCCTTGCGATCGGCTTCAAGGCCGTCATCGCTCCTACCACGTCGGTCGCAACGATCACGATCAACGCTGACGGAAGCTGTATCTTGAACACGAGCACTGTCGATATGGGACAGGGCTCGGATACGGTGATGGCGCAAATCGCGGCAGAAGTTCTTGGCATTTCGGCGCAAGAGATCAAAGTCAATCATCCCGATACCGATCTGACACCCTACGATATGGGCACCGTCGGTTCGCGGTCGACCTTCCATATGGGAAATGCAGTCAAGCTCGCGGCGGAAGACGCGCGTGCCAAAATCGAGGCGCTGACGCGCGACTTAGGCCTGCCGAAAGACACCAATTATCCGCTCAGCGAACTATTCCAAAGGCGATACGGAATGCAGGCCGGCAACATTGTCGGCGTGGGGACCTTCATTCCGCCTTACACGGCGCCGAGCTCCGGCTCCGGTCATTCGGTGAATGTCACGCCCTATTGGATGGTCGGCGGTACGGGCGTGGAAGTTGAGGTCGACAGCGAAACAGGCCGCGTGCGCATCACGAAGCTGATCACGGTTTCCGATTGCGGCGCGTTGGTCAACCCGCGCATCGCCGAGACCCAACTGTCCGGCGCGGCGATCATGACAATCGGCTACGCGCTGTTCGAAAAAATGGACTTCGATGCCGGCCAAGTAACCAATGCCTCGCTGGCCGATTACAAGATCCCCGGCATGCACGACATCCCGCTTGCACTGGAATCGGTGTTTGTCGAAGGCAACCAGAAGGGCGGGCCGTTCGGCGCCAAAGGGCTTGGCGAATCCGGCACCTTCGGCGTCGCGCCCGCCGTCGGAAACGCGATTTATGATGCTGTCGGCGTCCGTTTAACCAGCCTGCCGATGACTGCCGAATTGGTGCTGCGCGCGCTGCATGCCAAGCAAGGGCGGCCGTTGGGAGACGAATGACGATGCCGGAATTGCGAACCATCCGCTTTACACTCAACGGCGCGCCGGTCGCGGCTGACATCAAACCGCACCACAATCTCGTTGAGCTGCTGCAACAGTTCAATCTTTTCGGCGCGCGCGAAAGCTGCGGCCAAGGTCTTTGCGGCTGCTGCACGACGATCGTCGATGGCAAAGCCGTATCAAGCTGCCTCTATCTTGCGGCGCTTATCGACGGCAAGGATGTGAAAACGATCGAACATTTCGACTCTTCCGGCAAACTCAGTGCGGTCCAGGAAGCCTTCGTCGAGGCGGGCGCCTTGCAGTGTGGGTTCTGCACGCCCGGGTTCATTCTGATGACCGAGCAGCTTCTCGATTCCAACCCGAACCCGAGCGACAACGATATCCGTGATTATCTGGCTGGAAATCTGTGCCGATGCGGCTCTTATCCGGAAATCGCCGCAGCTGTGAAGCTTGCCGCGCGCAAACGTAAAATGGCCCGCCCTGGTGAATGGACCGTAGGGCCGAATGCTACGGCGTAGCTGAACGCAAGTGTGCGCTGAACGAAATGGGAATTCCAATTCGGTAAATATTCAAACGGGGAGGTACCCTCAAATGGCACGTCAGCATCTTCGAATTGGCACAGGCCGGGGCGTTGGTCGTCTCGTAGGAGCGTTGGGTTTGATTTGCGCGCTGATGCTCGCCGCCGGCCCGTCGCAGGCGCAGGAATTCGTAATGAAATTCGCGACGCAGACCAGAAATGACGTTCATCAAGAATTCATGACGCAATTCAAGGCCGAGTTGGAAAAGGTCACCAATAAACGCATCCGTGTCGATGTCTACACGGCGGCCCAGCTCGGCAGCGCGCCGCGCCAGATCGAGGGCGTGCGGCTCGGTACGATTGAAGGAATGGCAGCGCCAGCCGAGCTCTTGGCCGGCGCCGATCCGCGATTCCCGGTCCTTACAATGCCCGGTCTGTTCAAAGGTGCCGAGCATGCCTTGCATACCGTGGACGTTCCGGAGATCCGCCAAGCCATTGCCGAGATCGCAACTTCGCGAAGAATGGTGTTGATCGGTCTGACCTTTTACGGTTCGCAATTATTTGCATTCAAAAAGCCGGTGACCAAACTGGAGGATTTATCCGGCAAGCGCATACGCATCGTCGCCAGCGAAGGTGAACAAGATGTGCTCCGCGCATTAGGCGCTTCCCCAATACCGATGGCGCTTCCTGAAGTGCTTCCAGCGATACAGCAGGGAATTCTCGACGGCGCCAGCTCGGCTTTCCCGGTATATGTCGGATTCAAATTCTACGACAGCGCCCCCAATATCCTCGACACCGATCTGTGGCAAGTGATTTCCTTAAACCTCGTCAGCAAAGCGTGGTTTGATCGGCTGCCGCCGGATCTGCAAAAGGCGGTAATGGACACTGGGGCGAAGGTCGAAATCGAAGTCAACAAGTGGGCGCTTGCTAAAGTCAAGAGTTACGCCGCTATTTGGACCTCGAACGGCGGGAAGATCGTAAAATTGTCGCCGGCTGAACAGGCAGACCTCGTGCGCCGCGCAACCGCAGCAATCCAACCGCTTCTCAAGAAGAATCCGCAGCTGAACGAGCTTTACAATAAAGTAAAAGCTGCGGCGGCGACCGTGAACTAGTCTCGCTCGGTTAGCATCTCGCCGGTATCGGCAGGACCGACAACAGCTCAAGCCGGTTATGCGCGGCGGTCGCAATTCGGTGGCATCGTGGCCCCGGCTGGCTGGCTCTTGTTGGTCAATGCAGATCGTTCGACCCACAGTCATGTAAGAGCACAGGGGCGATCGCCGTGGACTTGAACGGATATAGGAGTTGGGAGCTGAAGCGCGGCATTATTTGGCTGGCGTCTCGCCTTTCGGCGTTCACACTCTGGGTTTCGGCGGTCGCTATCCTGGTGATCGTTGTGCTCAACGCCATCAATATCGTTTTGCGCTACGTGTTCTTCACTTCTCTCTCCTGGGGAGAGGAGGCCATGCAATATATCATGGTTTTTGGCATCTATACCGGTGCGGTGGGGGTTGCCTGGCAACAAGCCCACATTCGTATCGATACATTATTGAAAATGGCACCGCACCACTGGCGTCGAAGCTTGAATATCGCCAGTACGATTATTGCCACGGCCATCCTGATTCCAGTCGTACTCGCGAGCTACCGCGTCGTGACTCAGCTCGCCCAGCTCGACGAATACAGCGATGCGCTCCATATCCCGATATGGATTCCGCAAAGCGTGATTCCAATCTCGTTGCTGCTGATCGTCGTCATGTCACTTCTGCGCATCTTTGCGCATGAATCGCTTGACGGCAACGTGTCCGGTGACGAGCCCAGCCAATTGTAGAATGTGAAATCCGATGGCTTTCCTGATTCTTATTTGCCTCCCGGTTTTCCTTCTTTGCATCGGCGTACCGATATTTATTGCGCTGATCGCGGCGGCTTCGATTGGCATTGTCGCGCTCGGAATCGGCACGATGGAGCCGGTTCATACCGCGCTGTTCGGCGGCATCGATAACTTCCCGCTCCTCGCGGTACCGTTATTTATTTTCGCTGGCGAAGTTATGGGACGTGGTGGAATTGCTCGCCGGCTCGTCGCGTGGGGTCTATCGGTCGTCGGAGGCGTGCGTGGTTCGCTCGCTTTGGCGGTGGTCGTCTCTTCGGAGCTGTTTGGCTCGATGTCCGGATCGGCCGTGGGAGCCGTTGCCGCGATCGGTCGCTTGATGATTCCTGAACTTACCCGCCGCGGCTATTCGACCGTTTTTTCGGGCAGCCTTATCGCCTCGTGCGGCGCGATCGCCACAATTATCCCGCCGTCGATCCCCATGATCATCTACGGCGTTGTCGCCGAACAGTCGGTGCCGATGCTCTTTCTTGCGGGTATTGTGCCCGGCATTATCATCGGCATTTTAGTTTCGATCTACTTGCTGTTTTATGCGCGCATTCATCTCGTGCCTCTGACTGATCGCATGCGATGGAAGAATATTTGGATGACGACGCGTGAAGCCGTTTGGTCCTTGTTCGCTCCAGTTATCATTCTTGGCGGCATCTATGGCGGCGTTTTTACGCCGACCGAGGCCGCCGGAGTGGCCTGCGTCTATGCAGTCATAGTCGCCCGCTTTATTTACCGTGAATTGTCGTGGCGTGAGCTATGGCAAACGGCGAAGGATTTGGCGCGAACCGTGTCCCAAATCCTGATCATCGTCTCGGCAGCGAGTGCCTATTCGTGGCTCATCACCACGAGCGGTTTTCCGACAAAACTCGTTGGGGCCATTGCTAGCCTGCATCTGAACACGTGGCTGCTCCTGATGATCATCAATGTGCTGCTATTGGTCACGGGAACTATTCTCGAACCGCCGGCGGCGATCCTCATCCTAACTCCTCTGCTCCTGCCGCTCATCACGCAGGCGGGGGTCGATCCCCTTCACTTTGGCATCATTTTCACGGTCAACCTCTCGATTGGGTTGTTTGTTCCGCCATTCGGGCTCAACCTGTTCGCCACCCACGTCCTGTTCGACATTCCGCTGTCCAAGCTCTATCGCGGGGTCCTTCCGTTTATTGCGATCTATCTCTTGGCGCTCGCGCTCATTACCTACGTGCCGGAAATTACGCTGGTTCCCCTGCGGCTTTGGAGATGAACGCGGAGCTGAGCGGATTTCATGCATAGCGATGACGCTAGCCAAATATTTGCGTCGGCTGAAATTTCTATTTCAAATTATGGCAACGAGTTCGTCGTAGACTTTAAGGCCAAGCGGAACGAAGCCAACGGCAAGCTACGGAAGCAACAGCCGCAACCATCATCAATGCGGATGAATGCTTCTGTCGTTATTCAGGCTTAATGCCGGCCTTCGTGGCGATGGCACGACCCCATTCGATCTCCTTGGCGATGCGCGCGCGCAGTTGCTCCGGGGTGCTCGACATGGCATGAATAGCCTGCACCGCAAGCACATGTTGGACGTCGGGCATAGCCACGATGGCGCCGATGTCGTGATTTAGCCGATCGATGATAGCCGCCGGCGTCGCCGCCGGCGCGACCACGGCAAATAGCAGCGACACTTCATAGCCGGGCAATCCGGCCTCGATCATCGTAGGCACGTCGGGCAGTTCCTTTATGCGCTGTTCGGTGGTGGTCGCGAGCGCGCGAAGTTTGCCGTCCCGAATATAGGGGAGGCTTGTCGTCAGGATGCCAAACTGCATGTCAATGCGGCCTTCGTTCAAGTCGATGACCGCATGAGTGGACGTCTTATATGGAATGTGATTGAGCTTTACGCCGGCCATCGAAGCGAACAGCTCGCCGGCCAAATGTGCCTGGCTCGCATTGCCGACGGACGAGTAACTCAGCACTCCCGGCTTTGATTTCGCGAGCGCGATCAACTCGGCAACTGTTTTGGCCGGAACTTTGGGATTGACGACGAGGACATAAGGCGAGACCCCAACCGTTGTCACCGGCGCAAAATCCTTGAGTGGATCGTAAGGCAACTTCGCATAGAGCACCGGCGCGGTGACCAGGGTCGTCGATGTCGCCATGCCGAGTGTGTAACCGTCGGGAGCAGCTTTAGCGATCGCTACGGAACCAATGATGCCGCTCGCGCCGGCGTGATTTTCAATTATAACTGGCTGTCCCAGCCGGACGCTCAATTGGTTGCCGAGAATTCGCGCGATCACATCGGCCGCGGAGCCGGCTGGCAGCGGTACAATAATCCGCAACGGTCGGTCCGGCCAATTGGCGTCGGCAGCAACCGATTGCGCGATCCCGCCGATGCCACTTGCGGCTGCCAGGATGATCGTCAGAACAAATCGCAACATCATGGTATCTCCACGCCAGGCCCCGCATTCGCGCTAAAGGTTGCACCGCGTGCTTGGCGCTTGTCCAGACCATTGACACCAACAGGCAAGTCCTATCGGAATGTCGCTAAACGGAGCGCGACATGCCATATCAGGATTTTCGTCAGTTCCTTGATGTGCTGCGTCAGCAGGGTCAACTGGTCGATGTGAACCGATTTATCGCGTTGAGCGATGTCGGGAAGGCGCTCAAGCAGGCATACCAGAAGGGTCGCCCCGCCGTATGCTTCCAAAATAACGGCACGGAATTTCCACTCGTCTGCGGCGTCTACTCCGACCGTAGAAAAGCGCTGCTGGCATTTCAGACCGACGAGAAAACAATCCTGCAAAAGGTGCTCGACGGTCTCGATAATCCGATCGCACCGATCGTTGTCGACGGCCAGGCGCCATGCCACGAGGTGGTCATTACCGGCGCCGACATCGACATCACTCGTTTTCCGATCCCGACTTACAGTCCGAAGGATGGCGGGGCCTACCTCACGCCCGGCATCGTCGTGTCAAAAGATCCCGAGACCGGCGTTCCGGATGTCGGCCACTACCGCTTTCTCATTCTTGGCAAGGATACTTTCTCGTTCTCGGCACAACCGTTTCATCGCTTTGGAAAGAACCTGACCAAATGCCAGAAGATGGGAATTACACCGAAGGCGGCGCTCATTATCGGCGTCGACCCGGTTATCGCCTATACCTGCCAGGTGCAGGTGCATGACCAGACTAACGACTGGGAGCTCGCAGGCGGGCTTCGCGGCGCTCCAATTGAACTTACTAAATGCAAAACTTGCGATATCGAAGTGCCGGCCACCGCTGAGGTGGTGATCGAGTTCGAAGTCGACATGGCGCAAACCGTAATGGAAGGGCCGCTTGGCGAATACACGGGCTACTACACGCCGGCGTCGCTCAAACCGGTGGCGCGCGTCACCGCGATTACCCATCGTCGGAAGCCCATCTTCCAGGGGCTTCTCACCGGAAAGCCGGTCACCGAAAACCACATCCTCAAGCAAATTCCGTTCGAGGCATCGTTTCTCAAGACGCTCAAGCAGCAATTCCCTTCCATTGAGGCGATCTCGGTTCGCGCCTCAGCCGGCGTCTCGTTCTATGTCGTGATTGGGATGAACCAGCGCTTCGCTGGCGAGGCGAGACAGGTCATTCTGGCGGCGATGTCGAGCAATATTAGACCGAAGTGGGTGATCGTGGTTGATCGTGACATCGACGTGCACTCATCGTCGGACGTGGAATGGGCCTTGGCTTTCCGCACCCAGCCGCAGCGTGACGTGATCATCGTCGACCAGGTTCCGGCGGGCCCATCCGATCCGTCGATCGACGATCCCACCAAGCCGCGGCCGTTCCGCACCGCCTCAACCATCGGAATCGATGCGACCAGGCCCTTTGGCAAATCGTTTTCCGAGGTTGCTGACGTGCCCGGCTGGGAAGATTTTGAAATGCCGGAGCTTGACGGCAAGGGCTGATCTGCGCCGGGCTACACGCTCACAACGTTTGGCTGAAAAAACGAATTCGCGTGTAGACGGCCTCCTGTCCACTGGAAATCACATTTAGCGATTTCGGTTTTGGTCTGTCCCGGCTCAAAACTCCGGTGGCCTACAAGTTGGCTTCTCCAGTGAAGATTGTAGCTTAATTCATCATCCATAAGTCAAAACATCGGCCACGGTTGCGGGTGACACGACTTGTATTGGACCTTGCCGAGGATGCGTTCGTCGCGCGCGGCCCAACGATATGAATCGGCCGAACCTGTCGGCCCGCATTGTCGACGTGCATGGGGATGATTTCCAGAAAGAACGACTTGACTCGGTGTTTTGTTGGAGTCAAACGTGTGTTGCTATTTTCGCTACAGTGTTGCTATATTAGCAACGTAACCATGCGCGAAACCGAAAACTCGTCACGCAAGACTATCGACAAGGCGCTTCGTGTGCTTACGGCCTTCTCCACGGCTGAACCGGAGTTGACGGTCGGCGAACTTGCCGAGCGTCTTCATCTGCACAAGAGCGTGATATCGCGGGTTGTTTCCTCGCTGCGCGACTGGCGGATGCTGGAGAAAGATCCGCATACGCGAAAAATTCGCATCGGCGAAAATGCGTTTCGCATCGGCAGCCTTTATGCGTTGCACGACGACCTATCGCGGATATCCAAGCCGCGAATGGAACAGCTCGTCGCCAAGACCGAGCAGTCGAGCCACGTCACCGTGCTCGACCGGCAGCAGATTCTCGTGATCGCGACAGTCGATAGCCCCAAGGCATTGCGCGTGATTATGCGTCTCGGGGAGCGCAGGTCATTGCATTCGACGGCGGCGGGAAAGCTGTTTCTGGCCATGACAAAAGGTCTACTCGATGCGGTGCTGGCCAAGCGGCTCGAAGCCTATACGCCGGAAACGATTACTTCAGCGACCGAACTGCGCAAAGCTGTCGATCGCGTCCGACGCGATCGGCTGGCCTGGAATTGGGGCGAAAGCAGCGTAGGGGCGGGCGCGGTTGCGGCGCCAATCCTCGACCGTGCGGGACAAATTATCGCTGCCCTCTCGACGGTTTATCCACTCAACGTTGCCGATGAATCCGCCCGGCAGAAAATCGGTCGCGCGACAGCCGCCACAGCCCGCTCGATCTCGCGAGAGCTTGGTTATTCGCCATGAGGCAATAAGGAGCATCTATGCCGATAAACTTCAACGCGTTAGGGGCCGAAACACCCTGGTCGGAGATCACGGTTACACAGCGGCAAATCGATGCGCTTTGCAGTTGCCTCGAAGACTACAATCCATTGTTTTTGGATGAAGAGACCGCAGGCAAAAGCGCGACCGGCGGCGTGATCGCGCCTCCAACGTTCATCAACTGTTTCCGCGACTACAAGACGGCCTTGGTGCTTTCGGAAGCGGAAGTCGACTTGCCGCTGCTGCTGCACGGTGAGCAGGTCATTCACTATTACAAGCCGATCAAGCCAGGCGATACGATCTGGCACAAGATCAAGGTCGTCGATGTCGGTCGCAAGGCCAGCAAGACCTACGGTGAATTCAACTATTTCACCGTGCTCATCAAACTCAAGAATGGCAACGACGAAAGATTAGTCGAGGCGACTCAGCTCTTCTTCGTGCGTGACAAATAAGGGATGCGACCGATGAATGATTACACCGACCGGCTGGCGGCGCCGAAGGATCAAATCACCTCTCCCAAGCTGGAAGGACCCTATTTCGAGGATGTGCAGGTCGGTTTCGAACTGACGCTCAAAAAGCCGCCGATCACGCGGCTGCAGATCGCGAAATTCGCGGGCGCCTCCGGCGATTTCAACCCAAGCCATGTCGACGAAGACATCGCGCGCGACGTTGGCAAGATGGGCGGCGTGTTCGCGCATGGCATGATCGGCATGGGCTTCATAGGCCAGATGCTGACCGACTGGCTGTGGGATCGACCGTTACGGATGTTCTCCACCCGCGCCTTGCTGATCGTGCGGCCCGGCGATTCACTCATCTGCTTCGGCAAAGTTACGCGTAAATGGGTCGAGGACGAAGACAATCTTATCGAGCTTGAGGTTGGCGCACGGAACGAAAAAGGCGAATTGACCCATTCGGGTAAGGCCATCGCGCTGCTCCCGCATCGCCCTGTTCGCATCCGGGACGAATTGAAATACCCGTATCTTGTCCAGCATCGAGTCATTGGATAGCGATCCATGATCGATTTGACCGTCGCACGAACGTTATCGCTTGCTCTCCAGCGCGGCGGCCATTGCCCGGCGATTTATTTTGATGGTGCAACGATTACCCACGCTGCGCTCGATGAGCTGGCCAACCGGGTGGCCAACGCTCTGTTATCGCTCGGGCTCGCAAAAGGCGATCGCGTTGGCGTCGTGTTGCCGAATGTTCCCGAATATGTGGCGATTGCCATAGCCTGCGCGAAAGCGGCGCTCACCATGGTGCCGCTGAACTACCGCTACACGGCCGGCGAATATGTCGAACAGCTGGAGAATTGCGGCGCCAGGCTGCTGATCTATTCGGACCGCTATCGCGACGTTGTGCTCGATGCCGCGCGGCGTTTGCCCGGCTTACTGCGGATCTGCCTCGGCCGGAGCAGCGACGGTGATGCGGGCGCGTTTCATGTGTTGATCGCGCAAGCTTCGGCCCACCCGCCGGAAGTTTCGGTGTCGGAAAACGACATCTTCTACCTTGGCTATACGTCCGGAACGACCGGGCGTCCCAAGGGCGCCATGGTTACGCACCGCAATCGGGCGTTGGCCTATCATTATTGGGCGTTGGAATTCGGCATTCGCGGCGGCGACACAATGCTGCACACGGGCCCCTTCCATCACACCGCGCCATTCACATTCGTGCTCACGCAGCTCTTCATGGGCGGTCAGGTGGTGATCCTCGATCATTTCGATCCTCGCCTGGTCGCCGAGGCAATCGAGCGTCATCGGGTCACCTGGGGATTTCTCGTCCCCTATATGTTGGATCGATTGATCGCGATCGCCGACGAAATCCGGCATTGCGACCTCGCGTCCTTGCGCTTCGTCATTTCAGGCGCCTCGCCACTGCCGACCCGCACCAAGGAAGACTTGCTCAAGTTGCTGCCCGCCGTCGGCTTGCATGAGTTCTACGGCGCCACCGAAGCCGGCGTGATCACCAATCTGCGGCCCGAAAGCCAGTCGCTGAAGATACGTTGCGTCGGACGGCCGGTTTTCGACACCGAAATTGAAATTCGCGACGACAATGGCAATCGGGTTGCGCCAGGCGAGGTCGGTAATATTTGGATGCGGGGTCCGACGGTATTCTCGGGCTATTACCAGGCGCCGGATAAGAACCAGGAAGTGTTCAGCGGAGACTGGTGTACCATCGGTGACGTCGGCCGCGTAGACGAGGCTGGATATGTCTACATCCTGGACCGGCGCAAGGACGTCATAAAAAGCGGCGGCGTCAATATCTTTCCAATTGAAATCGAGGAAGTGCTGCGTGTCGAGCCTGGCGTCGAGGACGTGGCCGTCATCGGTGTGCCGGATGACGTCTGGGGAGAGTCGGTACACGCGGTTGTCGTTTTGGCGAACGGCGCGCCAATCCAGGAAGACGCGTTGAAGGCGGCGTGCCGCGGGAAGCTTGCCGGTTACAAGGTCCCGAAATCCTTCGAGGTCCGCCATGTCTTGCCGCGCAACGCCAATGGCAAAGTGCTCAAACGCGTGCTTCGGCAGGAGTTCGTGGAAAATTGCGCTCAGCAGAATCATCCTTGAGGAGTAGGCATCGTGCTCGATCGAAATGAACTTTTTATCGGCGGTGGATGGGTCAAGCCCTCTGGCAAGGGCATGATCGATGTGCGCTCGGCCTCGACCGAAGACGTGATTGGCCGCGTGCCGGAAGGCACGGCCGCTGACGTGAACGCGGCCGTCGAGGCGGCGCGCGGGGCCTTCGGCGATTGGATGCTTATGCCTGCCGTCGAACGCGGTGCGCTGTTGCAGAAAGTGTCCGTGGAGCTGAAGGCACGCGTTGACGAGATCGCCAAGACTATTGCCGACGAAGTCGGTATGCCACTTAAGCTTGCCAATCGGATCCAGGTCGGCTCGCCCATCGCCATTTTTGCGATGTACGGCAAATTGGCGGCCGAGTTTCAGTTTGAGAGCAAAGTCGAGAACTCTGTGATCCTGCGCGAGCCGGTTGAAGTCGTGGCCGCGATCACCCCGTGGAACTATCCACTGCACCAGATCTCCGCCAAGGTGGCGGCTGCGCTGGCCGCAGGTTGCACCGTGGTGCTCAAGCCCTCGGAAGTGGCGCCGCTCAATGCGTTTTTGCTCGCGGAAGTCATCGAAAAAGTCGGCTTTCCGCGCGGCGTATTCAATCTCGTAACGGGATATGGGCCGGTCGTGGGCGAAGCCATGGCGACGCATTCCGGCGTCGATATGGTTTCATTCACCGGCTCTACACGCGCCGGCAAGAGAGTGGCGGAACTCGCGGCGCAAAGCGTGAAGCGCGTTGCGCTTGAACTTGGCGGTAAGTCCGCCTCGATTGTCCTGGACGACGCCGATCTTGCGGCCGCCGTAAAAGGCACGATCAACGCCTGCTATCTCAATTCCGGCCAGACCTGCAATGCGCAGACCAGGCTGCTGGTGTCCGAGGCAAAGTATGCGGAAGCAGCCAAGCTCGCGGTCGAAGTCGCGAATACTTTTACCATCGGCGATCCGATTAATAGTGCGGCCAGGCTCGGACCATTGACCTCCGCGGCGCAACGCGAGCGGGTGCGCAGCTATATCCAAAAAGGCGTCCAGGAAGGCGCTGAGCTGCTCTGCGGCGGCGCCGATCAGCCTGAGGGAATGCCCAAGGGCTACTATGTCAAGCCCACGGTGTTTGGTCGCGTCGATCCGAACAGCACCATCGCGCAGGAAGAAATCTTCGGTCCGGTGCTTTCGATCATCACGTACAAGACCGAGGACGACGCGGTTCGTATTGCCAATGATAGCCGCTACGGGCTCGGTGGCGGTGTGTGGTCGGCGAGCGTCGACCACGCCATGCGCGTCGCACGTCGTTTGCGCACCGGGCAGATCGACATCAACGGCGCGCCGTTTAACTTCCAAGCGCCGTTCGGTGGTTTCAAGCAATCCGGCAGGGGCCGCGAGCTCGGCCGTCCCGGTCTGGAAGAGTACCTCGAATACAAGTCAATCCAGATCAAGCCGGAAGCGCCCGCAGCAAGCTGAGGCTGCCTGGGGGTGAATGTCGGCGTTGTGCGTCGACCGATATAGAAAATGGAGTCTGGACGATGAAAATATTTCACATTCTTCTGACGTCGCTGATCCTTGGCGGTCTGATGCGGCCGGCGGCGGCTGATCAATATCCGTCGCGGCCCGTAACCATCATAGTGCCTTACGCTGCGGGCGGTGCAACTGACATCGTGGCGCGACTGGTCGCCAAAGGTTTGTGGGACGAGCTCGGCCAATCCTTCACGGTGGAGAATAAAGGCGGCGGCGGCGGCATGATCGGCATGGCGGCCGCTGCGAGTGCACCGGCGGATGGGTACACACTGCTCATCGCGAGCACCGGACCGGCTACCATCTCTCCGCTGCTTTATCCCAAACTCAAATACGATCCATTGGTGAAGCTCGATCCGGTCATCCAAATCGCCAGTGCGCCCGGCCTTCTGCTTGTACGCAATGGATTACCCGCCAAGACCGTCGACGAGCTGATCAAGCTGTCGAAACAGTCGCCCGGGAAGCTGAACATGGCCTCGGCGGGGAACGGCAGCCTGCAACAGCTGATGGGCGAGTATCTGCAGCTGCACGAAAGCATCAAATGGACACACGTGCCGTTCCGGGGCAGTGCTCCTGCGCTCAACGAACTGATCGCCGAGCGCGTGGATGTCATGGTGGATGTCGTTCCTTCGGCCGCGCCGTTTGTAAAGAGCGGCAAGATGCGTGCCCTCGCCGTGATGTCGCCGAAGCGATCGAACCAATTGCCGGACGTCCCGACCTTTGAGGAGCTCGGCTACAAGGGAATCGATTTCAGTGGCTGGCATGCGCTGCTTGCGCCGAAGGGAACGCCGAAAGATGTGATCGGTAAGCTCAACGCCGCGGTAAACAAACTTCTTCAGAAGCCGGAATTTCAGAGCAAGCTCGATGCGATCGGCGCACAGCTAAATGGAGGAACGTCAGAGCAACTCCATAAGCGCATGGCGGACGAAATGGAGAAGTGGGGAATCGTCATAAAACGCGCCGGGCTTGTTGTGAACTAATACCACGGTCCTTTGCACGTGGTTGCGTTGTAGGAAGAGGTGCGGTCTCGAAATAGCGTCACAATAGTGCAGCAGAGCATCACGCTGCCGATGGAGCTCCGGTAAATGTCAGCTCAGTTTCGCGAGTATCTACAGCGCCTTATCGACATAGGCGAGCTTGCGCGAGTGAACGAGGAAGTCGACCTGCGTCACGTTTCTGCGCGTGTGGCTGCATCCGACAAGGCGCTGTGGTTCGAGCATGTGCGCGGTTACGGTTTTGGTGTGATAAGCGGGATTCTCGGATCGCGCGGACGCATGGGCATCTGCCTCGACTGCGATCATCGCGATATCGGCAAGAAGTTCGTCGAGCGCATCGGACTGCGGCGGCCGCCGCTCATGAAAAGCGCTGGTCCCGTCAAGGATGTGGTCCGAACGGGCGACGACATCGATCTCACCGCGCTGCCCATTCCCCTGATCAGTCAACTCGATGGCGGTCCTTATATCACCGGCGGCATTGGCGTCTGCAAAGACCCAGAGCTTGGCCGCAACGTCGGTATGTACCGGCTGATGTTGCGAACGGAGCGCGAGACCAGCATCGACATGGTATCGGCGAGCGATCTCAAATTGTTTTACGAGCGGGCACATAAGCAGGGGCGCGGCTTACCCTTTGCCGTCGCGCTCGGCACTCATCCGGCGGTGATGATGGCGGCGGCGCATATGGCGCCACCGGGGGTAGACGAGTTCGAACTCGCCGGCGGGATAGCCGGCGCACCGATTGAGCTCGTCAAATGTGAGACCGTCGATCTCGAAGTGCCAGCCGATGCGGAAATCGTTCTTGAAGGTGAACTATTGCCGATTGGCTGGACGGAAGACGAAGGCCGCTTCGGCGACTTCACTGGATTTGTCGGACCGTTGAAGTGGAATCCGGTTTTCCGCGTCAATGCAATCACCAACCGCAGCGACGCGCTATTTTACGCATTGCATATGCCGGACGAGGTCGACTATCTCGTTGCGCCTCCGCTCGAGGGCAGCGCTTGGCAGGCGCTGGCGACGGCGGGCATCACCGGCACCGCGGTATATGCGCCGCAGCCCTCCGGGTGCAATTTTCATCTTTACGCTTCGATCAAGAAGCGGCCGGGCGAAGGAAAGAACGCGCTCCTTGCGCTAATGTCGCTTAAGCGGGTCAAGCACGTCGTGGTGACCGACCACGATGTCGATATCTTCGATCCTGCGGCGCTCGAACGTGCGCTCGCCTATCGCGTTCAACCCGCGCGCGACATCATCATTGCCGAGGGCGCCCGCGCCTCGCACCTGGATCCTAGCATCCAGTTGAACGTGACCAAAGGGTCGCTCGTCGCGTTGACCGCCAAATGGGGCGTCGATGCGACTATCCCGGAAGGTTCGAATATTTCGGAATACGAAGAGATCGAATACCCGTTCCCCGAGGGCAGTGGCGGCTCGGCGCAAATGGACGAGCAGATCGCCCCGGCTGAGCTCGCCGAAAAAATCGCGGTGCTGCTGCACGCACCGATGCACTTCTACGACATCCTGCATCATTTTCCGCAGGTGCCTCAGCGCACAGTGGTGCAGGCCTGGAGCCAATTGCGGCAAGCCGGCCGTCTCGCGCGCGAGGAAAAGACCGGAAAATATAAACTAAAAGGCCGGGCCGTCAGCGAATGAGTGATCCCGGCACGGATCAACAAGGAGGAAGAAATGCGTACAAGGATTTCACGGCGTCGCGTCATTGGGACAATGACCGGGGTGGCTGTCGGGATGGCGATGCCGGGATTGCTGTGTGCTGAGGACACGTTTCCCTCACGGCGGCTCTCGCTGATCGTGCCGTTCCCGCCCGGGGGGCCGACCGATGTGACGGCGCGCATTCTCGCCGACAAACTCTCGACCGTGCTCAAGCAGGCGGTGATCGTCGACAATATCGGGGGTGCGAGCGGGAATGTTGGCGCACAAGCCGCCGCGCGTGCGACCCCGGACGGCTACACGCTTTTTTTCGGCACGGGTGGGACACACGGCGCCAACCCCGCTCTGTTCAAAAATCCGGGCTATGACCCGATCCGCAGCTTCGCCCCCGTCGCCTGGGTGACGACGTCTCCGAACATCATCGAGGTCAATCCCGAGTTTCCGGCAAAAACCCTGCGCGAATTGATCGACCTCGCCAAGGCGAACCCCGGCAAATACAACTCTGCCGCGCCGGGATACGGCTCCACCCCGCATATGGCCGGCGAACTTTTCAAGTTGGCCGCCGGCATCAAGATTGTTCACATTTCTTATCGGGGGAGCGGACCGGCGCTCAATGACGTTATCGCCGGTCATGTGCCAATTATGTTTGATGGGGTGCCTTCATCCCTGCCGATGGTCAAAGCTGGCAAGCTGCGCGCGCTCGCAATTACAAGTCTTCATCGGCTTGCGACCGCACCCGATATCCCGACTGTCGCCGAGACAATACCTGGCTTTGAGGCGGACGGCTGGTTCGCCGTGTATGCGCCCGCCGGCACCCCGGACGCGATCGTTGCGCAACTCAATCGAGCCATCAACACGGTCCTGGAGATGCCGGACGTGCAGAAGCGTTACGCGCTTCTCGGAGCCATCACCGTCGGCGGACCGCCGGAAAAATTGCGCGACCGCGTGGCGGCCGAAGTGAAAAAATGGGCGGACGTGGTGGCAAAAACCGGCATTCACGTAGAGTAGTGCGTATCCCACAAATCGAAATCCGCACCGCCGCGGATAAGGTGGCGCGACAATTTCGTTTCAAACATGCGAATATCGCCAACCATGGGCGCGCGGTCAGTGGGCGTTTGCGGTCGTTGCAAAATTCGCGCGTGTCATCGCCTTTCGACCGTGAAAGCGAAATCGCGGGTTTGGCCCCGCTTGATCGCGAGTTCGACCCATAGCATCGCCAGCGGCTCCAACAGCCGCGCATTGACCAGCGGGCCTGCGTCGATGGCTTCGAAACCCAGCTCCGTGACCAGGCCGATGATAAGCGGCTTATGCTGTAGGTCGTCGCCGGCGACGAACATCACCGGTTTGCGGGGATAGCCGGCAACGCTGGCCATATTCTCGGCGCCCGTCTGGTTGAGCGTCTTGTAAACAGAAGCGCCTTTCGCCCAGGTCGCGACTTGCTCACCGGCCGACGTGTTATGACCAATTGCCAAACCTAACCCGTTAGGCCCCACCGCCAGCGGAGTCGTCACGTCGATAACGATCTTGCCCGAGAGATTTCCCAACGCGAGGATAGCTTTCTCGGTGGCCTTCCACGGCGTAGCGATGACAATCACATCGGCCGCCGGGATATCAGCCGTCGATTTGAATAGTCGGTCGCGACCCAAAGCGACGTATCTCGCATCGTCGGGATTTCGTACCCCGAATCGGACATCGTGCCCGCACTTGAGCCAATTCAGCCCGAGGGCCTTCCCGACGGCACCCGCGCCTATGATGGCGATCAGCATAATATTCTCCGCACCGATTGCCTCATGTGAATAGCACATTCATCAAAGTGGGACGCACTACGATCTGGTGCGCGTGCATAAGGCTCTGCGTGTTCGTCACATGCGCAAACACGTCAGCCGGCTTTCCAACCGGACGTCGGCTTGAAGAATGGTGCCTGAGTCGGATTCGGTGATGAGTAGTGATTTGTTGCCCGTGCCACCGAATGCGAGATTGGTGGTGGCGCGGCCCTTGCAAGAGACAGTCGGTGCCGCTTGTCGCGTGCTGAATGCAATTGATCTAAATCAATGCACCAAAAGAGCATTTTTACTGCAGTTTATAATGGCGGGAATTGCACTCAATCTAGGACTTGAAATTCATCCGGTGGTGGCGTTTGGCTCACCGGCCGGGTTATGGATTTTATAGACCGCAAACTTAAACCAGCACGGGAGAAATCGAATGATCCACCGACGCGCACTACTGAAAACTGCAGCCGTGGGCGCAGCCCAAGCCGTCGCGCTTCCATTCCTTGCGCGCGAAGGCTTCGCGCAGGCGCCGGCGCATGTTCTCAAATTGACGATGGCCGACACCCGCAACCACCCGCTCTACCAGGTGCTGTTGCGGTTCGCCGACAACGTAAAAAAGAAAACCAAGGGCGCCGTCGAGGTGCAGGTCTACGGCACCGGCGAACTCGGCAGCCAGCTCAATATCCTCACCGGTTTGCAGACCGGCATTATCGATCTGTGCGCCCATACATCCGGCTTCATCGACACCCTGTTCCCGCAATTCCAGGTGCTCGACCTGCCGTTCCTGTTCCCGGATCTCACCAGCGCGGAAAAGGTGCTTGACGGTCCGATCGGCACGCAGCTCGCCGACCTGATGCCGTCGAAGGGCATCTATGCCCTCACTTACGGCCATTGGGGTTGGCGCGTCACCTCGACCATCGACCGCAAGATGCCCGAGCCGAAAGACATGAAGGGGCTCAAAATCCGCGTGCAGCCCGGACCGATCTTCTCGGCGACGTATCGCGAGCTCGGCGCCAATCCGATCGCCATCGACTTCAGCGAGATCTATCTGGCGCTGTCTCAGCGCACGATCGAAGCGATCGAGACGCCGATCATTTCGCTGCCGGCCGCCAAGCACTATGAAGTCGTCAAGGTCATCAATCTCACCAATCACGTCTATAATGCGGGCGTGCTGATGGTGAGCAAGCGCAAGTTCGATTCGCTGGCGGCGAACCTGCAGGCTGACCTGCGCGCCGCCGCGACCGAGATGCAACCCGACTGGCGCAAGTCGATGGCGGAGAAGACCATCGAGACCACGGCGTTCCTCAAGGGCAAGGGCCTCACCTTTGTCGACGTCGATCGCCCCGCCTACCGCAAGGCGACGCAGGGCGTTTACAAGGACTTCCGCAGCATCATCGGCGCTGATCTCTTCGATAAGGTGATCAAACAGGTCGAAAGCACCTGACCGCCAGGCCAGGACCGCACCCTGTGGATGCCGCAAGCGAAGGCCACGTATCGAGTGCCGTCGTCACCAATCGCGCCGCGCCCCTGAAGGGACGCGGCGTGATTTGGCGGCGCGAGCGGCTGGCCATCGGTATCCGCCGCGCGCTCAATGGCATCGATTCCGCGGCGCGCGCCGTCGTCGTGGTGGCGCTGCTGAGCGAACTCAGCGTCGTCATGACCGACGTCACCATCCGCTTTCTATTCTCGCAATCGCTGCTGTGGTCAGAAGAGGCTTCCAAGCTTTGCCTGACCACGCTGGCGTTTCTCGGCGGTGCTCTTGCCTATCGGGCCGGTCACCACACCGCGATCCAGTTCGTCACACGATTTTTTTCCGAGCGCTGGCGCGAAGCGACGGCGGTCGCCGTTGACGCCTTCATTCTCTGCGTCGCTCTGATCACGCTCTACGTCTCGTTCGATCTCTTCACCGTCTCGTTGACGGCGCTTACCCCGATCCTGCAAATCAGCACCGCCTGGATCGTGCTGCCGTTCAATGTCGGCCTCATCATGATTGCGCTGTTTTCAGCCGAGCGGCTGATTTTCCACCATCCCGAACGGGTGGCCTTCGCGGTCGTCCCCGCGGTCGTCGCGCTGATTGCGGCGGTTACCGCCATCGGCATGCTTCCGATTGCGCGTCCGGACAATTCGACCGCGCTCGTCATCATGCTGCCGCTGTTCTTTGTCGCCGTGCTGCTCGGATTGCCGGTCGCCTTCTCGATGCTGCTCGGTTCCTTGTTATTCCTGCAGATCACCGATTCTGCGCCGCTGATCGCGGCTGCCCAGAACACCGTGGACGGCACCAGTCATTTCATCCTGCTCACGCTGCCGTTTTTCATCTGGGCGGGGCTGATCATGGAGAAGGGCGGCATCAGCGTACGGCTGGTGCGTTTCGCCATGGCCCTGGTCGGCCATTTGCGTGGCGGGCTGCTGCAGGTCGTGGTGGTCACCATCTATCTCGTGTCCGGCATTTCGGGCTCCAAGGCGGCCGACGTGGTCGCGGTCGGCTCGGTGCTGCGCGGCGAGCTCAAGCGCCAAGGATACCGGGCCGAGGAAGGGGCCGCCGTGCTGTCAGCGGCCGGCGCCATGTCGGAAACCATCCCGCCCAGCATTGCCATGCTGGTGCTCGGATCGGTCACGCCGATTTCGATCGGCACGCTTTTCATCGCCGGCTTGCTGCCGGCGGCGGTGATCGCATTGTTCCTGATGGTTTCGATTTATTTCTTCGCCTGGTGGCGCGGCACCCCGCGCGCGCCGCGCGCCAGCCTTTCCGAACTGCTGAAGGCCAGCGGCGGTGCAATTCTTCCTCTGATCATGCCGGTGATCATGATCGTGGGAATCAAGTTCGGCTATGCCACGCCGACCGAGGTCTCCGCCGTCGCGGTGTCTTACGGTATTGTGCTGTCGATCGCGATTTATCGCAGTATCGGGTTTGGCAGCTTTTTCACGATTGCCGTCGACTGCGGATTGCTCGCCGGCATGGTGCTGTTCATCATCGCTTCGGCCGGCTCGTTCGCCTGGACATTGACAGCGGCGAATCTGCCGGCCGCGCTGATCCAAGTGCTGCACCTGGCCGGTGACAGCCCGACGCTGTTCCTGATTGGATCGCTGGTGCTGCTGATTACGGTCGGCTCGCTGCTCGAAGGGCTGCCGGTGCTGATCATTCTGGGGCCGCTGCTGCTGCCGATCGCGACCCAACTGGGGATCGACAGCATCCACTATGCGATGGTGGTCCTGTTGGCGATGGGCATCGGCATCTTCATCCCGCCGATCGGCATCTGCTTTTATATTTCCTGCGCCGTGTCGGAAGCCGATGTGGAAGCCACCGCCAAGACAATGCTGCCTTATCTCGCGGTGCTGATTGCGGGCGTTCTTGCGGTGGCTTTCGTGCCATGGTTCACCCACGTGATCCCGCATTTGTTAGGGGACAACTGATGCCATTGCTTGCAATTGAGGCTGTGCAGCGGATTCGCAGCGGCCGCTTGACGCTCGGATTCGGCGTCCACCATCTGCGCGGCGCGGCCGTGCCCATGTTGGCCAAGGCCGCCGGCTACGACTGGCTGTTCATCGATTCCGAGCACGGCGCCATCTCCACGCAGGAGATTTCGCAGCTCTGCCTCGCCGCGCTGCCCACCGGCATTGCGCCGCTCGTGCGCATATGCCGCGGCGCCATCGACGAAGGCACCCGCGCCTTGGACAACGGCGCCTTGGGCATCGTCGTGCCGCACGTCGATACGGCGGATGAGGCGCGGCGGCTGGTCGAAGCCTTCCGCTTCCATCCCATGGGGCATCGCAGCACCGGCGGGGCGCCGGCGCAATTTGCCTTCCGCGCGCCGCCGGCGCCCGAGATGCAGCAAGTCCTCAACGCGGAGCTCCTGCTCATCCCGATGATCGAAACTCCGCAGGCCGTCGACAACGCCGAGGCGATCGCGGCGATCGACGGCATCGACGCATTGCTCATCGGCAGCAATGATCTGGCGCTGGAGATGGGCATCGCCGGCCAGCTCGGGCACGACCGCGTGCGCGAGGCCTATCGGCGGGTCGGCGAGGCGTGCCGGCGGCACAACAAGATATTCGCGATGGGCGGCGTCTACGATCAGGAGCTGACCGCCCGTTATGTCGGCATGGGCGTGCGGATGGTGCTTGCCGGCAACGATCACGGTTTGCTGATGGCGGCGGCGACCGCGCGCGCCAATTTCCTTCGCGCCATACCAATGGCCGGAGAGAGTTGAGGGATATTAGGAATGATGGAAATACCCGCACTTTGTCAGGGGCCGAATTTGCATCCGCGCCCGCCGCGCTTCAAAGTGCCGGCGGGCGCGACCGACACGCATTTTCATCTGTTCGGGTCGCAAGACCGCTATCCGCTGGTGGACCTGCGCGAATACACGCCACCTCTCATCACGCCGGCGCTTGCGCGGCAGCTATTCGACACCTTGGGGATCCAGCGCGCGGTGGTGATCCAGCCGAGCGTCTATGGCGACGACAATCGCGCACAGCTCGAGGGAGCCAAGGAGATCGGCATTCCGACTCGCGCCGTTATCGTCGCCCGCCGTGAGACATCGGACCAAGAGCTCGCAGCGCTGCACGGGCAGGGCGCGCGCGGACTGCGTTATGTTCTCGCGCATCCGGGCGGGCTTCCTCTTTCGGACCTCGAGCGATGGGCCGCGCGCGCCAAGGAGCTCGGCTGGCACATCCAGTTGCTGGCCAAGGGCCCGCAGCTCTTGGAAATTGCTCCGCGTCTGGAGAAGCTCGCTTGTCCCGCCGTGATCGATCACATCGGCATGTTCAAACCGGGCGACGGTCTCGATCAGCAGGTCTTCCAAGCGGTGCTGCGCTTGGTGCGGCAAGGCCACTGGGTAAAGCTATCCGGCGCTTACCGCCTTTCGCAGCAACCGCCGCCTTACCCCGAACTCAAGCCTTTTGTGACGCAACTCGTGGCGACGCGACCCGACAGACTCGTATGGGCGAGCGATTGGCCGCATGTCTTTATCAAAAGCCCGATGCCGAACACGACCGATCTTCTGGATCTCTTGGCTGACTGGGTGCCGGATGAGGCCACGCGGAAGCGGATCCTCGTCGACAATCCTGCCGCACTCTACGGCTTTTGAGGATACGGGCCGATGATACCGACGTGTCCGAAACCCGATCCCAATCCACGGCCGCCCCGATTTAAGGCTCCGCCCGGCGCAACCGACACGCATTTCCACATCTTCGGGCCGCAAGACCGCTATCCGTTCGTGTCGGATCGCCGCTTCACGCCCCCGGATGCTTCGGTTGAGTTGTATCTCCATTTGCACAGGACGCTGGGACTGTCGCGGGCCGTGCTGGTGCAACCGAGCAGTTACGGCACCGACAATCGCCGGCAGCTCGACGCGGCGCGGGCAATGGACATTCCGACCCGGTCAATCGTCGTTGTGCCGCCCGAGATCGCCGATCGGGAGCTTGACGAGCTCTATGGCGCCGGCGCGCGCGGCGTGAGGTTCATTCCGACGCAACCGGGCAGCCTTCCGCTCGCTGAGCTGGAGCGATACGGAGAGCGCCTCGGGGCTTTGGGGTGGCATATCCAGTTGATGTTGGCGCCGGTTCATCTTGTCGAACTGGCGCCGCGTCTAATGAAGCTGCACTGCGACTTCGTTATCGATCACATGGGCGATATCCAAGCCGCATTGGGAACCGAGCAGCCGGCATTTCAGGCCTTGTTGCGTTTGCTGGACACAGGCCGGGGCTGGACGAAGCTTTCGGCCGGCTATCATGCCTCGCAGCAGTTCCCGCCCTATCCGGAGGTAATCCCGCTGGCCCATGCGCTGGTGAAGGCGCGGCCGGACCGTCTGCTCTGGGGGAGCGACTGGCCGCATATCAATCCTGGCAAGCCGATGCTGAACTCGACCGAGTATTTCGACTTGCTGCTCGATTGGGTGCCGGATGACGACGTGCGCGACCGCATTCTGGTAGATAATCCCGCGCGTCTGTATGGCTTCTAGACCGTCAAGGCAGCGTCAGGCCATACTTGCTCGCGCTCGTCGGGACCTGCTTTACGGGAAAGCCGTCAGACGCGGCACCGAAAAGGAATGTCATGTTGGATCGTCAGCAAATCCGCCTCGGCCTTGTCGGCTATGGCGAAGTCGGCAGCGCCCTCGGCCAAGGTTTTCGCGACGAAGGGCTGGTCGAGATCGCAGCCTACGATAAATATGCCTTTGATGGGCCGCCGATAGAGCTTCGGCGAAAGCTTTCGCACGCGTGCGAGTTCTTCGACGGCGAATGCATGTATTCCACAGGAAAATCAATAGTTTAGGCGTAACATGACCGTATGGCGCGCGCCAAATCGACTAGGCGCTCACCGCCTCGCGTCCTGCGATCCTGCCGAACACAAACGCACGCAGCACCGATACGGCGTTCGGCGCGGTCGCGTAGAAATGTCCGGTGATCTCGCCGGCGGCGAACAGGCCGGGGATCGGAATGCCGTCGCGCAGCACGCGCGCGCGATTGTCGGTCGCAACGCCGCCGAATGTGTAGGCGACGGCGCCGACCAGCGGGTAGGCGAGAAACGGTGGCACTTGAATCGCGCGCGCCCAGTTCGACTTCGGCGGCTGTAGCGTTTGTGCGGCGGCAAGCCCGTCGCGTTGGGTCACGTCGAACAGATTGGGATCACCCACGCAGGCTGTATTGTAGGCTGCAACGGTTGCCACCAGATTGTCGGAATCAACACCGATGCGTTTGGCCAGTTCGGCAAGCGTGTCAGCGGAGACCGGCGGCAGTTCGGAACGAATTGCGCGCTGATAGTCTGAGATTTCGAATAGTCGGCTGTCGAGGATCGCATAGACGATCGCGCCCGGCGCCTTGAAGTGGATGTTGCGCGCGAACCACTCCCAGGTTTCATGCACCAAACCGCCGCCCTCGTCGAAGAACCGGCGGCCGTTTTTGTCGACCACGATGCCGTAAGGATAGACCAGCACCACCGGTGCGGAATTCTTCGCGCGTGCATCGACCGGCTCGGCGTGCATGCCGTTCCAGTCGCCGGAAAGTGCGGCGCCGAGTTGCGTCGCCATGCGAATGCCGTCGCCGGTATTGAAACGGGTTCCGGGCGATATCAGCCGCATCGTATCGGCGCCCGCGCCGAAATGCGTGCGCATCATGTCGACATTGCCCTGGAAACCGCCACAAGCCAGCACGATGGCGTCCGCCGCCAATGTCTGGCGCTTGCCGTTCTGCTCCACCACCAGCCCGGTGACGCGGCCGTTCTCGTTGGCGATTTCCCGTGCGACGCAGCCGTACAGGAAAACCACCCCGGCTTGCCTGGCCGCTCGCGTCAGCTCCTTGATGAGGACCGGGCCGCCGCCGACCGGCTGGATGCGCGGCGGACCTTTCGCCAGATAATAGGTCGGCTGAATGAACTCGATGCCGTGCGAGGCGAGCCACTTGATCGTCGCCGGAGCCTCCGTCGCAAGCCTAGCGAAATAACTCTCATCACCCTGAAAATTGGTGGCGACGCGCATGTCGTGCACGAAGCTCGGCTCAACGCGGTCGAATGATGCCATGCGCATGTTGGATGGCGACCAGCGCGTATTGCCGCCGGCTTCGTCTTCCGCGGCTTTGTCGACGAGCGTGATATGGATCTGACGACCCGCCTCGCGCGCCGTCTCGGCCGCCGACAGCGCTGCGGCGAGGCCGGCCGCACCCTGGCCGACGACGATAATGCTCTCGGCGGCGCGGCTCGTCACAGCCATAGGATCTGCTTGCGATATTCCAAGTCCGTCAGCAAGGCCGCCGCCGGCCCTTCATGGAATATCGCGCCGCGGTCGAGCGCAAATACGCGGTCGGCGAGCGCCAGCACCAGATCCAAATTATGCTCCACGATCAGGATGGACGCCTGCCCGCGCAGCTGGTCAAAGACCTTGAATAGATCCAGCACAATATTGGGCGCGAGTCCTTCGAACGGCTCGTCCAACAGCAATAGTTTGACATTGCCTGACAGCGCGCGTGCCACCGCCAGCATTTGCTGTTCGCCGCCCGACAGATAATCCGCCGCGACGTTGGCGCGTTCCGCCAGGCGCGGGAAGTATTGGAATATTTGTTCTTGGCTCCAGACGATGGCGTTGTTTCCGTCGGTCGCTCGCGCCAGGCGGCCGAGCGCAAGATTTTCCGCCACAGTCAGGCCCGCGAACAGTTGCCGCCCTTGCGGCACGTAGCCCATTCCCAAACGCGCAATGTCCGGCGTCGGCATGCCGGCAATATTGCATCCCTCATATTCGATGGTGCCGGATGCCGGCTTCACCAGTCCGGTCAACGTCTTCAGCAGCGTGGACTTGCCGGCGCCGTTGCGGCCAACCAATGCGACAATCTCGCCTTCGCGCACGCTCAGCGTCGCGTCATTGAGAATATGGCTCTTGCCGTAGAAGGAATTCACGCCCTCGAAACGCAGAATCGGCGTGGATTTGACCGGCGCGTGCGCGGCGCGCCGGCTTTTCACGACGTCTGCCGTGCCCGTTCCGGTGTAGATTTCCTGCACGCGCTTGTCGGTCCTGACCTCGTCCGGCGTGCCGGTCATCAAGACTTCGCCCTGATTCATCACGGTGACGCGATGCGAAAAGCCGAGCACGCGATCGATGTCATGCTCGACGATTAGCACTGGAATTTTAGCGGCCACGTTCTTCACCAGGTTTGAGACGCGTTCGCGCTCGGCGGCCGCCAGCCCGGCGAGCGGCTCATCCAACAGCAGGATTTGCGGCTTGCAGCCGAGCGCAATGCCTAAGTCCACCAATCGTTGCCCGCCGTAGGACATCTCGCCGGCTTCCATTTGCTCGATGCCTTCCAGCCCGAGATAGCGCATCAGCTCGGCGGTTTCCGCGTGCACGTCCGCGTAACTGTCGATGTCCTTCCAGACGTTGAAGCGCATGGGATGGTGCGCTTGCAGTGACAGGCGCAGGTTTTCGTAGATCGACAGACCGCGGAACAGGTTGGTGATCTGGAAGGATCGAGCCAGCCCCTTGTTGCAGATCTCAAACGGCGTCAGCCCTTGGATCTCGCGGTCGTAAAGGCGCACGCTGCCGCTGTTCGGCTCGTAGAGGCCCGAAATCAGATTGAACACCGTCGTCTTGCCGGCGCCGTTCGGGCCGATCAAAGCGTGGATTTCCCCGGCTTCCACGGTGAGGCTGGCGCCGATGACGGCGCGGATGCCTTCGAAATGCTTCGAAACGGCATCGACGCTCAGCACCGTTCCCTGCTTGCCTTGCGGGCGCAGGAACTCCGGCAGCGCCAGACCATCGTAAATCTTGCGCTTGCTCATCGCCGCGACTTCTTCCGGCAGCGGGCGCCAGCGCCGCTGCAACTGCGCCCAGATGCCGACCAGACCACTCGGCGAAAACACCACGAAGCCGACGAAGATCAGCCCGAACCAGAGCAGCCAATTCGCGGTCCAGATCGAAAACAGCTCGCGGAAGAGGATGAAGAACAGCGCGCCGAAAGCCGGACCCAGCAGGTTGCGCATGCCGCCGATCACGACCATGGCCAGCAATTCGCCGGAGAAGGGGACCGAGACGCCTTCCGCCGACACCAGATAAGTCAGGAATCCCGAGCAGCGCGCCGGCCGCTCCGGTGACGACCGCCGAGAGCACGAAGACGGCGAGCTTGTAGCGCTCGACCGGATAGCCCTGGAACGTGGCGCGCAACTGGTTCTCGCGGATCGCCACCACCACATGACCGAACGGCGAACGCAGCACGCGCAGCAAGACATAGAGAACGCCGAGGCCGATCAGCCGCGACCAAAATGTAATAGGCGAGCGCATTGTCGAGGCTGATCGGCCCGATATTGCCGCGCTTGAGGTCGCCCAGGCCGTTCTCGCCGCCGGTCACGTCGGTCCAGCGGAAGGAGATGGTGTAGGTGAGGGCGGCCAGCGCCAGCGTCAGCAGCGAAAAATACACGCCGCGCCGGCGCAGGATGAGGATTCCGGCGACCGTCGACAGAACGGCGACGATGAGCATGGACAAGAGAATCGGCAGCCAGATCTCGCCGCCGAACCAGGTTCTTTGCAAGATCGCGGCGGCATAGGCGCCGATGCCGAACCATGCGCCGTGGCCGAACGACACCAGTCCGGCATAGCCGACGCACAGATTCAACCCCATGGCCGCGATGGCCAAGATGACCACCGTCGAGGCTGTGTCCGTCGTCAAGCCGATCACGCGCATGGCCAACGGCAGCACGACGAGCGCGATCGCTGCGATCCACAGCGGTTGCATACTTCGACAACTGGCCGGGCAGTCATGATTCGAACTTCTCGATGCGCTCGCCGAGCAGTCCGCGCGGGCGGAACATGCAGCACCAGGAACATCAGCACGTACATCGAAGCTTCGCCGGCCGCCGGCACGAAATTGATGGTGATGCCGCGCACCACGCCGACCAGCAGCGCGGAAATCACCACGCCCCAGAAACTGCCGAGCCCGCCGATCACCACCACGACGAAGGCGACGGTGATGACTTCCGCGCCCATCGCCGGATGCACGATCGTGATCGGCGCAAATAATGCGCCGCCCAGCGCCGCCATGCCGACGCCGAGCATGACGATTGCGGTCATATAGGGCTGCAGTCGGATGCCGAGCGCCGCGACCATGTCGGGCTTCTGGATACCGGCGCGGATGACGCGGCCGAACGAGGCCTTGTGCAGCAGCAGCCAGATGCTGACCAGCACGACGACGACCACGGCGAGCAGCAGCAGCCGGTAACGCGAGAACAGGAAGTCGCCGATGAAGACCGAGCCCTTGAAAACCGGCGGGCATATTCACCGACAACGGCGAGGCGCCCCAGATGATGCGGATCAGCTGTTCGGCGATCATCGCCAGACCGAAGGTCACCAGCAGGCTGAGGATCGGATCGGCCGCATAGAAACGGCGCAACAGAAAGCGCTCGAACAGGATACCGAGCATGGCCACCGCGACCGGCGACAGAACGACCGCCGGACCGAAGCCGAGATATTTGGTGATTTCGATCGAGATATAGGCGCCGAGCGCGTAGAAGGCGCCATGCGCCAAGTTGACCACGCCGCCAACGCTGAAAATCAGCGACAGACCCAGCGCGATGAGCAGGTAATAGCCCCCGAGCACGAGGCCGTTGACCACCTGTTCGAGCAAGAACTCGAGCTGCATTCTTAGATCCAAGAAAAGAGACCGATCGCGGCAATGACGCCGGCGCGATCGGCCAACGCATGGTTACCCGATCGCGCCGTCGCCCAGCGTTCGACTACATGACGCAGGTATTATGCGCTTTCGTCACGGAGAGGACCTCGAGCGATTCGTTCGGTCCGGGAACGGCCTGCCCGAGCTCGAGGAAGTCCCATTTGTCCTTGGCCTGGCCCTTCGGCTTGACCGTGAACGGATAGGCTTCCTGCATCAGTTGATGATCCCAAGACCGGAAATAGCCCTTGCGGCCCTTGAGGATGTCGAACTGCGTTTCCTTCTCGAGGTAGGCGATCAGTTTCTCGGTGTCGGTCGATTTCGTCTCCGTTCATGGCCTGCGCCATGATGTAGAGCGAGATGTATTCGATCCAGGCGTGATTTTCCGGCGGCTTGCCGTACTTCTTGATGAAGTTGGCGACGAAGGTCTTGGACGATGGCACGTCGAGCGTGTGGTACCAGACCGTCGGCCAAGTGCCGCTCAGATTGCCTTCTCCGGCTGCCCAGGCGTCGGCCGTATTGAGGTTGAAGCCGACGATCGGATAAGGCAGGCCGAATTCGGCATATTGCTTGATCAGGTTGGTGACCTGATTGCCGGCGAGGTTCGAGCAGACGATGTCCGGCTTGGCTTGCCGGATTTTCAGCAAGTAGGGACTGAATTCGGTCACGTCGGTCGCGACCAATTCGTCGCCGATGAGCTTGCCCCCGTTTTCGTCGAAGAACGTCTTGGCCGCGCTCGCCAGATCGTGGCCGAAAATATAGTCGGCGGTGAGCGTGTAGAACTTCTTGCCCTTCATCATGTTGTCGCGCACCAGGGCCTTGCCGACGGCATAGACCATGACGTGACTGGGGATGTCGACGTGGAAGGTGTAGCGGTTGCAGTTCTTGCCGCGCAGCGCATCGGAACGGGCGCCGATCTGCAAGTAGAAACGCTTGTTGCGTGCGGCGACCTGCATGATGGTCACCGCGGAGGCCGAATTGATCTCGCCCATCAGGAATGCCGCGCCGTCGCGGTCGAGCATGCGCTGGGCCTTGGTCGCCGCGGTGGCGGGATTGACCGAGTCCTCCGACATGATGTCGAGCTGGCGGCCCATGACGCCGCCGGACTTGTTGATTTCTTCCTCGGCCATTCTGATGCCCAGTTGGGCGTAGGCGCCGAGCGCGCCCAGGAAGCCGGTGAGCGGGGTGAGATGGCCGATCTTGATCTTGTCAGTCTGGGCGCGGACGATCGCCGGAAATCCCAGAGTGGAAGCGCCCACAAGCGCGGCGCCGGTTTTCAATACGCTTCTTCGGTTGTAGGTGGTCATCGCAGGGTCACCTCCCAAATTGGTGTATGGCATTGTCACTCTCATAATACCGCACATGCGAGAATGTGAGAGGCGGTTTTTTATTGTAGAATTATACTTCAGGAGCGCTCGACCGCTGTCAACGTCTAAAATGCAAGGCGCGACTGCGAGGCGGTTTCGAGCGGCAAACAAGCGGCCGGTGTCAGTTCATTGCGCGATCAGCCTTCACCGCCGGCGACGCCGGATTATTTGCTGGCGCCGAATTCGGCGGCCAGCCGCGCGGCCGCCGCCTGCACGATTTTCGCCCGGTTTTGCATGACCTGGTTGGACAGACGCCAGATTGGGCCGGAGATGCCGAGCGCGCCGATGATCTGGCCGGTAAAATCCTTCACCGGTACTGCCACGCATCGAACTTCGAGATTGAACTCGCCATCGTCGAAGGCGATGCCACTGCGCCTGATCTCCGCGATCTCGCGCAGCAGCACCGGAATCTCGGTGATCGAATTCGCGGTCGATGGTTTCAGTTCGACGCGTTCCAGGAAACGCTCCAATTGATCCGGATGCAGCGAGGCGAGGATCACCTTGCCGAGCGCGGTGCAATGCGCCGGCCGCACCACGCCGACGCGGTCGGTCAGGTGGAATGCGCCGGGTCCGCTGGTGCGGGCAATCACGACCACGGCGTCGCCCATGCGCACGGCGAAATGGCTGCTTTCGCCGGTTTCCCGCGACAGATCCTCGAGCACCGGCGTTGCGACGTTCACCATCTCGATCTCGTCAAGCGCGCTGGCGGCAAGCGCGAACAGCGGCCGGCCGATGCGGTAGCGCTTGGTGGTTTTTTCCTGGCGCATATAGCCAAGCGACACCATCGTCTTGGCGAGATGGAACGTGGTGGAGTTATGCAAGCCCACCAGCTTGCTCAGGTCCGCCAGCCCAATTCCTTCACGGTGGCGCGCGACTTCCTCGAGGATCGCGAAGGCGCGGCCGAGCGACTGAACGCCAACGCGCTGGCGGTCCTCGGCGTCGTCGTCGATATCGGGCTGCGAAGGCTCCACCAGCCGGGCGACCGCAGTCTTTGCCGTGGTGGACGGCTTCTCAGTGGCCTTTGCTTTGGTTCGCGGTCTCACAGGTATCTCCAAACCGTGGCGCCGAAATGCACCGGCACCCGATCGTCGGCGCGCTCGACGAGCAGCGTGGCCGCAGCCTTCGCCTTGGTTTTCACCGCCGCATCCAGCGCATCATTGAGATCATTCAACGATGAGCGCGGCACGCGCTCGATCACGGTGCCGCGATAGGGATCGCGCACCTCGTATGTCTCGGACGCGGCGCGCCATTCGCCGCCGATCAGCATCGGAATCTCGGCCGGGCCGGCTTCGACCGAACGCTTGAGAGCGGAAGCTGATGGGGTCATACGATACCTCCGGGGCCGGTCGAACGGCGGTCGCGCAAAACCAGAGCGCGGTGACCTTAGCACCCATCATTCTGGAATGACAAATGGCAACTCACAATGTCGGATAGTTATTGACTCAAGCGCGGCCGGCTTTATGAGTGACAATTGCCGCAGCGACGGCGGCGCCAGCCGGGCTAACGACAAGGGCGCAGATCGGTGCATCGGGAGACAAACGTCCACGCGTCCCTGTTTGGGTGCAACAGCTACTCATACATGCGTTCGCATAACGCGCAGGCCTGCCTTGCGCGGCTCGCGGACTTTGGCTTTCGGGAGTTCGAATTGATGGTGCACCCGGGCCATCTGTGGCCGGCGGAACTATCGTCGCAGCAGCGACTTGCCATTCGCCATTTTATCGAACAGCGCGGCCTGCAGCTCACCGCGCTCAACATGCCGAACATCGACATCAATGTCGCCGGCGCCGCGCCGGAGATGCGCGCCTATTCGCTCAACCTTGTGACTGAAACCGTGCGGCTCGCCGGCGACCTCGGCGCGCGCGGCGTTGTGATCGGCCCCGGCAAAGCCAATCCGCTGTTTCCTGCCGACGCGTCCGAACTGATCGGGTATTTCTTCGCGGCGCTGGACCGGCTTTGTCCGGTCGCCGAAAAGTCCGGCACCGCGCTGTGGGTTGAGAACATGCCGTTCGCGTTCCTGCCGGCGATCGGCGATCTTGTGGACGCGGTCAAGCGGTACGGTAACGATGCGGTGCGCATTGTCTATGACATCGCCAACGCGCATTTCATCGGCGAAGATTTTGCCGCCGGCCTCAGGCGATGCCGCGAGCGGCTTGCCTTGGTGCATCTGTCGGATACCGGCCGGCAGGTCTATCGTCACGATCCGGTCGGCCTTGGCACGGTGCCGTTTGCGGATGTGCCGCGCGCGCTGGCCGCGGTCGGCTACAAGGCGCGGCCAATGCTGGAAATCATCTCGCGCGATCCCGACCGTGACATCGTTGCCAGCGCCGACAAACTCGCGGCCCTCGGCTTCACGCCCGCCCATCCAAGTCCAGTTTCTTAAACGAGGTTAGAAAATCGTCATGAGCACAGCGTTACCTCAATCCACGGATATCATCGTCGTCGGCGGCGGCAATGCGGCGTTTTGCGCGGCGCTCGCCGCGGCCGAGCAGGGCGTCTCGGTACTGGTGCTGGAGCGCGCGCCGGAAGAAGAGGCCGGCGGCAATAGCCGGTTCACCGCCGGCGCGTTCCGCTGCGTCTATAACGGCGTAGAGGACCTGCGCGCGCTGATGCCCGATCTATCCGACGAGGAGGTCGCCAAGTCCGACTTCGGCACCTACACCGAGGAGAAGTACTTCGACGACATGGGCCGCGTCACCGAATATCGCACCGATCCCGATCTGTGCGAGATCCTGATCACCCGCAGCAAGGCGACCATGCTGTGGCTGCGCGACAAAGGCGTGCGCTTCATGCCGATCTGGGGGCGGCAGGCCTACAAGATCGGCGGCATGTTCAAGTTCTGGGGCGGCCTGACGGTGGAAGCCGTGGGCGGCGGGCCGGGGCTGGTGGACGCGCTGACCAAAATCGCGCGCAAGAACAACATCGCCATCGCCTACGGCGCCCGCGCGCTGTCGCTGATCGCCGACGACGAGGGCGTCAAGGGCGTGCGCGTCAAGCACGGTGGACACACCGTCGAGGTGCGCTGCAAGGGTGTGGTGCTCGCCGCCGGCGGCTTCCAGGCCAATACCGAGATGCGCACGCGCTATCTCGGGCCGGGCTGGGAACTCGCCAAGATTCGCGGCACCCGCTTCAACACCGGCGACGGCATCAACATGGCGCTCGAGATCGGCGCCATGCCGACCGGCAACTGGTCGGGCGGCCACGCGGTCGCCTGGGACCGCAACGCGCCGGAATTCGGCGATCTGACGGTGGGCGACAACTTCCAGAAGCACTCCTACCCGTGGGGCATCATGATCAATGCCAACGGCGAGCGTTTCCTCGACGAGGGCTCCGACTTCCGCAACTACACCTATGCGAAAAACGGCCGCGTGATCCTGATGCAGCCCAAGCAGTTCTGTTATCAGGTGTTCGACAACAAGATCATCCCGATGCTGCGCGACGAATACCGTATCAAGCGGGTCAGCAAAGTGCGCGCCAATACGCTGGAAGAACTCGTCCAGAAGATGGAAGACGTGAACGCCGAAAAGGCGCTGGCGACCATCAAGCAATACAACGAGGCGGTGATGACCGAGGTGCCGTTCGATCCGAACGTGAAGGATGGGCGCGGCACGCGCGGGCTCGCCGTTCCGAAATCGAATTGGGCCAACACGATCGATGAGCCGCCGTTCGAGGCCTATGCGGTGACCTGCGGGCTTACGTTTACCTTCGGCGGCCTCAAGATCGACACCTCGGCGCGCGTGATGGATACCGACGGGGCGGCGATCCCGGGCCTTTATGCCACCGGCGAACTGGTCGGCGGGTTGTTCTACTTCAACTACCCCGGCGGCACCGGCCTGATGAACGGCGCCGTGTTCGGCAAGATCGCCGGCACCACTGCCGGTCAGCGCGCCAAGCAGTCGCCGTGAGCCGAGAGGCGATTTACGACGTCGTGGTCGTCGGCGGCGGCGGGAGCGGGCTGGCGGCCGCGATCGAGGCGCGTGCGAACGGTCGCGACGTGGCGTTGCTCGAGAAGAACGCGGCGCTCGGCGGCTCGACCGTGTGGTCGATCGGCTCGGTAACCGCGAGCCAGACGCCGCATCAGGCGCGCAAAGGCATCGTCGATAATCCGGCCGACCACTGGCGCGACATGGCCGGCTTCAACGGCGAGCTCGACGCGCGCGACAATGCGGCGCTGCGTCGCGTCTTGGCCGATGAAATGCCGGATACGTTCCGCTGGCTGCTCAAGCATGGCGTGCGCTTCTACGGCCCGATGCCGGAGCCGCCGCACAGCAAGCCGCGTATGCATAATGTGCTGCCCAATTCGCGCTCCTTCATTACGCATCTCGAAAAAGCCGCGCGGCGCGCCGGCGTGACCATCGTGTGCGGCGCGCGCGCCACGGCGCTGGTGCCGGAGCAGGGCCGCGTGGCCGCGATCGACTGCGCGACGACGGCCGGCCCGCGGCGCTTTCGCGCGCGCGGCGGCATCGTGCTGGCGAGCGGCGATTTCACCAGCGATCCCGAGCTCAAGGCGAAGTTCATGGGGCCGCAGGAAGCCAAAATCGACGGCGTCAACGTGACCGCAACCGGCGACGGCCAGAAACTGGCGCTGCCGCTCGGCGCCCGCATCGTCAACGGCGATCTCGCGCTCGGCCCGGAATTGCGCTTCGTGCCGCCGCAGCGACAAAATATCCTGCTCAACCTGCCGCCGTGGCGCGTGCTCGCGAATATGATGGCATGGTCGCTCGAGCATATGCCGAGCGTGCTGCTGCGGCCGTTCGTGATGAGTTTCGTCACCACGGCGCTGGCGCCTTCGCCGGAACTGTTCGCCGAGGGCGCGATCCTGATCAACAGGCGCGGCGAGCGCTTTGCCGACGAACTCGACCAGCCGGCCTACGCGCTGCCGGACCAGCCCGACAAGGTCGCGTATATTCTGCTCGACCAGCGCCTGGCGGCGCTTTTTTCGGGCTGGCCGCATTTCATATCGACCGCGCCCGGCGTCGCCTATGCTTACGTGGACGACTACCGGCGCAACCGCCGCGATATTTTCACGCAAGGCGCGACGCTCGACGAATTGGCACGCAAGCTTGCGCTGCCGGCGGCGGCGCTGACCGAGACTCTGCGCGCGCATAATACCGGCGCCGGCAACCGGCCGCCGCTCGGCGCGGGGCCTTATGTGGCGCTCGGGCCGGTGCGCGCGGTGTTCGTGCATGCCGAAGGCGGGCTCGCCGTCGATCACGAGCATCGCGTCCTGGGCGAGGGCGATAAACCGATCGCCGGACTTTACGCGGCGGGATCGACCGGGCAGGGCGGCTTGCTGCTCAAGGGCCACGGCCATCATCTCGGCTGGGCCTTCGCGTCCGGCCGCCGGGCGGGGCGGAACGCGGCGGTTGCCGCCGGTAGATAATTACTTCACGTCATCCGTCACCGGCGAGGTGACGACAAGGAACACCAGATCGACCAGGCCGGTGTTCGAAATCGAATGATCGACGTCGGGCGGCAGGAAAATGTAGTCGTGTTTGCGCACGACATGGTCCTTGCCGTCGATATGCATCAGGCCTTCGCCCTCGATCACGTGATAGACCTGTTCCTGCACTTTGTGCCGGTGCACTTTCACATAGGCCATCGGCTGATACATCGAGATGCGATAGTCGATTGAGCGCGAGCCCGCGGTCTCCGGCATCACCAGCGGCTTCGACAGCGCGCCGCCGAAGTGATCGGGAAACTGCCGCCACGGCACTTCGGCGATGTTGCGGATGAACCATTTGCGTGGTGTCGTCATGACGTTTTCTCCCTCGTCTTTATTCGGCGGCGGTCGGCGCGCGCGTGATGGCTGGATGTTGCTCGGATTTCGTATCGAGCGGAATACCATAATATCAATTGACGTACAGCATTATGAGACATAGCTTCCGCGCGCTGCCGCAAGGGCGGCTGTGGCCACTGTGAGGAGAGCGACCCGATGTCGACCCGCAATATGCTCAACGGGGCCCAGGTCATCGTCGACTACTTGATCCAGCAGAAGGTGCCGAATGTTTTCGGCCTGTGCGGCCACGGCAACATCCAATTCATCGACGCGCTGTTCGAGCGCAAGCACGACATCAAGACCGTCTCGGTGCATCACGAAAGCGTCGCCGGCTTCATGGCAGACGTCTATTACCGCGTGTCCGGGCAGCCGACCGCGACCTTCACCTCGTGCGGACCGGGCTCGGCCAATCTGCCGATCTCGCTCGGCAATGCCTTCCTCGATTCCGTGCCGTTCATGGCGGTGACCGGCAACGTGCCGACCAGCCAGTTCAACCGCGGCGCCTTCCAGGAACTTTACCGCCACTACCAGGCCGACTTTCCCTCCACCGTGCGCTCGTATTGCAAAAAGGTGTTCCAGCCGACGCGCGGCGAGATGGTGCCGCTGGCGGTTCGGCAAGCCTGGAAGACCATGGTGACCGGCCGCCCCGGTCCGGTCGTGCTCGACGTTCCGTTCGATGTGTTCTTGGAATCCGCCGCCGAGGAAGCGCCCAAGCCGGAGGAATGGAGTGCCAATATTTCGAGCCGCTGCGGCGCCGATCCGGAGGGCGTGGTCAAGGCCGTCGACATGCTGCTTGGCGCCGAGCGCCCCTGCATCATCGTCGGGCAGGGGGTGCGTTACGGCGGCGCCAGCGCCGACTTGTTGAAGCTCGCCGAGCGGCTGCAAATTCCGGTGGCCTCGTCCGCGAGCGGCCTTGGCGCCATCGATACGCATCATCCCTTGGCGCTCGGTCTGGTGGCGCGCGGCGGCCATTATCAGGCGAACCACGCCACAAGGCAGGCCGACGTATTGCTGGCACTCGGCGTGCGCTTCGACGATCGCACCTCGAGCTCGTGGATTCCGGGCTACTCTTTCACCATTCCGCCGACGCGGCTCATTCACGTCGACATCGATCCGGAAGAAATCGGCCGCAACTATCCGGTGGCGCTCGGCTTGATGGCCGATGTGCGTACTTTCCTGCGCCAGGTGCTGGCCGAGCTCGACCGCCGCAAGGACGTCGACAAGAAGCTCGACGCGCGCAAGAAGTGGCTTGTCGCGATCGACGGCTATCGCAAGGAATGGGACAAGTTCGTTGCGCCCGGTTTCTCCGACGACACGACGCCGATCAATCCGCAGCGCGCCGCGGTCGAAATCGACAAGGGCCTGCCCGAGGACGCGATCCTGGTCAGCGATATCGGCGTGCACCACAACTGGCTGCTCGGCTATTGCAAGCCGCGCCGGCCCGATTCACTGATCGGCTCGATGGGCTTTGGGCCGATGGGCTTCGGTGTCGCCGGTGTGCTGGGCGCGAAGTTTGCGGCGCCCGACCGTCCCTGCGTCTCGGTGTGCGGCGATGGCGCATTCTTTATGCACGCCAGCGTGCTCGGCACCGCAGTCGAGTATGACCTGCCGGTCGTCTGGGTGGTCTGGAATAATTACGCCTATGCATCCATTCGCGGCTTGCAACGCGGCTATCTGAAGGGCCGCGAACTGGCGACCGACTTCCACGATCCGAAGACCGGCGAACGCTACAATCCGGACTTTGCCGCCATGGCGCGCTCGTGCGGCGTCGAAGGCGTGCGCGTCGACCGTGCCGGCGATCTGGCCGAGGCGGTGCGCAAGGGCATCGCCGCCAACAAGCCCTATCTCATCGATGTCGATATCGCCGCCGACATCAACCCGGCCGGCGCCGGCGTGTGGGAGCTGCCCGGCCTCGGGCAGAGCATGCCGTCCATCGGCACCCGCTATCAACCGGGCTGATCGGCGGGAGCGCGCAAAGCATGAAATCGCAATTCGAGGTGCGGATCGTTTGGGGCGACTGCGACGAACAGGGCATCGTCTTTTATCCGAAATTTTTCTATTGGATGGACAGCGCCTTTCAAGGACTTCTGCGTCATGCCGGCCAGAGTCTGCGGGCGATGCGCGAAGAATTCGGCATCATCGGCATTCCGATCGTCGAGGCCAATGCGCGTTTCCTCGCATCGGCGACCCACGAAGAGATTCTCAGGATCGAAGCCGAGATCCGGCATTGGGGCGAAACGAGTTTGCGCGTCGAATACAATGGATTCTGCAAAGACCGGCCGATCTTCGAGGGCTACGAGGCCCGCGTCTGGCTCGCCCGCGCCAGTGACGGCCGGCCGGCGGCGGCGCGCATTCCCGAAGCCTTTAAGAAAGCATTCGCCGCGCCCTGATCCGGGGCCGCAGCCGGGAATGCGCGCAACGCCGTTGCGACAAAATCTATGCGAGGATTAAAAGTGGAGGAGATCGCATGTTGCTGACAGGTAAGAAGGTCGTTGTCGTCGGGGGCTCTTCCGGCATTGGTCTTTCGACCGCCGAACTGGCGAAGGCGGAAGGCGCCGATGTCGTGATCGCCTCGCGTAACGCCGAGAAGCTGAACGCCGCGGCGACCAAACTCGGCGCAAAAGCGATTCCGACCGACGTCACCAGCGACGATAGCGTCGCCGCTCTGTTCCGCACCTGCGGCCTGGTCGATCACGTGGTCGTCACCGCCGCGCAGCTCAAAACCGGGCCGTTCAAGTCGGTCGCGATGGACGACGTGCGCGCGACCATGGAAAGCAAGTTCTGGGGCGCCTGGCGCGTCGCGCGCGCGGCCGAAATCCGCGCCGGCGGTTCGCTCACGCTGGTGTCCGGCTTTCTGAGCATTCGTCCGCGGCCCGCCGCTGCGATTATCGGTGCGGCAAACGGCGCACTCGAATTGCTGGCGCGCAGTCTGGCGCTGGAACTCGCGCCGGTGCGGGTGAACTGCGTCTCGCCCGGGATCATCGATACGCCGATCCGCGCCGGCATGCCGGAAGCGGCCCGCCGCGAGATGCTCGCCAAGGCGGCCGCCGCGTTGCCGGTTGGCCGTGTCGGTGTGGGTGAAGACATCGCGCGACAGATCCTCACCTTCATGACCGTCGGCTTTGCCTCCGGATCGATCGTATATCTCGATGGCGGCGGTCTCGTAACCTGACATTCGTTGAGCGCGAATGACCGGCGCGGTTGCGATATTGAAATAGCAAAACGGACGCTCGACTTCAGGCCGTCCACGCTGTGGACATTCAAGCTATGGCGCCTGTCTGGATGGGGCTATACCGATGAAGTAGTCTCTCTGCCGCCGCTACAAGAAACGTCAGCTCAACGGGAGGCAACCACAATGCGCCGCTTACTGCCGATTTTGTTCGCCGGTGCCGTTCTCGGCATTGCAGCTGCCTCGAATGTGCAGGCCGCGAGCGATTATCCAAACCGCTCGATCCGGCTTATCGTCGGTTTCGGTCCGGGCGGCGCCACCGATACATTTGCCCGCATCTTTTCCGGTCCGCTGAGCAAGGAACTCGGGCAGACGGTGTTCGTCGAAAACGTCGCCGGCGCCAGTGGCTATATCGGCTGGCGAACGGTCGCTTCCGCCAGCCCGGACGGCTACACGCTGATGATGGCGGAAAACGCGCTCGTGATCCGCCCCGGCTTCAAGGACATCAAGCCGCAATTCGACCCGAGCACGGAATTTACGCCGGTCGCGTTCGCGGCGACGTCGCCGCTGGCGATATGCGTGGCCAACGCCGTGCCGGCCAACAATATGAAAGAATTGATTGCGCTGTCACATTCGTCACCGAAAAAGCTGACCTTTGCGTCGGCCGGCGTGACCTCGGTGTCGCAACTGGTGTGGGACGTGGTGCGCGACGGCGCCAAGATCGACGCGATCGACGTGCCCTATCGCGGCGGCGGGCCGGCCATGGCCGACTTGATCGCCGGGCATGTCGATCTCACGCTGCCGTCAAGCCAGGTGGCGAAGCCCCTGGTCGATACCAAGCGGATCAAATGTCTCGCGGTCACCGGCAAGACGCGCTCGCCGGCGCTGCCGCAGGTGCCGACGCTGGGTGAATTGGGCATCAAACATGCCGACGTCGACCTGCGCTTTTGGTTCGCGGTGTTCGGGCCGAAAGGCTTGCCGGACGACGTGACGGCGAAGCTGCAAAAGGCCATCCAGGCCGCTTTGCAAACACCCGAACTCAAAGACCGGCTGAAGTCGCTCGACATCACGCCCGATTACGCGGGCGGTGCGGAGCTGCACGCGCGCGTGGTGAGCGACGTCAAAAACTGGGGCGCCTTCATCGAGGCCAAAGGGCTGAAGGGACAATAGGCACTCACATCACGGATCAAGCGCGCCGGCTATCGGGCCGGCGCGATTTTATCTTATCCGAGGAGGCGGCTTTGAACGATCGCAGTCGGCGCGCGCAAAAATGGGTCAACGAGGAATTCTACAAGGTCCTCGACGTCTTCGGCTTCCGCTCCGTGATGTTCGTCGAATGGGGCTTCCGGCCCGCCGACGTGCGGCGCACCACCGAACGCATCAAGCACCCGTTGGCGGTCGTCAAGCAGTGGGTGCGCACCGCCGAGCAGGAGCAGAGACTCGCCGAAGAGGCCGAGGCGAACGGTCACCGCGAGAGCGCCGCCGAGTTCTACTACCGCGCCGCGCTCTATTACGGGCCGCCCTGCGGCGTGATCCACGCCAACACACCGCGTAAGCTCGAGCTGTATAAGCGTTTGGTCCATTGCTACACGCGCTTCACCGAACTGTTCGACGAGGCGCCGGTACGGCGCGTGAAAATCCCGTTCGAAAACGGCAAGACCATCCCCGGCATATTGCAGACAGTGCCCGGCGCCGCCAAGACGCCTTGCGTGCTGGTCATCCCCGGCATGGACACCATCAAGGAATACATGCCGAGCCCCTATCACAACCACTTCCGCCGCCGCGGCCTGGCGACGCTCAGCATCGACGGTCCCGGCCAGGGCGAGAGCAACACGCGCGAGACCTGGGTCACGCTCGACAATTTCGAGTGCGCCGGCAAGGCGGCGATCGACTTCATCGAAACGATCCCCGAACTCGATGCCGGCAAAGTCGGCGTCTACGGCTGGAGCATGGGCAGCTATTGGGGTCCGCGTGTCGCCGCATACGATGCGCGCGTCAAGGCGCTGGTCGGCGCCATGGGCAACTATTTGCAGAAGGACACGATCTTCAAGTACTCCAAGCCCGCCTATCGCGCCAATTACAAGTACATGTCGAACGTCCATGACGAGGACGAATTCGACGCCATGGCCGCGCAGATGACGCTCGAGCCAATCGCCGGCAAGGTCAAATGTCCGACGCTTCTTGCGATGGGCGAGTTCGACGAATTGTGTCCGCTCGAGGACGGCGAGCGCATGTTCGAACTGCTCGGGGGCCCGAAGGAATTGTGGGTCTACGAAGACGAGACCCATACCTTCGGCAGCCGGCTGCCGGACTTTTATCTGCAAGTTGCCGACTGGATGCGCGACGCGCTGGCGGGGAGATTCCCCGCCGGCTACAAAAAACGCATCGATCACGCGGCGCGCTAGGACAGGGCTACATATTGTCCGCGAGCCAATCGGCGGCGAAATCGATGCCGACCTGCCGGTTGTCGACGTGGGCGTGCTCGGCGCCGCCTTCTTCCGTCGTGAAAATCTTGATCGTCTTGTTGGTCGAGCCGACCGCATCATAGAGCTTGCGGGCATTCTCCACCGGCACCACCCGGTCGTTGCCGCCGTGCGTGACCAGGAAGGGGCAGGTTATGTTCTTCGCCACGTCCTTGAGCGAGAATTTCTTGGCGATCTCGATGCCTTCGTCCTCGTCCTTGGCGCCGGCGACCCAGCGCCATTGAAAGTTCGACTGGGCGACCGATTTCGGAGCGTTCTTATTGGCGTCCTTGATCTTCTGCTGCCAGGCGGCGAGATCCCAGTGCAGCGCGGATAGCGCGACACACGCCGCGTAACGCTTCTCGAAAGCCGCGATACGCGATGAGTAATAGCCCCCGAAACTGTAGCCGAAGATGACGACGCGTTTGGCGTCGACATCCGGGCGCTGCGCGAGATAGTCGAAGGCCGCCGCGCCGGGTACTTCGTAATCGTAGCGGCTTGGCATATCGCGAATTCGGCGCGTCTCGCCCATGCCGGGGCCGTCCAGCGCCAGCGTATTGAAACCGCGGCGCGCGAACTCGCGGCCGGCGAAAAAGATGCTCATCTCCTTGGCGTTGTCCATGCCGTTGACGACGACGACCGTCGGCGCCGGGCGCGCAGCGCCCGCCTTCATGAACAGCGCCGGCAGCGTGGTTCCTTCATAAGGAACCTCGACGAATTCAACCGTCGGCTCGCGCAGGCGGATGCCGGTATGCCAGCAATGATAGGCCTTCTCGCCCTGCGCCCGCTTTTCCGCGCTCGGCGCGATGAATCGCTCGGCATTGTAATGATAGATGCCGGCGCGCAGATAGTAGTCGCCCGCGGTGATCTTGTGACCTTTTGCGGATGCCGCGTCGGCGCGGCTTTCGATCTGCGCGCCCATCGCCCTCCATTCCTCGCGCCAGGCTAGGCCGCGATCCGGTTCGTGCTCGCGCGCGCGCAACTTCTCGCAGACGCGATCGATTTCCTCGAGCGCAACGACGCCATAGGGCGCCATCCCCTTCAGGATCAGAGTCGCATTCGACCAGAGGAAATTATCGCCGAAATGGTCGATCCAAGGTCCACGGCTCATCGAACGCTCCTTTGCGCAAACATGTCTCGCGCCCCAACCGGCATGCTCAAACGCTCAATAAAGGCTGTTCACGATGCTGAGCTAGACCTAAATTGGTCGCGCCGCTATTTGAAGTGGGCGTAACGGACCGCAGGATAAATATCAATGAAAGAGGATCGGTTCGATCCGCCTCGGGGTACAGGGGATGAAGTGATGCGAATTCCATTGCAGATTGCGCGCACTGTCGTTGCGCTCGCGTGCATTGCGCTCATTTCGGCGCACCTGCGGCCGGCACAGGCGCAGGATTTCTCCAACAAGCCGATTCGCATCATTGTCGGGCTGGTCCCCGGCGGGGCAACCGACGTGACCGCGCGGCTAATTGCTCAGAAGCTGACGGCGAGCCTGAACACCAGCGTTTATGTCGAAAACAAACCAGGTGCCGCGTTCGAGCCGGTTTATCGGGAGATCACGGCCGCGCCGCCGGACGGTCACACGCTGTTCATGATTTCGGCCAGCACGGTTGTCACGCAGCCGTTTCACAAGAACTATCCATTCGACATCCGCAAGATGACGCCGATCACGGAAGTCTCGGGTGGACCGTTCATTGTCGTAGCGCGCAACGGGCTCGGGTTCAAGAACGTCAACGATCTCGTCGCCTATGGGAAGAAGAATCCCGGCAAGCTGACTTTCGGATCGGGCGGTGGCGCGGGCAGTTCGCTGTCGCTGTCGGCTGAACTGCTGCGGCTTCGCGCTGGCATCTCGATCGTCAACGTGCCTTACAAAGGCGCTGCCGCCGCGCTCAACGATCTGCTCGGCAGTCATATCGACGCCATGTTCGACGCCATGCCGGTCGAGGTCGCGCAAGTGAAGGCCGGCAACGTCACCGGATTGGCGGTCACCAGCGCGCAGCGGTCGCCGGCGCTGCCGAACGTGCCGACCATGCTTGAGTCCGGATTCAAAGACTTCGTTGTGGCCAACTATTTTGGTCTGATTACAACGCCGAACACGCCGCCCGCCATCGCCCAGAAGCTGCGCGACGAAGTCGCAAAGGCGGTCGCGCTGCCCGACGTGGTCGCGCTGTTCGAGAAGCAGGGCATGGCGCCGGTCGCCAGTCAGCCGCAGGAATTCGAGGCTTTGATCAAGGCTGACTTAGCGCGTTGGACCCAGGTCATCAACGACGCCGGGATCAAGCCGCAATAAGCCGAGGATTGGCGATTAGGCGGGGCCGGCCAGTCTTTTGGCCGGCCCTGCGTGCGATCGCATCGAAGGAGAAAAAGAAAGAGGCCCACTGGCGGACCGATCGCCGCCTTTGTTTCCCCACGGAGCCGGCGAAGCGTCGGGTGCGTGGTGCGCCGACTAGTCGCGTGCGTCGCCGCGATGTAATGTCCCTCGGCCAATGTCCGAATCCGCCGCGCCGCCCGCCTTTCGCCCCTCGCTCGCCGAACTGTTCCGCGCCTTCGTGCTGGTCTCCATCTCCGGCTTCGGCGGCGCGTTGCCGTGGGCGCGACGCACCATTGTCGAGCAGAAGCGCTGGATGACCACGGAGGAATTCAACGAGACCTTCGCGCTCTCGCAATTCCTGCCCGGCCCGAACGTGATCAATTTCTCGGTGGTGTTCGGCTCGCGTTTCGGCGGTCCGGCCGGAGCGGCTGTGGCGCTCGCCGGCCTGCTTGGGCCGCCGTTGGTGATCGTCACCGTGCTGGCGATTCTGTACGAGCGCTTCGGCGGCCTGGAAACGCTGAGCCGCATTCTCGCCGGCATCACCGCCGCCGCCACCGGTCTGCTGATCGCCGTGGTCGCCAAGATGGCGGCGCCGCTGTTTCTCAAGCAATGGAATTCGGGGCCGCTGTTCGCGATCCTCGCCTTCATCGGCGTCGCCATCCTGCAATGGCCGCTGCCTTACGTGTTCCTCGGTCTGGCGCCGTTGAGTATCGCCTTCGCGTGGTTCAAGCGATGAACGCGTCCCCGCTCACCACGCTCGCCGGCTATTTCGCGCTGCTGTCGCTGTTCGCGGTTGGCGGCGCCAATGCGGCGATTCCGGAAATGCACCGCATCTCGGTCGAGGTGATGCATTGGATGAACGACCGCCAGTTCGCCGACATGTTCGCCATTGCACAAGTGTCGCCCGGGCCGAACGTCATCATCGTCGCGCTGATCGGCTACCACGTGGCGAGTTTTGCCGGCGCGGCGGTGGCGATCACGGCGATGTGCGGCCCGACCTGCCTGCTGGCGTTTTTCGTCTCGCGCGTGTGGGACCGCTTCAAGGATGCGCATTGGCGGATCGCGATCCAGGCCGGCATGGTGCCGCTCTCGCTCGGGCTGATCGGGGCGAGCGCCTTCGTGCTGGCGCGCACCGCCGATCATAATGTGTATGCCGGGCTGATCACCGCGGCGACCGCGGCGGTGGCGTTCTTCACCCGCATCAATCCGCTCTGGCTCTTCGCGGCGGCCGGCGTATTGGGCCTCAGCGGCTGGCTTTGAACGAAATCCGCGCCGCCGGCGGTGGATCAATGAATCCCGAGGCCCGCGATGATCATTGCCACGCCAACAGCGAGCGAGGAGACGATCGCGATCGGGATTAGTGAATCCAACAGCGGCCTTTTTGCGAGCGGATGCACTTCGCCGTTGGTCGGCATGAAGTACCAGAGGCCCACGCTTCCGCCGCCGAAAACGACCGCGCCAGAAATTATGTTAAGCATCAGAAGACCCCCGAACCCCTGTAGGGAACGGGAATTTTTGTAGCCTTCCCGACGAAACGCGGACGTAAAGGGTGGGCGGATCGCCGTAAAAACCGAATAAACGTCGGGCGCCGCCTCGACGATCGACTATTGGGGACCGAAGGCGATCCAGAAAGCGGCGACGACAATCACTACCACGAGCCCAGGCGGGATCACCCAATCCAGAATTGGCGCCTTGATCAACCGTTGCACATGGGCGTTGCGCAAAATGGCCGATTTGGCGCGGGCGGCGCCGGCCGTAACCGCGCCGGAGATGGTCGACATCATGTGAAAAGCCCTCACCCCACGGATTGCGGAGCGAGGGTTTTATTACGCGAGCCGGCGCGCGGCGGACGTAACGATTAAAGCCGCCGCCGTAAATTGCGAATTAAGTCGATCAACTGGCGGCGGCGCCGACCAGCGCCAGTGCGCCCGCCGCCAGCAGCACCAGCTGGACGCAGAACACGGTGATGTTCACATCCCAGCGCTTGGCGATCAGCGGCACCGGCGCGGCGAACGGCTGATAGCCGTTGCTGTCGTAAGCCGCACCGCCATAGATCGGCATGGCGAACAACGCCACGAAGAACGCCGCATAGACGATGGCCGCCATGACGGCGACGAGATAAAGCCGCTCGCTGGCGTAGGGGCCGGGCGTCCAGATCAGCGCCAGCGCTAGCAGCCCGAAGCCGACATAGCTGCAAATCTGCCAGACCACGTGGAAGCGCGCATGCGGCGTCCATTGCGGATTGGTCGCGTGCGTCTTGTTGAAATCCGCGAGCACGGTGGCCAAGCCGTAGCCCAAGGTTACCAGCGTCAACAGGACGCGGGCGACAAGATTGAGATCGAAGCGCATGGTCACTCCACCTTGATATTCGCGTCGTGAATGATGCGTGCGTACTCGTCCCGCTTTTGCTTGATGAACGCACCGAAATCGTTGCCGCAGACGACCGCTGGATAGAGGCCGAGCGGCAACAATCTTGCCTCGACCGCCGGCGTTTTCATTGCCGCGGTGAACCAGGCGATCAGTTGCGCGATGCTCTTCTCCGGCGTCTTTGCCGGGGCGAGCACGCCGAGCCAGACTTCCGATTCGTAACCCGGGTAGCCGGATTCGGCGACGGTCGGCAGATCGGGCTGCGGCTTGATGCGTTTGCTTGACGCGGTCGCGATTGCCCGCAACTTGCCGGCTTTGATCTGCTGGACCGCTTCCGAGTAATTGACCAATCCGACCGTGACCTGATCGCCAAGCAGCGCGTTGACCACGGGTGCGCCGCCCGAATAAGGCACGAAAATCATGTCGGCCTTGGTCGCGCGTTTGAACTGTTCGACGGCGATATGCTGCGTGGTGGCCGGGCCGAGGGCGGCGAGCGTGAGGGTGCCGGGCTTGGCGTGCGCCGCGGCGATGAGATCGCCGATTGTTTTGTAGGGCGACGCGCTGTTGACGACGAAGACCAGCGGGGAAGTGACCAGATTGCAAACCGGCTCATAGCTCGTGACCGGATCGTAATTCGTCTTTCGCAAGAGCGGATTGATGACGACCGAATTCGCCGCCACCACGATCGTATTGCCGTCGGGCGCGGCGCGCGCCGTCAGCTCGTAGGCGATCGAGGCGCCGGCGCCGGGGTGGTTTTCGACGATCATGGTCTGCTTGTCGGTGTCGCCGATCTGCTGGCCCAGGATGCGCGCCAGAATGTCGGCGCTGCCGCCGGGCGGGAACGGAATGATGATCCTGATCGGCCTGCCGGCTTGCGGCCACGCCGGCTCGATGAGCGCAGCGACACCGGCCAGAACGACGCTCAGCGCGGCCAGCTGCAGCCAATTGCGACGCAGGATTTTCATCGGCTCGCCCCCTTTGGGTCCAGAACGCATCCCCGTGGCGCAACTTTATACGCTTAGCGGCCTGTCGATAAGCCGCTCCGGACGGTTGCCCGCGGGAGTAAACTTCCCCATCTTGAGTCGCGGCGCGCTATCCCAAAAAAGCTTGTCCTCGGCGCGATCGGGGATGGGACCCGGTTTTCGGATAGGATCATGCGCCGGGCAAAAAGCCGGATCAGCCGATGCGCCAATACCTCGATCTGATGCAATATATCCTCGACGACGGTGCGGAAAAGCACGACCGCACCGGCACCGGCACGCTGTCGGTGTTCGGGCATCAGATGCGATTCGATCTCGCCGACGGCTTCCCGATGCTCACCACCAAGAAGCTGCACCTGAAATCGATCGTGCATGAGCTGCTCTGGTTCCTCGCCGGCGACACCAACATCAAATATCTCAACGAGCACGGCGTGCGCATCTGGGACGAGTGGGCCGATGAGCGCGGCGATCTCGGCCCGGTCTACGGCCACCAGTGGCGCTCATGGCCGGCCAAGGACGGCAAGACCATCGACCAGATCAGCCATGTCATCGACATGATCAAGCGCAATCCGGATTCGCGCCGGCTGATCGTCACCGCCTGGAATCCGGCCGACGTCGACAAGATGGCGCTGCCGCCGTGCCACTGCCTGTTCCAGTTCTACGTCGCCGGCGGCAAGCTGTCGTGCCAGCTCTACCAGCGCTCGGCCGACGTGTTCCTCGGCGTGCCGTTCAACATCGCCTCCTACGCGCTGCTCACGCTGATGGTGGCGCAGGTGACCGGCTTTAAGCCGGGCGAATTCATCCACACCTTCGGCGACGCGCATCTTTATTTGAATCACCTGGAACAGGCGCGGCTGCAATTGGCGCGCAGCCCCCGCGCGCTGCCGGTTATGCGGCTCAATCCGGCGGTGAAGGACATCTTCGGCTTCCGCTACGAGGATTTCGCCGTCGAAGGCTACGACGCGCATCCGCACATCAAAGCTGCGGTGGCGGTGTGAGCCTCGTCCTCCGCGCGGCGCGGCCGGACGACAGCGCGTTGATCTTTGCCCTGGTGCGCGAACTCGCCGACTATGAGAAATTGTCCGGCGAGGTGGACGCGACGCCCGAGCGGATCGCCGCCGCGCTGTTTGCGCCCGAGCCGCGCTTGTTTTGCGACATCGCGGAATGGAGCGGCGCGCCGGCGGGTTTCGCCGTCTGGTTTCTCAATTTCTCCACCTTCCGCGGCCGCCACGGCATCTATGTCGAGGATATATTCGTGCGGCCGGCGTTCCGCGGCCGCGGCATCGGCAAAGCATTGATGGCGCGGCTGGCGAAGCGTTGTGTCGACGAAGGCTGGGCGCGTTTCGAATGGGCGGTGCTCGACTGGAACAAACCGTCGATCGATTTCTACCGCTCGATCGGCGCGCAGATGATGAACGAGTGGCGCATTTGCCGGCTGAGCGGGCAGGCGCTTGCAGGCCTTCGCCGCAATGGGGTGAAACCATAAGGCCTCAAAATCCAGTCAAATTGGGGTTATAAAGTCACTGAACTGACCAATGGTTGATTTGGTCGATTTGATATCCACAGGGTATGACTATCCACAGGCACTAAGAGCGGTGATATCGGGAGGGACTTTTATTCATTCCCCCTTAACGCGACTCACAGGACATGGCTTCAATAGATTTGGGAAACTGGAAGGTGGTGAGGCGGCAGCTCGATGCCAGCCATCTTAAGCGTTTTTCGCGCTTGTTAGAAAGCCATCCTAATGCCGCGGCTAAGCTAGAGATGCCGTCTATAGCCGCTATCATCGCGCGCCTGAAAACAACGTGATCGGCTGCAACAATGCGTTACCGTGGCGGATGAAGTCTGATCTCAAAAGATTTCGATCGCTTACGATAAATCACGTCATAATTATGGGACGCAAGACCTACGACTCGATCGGCCATGCTCTCCTCAGAGGGAGAACGTCGTAATTTCGCGCGATGCTTCATTCAGCCCTCCGATGCCCGAGTATTTTCTACTTTTCCGGATGCGATCATGTACGCGGAGCCTTTTCCACTTTCGGCCGGGTTGGAAACAATCTTTGTCGTTGGTGGTGCAGTTGTTTTTGAGAAAATGGCAGCGTTCGTCGATACGCGCCTATGTCGACGGAAATTCATACTCGGAACATTGAAGGTGATGCCGAATTTGCATTCGAGTGCGACTAACGGCGAGTGGGCTGTCGAAAAGAAAGAAAATACACCAAGAGTGATACTGCATGGATAGGATTCGACCTGTTTCGCCTATCGACCCGAAGACGAGGGTGCTTAGGCAGCGGGGTCATGCGCGAGGAGTTTTTGACCGCGGGCCCCGATGACGAGCGCCAATCTTACGCAGTCGCGACTTATTTAAGGCGCTGAACCCGGGCAAAGAACGCGGCAAAAGGCAGCTTTCCGGCGCGTTGTAACCGCCCGCCCGCTCCCCTATAACCCCTTCCAACAAGGCCAGCCGGCATGACAGCAGCCGGCGCCGGGAGAGATTTCAATGCCATGGAGTAATCAGGGCGGCGGGGGCGGCGGTCCTTGGGGCTCGGGCGGCAAGGGCCCTTGGGGCTCCGGACAGCAGCCGTCGGGATCGACGCCGCCGGACCTGGAGGAAATCCTCCGCCGCGGCCAGGACAAATTGCGGCGCGTGCTGCCGGGCGGCAATCTCGGCGGCAAGGGTTTCGCGCTGCTCGGCCTCGCGGTCATCGCGTTGTGGGGTTTTTCCGGCTTTTTCCGGGTCGAACCGGACGAGCTCGGCGTCGTGCTTCGCTTCGGCAAGGACGTGCGCGAGGTGCAGCCCGGATTGAATTACCACCTGCCTTACCCGATCGAGACCGTGCTCACGCCCAAGGCGCTGCGCATCAACAAGATCGACATCGGCATGCGCCAGGTCGAGGACGGGCGGCGCTCCGCCAGCCGCGACGTGCCCGAGGAAAGCCTGATGCTGACCGGCGACGAGAACATCGTCGACGTCGACTTCTCGGTGCTGTGGAAGGTGAAGCCGACCGGCGTCGGCGATTATCTCTTCAACATCCAGAATCCGGAAGGCACCGTGAAGGCGGTGGCCGAAAGCGCCATGCGCGAAGTGATCGGCCGCTCGGACATTCAGCCGATCCTGACCGGCGCGCGCCAGACCACCGAAGCGGCGGTGCAGGAACTGATGCAGAAGACGCTCGACCATTACGGCGCCGGCATCCTGATCCAGCAGGTGCAATTGCAGAAGGTCGACCCGCCGACGCAGGTGATCGACGCCTTCCGCGACGTGCAGGCCGCGCGCATCGACCTCGATCGCTCGGTCAACGAGGCGCAGACCTACGCCAATCGCGTGGTGCCGGAAGCGCGCGGCAACGTGGCCAAGATCACGCAAGCCGCGGAAGCCTACAAGTCGCAGACCGTGGCTCAGGCCACCGGCCAGACCTCGCGCTTCTTGAAGATCTACGAGCAGTACAAGAAGGCGCCCGATGTCACCCGCGAGCGCATGTATCTGGAGACCATGGAGCGCGTGCTCGGCGGCTCCAACAAGATCATCGTCGATTCCAACCAGGGCGCCCAGGGCGTGGTGCCCTATCTGCCGCTCGGTGAACTCGGCGCTCCGACGCCGCCGCACGGCCAGTCCACGACGGGAGGCCAGCGATGAAACTCAATGTCATCGGCGGGACCGTCGCCGTCCTCGCCTTCGCCGCGCTGATCGTCGCCTATAGCTCGCTGTTCGAGGTCTATCAGACCCAGCAGGCGCTGGTGGTGCGGCTCGGCCAGGTGGTGCGCGTGGTCAACGAGCCGGGCCTCAACGTCAAGGTGCCGTTCATCGACAGCGTGATCGGCATCGACAAGCGCATTCTCGACCTGGAAGCGCCGGCGCAGGAAGTGATCGCGTCGGACCAGAAGCGGCTGGTGGTGGACGCCTTCGCCCGCTACCGCATCAAGGATCCGTTGCGCTTCTTCCAGACGCTGGGCTCGAAGACGGCGGCCGATTCCCAACTCAACATCCTGCTCAATTCGGCGCTGCGCCGCGTGCTCGGCGAGGCGACCTTTATCCAGGTGGTGCGCGACGAGCGCGCCGAGCTGATGGCGCGCATCCGCGATCTGATCAATCACGAGGCGGCCGGCTACGGCATCGAGGTGGTGGACGCGCGCATCCGGCGCGCCGACCTGCCGGAACAGAACAGCCAGGCGGTCTATCAACGCATGCAGACCGCGCGCCAGCGCGAGGCGGCCGAGTACCGCGCCCAGGGGCTACAGCAGGCGCAGGAAATCCGTTCCAAGGCCGACCGCGAGGTGACCGTGCTGGTGGCCGACGCCACCTCCAAGTCCGAGCAGATCCGCGGCGAGGGCGACGCCACCCGCAACCAGATCTTCGCCCAGGCCTTCAATCAGGACCCGGACTTCTTCGCCTTCTACCGCTCGATGCAGGCCTACGAGGCCGGCCTCAAGCCCAACGACACGCGCTTCCTGCTCAAGCCGGATACCAATTTCTTCCGCTACTTCAACAATCCGACCGGCAAGCCGGGCGCGCAGACGGCGACGCCGCCGGCCGCGTCGGCGCACTGACGTCGCGCCCCAGGCATGGAAGATTTCCTGGCCGCGCTCGGGCTGGTCTTCGTGATCGAGGGCCTGGTGTTTGCCGCCTTTCCCGGTCCGGCCAAGCGGGCGATGGCGAGCGTCATGGAAACGCCGGAGGCGTCCTTACGGGCGATCGGCATCGGCTCGGCGGTCATCGGCCTGATCGTGGTGTGGTTGGTGCGCAGCTGAAGGGTCGCTTTTGCGGGCGAATCGGCCTCTCATGCTGATGATGGCCAATGCCCTTGAATCGCCGTGAATCCGGCGGCAGTGTCGCGGTTCAACCTTTTCCCAGGAGAATTGACGCCCATGGGCGCTGTCCTCAACCATATGACGCATCGGGTCGGCCGCTTCGGTTTGGCGATTTTCGCCGCCGCCGCAATCGCTTGGCCGGCAATGACGGTTCCCGCTGCGGCGCGCGGCCCCGATGGCATCGCCGACGTGGCGGAAGCCGTGATCGACGCGGTGGTCAATATCTCGACCAAGCAGACCGTGGACATGAGCAACAATGCCATGCCGCAACTGCCGCCCGGCTCGCCGTTCGAGGAATTCTTCGATGAGTTCTTCAAGAACCGCCACGGCCCAGGCGGCGGCCAGACGCCGCGCCGGGTCAATTCGCTCGGCTCCGGCTTCATCATCGATCCCAGCGGCCTTGTGGTCACCAACAATCACGTCATCGCCGACGCCGACGAGATCAACGTTATCCTCAACGACGGCACAACGTTGAAAGCCGAAATCGTCGGCCGCGACACCAAGACCGACCTGGCGCTCCTCAAGGTCACGCCGGACAAGCCGCTCAAGGCGGTGAAGTTCGGCGACTCGGACAAATTGCGCCTCGGCGAATGGGTGATCGCGATCGGCAACCCGTTCAGCCTGGGCGGCACGGTGACCGCCGGCATCGTCTCGGCGCGCAACCGCGACATCAATTCCGGGCCCTACGACAACTACATCCAGACCGACGCCGCCATCAACCGCGGCAATTCCGGCGGACCGCTGTTCAACCTCAACGGCGAGGTGATCGGCGTCAACACCGCGATTATCTCGCCCTCGGGCGGCTCGATCGGCATCGGCTTTGCGGTGCCGTCGAAAACCGTGGTGCCGGTGATCGATCAGTTGCGCCAGTTCAAGGAAGTGCGGCGCGGCTGGCTTGGCGTGCGCATCCAGCAGGTGACCGACGAAATCGCCGACAGCCTCAGCATCAAGCCGCCGCACGGCGCGCTGATCGCCGGCGTCGACGACAAGGGTCCGGCCAAGCCCGCCGGCATCGAGCCGGGTGACGTCATCGTCAAGTTCGACGGCCAGGACATCAAGGAGATGCGCGATCTGCCGAAGATCGTCGCCGAAACGCCGGTCGGCAAGGACGTCCAGGTCACGATCATCCGCAAGGGCCAGGAAGTGACCAAGACGGTCAAGCTCGGTCGGCTCGAGGACGAAAAGCAGGCCGCGCTGACGCCCAAAAAGGAAAACGCCGACGAGCAGCCGGTGGTGAAGAAGGCGCTCGGCCTCGACCTCGCCAACCTGACCGACGAGCTGCGCAAGAAGCACAATATCAAGGACAAGGTGAAAGGCGTGCTGATCACCGCGGTCGAGCCGAACTCGGCGGCGTCGGAAAAGCGCCTGATGCCCGGCATGGTGATCGCCGAGGTGCAGCAGCAGCCGGTCGGCACCGCCGCCGAACTGCTGCAGCGCATCGACAAGCTCAAAAAGGACGGCAAGAAAGCCGTGGTGCTGCTGGTGGTGACGCCCGACGGCGACCCGAGCTTCGTGGCGCTGAGTTTGCAGTAGTTATCCGTCATCCTGAGGTGCGAGCGAAGCAAGCCTCGAAGGATGGCGGGCGTTGAGTCTCGGGCCGTCGCCCTTCGAGGGCCGCCTTTGGCGGCTACCTCAGGGTGACGGATAAACGCTTAATCCAGCACGTGATTGACCATGCCGTCGGCGAGCTTGGGCTCGAACCAGGTCGACTTCGGCGGCATGATGGCGCCGGCGTCGGCGACCGCCATCAGGTCGGCCATCTGCGTTGGGTAGAGCGCGAAGGCGACCGCCATCTCGCCGGATTTCACGCGTTTCTCGAGCCCTTCCAATCCGCGCGCGCCGCCGATGAAATCGATGCGCTTGTCGGTGCGCGGATCCTTGATGCCGAACAGCGGCTCGATGACGTTGCGCGTGAGCACGGTGATCGGCAGCCGGCCGATCGGATCGCCTGGCACCAGATCGGGGCGAACGGTGAGCTTGTACCAGCGGCCGGCAAGATACATTCCGTATTCGCGCGCGGAGGCCGGGCGCATCGGCTCGGCTGACGGGGCAATGGTGAAGCTCTTGGCGAGCTCGCCCAGCAGCTGCTCGGGCTCGCGGCCGTTCAGGTCTTTCACGACGCGATTGTAGTCGAGGATGGTCATCTCGCGGGCGGGGAAGATCACCGAGAGAAAAAACTCATGCGAGCCTTTGCCCTTGCGCGCCGCCATGACGCGGGCGGCCGCCGCCGAGCGGTGATGACCGTCGGCAATGTAGATCGCCGGCAGCGCATCGAAGGCGCGGCTGAGCTTGCCGATGGTCGCGTCGTCGGCGATCACCCAGAGCTGGTGGCGCACGCCGTCATCGGCGGTGACATCGACTTCCGGCTGGCCGGAAGCCGCCTGCTGCAAAATGACGTCGATCTCCGGCGCGTCCGGATAGCCGATCATCACCGGGCCGGTCTGCGCGTTGACCGCCTCGATCTGGCGCACGCGGTCGTCTTCCTTCACCGGCGTGGTCAGCTCGTGCTTGCGGATGCGGTTGGTCGCGTAGTCGGCGAGTGAGGCGACGCAAGCGATACCGGTCTGCGTATGGCCGCGCCACGTGAGCCGGTAGACGTAATAGCAAGGCTTGGCGTCGCGTATCAGGACACCGTCGGCGACCATCTTCGCGAGATTTTCGGCTGCCTTGGCATAGACCGCCTTGTCATAGGGATCGGTGGCCGGATCGAGGTCGATCTCCGGCTTGGAGATATGCAGGAAGCTCCACGGCTTGCCCTTGGCGCGCATGCGCGCCTCGGCGCTCGAAAGCACGTCGTAGGGGGGCGCCAAGACCTCGGCGGCGCGGCCGGGCGCCGGGCGCAAGGCACGGAAAGGTTCAATGAGCGGCAAAATGCTTCTCCAGTACGCTAATGTTTATCCGGTGCCCTGGGTGTTGTCGGTGCTTATTGCAGGCCGGGCAAGGCGCGGCAAGCGCGGGCGATTTCCCGATTGATTTCGGCCGGCAATTCCTGCACCTCACGGGGCATGAGCGACGAAACCGCAATTCTGGCCGCCAATGCCGCCTATTACCGCGCCTTCACGACCGCCGATTTCGCGGCGATGAGCCGCATCTGGGCGGATGACAACGTTTCCTGCATCCATCCCGGATGGCCGGTGCTGATCGGCCGGCCCGCGATCCTGGAGTCCTATCGCGAAATTCTGCGCAATCCGGACCAGGAGCGGATCGAACCCCGCAACGAGACCGTGATGATCTCGGGCGAAGAAGCCCGCGTAATTTGCGTGGAATTCGTCGGCGGGGCGGCGCTGGCCGCGACCAACTTGTTCAAGCGCATCGGCGGTACGTGGCGGATGACCCACCATCAGGCCAGTCCGATCGCGGCGCTGGTCGAGGAGGCTGTTTCGCAGCCGTCGTCGCGGCGACTGAACTAGCGCGACGGGGCGACCGCAAGCCCATGCGCAAACTCACCGCCATCCTGATTGCCGGCCCGACCGCGAGCGGCAAGTCGGGGGTGGCGCTGCGGCTTGCCGAAAAGTTCGGCGGCACGATCGTCAATGCCGATTCCATGCAGGTCTATCGCGACCTGCGCGTCATCACCGCACGGCCTTCCCCCGACGAGGAGGCGCGCGTGCCGCATCGGCTTTATGGTCATGTGGACGCAGGCGAAAATTACTCCGTCGGGCGCTGGTGCCGCGATGTCGCCGAGGCGCTCAAGGAGATAGCGGCGCAAGGCCGCGTGCCAATTCTGGTCGGCGGCACCGGACTTTATTTCAAGGCGCTGACCAGCGGGCTAGCGGCGGTACCACCGATCCCGCCGGAAATTCGCAGCCAAGTGCGCGCGCGCCTGGCGAGTGAAGGGGCGCCGCCGCTGCATAGCGAGCTTGCCAGCCTCGATCCGGTAACCGCGCGCCGGCTGATGGTGAACGACCGCTCGCGCATTTCGCGCGCGCTGGAAGTGGTGCTGGCAACCGGGCGCTCGCTCACCGACTGGCATAGCGAAGGTATGCCGGCGCTGATCGATCCCGCGCGGGCGGCGAAAATTTTCCTCACCTGCGAGCGCAAAGCTCTGGTGGCGCGGATCGAAACGCGGTTTGCCGCCATGCTGAAGGCCGGCGCGCTCGACGAGGTGCGGGCGATGGCCGCGCGCGGGCTCGATCCGCTGCTGCCGGCGATGAAGGCGCATGGCGTGCCCTGGCTGATCCGCCACCTCAACGGTGAGATCTCGCTCGACCAGGCTGCAGCCGGCGCCATCATGGATACCCGCCGTTACGCCAAGCGCCAGATCACTTGGTTCCGCAACCAGATGCAAGGCTGGACAACATCAAATCCGGAAGATGCATGCGCCGCGATCATAAAGCAGAATAAGAAACTAGAATAATAATAATAAAGCAGAACAAGCAGCCAGCATATCGAGATCGCAGCGCGTATTTAATTCGCGCTTAGCAAGTTTTGCGCATCTTGCGCCCGTCGCCGACTGCAATTGGCGTCGGGCGACACGGTGCATTCAACTCAATCACGAAGGATGTGACACATGCGAATTCGGACGATGACTGCGGTTGCCATTGCTTTTCTTGCCGGCACGACGCTTGCGTTTGCGAGCGGGCCCGCGACCAAGGATGCGGCTGTGGCGATGGTGAAAAAAGCCGTTGCTGCGATCAAAACCGAAGGGACGGAAAAAGCCTACGCCGAGATCAACACGCCGAACGGCAAGTTCGTCGACGGCGAAATCTACGCGGTCGTGCAAGCTTTCGATGGCACGACGCTGGCGCACGCCACCAACCCGAAGCTGATCGGTCGGAACATGATGGACGCGCAGGACGTCGATGGCAAATACTTCGCCAAAGACATGGCCGAGCGCGGCCAAAAGGAAGCCACGTTCTGGTACGACTTCAAATTCGTCAACCCGGTGACCAAGAAGATCCAGATCAAAGACATGTACTGCGAAAGCCTGGCTCCGACGACCGTCTGCGCCGGCGTCTACCGGCCGTAACAGATTGCCCGATCCGCCGGCGCGTTGGGAACTTCTCATCGTGCCGGCCATGCAATTAAATCTGCCTAGCAATAAGCGGGTGCGACCGATGAAAATCCGAACTATTCCTGTAGCGGCCATGATTCTTCTCGTCGGCGGGACGCTTGCGTTCGCTGCTATGACGAAGGAGGACGCTGTCGCAATGGTGAAAAATGCGGTGTCTGTGATCAAGACCGAAGGGCCGGAAAAGGCCTACGCCGATTTCAACAAAGGCGAGCCGTACGCGAAAGGCGAGCTCTATGTGATGGTTCGAACTCTTGACGGCGTGGTGCTTGCGCATGCGACCAATCCGAAACTGGTCGGAAAGAACTTGATCGATCAGCAGGACGTCGATGGAAAGTATTTTTCGAGAGAACTCGGTGAACTCGGACGCAAGCAAGCGTCATTCTGGTACGATTTCAAGTTTGTGAATCCGGTAAACAAGAAGATCCAGATCAAGGATATGTACTGCGAAACCCTCAACCAGACGATCGTCTGCACTGGCGTCTACCGCCCATAAACGACGGACTTGGCCAGGCCCCCCGGCCCTTGGCTGCCCGCTCTGCCGGTTCATTGCGACATTGTCGCCGCGCCGGCATTTTTTCATCCGGTCAGGTAGCGCCGGAAACCCAAAAAGGCTCCCGAAATGCAGCAAGCGGCTGCTAAAGGGCTATCGGCGCTCATAAAATGAGCTTGACCAGGGCTTGGGGCCCTATTATAAAGCCGCGCAATGAAAGTTCGGGTGGACCCAATGTCGCGCAATATTATTACCGTAGTGGAGGTTCGGACGCAGCCGCATCGCCCTGATAAGGGCTCCCAGGGAAGCGTCCGGACATGGCCCTTTACGGGCCTTTTTTATTGCTGCGCATGATCCCGAAAAGCGGGAACCGGTTTTCGGGATCGTGCGACAAGGAAAATGTGACGACAGGCAAGGATGACGACCATGACACGGGAAATGACCGGCGCCGAAATGGTGATCGAGGCGCTCGCCGACCAGGGCGTGAAGCATCTGTTCGGCTATCCGGGCGGTGCGGTGCTGCCGATCTACGACGCGATCTTTGCGCAGGACAAAGTGCAGCACATTCTGGTGCGGCACGAGCAGGGCGCCGTGCACGCGGCGGAAGGCTATGCGCGCTCGACCGGCAAGGTCGGTTGCGTGCTGGTCACCTCGGGCCCTGGCGCCACCAATGCGGTGACCGGCCTGACCGACGCGCTGTGCGACTCGATCCCGATCGTCTGCATCACCGGGCAGGTTCCGACCCATTTGATCGGCAACGACGCGTTCCAGGAATGCGACACCGTCGGCATCACGCGGCCGTGCACCAAATACAATTACCTGGTCAAGCGCATCGAGGATCTGCCGCGCGTGCTGCACGAGGCCTTCCACATCGCCGCCAGCGGGCGGCCGGGCCCGGTCGTGGTCGATATCCCGAAAGACGTGCAGTTCGCCAAGGGCGTTTATTCCAAGCCCAAGGATTTCGCCCATACCGGCTACAAGCCCAAGCTCAAGGGCGACATGGATAAGATCAAGCAGGCGGTCGAGCTGATGGCGCACGCCAAGCGGCCGGTGTTCTACACCGGCGGCGGCGTGGTCAATTCCGGCAAGGCGGCCTGCGATCTGCTGCGTGAGCTGGTCAAGCTCACCGGCTATCCGATCACCTCGACACTGATGGGCCTCGGCGCCTTTCCGGCCGCCGATCCGCAATGGATCGGCATGCTCGGCATGCATGGTACGCTGGAAGCCAACATGGTGATGCACGATTGCGACGTGATGATCTGCATCGGCGCGCGCTTCGACGACCGCATCACCGGCCGGCTCGACGCCTTCTCGCCCGGATCGAAGAAAATCCACGTGGATATCGACCCGTCTTCGATCAACAAGAATATCCACGTCGACGTGCCGATCGTCGGCGACTGCGCGCATGTGCTGGAAGACATGGTGCGGCTGTGGCGCGCAGCTGCGATCCATCCCGACAAAAAGACGCTGTCGATGTGGTGGACGCAGATCGACAAGTGGCGCGGCCGTAAGTCGCTCGCCTACCGGAATTCAAACGAGCTGATCAAGCCGCAATACGCCATCCAGCGGCTCTACGAGGCGACCAAAGACAAGGACGTCTACATCACCACCGAAGTCGGCCAGCACCAGATGTGGGCGGCGCAGTTCTACGGCTTCCAGGAGCCCAACCGCTGGATGACCTCCGGCGGGCTCGGCACCATGGGCTACGGCCTGCCGGCCTCGGTCGGCGTGCAGCTTGCGCATCCGAAATCGCTGGTCATCGATATCGCCGGCGAGGCCTCGGTGCTGATGACCATGCAGGAACTCTCGACCGCGGTGCAGTACCGGCTGCCGATCAAGATCTTCATCCTCAACAACCGTTACATGGGCATGGTGCGGCAGTGGCAGGAACTGCTGCACGGCGGCCGCTATTCGGAGAGCTATTCCGAGGCGCTGCCGGATTTCGTCAAGTTGGCCGAGGCCTATCACGCGGTCGGCATCCGCTGCGAAAAGCCGGGCGATCTCGACCACGCCATCAAGGAAATGATCGACGTCGACCGCCCGGTGCTGTTCGATTGCGTGGTCGACCCGAAAGAAAACTGCTTCCCGATGATCCCGTCGGGACGCGCGCACAATGAAATGATCCTCGGCGATGCGGCGGAAACGCTCGACGACGCGATCACCGAACAAGGCAAGGTGATGGTGTAGTCATGAAGCTTGCCATCATCGGCGCCGGCAATGTCGGCGGCGCGCTCGGCACCGCCTGGGCGCAAAAGGCCGGCCACGAGATTTTCTTCGGTGTGCGCAATCCGAAGGCCGACAAGACGCAAGCGCTGGTGCGCGCGATCGGAGCGAAAGCGCGCGCCGGCACGGCGGCGGAGGCCGCCGCCTTCGCCGACACCATCATATTGGCGACCCCGTGGCCGGCGGCCGAATCCGCCATTCGGTCCATGGGCAATATCAAGGGCAAGGTCATTCTCGACGCCACCAATCCGCTGACGCGCGGTCCGGACGGCATCAGCCTGGAGATCGGTCACAGCATTTCCGCCGGCGAGAAAGTGCAAGGCTGGGCGGCGACCGCCTCGGTGTTTAAGGCGCTCAACACCACCGGCTTCGGCAATATGGCGAACCCGGTCTACAACGGGGTGAAGTCGGTGATGTTCGTTGCCGGCGATGACGCGGCCAACAAGCCGAAGGTGATCGATATCGTCGGCGAGCTTGGCTTTGACGTGATCGACGCCGGCCCGTTGCGCAACGCGCGCCTCTTGGAGGCGCACGCTATGCTGTGGATCGACCTCGCGCTGGTGCGCGGCCAAGGCCGCGACTTCGCCTTTGCCATCGTTAGACGTTAAGGACGCATGTCATGAACGCTCCCTCGACTTCCCATTATCCGGCGGCGCCGGCGGCGCAGAAGTCGGAATCGCATACGCTCTCGGTGCTGGTCGACAACGAACCAGGTGTGCTGGCGCGCGTCATCGGCCTGTTCTCCGGCCGCGGCTACAATATCGAGTCGCTGACGGTGTCGGAAACCGAGCATGCCAAGCATCTCTCGCTGATCACCGTGGTCACCACCGGCACGCCGATGGTGATCGAGCAGATCAAGAACCAGCTCGACCGCCTGGTGCCGGTGCACCGCGTGGTCGACATGACGCTCACCGGCCGCTCGATCGAGCGCGAGCTGGCCATGGTCAAGATCCGCGGCAAGGGCGAGCACCGGGTCGAGGCGCTGCGACTGGCCGACGCCTTTCGCGCCCGCGTGATCGACGCCACCACCGAAAGCTTCATCTTCGAAATCACCGGCAAGAGCGACAAAATCGATCAGTTCGTCGAGCTGATGCTGCCGCTCGGGCTGGTCGAGGTCTCGCGCACCGGCATCGCCGCCATAGCGCGCGGGCCGGAAGGGATGGACGCGCGTTGAGGCGGCCTTGTCCCCATGCTCCATTAAATCTAGAAGCTGCGCTACGAGGAACGAACGGCCGACTGAGCGGCCCAAATAGGGGTTAAGTAACATGCGTGTTTATTACGATCGCGACGCCGACCTGAACCTGATCAAGGGCAAGAAGGTCGCCATCATCGGTTACGGCAGCCAGGGCCACGCCCACGCGCTCAATCTGCGCGACAGCGGCGTCAAGGAGGTCGCGGTGGTGCTGCGCAAGACCTCGGGCGGGGTGAAAAAGGCGGAAGGCGAGAAATTCAAGGTCATGGAGGCGGCGGAGGGCGCCAAATGGGCCGACGTCATGATGATGGTGACGCCGGACGAATTGCAGGCCGACATTTATAACGGCCATCTCGCCGCCAACATGAAGCCGGGCGCCGCGCTGATGTTCGCGCACGGCCTCAACGTGCATTTCAACCTGATCGAGCCGCGCAGCGATCTCGACATCATGATGATCGCGCCCAAGGGCCCCGGCCACACCGTGCGCTCGGAATATGTGCGGGGCGCCGGCGTGCCGTGCCTGCTGGCGGTGCATGCCGACAAGTCCGGCAACGCGCATGAGCTTGGCGCTGTCCTATGGCGCGGCGATCGGCGGCGGCCGCGCCGGCATCATCGAGACCACGTTCAAGGAAGAATGCGAGACCGACCTGTTCGGCGAGCAGACCGTGCTGTGCGGCGGCGTGGTCGAGCTGATGAAGGCGGGCTTCGACACGCTGTGCGAGGCCGGCTACGCGCCGGAGATGGCCTATTTCGAATGCATCCACGAGATGAAGCTGATCGTCGACCTGATCTACGAAGGCGGCATCGCCAACATGAACTACTCGGTGTCGAACACCGCGGAATACGGCGAATACGTCTCCGGTCCGCGCGTGATCACGCAGGAGACGCGCGCCGAGATGAAGCGCATCCTGGCCGACATCCAGTCCGGCCGCTTCACCAAGGATTGGATGCTGGAGAACAAGGTCAACCAGACTTCGTTCAAAGCGACCCGCGCCAAGCTCGCCGAGCATCCGGCCGAGAAAATCGGCGAGAAGCTGCGCGAGATGATGCCGTGGATCAAGCAGCGGGCGCTGGTCGACAAGAGCAAGAATTGATCCGCGCGGTGCGCACAATCGTCGTCACCGCGGCCGCCCTCCTCGGGGCGGTCGCGTTTGCATGTGCCGGACCCAGATCGACGACAAGGCTTGCGATGGCAGCACCTATGAAATGGTCGACTGCATCAACGCCAAGACGGCGCGTGGGACAAGCGGCTCAATGCCGCCTACCAGACGGCGCTGAAAGACGCCGAGCCGCAAGCAGCGCGAATTGTTGCGCTCGGCGCAGCGCGCCTGGATCAAGTTTCGCGACGCCAATTGCGCTTATTATCGGGGCGGAGAGGGCACCATCGCCCGCGTCGATGCCGCCGAATGCCTGCGCGACATGACGGAAGCCCGCGCGCGCGAGCTCGAGACGGCCGAAATAGCGTGCGGCTGCGTTATTTCTTTTCGATCTGCTCCCACAGCCAGCGCGCCACCGTCGGCCGGCGAGGCGGCCGCGCCGCCGTTTGCGGCGCGCAGATTGGCCTCGCGCATCAGCTCAACCGGAATGGCGCCGATCAGCGGCTTGAGCGCGGCAATGAGCCGCTCATCATTCGCGCGGCGCGGCGCCAGCAGCAGGATCGCGTCATAGGGCGGGATGGCGTGTCTGGGATCATCCAGCACCGTTAGATCGTATTGCGCGATGCGGCCGTCGCTGGTGTAAGCCGACACCACGTCGACATCTCCGGCTGCTACTGCCCGGTACATGAAATCGGACTGCATGGTGCGCTGCTTGGCGAAATTCAAACCATAGGCGTCGCGGACTGTCTTCCATTCCGGGCGCACGAAGAATTCATAATCGCCGGCGATGGACAATTGCGGTGCATGGGCGGCGAGATCGGCGATCGTGCGGATGCCGAGTTTCTCGGCGAGCGCGCGCGGCATCGCCAGCGCATAGGCGTTCTCGAAGCCAAGCGAGCCCAACATGCGGATGCGATACGTCGCGTTCAGCCAGCGCGCCACTTCGCTTAGCACCGCCTGGCGCGGCGGTGCATCGGTGCGGCCCATGCGGTTCGTCCAGATGGTGCCGGAATAATCCACATAGGCGTCGATGTCGCCGGCCACGAGCGCGTTGAAGATGACGGCGGAGCCGAGACCGTCGCGGCTTTGCGCCGAAAGTCCGTGCGCCGCGAGCCGTTGTTCGATCAGCGCGGCTAGCACGTATTGCTCGGTGAACGGCTTGGCGCCGATCACGTAGCTGGCTTGCGCGCGGCCAATAGCCGGCACTTGGCCGGGCAGCAGCGCCGCCAGCACGACCAGCACCAGGCCGATGCCGCCGGCAGCCACCATGGCGCGGCTGTGCGAGGCGACGCCGCGCTCCATCAGCGCCAGCAACTGATCGACCACCAGCGCCAGCGCCGCCGCCGCCACGCAGCCGAACAGCACAAACACCCAGTTCTGCGTCTGTAAGCCGGCGAAGATGTAATTGCCGAGGCTGGTCTGCCCGATCGGCGTCGACAGCGTGGCGGTGCCGATTACCCACACCGCGGAGGTGCGGATGCCGGCCATGATGACCGGCATGGCCAGCGGCAGCTCGATGTCGCGCAAGACCTTGCCGGGCTTCGAGCCGATGACGCGCCCGGCTTCGAGCAGCGAGCGGTCGACGCCGTTGAGGCCGATCACCGTATTGCGCAGCACCGGCAGCATCGAATAGAGCGCCAGCGCCAGCACCGACGGCAGGAAACCGAGTGCTGAGAAGCCCTGGCCGAATAGTCGCTCGGACAGGCCGGCAAGCGCCAGCAGCATCGGATAGAACAGGGCGAGCAGCGCCAGGCCGGGAATGGTTTGCACCACGCTGGCGACCGTCAGCAGGACGGCGCGCAACAGCGGCCGCTGCCGCGAGGCGACCGCCAGCGGCAGGCTGATGCCCAAGCCGATGGCGAGCGCCGTGATGCTCACCAGCACGTGGCTGCCGAGGTAATCGGGCAGCCGTGCGAAGGCGTCGGCAAGACGGGAGTCGGTGGTCATCGCGGCGATGATGGCCGGGTTTGCAAGGCGCCGGCAAGCCGCTAGCTTGCGCTGCGAAATAGGGGATTTGCCGCGATGGCCGCCAGCGCCACAGGAAAACCGATGCCGGCGTCAGCCGTCGCACTGAGCGGCGTGTCGATCGCATTCCGCCTTACCGGCGGCGGCAGCTATACCGCGGTGGAGCGCACCACGCTGACGGTCGCCGACGGCGAATTCGTCGCCATCGTGGGGCCGACCGGCTGCGGCAAATCCACGCTGCTCAATATCGCCGCCGGGCTGATGGCGCCGTCGTCCGGCCGGGTCGATATTTTCGGCACTACGCTCACCGCGCTCAACCGCCAGGCTGGCTATCTGTTCCAGGCCGACGCGCTGTTTCCCTGGAAGACCGCGCTGGAGAATGTGGCCATCGGGCTGGAGACGGCGGGCGTCCAATCGAGCGAAGCGCACGCGCGAGCCCAAACCTGGCTGGCGCGGGTGGGGCTCAGCTCGTTCGGCGACCGTTATCCGCATATGCTCTCGGGCGGCCAGCGCAAGCGCGTCGGCCTCGCGCAAGTGCTGATCCGCGATCCGAAGATTTTGCTGATGGACGAACCTTTTGGCCCGCTCGATGCGCAGACCCGGCAGATCATGGGTAATCTGCTGCTCGACCTGTGGAGCGCCGACCGCAAGGCGGTGCTGTTTGTCACCCACGATCTGGAGGAGGCGATCGCGCTCTCCGACCGCGTCGTCATCATGTCGGCGGGGCCGGCCGCGCGCGTCATCGGCGACTGGAAAGTTCCGCTGGCGCGGCCGCGCGACATCGGCGAGATCAAGCTCGACCACGCCTTCCATGAACTGCACCGCGACATCTGGCACATGCTCAAGGCCGAGGTCATCAAGGGCTATGCGCTGACGGAGGGGGCGTGATGTCGCGCGTTCGGCTCATCGTCCTACAGGTGCTGGTCGCCGCGATCGCGGTCGTGCTGTGGTATGTGCTGTCGACGTACAAGGTGTTCGGCAAAATCCTGCTGCCGCCGTTTTTCTTCTCCAACCCGGTGGACGTTGCGAGTCAGATCGTCGATTGGTTTGTCTCAGGCGTGATCTGGAAGCATCTCTGGGTCACATTGGAGGAGTCGATCCTCGCCTTCGTGCTCGGCTCGTTCGGCGGCGTTGCGGTCGGCTTCTGGTTCGCGCGCCAGCCGCGCACCGCGGCGGTGTTCGATCCTTATGTCAAGATGGTCAACGCGCTGCCGCGCGTGGTGCTGGCGCCGATCTTCACGCTGTGGCTGGGCCTCGGCATCTGGTCGAAGGTCGCGCTTGGCATTACGCTCGTCTTCTTCATCGTATTCTTCAACGTCTATCAGGGCGTCAAGGAAGTCAGCCCGACGGTGCTGGCGAATGCGCGCATGCTGGGCATGAGCGAGCGGCAATTGATGCGCCACGTCTATTGGCCGTCGGCGCTGTCCTGGATGTTTTCCTCGTTGCACACCTCGGTCGGCTTTGCCGTGGTCGGCGCGGTGGTCGGCGAATATCTCGGCTCGGCCGCCGGCCTCGGCTACCTGATCCAGCAGGCGGAAGGCGTGTTCGACGTGGCCGGCGTATTCGCCGGCATGTTCGTGCTGGCCGCCTTCGTGATCGTGATCGATACCATCGTCACCTTGATCGAAAGGCGGCTGCTGGTCTGGCGGCCGCTGGCGAGCGACGCGCGCCCGTAGGGCGTCACCCGTTACCCGCGCTCAGAATTATTGCGCCTTGATGCCGGCCTCCTTGATGATAGGCCACCACTTGTCGATCTCGGCCTGCTGGAACTTGCGCAACGCCTCCGGCGATTGCTCTTCGGGCGGGAAGATCTCCTGCGCCAGGTCGACCAGCTTCTTGCGCGTCGACGGATTGGCGAGCGCGGAGCGCAACGCGCCGTTGAGCTTGGCGACGATCTCCTTCGGCGTGCCCTTGGGCGCCCAAAGCGCGTGCCAGAACGTGAAATAAAATCCGGGCAGCCCGGCTTCGTCGGTGGTCGGCACGTCCGGGGCCATCGCGATCCGGTTCTTCGCGGTGACGGCATAGACCTTGATCTGGCCGGCACGCATCTGCGCCACCGACAACGCCGGCGTATTGAGCATCACGTCGATCTGCCCGGCCAGCAGCGCCGCGGTCGAATCGCCGGCGCCGCGATAGGGCACCATGGTGAACGGCACGCCAACGGCCTTCTGGAACAAGATGCCGCTGACATGGCTGGGCGAGCCGACGCCGGAATTGCCTTCGTTCACCTTGTCGCCGTTGGCGCGCAACCAGGCGATCAATTCCTTGAGATTATTGGCCGGCATGGTTTTGCGGGCGACGATGAAGAATGGCTGCGTCGCGATCAGGCCGATCGGCTCGAAGTCTTTCATCAGATCGTAGGGCAGCTTGTAGATCGCGCCGGTGGCGACATTGGTGCCCCATTGGCCGATGCCGATGGTGTAGCCGTCCGGCGTCGCGCGCGAGATGCGGCCTTCCCCGATGGTGCCGCCGGCACCGGCGGTGTTTTCCACCACGATGGTCTGACCGAGCGCTTCGCCCATGCCCGCCGCCACGATGCGGGCGATGACGTCGGTCGAGCCGCCGACGCTGAGCGGGACCACCATGGTGATCGGGCGCGATGGATAATCCGCGGCCATCGCGGTGGTCGCGCATTGCAGTGCCGCGGCACAGGCCGCAGCGAAAAGCAGTTTCTTCATTTGTTGTTCCTTGGGCCTGGGGACATGAATTGCAGGAATATTCACTATAACGATCCGGCGGTCTCGGCTACCGGATTCGGCAGGGCCTAGTCAGGCCCGCCGCGCTGGCATATCGTTCTTGCCGAAACGGCCCGACGCAAAGGCCGCGCCATACAGGGAGGAAGTTCATGTCCGCAATGTTCCGGCGGCTCGCAACAACGCTGGCCGCACTTCTGCTATCGTCGAGCTTTGCGCTCGCGCAGTCCAAGGTCACGCTCGCCATCGGCGGCGCCAGTTGCCTTTGCTATTTGCCGACCATGCTGGCCAGCCAACTTGGTGAATTCAAAAAGGCCGGCGTCGATGTTGATGTGATCCAGTTCAAGGGCGGCTCGGAATCGCTGAAAGCCGTGATCGGTGGCAGCGCCGATGTGGTGTCCGGCTATTTCGATCATTGCGTCGAACTGGCGCCCAAGGGCCAGCATCTACAGTCCTTCGTGGTCTATGACCGATTCCCCGGCTTTGCGCTGGTGGTCTCGCCCATGCACGCGAGCGAGATCAAGTCGGTCAAGGACCTCGCCAACAAGAAGGTTGGTGTCAGCGCGCCCGGCTCATCGACCGATTTCTTCCTGAAATACATCTTGAGCAAGAACGGCGTCGACCCGAACTCGGTCGGCGTGATCGGCGTCGGCCTCGGCGGCTCGGCGATCGCGGCCATGGAGCAGGGTCAGATCGACGCCGCCATCATGCTCGATCCGGCGGTGACGGTACTCGCCGGCAAGTACAAGGACCTCAAGATCCTCAGCGACACCCGCTCGCAGAAGGACACGCTTGCCGTGTTTGGCGGCGAATATCCCGGTGGCGCGCTTTACACCAAGGCCGAATGGATCGCCGCGCATCCGAAGGAGGTGCAGGGCATGACCAATGCGATCATCTCGACGCTCAAATGGATTCGGACCCATTCGGCCGAGGAGATCACCGCCAAGATGCCTCCCGAGTTCACCAAGAACAAGGATCTCTACATCGCCGCGCTCAAGAACACGATGCCGATGTATTCGGAGAACGGCATGATGGACCCGAAAGGCGCGCAGGCCGTGCTCAATGTGTTCGCGCAATCGTCGCCGGAAATTGCCAAGGCGCATATCGACCTGTCGACGACCTACACGAACAAATATGTCGAGGCGGCGAACAAGAAGATGGGGATGAAATAGTCCGCCCGCGCACGACGCTCGAAAGCGGCACACGGCGGGGGATTTCCCCGCCGTGTCTGTTATTGTTGGACCCATGAATATCATTTCCATCCAGTCCCACGTCGCCTATGGGCATGTCGGCAATTCCGCCGCGGTGTTCCCCCTCCAGCGCATGGGCGTGGAGGTGTGGCCGATCCACACCGTGCAGTTTTCTAACCACACCGGTTACGGCCAATGGCAGGGCCGCGTGTACGATGCCGGGCTGATCCGCGAGCTGATTGGTGGCATCGAGCAGCGCGGTGTGCTCGGCGAATGCGATGGCGTGCTGTCGGGCTATATGGGCGGGGCCGATATCGGCGCGGCGATTCTCGACGCGGTGGCGACCGTCAAGCGCGCCAATCCTTCGGCAAAATATTGCTGCGATCCGGTGATCGGCGACGTCGGGCGCGGAGTTTTCGTGCGCGATGGCATCGCGGAATTCATGAAAAAGAAGGCGGTGCCGGCGGCCGATATCGTCACGCCCAACCAGTTCGAGTTGGATTACCTCGCCGGCTGCAAGAGCAAGACGCTGGCCGACGCGCTTGCGGCGGTAAAGGCCGTGCACGGGCTTGGGCCGCGCGCCGTGCTGGTCACCTCGCTGCATGTCGCGGAGACGCCCGAGGATGCGATCGACCTCATCGCCTCGGACGAGACGGGACGCTTTGGTCTGCGCACACCGAAGCTGCCATTGGTGGTGAATGGAGCGGGCGACGCCATGGCGGCGTTGTTCTTTGCCCATTATCTGCGTGGCGGAAAGATCGACGAGGCGCTGTCACGAGCCGCGTCCGCCATCTTCGGTGTACTGACCAAGACCGCTGAAATGGGCGGGGCCGAGATACAGATCGTCGCGGCGCAGCAAGAGATCGTCGAACCGAGTAGGCTGTTTGCGGCGGAGGCGATCTAGCTCATTGCTGGGATGCATCGCAAAAATTCATCGATCGTCCTCTTGATGATTGACGCCGATCCGACATGCTAGCGGCTATTCATGAAGCGCCGCTTTGTCACTCTCGATGTCTTCACGCCCCGGCGCTTCGCCGGCAACCCGCTAGCCGTCGTCCTACAGGCCGAGGGGCTCGACCGGGCAGCCATGCAAGCGGTCGCGCGCGAATTCAATCTCTCGGAAACGGTGTTCGTGCTGCCGCCGAAAAATCCGGCGCACCGCGCGCGCTATCGCATCTTCACGCCCAAGCGCGAGCTGCCATTTGCCGGCCATCCGACGGTGGGCACGGCGGTGCTGCTGGCAACCGTCGATGGCGGCGACTATGCGCGCGACATGGTGATCGAAGCCGAGATCGGTGCGGTGCCGTGTCACGTATCGCCGGTCGGCGGCCACGCGTCCTTCGATTTACCCACGCTGCCCGCCGAGGTGGGCGCCCCGCCTGCCGCGGAAATCTTGGCTGCCGCTCTCGGGCTTTCGCTGGACGATATCGGTTTTGGCAATTTTACACCGAGCGTTGGTCGGCTGGCATCGGCTTCATCTTTATGCCGCTGAAGGATCTCGACGCGGTTCGCCGTGCCACGCCCGATCGCGCGCAATTTGCTCGCGCGCTCAATGACCCTGCGCACAGCGCTGTGTTCGTCTTCACCAATGAAACCGTCGAACCCGGCGACAACTTTCATGCGCGCATGTTCGCGCCATCACTCGGCGTCGTCGAGGACCCAGCGACTGGATCGGCGGCGGCGGCCTTTGCTGGAACATTGACTCGCTTCGTCCCTTACACGGACGGCAACCACGCCGTGACGATTGAACAAGGCTACGAGATGGGGCGCCCGAGCCTCATGCAGCTTGAATTAACGCTCGCCGGCGGGCACCTCGGCGCGGCCTCGGTCGGCGGCGGCGCGGTCATTGTTACCGAAGGCACGATCGAGGCTTGACGGCGCCGCCGTACTCGCGTCGATTGCCGGCGATGAGCGTCATCCATTCAATCGAGCGGCTGGACCTCTGCTTCGCACCCAAGCCCTGGGTCTTTGCAAACGAGCGCCGCGCCGACATCGACGGATGGTTCGCCGCGCAGCAACGCGAGAATCCGGCGTTGTGGAACGGCCGCGTGCTGTTGCTGGACGAATACGCCATAACGAACGGTGTTTTTCGCGGAAGCTATCTGGAAACCGACTTTGCGAGCTTCGCCGCCTGGCGCCATTGGGGGGCGCCGGCGGCGGCGGTGTACGACTGTTTCGGCGCCGCGGCGGTCGTAGCGGCCGACGGCGCGTTTCTGCTCGGGGTCATGGGCCCGCACACCGCCAACGCCGGCCGGATCTATTTTCCCTGCGGCACGCCGGATCCGGGCGACATCGTTGAGAACCGTGTCGACCTCGATTTCAGCGTGCGGCGCGAGCTCAAAGAGGAAACCGGACTGGACATCGCCGAATTTACGGCCGAGCCGGGTTGGACGACGGTAATCGATGCCTCGCTGATCGCGCATATCAAGGTGCTGCACAGCCGCGAGAGCGCCGACGCTTTGCGTGCGCGCGTCCTTGCGCATCTGGCGAGCGAGCGGCAGCCGGAACTCGCCGATATCCGGATCTTACGCAGCCCGGCCGATTTTGATGCGGCGATGCCGCGCTTCGTCACAGGTTTCCTCAACCAACGCTGGCGCGCCGGTTAGGCCTTGCCAGCGGCGCCGCGAAGGCGTGAACTTAGCTTATGAAGCTCGAACATCTCGCGGAACGTTTCCGCATTGACAAGCCAAAGTCTTTTCGCTTGTCGGCGCACGATCCGGCCGACAGCTGCGGCCTCACCGTCGACAAGGCCGAGGCCAAGACCATGCTCGCCGACGGCATTGCACGGCTCTCCGATCTGCAAGAACGCCTCTACGCCAGCGGAACCTGGTCGGTGCTGATCGTGCTGCAGGCGATGGACGCCGCCGGCAAGGACAGCGTCATCAAGCACGTGATGACGGGCTTGAACCCGCAAGGTGTCGAGGTGCATCCGTTCAAGCAGCCGAGCGCCGAGGAATTGAGCCACAATTTTCTCTGGCGCGCGGGCATGCGCCTGCCGCAGAACGGCCGCATCGGCATCTTCAACCGCTCGCACTACGAGGAAGTGCTGGTGGTGCGCGTGCATCCCGAATTGCTCGGTCAGGAGCGGTTGCCCAAGAACCTCATCGGCAAGGATATCTGGCAGCAGCGCTTCGACGACATCCGCACATTCGAACGCCACCTGGCGCGCAACGGCACGCTGATCCTCAAATTCTTCCTCAACATCTCGCGCGAGGAGCAGCGCAAGCGTTTCCTCGCCCGCATCGACGAGCCGGCCAAGCGCTGGAAATTCTCCATGAACGACGTCACCGAGCGCAAGCTCTGGGACAAATACATGGCCGCCTATGATGAGATGATCCGCGAGACCAGCCGGCCGGAGGCGCCCTGGTACGTGGTGCCGGCCGACAACAAATGGTTCAGCCGGTTGGTGGTGGCTGCGGCCATGGTCGAGGCGCTGGACCGGCTCGGACTGGAATACCCGAAGGTCGAGGGCCGGGCGCTCGAGGAACTGCGCCAGGTTGAAAAGGCCCTGAAGTCGGGCAAAGACGGCTGACAAGACCGTAAGACCGATCAAAACAAGGCAACCGCGATCAAGAACGGCAGCCGCGGTGCGACTGGCTTGCGGGTGACGCATGCGTCCCTTGTGAGATGATCGCTTGTACCCTGCATCCGAAAAGGAGCATCCTTTTGGCGTTCCAGCATTGCGCATGCACCGCCGCGCTCGCAATAGCGCGCATCTGTGAATTGGCGAGGCCGCTCATGCAGTACACGCTCCATGTTAATGGCCAGGCGCATAAGGTTGACGTCGATAGTGACACGCCGCTGCTTTGGGTATTGCGCGACGCTATCGATCTGAAAGGCACGAAATTCGGTTGCGGCGCCGGGCTGTGCGGCGCCTGCACCGTGCATCTCGACGGCGCTCCGGTGCGCTCCTGCCTCACGGCGATCTCCGATGTCGGCAACGCGGCCGTCACGACGATCGAGGGCATCGGGAAAACGCCGATCGGCGCGCGCCTGCAGAAAGCCTGGCTCGAGGTCGACGTGGTGCAATGCGGTTATTGTCAACCGGGGCAGATCATGTCGGCGGCCGCGCTGCTCGCGCAAACCAAAACACCGAGCGACGCGGACATCGATATGGCGATGAACGGCAATATCTGCCGCTGCGGAACCTACCCGCGTATTCGCGAAGCCATCAAACAGTCGGCCAAAACCGATCTTGGCTCGGCTACCACCAAGAAGGGGGCGTGAGCTATGTTGCACCGTCGCCTCTCATCGAACCGATTCACGAGTACCACGGCGTTCGACGGCGGGCCGCACGTCCCGTCGCGATTTTCTGAAAGTGAGCGCCGCAGCCGGCGGCGGCCTGTTGCTGAGCTTCGCGCTGCCCGGTGTCGCCGAAACCACGGCAATGGGTACCGCCGAAAGCCGTAGCGCGACCCTCAACGCTTACGTGCGCATCGCGCCCGACAATATCGTGACCATCATGTCGAAGAATCCCGAGATCGGGCAGGGCATCAAGACCATGCTACCGATGCTGATCGCGGAAGAGCTCGACGTCGACTGGAGCCAGGTGCGCATCGAGCAGGCACTTGCTGATGCCACCGTTTACGGGCGGCAGGTTGCCGGCGGCAGCATGGCGACGCCGCTGGAGTGGAATCCGCTGCGCAAAGTCGGCGCGGCGGCACGGCAGATGCTGGTCGCGGCGGCGGCGCAGCGCTGGAAGGTCAAGGCAAGCGAATGCGACACCGCCTCCGGCGCGGTGCGGCACAAAGCGTCCGGCCGCACGCTCAGCTATGGCGCCTTGGCGGCTGCGGCCGCGAAGCTGCCGGTGCCGAACCTGAACAGCGTCAAGCTCAAGGACCCGAAAGACTACAAGATCATTGGTCATTCGGTTCCGGGCGTCGACAGCCCGAAGGCGGTCAAAGGCGAGCCGTTGTTCGGCATCGATACCGTCGTGCCGGGCATGCTCTATGCCGTGTTCCAGAAATGCCCGGTATTCGGCGGCAAGGTTGTTAATGCCAACCTCGACGTCATCCGCAAGATGCCGGGCGTGCGCCGCGCGTTCGTGGTGGACGGCGGAACCGATTTGGCCGGCCTGATGCCCGGTATAGCCGTTGTCGCGGATAGCTGGTGGCAGGCCGAAAAGGCGCGTCAGAAGCTGCAGGTCAAATGGGACGAGGGCGCGACGGGTCAGCAGAGCAGCGACGGTTTTGCACGCCAAGCCGCCGAGCTCGGTGCCAAAGCGCCAGCCCACAGCTTGCGCAATGACGGCAACGCGGAAGCCGCGCTTAAGAGCGCGGCCCATGTGGTCGAGGCGGCCTATCATTACCCATTCATCGCCCATGCTCCGCTCGAGCCGATGAACTGTACCGCCCATGTGCAAGGCGCCCGCGCGGAAATCTGGGCTCCATCCCAGAATCCAGAGCCCGGACGCCAGCTGGTCGCGCAAACGCTGGGGCTCGATCCAAGAAATATCGTGATTCACATGACGCGCGTCGGCGGCGGCTTCGGCCGGCGGCTGATGAACGATTACATGATTGAGGCGGCATGGATTTCGAAGGCCGCCGGTGTGCCGGTGAAGTTGCTGTGGAACCGTGCCGACGATATTCAGCACGATTTCTATCGGCCGGCCGGCTGGCACTTCCTCAAGGGCGGTCTGGACCAGGCCGGCAAGCTCGTCGCCTGGCAGCAGCATTTTGTCAGCTTCGGCAAGAACGGGGCGTTCGCACGCTCGGCCAATCTCGATGCGGACACGTATCCGGCGGGCCGTGTACCGAACCTGTCCTACGGTTATTCCCTGATTCCGTTCGGTATTCCGACCGGACCGCTGCGGGCGCCCGGAGACAACGCGCTCGCCTTCGTGTTCCAATCCTTCATCGACGAAATGGCGCATGCCGCCGGCAAAGACCCGCTGCAGTTCCAGGTCGACCTGCTCGGCAAGGACGAACTGCTGGCAGGCAAGGGCGACGGCTTCAATACCGGCCGCGCGCGCGGCGTGCTTGAAAAGGTGCGCGAGGTTTCGGGCTGGGGCAAAGGCGATTTGCCGGCTCGCACCGGCCTGGGCGTCGCCTTCTACTACAGCCATCTCGGTTATTTCGCCGAGGTGGTGGAGGCGGCGGTCATGACCGACGGACAGGTTTCGATCAACAAAGTCTGGGCGGTCGGCGACATCGGCAGCCAGGTCATCAATCCGACCGCGGCGGTCAACATGACGCAGGGCGCCATCCTTGACGGCTTTGGCGAAGCCTTGAATCAGAAGATCACAATCGAAAATGGCCGCGTGGTGCAGGCCAACTTCGATTCATTCGAGTTGTTGCGGCTGACGCAGGCACCACCGATCGAAGTGCATTTCCTGCGCACCGACAATTCGCCGACCGGCTTGGGCGAGCCACCGCTGCCCCCGGCTTTGCCGGCCTTGTGCAATGCGATCTTCGCGGCTACCGGAAAGCGTATCCGTTCGTTGCCGGTCGATCGAGCCGTGTTGAAGGCTTGATCGGACGGGATAGCGCCGCACCTACCAGATCAAGGGAATTAGCCGGTAGCGGGTCTTTCGGCAGTAGTCTGTGTACCCCGGCAAATCGCGCGCCAGGATTCTCTCTTCGTCGAGCAATCGCCAGATCAGCGCCGGCAATGCCAACACGTCGACGAGCAGGCCCCAGTAGGAGCCAAGCGCGAGCGGCGTGAAGGCGAGCATCAGCAGCGCGCCGGAGTACAGCGGGTGGCGCACGCGCGCATAGAGGCCGGTCGAGACCACGGGCTGTTCCGGCTCAACCGTGATGGTCGAGGCTGCATAGCTGTTCTGCTTGAGCACCACGAAAAAGATGACAAAGCTGAAAGCGACGGCACCATTAGCGGCCAGCACGAGCCAGCCCGGCACGGCGGACCAATGCCAGCTATGGTCGAGCCCGGGAACGACAAGAAGAAGGACAAAGGTGACGAGCACAAGAAGGATGATGATTTTCTGGGCAGGTTCCTTTTCGGCGCGAGGTCCGGCCTTCATACGGCGCTCGATCAGCTTGGGATCGTGCTTGGAAAAATAGAGGCCGATCGCGATCGACGACGCGATGAAGACGACCGCAAACAGCCAGCCTTGCCAGAAGCGGAGCGATCCCGCTGGACCGAACAGCAGTACAAGCAGAATCGGAATTGACAGGGCCGTCCGGCGCCATCCTTGATGTCTAAGCTCGCTTGGATCCGTCGCCATGGTTCCTCTACCGCAATCAGGCAATACTGCTGACCTATTGCCGCGCTTGATTTGTGCACCCGCTCTCCGTTACAAGCTTGCCGTTCAGCAGGCGATTAACGCGGGCTTTACCTTGTTCCGCGAGTTTAGCCGGCGAACACGAGGGTTCTAAGGCATGTCGACGCGGCAGAATATCTGCGCGATCGGGCGGGCGGCGCAGGCCGAACCCGCGGCCACCCTCATTCTGGGCACGCTCCTTCTCCTTATCCGCCCCTGAGGGCCGGCTGGGCCAATTGCGCCTGGGCACTCGGGGGACCTTCGGAATGAGCACCCCTGAGACGCGCCCGACGCGGCGTATTCGACGAGAAGGATCAATGCCATGAAAACCCCGACCCAGTCCGAAAAGGACCGCGTCGTTATCTTCGACACGACCTTGCGCGACGGCGAGCAATGTCCCGGCGCCACCATGACCCATGAAGAGAAGCTCGAAGTCGCCGAGCTGCTCGACACCATGGGCGTGGACATCATCGAAGCCGGCTTCCCGATCGCCTCGGACGGCGACTTCGCCGCCGTGCACGAGATTGCCAAGCGTTCCAAGAACGCGGTGATCTGCGGCCTCTCGCGCGCCGGCATCAAGGACATCGACCGCTGCGCGGAGGCGATCAAGCCGGCCCGGCGCAAGCGCATCCATACCTTCTTGTCCACCTCGCCGGTGCACATGAAATACAAACTGCAGAAAGAGCCGCACGAGGTCTATGAGATGGTGATCGCACAGGTCACCCGCGCGCGCGGCCACACCGACGACGTTGAATGGTCGGCCGAGGACGGCACCCGCACCGAGGTCGACTTCCTCTGCCGCTGCGTGGAAGCCGCGATCAAGGCCGGCGCCACCACCATCAATATTCCCGACACCGTCGGCTACACGGTGCCGGAGGAATATTTCGCGTTGTTTGAAATGGTGCGCGAGCGGGTGCCGAATTCCGACATGGCGCGCTTCTCCACGCACTGCCACAACGATCTCGGCATGGCGGTGGCCAATTCGCTCGCCGGGGTGAAGGCGGGCGCGCGCCAGATCGAATGCACCATCAACGGGATCGGCGAGCGCGCCGGCAACGCCGCGCTGGAAGAAATCGTGATGGCGATCCGCACGCGCGCTGACGTGCTGCCGTTCTGGACCGGCATCGACGCCACCATGCTCACGCGCGCGTCCAAGCTGGTGTCGGCGGTGACCTCGTTCCCGGTGCAGTACAACAAGGCGATCGTCGGCCGCAACGCCTTCGCGCATGAGAGCGGTATCCACCAGGACGGCATGCTCAAGAACGCGCAGACCTACGAAATTATGACGCCGGAATTGGTGGGCGTGAAGCAGACCTCGCTGGTCATGGGCAAGCATTCCGGCCGGCATGCGTTCGTGCACAAGCTGGAGGAGCTTGGCTATCAGTTGGCCGACAACCAGCTTGAGGACGCCTTCGTGCGTTTCAAGGCGCTGGCCGACAAGAAGAAGCAGGTTTATGACGAGGACATCGAGGCGCTGGTGGACGAGGAAATCGCCACCGCGCATGATCGCATCAAGATCATCTCCTTGACGGTGATCGCCGGCACCATGGGGCCGCAGTCGGCTACGCTCACCCTCGATATCGACGGCAAGCATGTCACCACGCAATCGACCGGCAATGGTCCGGTGGACGCGATCTTCAACGCGATCCACGCGCTGGTGCCGCATGAGGCCAAGCTCGAGCTCTACCAGGTGCACGCGGTGACCGAGGGCACCGACGCGCAGGCGGAGGTTTCTGTGCGCCTATCGGAAGACGGCCGTTCCTACACCGCCAAGGGGGCCGACCCCGACACGCTGGTGGCGTCGGCGAAAGCCTATCTGGGCGCGCTCAACAAACTGACCAGCAAGCGCAATCGGTCGCCGGGGGTCGAGAAACGCATCCACTCCACCGACGCGGGCTGAAAATTCCGCGACGACCACAAAATACCGCCTCGCAACGGGCGGTATTTTTGTTTTTTGGCGAATTGCTTTGGTAAAGTTGGGCGGCGGAACCTAAAAATCACATTTTACCCGCATTTCGTTCGCTTTTGGGACGGAATTGGCGGCTATCTCCGCGCTCACAACCTAAACTTCGGGGATATTAATCGGATGAAGAAGACACTTTGCGCGGGCGTGTTCGCGCTTGCGGCGTTTAGCTTGTTGCCGAATGTTTCGGCTGTTCGCGCCGGTGAATTGGGGAACAGCTACGCGGCGCAGTCGCCGATGTCGGCCTCGATCAATATCGGGCGCATCCGAAACGTGCTCAAGCTGACGCAAGAGCAGGAGCGCTACTGGCGGCCGGTGGAAGCCGCCTTGCGCGACCTCGCGCGCCATCAGGAGCAAGCGGAATCGGATGGTTTCGTGCACCGGGTCAGCCGGCGGGTGGTCTCAATCGTGCTCGACAGCTCGGCCGTTGAGCGGCTGGTAGTTGCCGCGCGTCCATTGATCGCCAAGCTCAATGACGAGCAGAAGCAGGCGGCCGGCCAGCTCGCTCAGGAAATGGGTTTAGGGCAGGTGGTGATGGCGGCGCTGAATTGAGCTGACCCACCGCGCTACTATCGTCCATTCTCTGCAATGCAAAATGCCGCGCTCCCTAGAGCGCGGCATTTTGATCTGAGTCAACCAAACTTCGCCATGCCTCCGTTATTATAATACCAGCCTACCACCAAGCGCCAATTTGGTCGTTTGACACTTGAAAAGTGCCGGCGCAATTCTGTGGCAGAAATGCCCGGCGGGGGCGATTAATGGAGGAGCCCATGAAAAAGACCTTATATCTGCTTGCTACAGCGATGCTTTTTGCCGCCAGTCCGGCCTTTGCCCAAGACACGATCACGATCGGCTTTACCGCCTCGCAGACCGGCGCCTTGAACAACGACTCGATCCGCGCAGATGCGCGGCATTGAACTGTGGCGCGACGACGTCAACGCCAAGGGCGGCATCAAGGTTGGCGGCAAGAGTTATACCGTCAAACTGGTGACCTACGACGACGAGTCGCAGAACACCCGCGTGCAGCAGCTCTACACGCGCTTGATCACCCAGGACAAAGCACAGTTCCTGATCAGCCCGTATTCGTCGGGCCTCGTGGCGACCGCGGCCATCATCTCCGAGCAGTACGGCAAGGTGATGATCACCACCGGCGGCGCGCTCGAGAAGACCTACAAGCTCGGCAACAAGAACCTGTTCCAGCTCTACACCGGTTCAAGCCAGTATCTCGCCGGCGCGCTGCAGGCGCTGAAGGAGAAGAACCCGAAGCCGCACGTCGCCTTCGTCTACGAGGACGATCCCTTCAGCAAGGCGGTAGTGCAGGCGGTGCGCGACTCCGCCAAGAAGCAGGGTGACGTGATTGCAGCCGACGAGTCTTATGCAGGCACCACCACCGATTTTTCGCCGGTCATCAACAAGATGATCGCCGCCAAGGCGGATGCGCTGCTCGGCGGCGGCCACTATGCCGATGGCGCAACGCTCGCCCGCCAGCTGCATGAGCAAAAGGCCGGCGTAAAGTGGGTGACGCTACTGGTCGCACCCGACAGCCCGAAATTTGCCGAGCTCGGCGATGCCGCGGTCGGCATCTCGGTGCCTTCGCAATGGGAACCGCAGGCGGCGTTCAAGCCCGACTTCGGCCCGACCGTTCCGGCTTTTACCAAAGAGTTCACCGACAAATACAAGATCGCGCCCGCATATCATGCGGCCGGCGGCTACGCAGCCGGCCTGATCCTGCAACACGCGATTGAGAAAGCCGGTTCGATCGACCCGGCCAAGGTAACCGCGCAACTCAACGCCATGGACGTGACCACCTTCTTCGGCCGCACTAAGTTTTCGACCGATCCGAAGGAACATGGGCTGCAGACCGGCCATGACATGGTGCTCGCCCAATGGCAGAAGAAGGGCGGCAAGCTGGTCAAGGAAGTGATCTGGCCGAAGGCGGCAAAGACCGCCGACGCCCTCTATTGATTGAACCAACCACAGCGGCGGCGGTCACGGCCGCCGCCGCTGCGCGGCACTTCTTATGATCGGCATCCTCGCCTCCGTTATCGACGGCATCCTCATCGGCGCGGTCTACGGCCTTGCGGCCATGGGCCTGACGCTCATTTGGGGCGTCATGAATGTCATCAATCTCGCCCATGGCGCGATCGTCGTCATCGGCATGTTCGTGCTCTATATGCTGGCGAGCATGCTCGGGCTGCCGGCCTACGGCGCCGTTCCGGTGATGATCGTCTTCGGCTTTGTCGTCGGCATTGGCCTTTACTGGATCGGCGTGCACCGGATGATCGGGCGGGCGGAGCTGATGAGCCTGCTCTCCACCTTCGCCCTCAACATGGTGCTGATCGGGCTTGGCACCGCTTGGTGGACCACCAGCCCATACAATGTGCAGGTCAGCATGCCGCGGTGTGAGCTGGCGGGGTTACACCTTCACCGGCACGCACATCACGGCAGCGGTGCTGGCGGTAGTGATCGCCGGGCTTCTTGTATTTGCTGCTCTACCACACACGCATCGGCAAGGCGGTACGCGCGGTCGCCACCAATCGCGAGGCCGCCGAACTGTGCGGCATCCCGACGACGCAGGTGCTTGCCATGGCTTTCGGGCTCGGCGTCGCGCTCGCAGGGGTTTCCGGCACGCTGATCGCGACCATGTTCCCCTTCACCGTGCTGTCGGGCGAGGCCTATCAGCTCAAGAGTTTCGTGGTCACCGTGCTCGGCGGGCTCGGCAATCCGGCGGGTGCGCTCATGGGCGGAATCGCGCTCGGTTTGATCGAAGGCCTGGCGACGCCGTTCATGCCGGTGAGCTGGATCCCAATCGTGGAATTTGGACTGTTCGTATTCTGCCTGATCGCATTCCCGCGCGGCATTTTCTCGTTCACCAAGGCTTGATCCCGTGTGGCGCCGTCCGTTTCCTTGGTTCATCGTCGCCGCCGCGCTGCTCTATGCGCTCTATCCCTATTTCACCGACGATGTTGGAATGCGCGAAAGCCTGCTGCTGGCGGCCGTCTACATCGTTCTGGCGAGCAATCTCAACCTGATGATTGGCTATGCCGGCTACGTCAATTTCGGCAACATCGTCTTCTTCGGACTTGGCGGTTATGTCTGCCTCTATCTGGTCACCGCGCTGCATTGGCACGTGATCGCGGCGGCGCTTACCGCCGGCGTGGCGGTGAGCGCGCTGGCGCTGTTGTTCGGCCTCGGCATCCTGCGCCTGCGCGGCGCGTTTTTCGCGCTCGCCACCATCGGGGTGAACCAGGCGATCCAGCAATTGGTGGTCAATTTCGAGCCGTGGGGAGGGGCCACCGGCATCTACATGTCGCTCGACGCCTATGGCCCGCTCGGCGGCCCGATGCAGGCGCTGTGGACGACCTATCTGCTGATCGTCGCCGTGACTGCGGCGTCGCTGCTGGCGAGTTATGCGATCAGGAATTCGAAATTCGGTCTCGGCCTGCTCGCCATCGGTCAGAACGAGGATGCCGCATCCGTACTGGGCGTGCCGACCGCGCTATATAAGGCGATGGTCTATAGCGCGTCCGCCTTCCTGCCGGCGATGGCGGGCGGCCTGTATTTTTTCAAAAGCGGCATCATCGAGCCGAGCAGCGCGTTCAACCTGCAGACTTCGATCGAGGCGATCGTGATGGTTATGCTCGGCGGTTCCGGCACCATCCTGGGGCCGGCGCTGGGCGCGTTCCTTTACGAGGAATTGCGCGGTTTCCTGTTGACCGCGCAAAGCTTCTCGCAATTCCAGTTGGTGATCGCCGGTGCGCTGCTGCTGCTGATCGTGCAGTTCGTTCCCGGCGGGCTGCTCGGATGGGTGCATCAACGATGGCCGCGCACGAGAAGGTGGCTGGAATGAGCACGCTCCTCGAAGTCAGCCGCGTCAGCAAGCGTTTCGGCGGTCTACAGGCCGTCGACCGCCTCAGCCTGACCGTTAACGAAGGCGAGATCCTCGGTCTGATCGGCCCGAACGGCGCCGGCAAATCGACCGTGTTCAATCTGATCAACGGCGTCTATCCGCCCGATAGCGGCAAGATTTTCTTTGCCGGCGAGGACATCACCGGCGGGCCGCCTTATCGCGTGGCCCGCCAGGGCATCGCTCGCGCTCACCAGATCGTGCAGCCGCTCGGCGGCCTCAGCGTGCTCGACAATTGCACAGTCGGCGCCTGCTTCGGCCGTGAAGCGCTGGCGCTGGCGCCGGCGCGCAAAGTTGCGCGCGATGTGGTGGAGATGATCGGGCTTGGCGACCGTCCCGATTTACTGGCGGCCTCGCTCACCACCGCCGGCAAGAAGCGGTTGGAACTCGCGCGCGCGTTGTCGGCGCGCCCGCGTCTGTTGCTGCTGGACGAGGTTCTCGCCGGGCTTAATCCGACCGAAACCGAAGCGATGATCGAAACCGTACGCAAGATTCGCGACAGCGGCATCGCCATCCTGATGATCGAGCACATCATGCGCGCCGTCATGAGCCTTTCGGATCGCATCGTCGTACTCAATCTCGGCGCCAAGCTCGCGGAAGGCTCGCCGCAACAAGTTGCCGATAATCCGGATGTCATTACCGCCTATCTCGGTGATTCCAAGTTGCTCAGCACAGCGGAGAAACCGGCGTGAGCGACATCCTGCTGCAGGTCGAAGGCCTCGAGGCCGGCTATGGCGATGTGCAGGTGCTCTGGGGCATCTCGCTGCAGGTCGCACGCGGAAGCATGACCACGCTGCTCGGCGCCAACGGCGCCGGCAAGACCACCAGTCTGCGCGCGATTACTGGCACCTTGCGTCCGCGCGGCGGCAAGGTCGTGTTCGCCGGCGATGACGTCACCTGGCTGCCGGCTCACGCCAAAGCCGCGCGCGGCCTCGTATTGGTGCCCGAGGGGCGGCAGTTGTTCAGCAACATGAGCGTAGAAGAAAACCTCGAGATGGGCGCTTATTCCAGTCGCGCCCGCCAGCACTTCGGCACGCAGCTCGAGAAAGTCTACGCCATGTTCCCGCGCTTGAAGGAACGCCGCGACCAGAAGGCCGGGACCTTCTCCGGCGGCGAACAGCAAATGCTGGCGATCGCGCGCGGGTTGATGGCGGTGCCCGAAATCCTGATCATCGACGAATTGTCGCTTGGCCTGGCTCCGGTCGTGGTGCAGCAATTGGCGGAAACGCTGAAGGCGCTCAAGGCGGCGGGCGTGACCGTTCTGCTGGTCGAGCAGAATCTACACCTGGCGCTGATGCTTAGCGATTATGCCTATGTCATCGCCGAAGGCCGCCCCTTCCTCGAAGGGCCGAGCGCCGAGGTCGCGGCCAAACCCGAAATCCGCCAAGCCTATTTGGGGCTTTAAATCCGGCTACCGCCTGTCGACACGCCGCCGTGTCGCGTGCGGCGCCTACTTGCCGTTTTGCCGGTTAAATGCAAGGGTAACCGCCCGAAAAACAATCAAGAATCCGCAATTCAACGAACCGTACCGGAGGAAAATTCGATGCGTAAATGGCTACTTGCGGCGGCTGTGGTCGCCCTTATTGCGGCTCCCGGCGCCGGCGTGGCGCAAGCCCAGATCATCATCAAATTTAGCCACGTCGTTGCCAACGATACGCCCAAGGGCAAGGGCGCGCTCAAGTTCAAGGAACTCGCCGAGAAATACACCAGCGGCAAAGTGAAGGTCGAAGTCTATCCGAACTCGACTTTGTATAAGGACAAAGAAGAGATCGAAGCGCTGCAGCTCGGCTCGGTGCAGATGCTGGCACCCTCGACCGCCAAGTTTGCCCCGCTCGGCGCCAAGGAATTCGAGGCGCTCGATCTGCCCTGGCTGTTCAAGGACGACGAAACCTATGCCAAGGCCATGAAGGGCCCGGTCGGCCAATGGCTGTTCAAGAAACTCGAGTCGAAAGGGATCACCGGCCTTGCTTACTGGGACAACGGCTTCCACATGGTGTCGGCAAACCGTCCGTTGCTGAATCCGGCGGATTTCCAGGGTCTCAAGATGCGTATCTCCGGGTCGAAAATCGCCGACCAATACTTCCGCAACGTCGGTGCGATTCCGCAGATCATGGCCTTCTCGGAAGTCTATCAGGCACTGCAGACCGGCGTGGTGGACGGCTGCGAGAACACCGCATCGAACTATCTGACGCAGAAGTTCCACGAAGTGCAGAAGCACATCACAGTGTCGTATCACGCGCATCTGCAATACGCGGTGATCGTGAACACCAAGTTCTGGAACGGGCTGCCCGCGGACATCCGCAAGGAGCTCGACAAGGCGATGGATGAAGCAACCGACTACACCAACTCGATCGCCCGCAAGGAAAACGAGGATGCGCTCGCCGCCATCAAGGCGTCCGGCAAGACCACGCTGCACTACTTAACCCCCGAGCAGCGCGCGGCCTGGCAGAAGGCGATGGCGCCGACGTATAAATGGGCCAAGGGTCGCGTCGGACAGGAAGTGCTCGACCTGGTGGCCAAAGAGCTGGACATCAAGATGAACTGACGGTCGGCTTCGCTTAGCAAACAATAAGAAGAACGGCCGGGGGTTCAAAGCTCCCGGCCGCATTGGTTCCAGACTGGGGGAATTCGCGCGTGCTCAAGGGGATCAATCGAGCGCTCAACCATTTGGAAGAGTGGCTGATCGCCACGCTGATCGCGGCGGCGACGCTACTGATCTTTTTCGCGGTGCTGCACCGCTACGGCACCGGCCTTTCCATCGATATTGCCAAATGGGCGACCGCGCACGGCGTGCCGGTGCTGCCGGCCATTTTTTCGGCTGTTTACCGCGCCGGCGCGGGCCTCGACGTCTCCTGGGCGCAGGAACTTTGCATCTTCATGTTCATCTGGATGGCGAAGTTTGGCGCCGCCTATGGCGTGCGCACCGGCATCCATGTCGGCGTCGACGTGCTGGTCAATCTGTTGCCGCCGAAATCGCGCAGGCACGTGATCCTGTTTGCGATCGCATGCGGTGCATTATTCACCGGGACGATTGCGACCTTCGGCGCCACCTTCGTCGGCGAAATGTTCAAGACCGGCCAGCAGTCATCCGACCTCGAATGGCCGATGTGGGCGATCTACTCCGCAATACCCCTCGGCTCCGGCCTGATGTGCTTCCGCTTCCTGCAGGTGGCATGGTGGTACTATTGGACCGGCGAACTGCCGCATCACAGCGAAGCGAAGGTCGAGGGTGTCGCGGCGACCGAGGCGCTGGCGCTGCATCCATCGACCAGTCCGCATGGCGAGGTTCCCAACCGCTGGTCGAACCCGCTCGCATTCACATTGATACTGGCGCCGATTTTCATCTTGGCGATATGCGTCGCACACAAGACCGGCGTCATTGTGCTGCCGCAGTCGGTACGGGCGCTCACGATTTTCGTCCTGCTGATTGCGTTCATGGTCACCGGCATACCGGTGTCGATCGCGCTCGGCCTCACCGTGCTGACATTCCTGTTCATCCTCACCGACGTGCCGATCGAGGCGGTGTCGATGAAGCTGTTCACGGGCCTCGAAAGCTTCGAGATCATGGCCATCCCGTTCTTCATCCTGGCCGGCAATTTCCTTAGCCACGGCGGCGTCGCGCGCCGCATGATCGATTTCGCCGTGTCGCTGATCGGCCACTGGCACGGCGGCCTCGGACTCGCCGGCATCGTCGCCTGCGCGATGTTCGCTTTGGTGTGCGGCTCGAGCGTCGCCACCGTCGCCGCCATCGGCGCCATCGTGCTGCCAGAGATGGTGCGGCACGGCTATCCGATGCGGTTCGGCGCCGGCATCATCACGGTCGCCGGGTCGCTCGGCATCCTGATGCTGCCGTCGATCCCCAAGATCGTCTACGCGGTGTCCACCAACACCTCGATCGGCGCGCTGTTCGTCGCCGGTTTGCTGCCGGGCTCGCTGCTGACGGTCATGCTGTGCGCCGTGACCTGGTTTCTCGCGAAGCGGCGAAACTATCCGCGCATGCAAAAAGCGAGCTGGGCGCAGACCGCGCATGCGTTCCGCGAAAGCATCTGGGGCCTGATGCTGGTCGTCATCATCATCGGCGGCATCTACAGCGGCTTGTTCACAGCGACAGAGGCCGCCGCAATGGCCGCCGTCTACTCGTTCTTAATCTCGGTCTTTGTGTACAAGGCGATCAAGTTCGACGAAGTGCCGAAGGTACTGTTGCGCGCCGCAAACACGAGCGCGATGCTGCTCTACATTATCACCAACGCGGTGTTGTTCTCCTTCGTGCTGTCGAACGAAAATATTCCCTCCGCGCTGGCCGATTGGATCACCGCGCAGAATCTCGGCTGGTTCGGATTCCTGATGCTGGTCAACGTATTGCTGATTGTGGCTGGAAACTTCATGGAGCCAAATTCGATCATTCTGATCATGGCGCCGATCCTTGCTCCGGCCGCAAAGAGATTAGGCATCGATCTGGTTCATTTCGGTATCGTCATCGACGTCAACATGGAGGTCGGCCTGTGCCACCCGCCGGTCGGCCTTAATCTCTATGTCGCCTCGATGATTGCCGGCATGCGTATCACCGACCTCGCTGTAGCGGTGTGGCCGTGGCTAGTGACGATGCTAGTCTTCCTGGTGATCGTTACTTATTGGCCGGAGCTCACGTTGTTCTTGCCGCGCTTGCTGGGCATGATGTGACAAGGCGTGACAACGTTTGTCATGCGCAATTCCTGCGGTGAACAACCGTACATCTATATTGCGTTGAATTAATCCCTGTCCAAACTTTAACTTGAAAAGACGGCGCAGCATTCCACTATTGGCGTCATCGGAAATGCCTTTGGAGGAATGCCATGTGGAAGACTGTTCTAGCCGGCTCAACCGCGCTTGCGATTGCCGGCGCTACGCTCGCCTACGCGCAGCAGGGTCCCGACGCACACGCGTTCGCGCCGCAGTGGCGGCCGAGTGCGGCGGACATCAGCGCGTTCGCCGACGCGCGCATCGCGGCGCTTCATGCCGGGCTCACGCTGACGGCTGAGCAGGAGAAGAACTGGCCGGCGGTGGAAAGCGCGCTGCGCGATCTTGCCAAGCAGCGCTCCGAGCGGTTCGCTGCGCGCGCCAGCGCCGATCGTCCCAAGGATCCGGTCGAGCGGCTGACGTTGCGCGCAAAAGTGATGTCGGAACGCGGTGCCGTACTGACCAAGCTCGCCGACGCGGTGGGTCCGCTCTATAAGAGCCTGGACGATGCGCAGAAGCATCGTTTCATGGTGCTGGCGCGGCTGGGCGGGCGGCATTTCAGCGAATGGCGCCGGCAATCCGGTCATCGCGGCGGTCCGGGCGCCTGGCAGCATCCCGGTCTGGGTATGGACGGTTGGCACGGGCGTGGAATGATGAATGGCGGCCCGCAGCCGCAATAGCGAATAGACAGCGAATAACGGCCACCGCGCTATCGCCGGCGCGCGCAACCGTTCAAGCGAGCCGCCGGGTGCGCCCGGCGGCTTTTCCTTTGGTTGCGTCGGCTTAAGGCGAGGCGCGCGCGGCTGGACACCCCGTGCCGCCTTTGCTAAGCGAACCTCGCTTGGCGGGGGTCCCCGCCGACGGCAATCCGGGCGCATAGCTCAGTTGGTAGAGCAGCTGACTCTTAATCAGCGGGTCCCAGGTTCGAGCCCTGGTGCGCCCACCAATCAATTCAACGACTTAGGTTGATTGCAAGTCGAACAAACAGCGCACGTTTTACAGCGCGTTTTACAGTTTTGTTCGCGTTTCGAGCTTCATGATCGCTATCTCGGCGAGCTTGGCATCGCGACCGAGATAATGGGCGTCAAGGATTGCTTCAACGTCATGCAGGCTGTGGCCGGTGAACGTGGCGATCTGCGGGACGGTCGCGTCGGCCAGAGCAAGCCTCACGACTGCGGAGCCGCGCAGATCGTGGAACGTTAGCCCTTTGATGCCAGTGGCAGCGCACGCTTTGCCCCACGACGTTCTGAAGCCGTCCGATGTCCAGGGCTTGCCGCGCATGGTGGTCAAGATCATTGGGCTGCGGCGCTCAGTCCGGCTGAGCAGGAACTCGTAATGGCTCTCCTGCCGGGATGACGATCCGGCGCCCAGTCTTCGACTGCTTAAATCGAATGTGACTGCCATCAAATGCTGACCAAGGCAGTCGCAAAAGATCGCCTTGCCGCTGGCCGGTCCACAGGGCAAGCATCAATGCAAGTGCCAACTCGGATGCGGCCGAACCCAAAAACGCCGCGATATCATCGTCCCGCCAAAGCTTGTCGGTTCGGCTGGCGGTGTAGAGGCGACCGCCGCCTTCGCAAGGATTGGTGCTGATGAGACCGCGATCCTTGCTGAACGACAAAATTCGCGCCAGCGTGGTCCAAGCGTAGTCCGCCTTTCGTGGCGTATTTGCGAACCGGTCACGCCACGACTTGAACTCACCGCGGACGCGGCGGTCGTCAAGAGCGGCAAGGGGCAAGTCGCTGAATTCGGCTTCAATCAATTTGATATAATTCGAATAGGCCCGAAGGCTCGATGGGGCGAGGGCCCGGAATTCCGCCGATGCCTTGAATTCTGCGATCAGGGTCATCATTGTGCTTGCCTTCGGTCGGCGCAATGATGCGTGAGCTTCCTGATAGCTACGAATGAATTCGGGGGTTCCAGGCTGCGCGTCGATCCGAGGGCCGCCCCGCCAAGCATAATGATAGGTACGGCATTCCCCGGTCGCGAGCCGCATCTCGACGCGATGAATGCCTTTAAGATGAACGCGCATTTTTGATCTTCCATTGATCCAGAACCGACGAGTCGATAGTACCCACTTGCCGGTCTGCGATGCCGCTCAACAAGTCTAACGCTGCATCAATCGCCCTCAAGTCCCATCTTGCAGTACCAGCGATGGGTCCTGGCAGGCGACCATTTTTTACCCATGATGAGAACCCCTGACACGAAAGACCGCAATAGATCGCGGCCTTCGCCCGCGACAAAAGGCGAGGCGAGATGCAAAAATCTGACTGCGGCGGTTGTCCCGTGTGCCCCATCTGTTCCAAGCGAGCCGCGTCCAGAATGGTCCCGTTGGACATTTCTAGACGCAACGCAGCATCGCGAGAGAAAAGGTAGGGCACGACGGGACGCATAAGATTATTCCGAAGCCGCACGTTTGATTATGTCAGTCATGTTTGCTTTGTTGTGGGCGCACTGCGTTTCCGCGGCGAACGAATGCCGTCACGGTTCTCACTTGTAGTTATAGCAACTTGAGAGCGCGACTGCGTTTCATGGTCGCTCATCGCCCATTGACGACCGTGATAGATCTATCTACCCAGCCTGATGACGAAAAAACGTGACGCTAAATATTACAAGGGGCGGCTGGCTAGAGAATATCCGGCCATCTTTGCCGAAATTCGTCCGGGTGGACTTAGCGTTCGGGCGGCCAGCGCAAAAGCAGGGTTGATACATCTACCTACCAGTGTAGACGCCCTCAAACGGGAATGGAAAAAGACGAGCCGGGTAGAACACGTCGAATTTCTTGGCTGGGCAACGGCACGAGAAGGCCGAGCGCGTGGCGCGCCAGTGCGGCCAATAGCGGATTCAGCCGGTCATCTGCGACCCGATGTGGCAAAATTTCTGTCTGATTGGGTGAAGACAAATAGGTCTAAGGCTGGGCGGATCATGAAAGCGATAGGGTTTAGCAACTTCGATTATACGCTTCATGAAGCAATTTACGGCGGGCATTGGTTGCGGGCTGCTGTGATTCCAAAACTTACCGATTGGCTTATTGCACAGGGATTTCGACCATAGTGCGGTAGATGCATCTACCAGTGAGGTCGCATTATCCATTAAGCCGTGAGGCGCCTTGGTAAGGCGTTGCAGCGCGTCGCCACTATCTGCCGCATCCTCCACCAGATGCCCCTGGGTGAGTCAGGGAAGGGCGCTGATGAGTCGGTTAGTGCTGACCGCGGCTACCCCCCCTAGCGGGAGTGTGGGGTAATCGGTCCAGACGGTTGGCCGCGCTGCGCAGCACTCGATGCGGTCCATGGCGCCGGCGAAATCCGCACGCAAAGAATCCCGGTGGCCTATGGCGGGATGACCGTGAGGCGAGCCGCTGACGGATCGCTATAACTAGCACACCAGTCAATCAATCCAGCGAGTTCATCATGTCTGACGAAAGTATTGCGGACTCCGCCGTTTCAAAACCTTGGTCCAAAAAAGTCACCAAGCGCCGTCGCCGCTCTGCCACAAAAGATCGAAAAGCTTTAGCAATGACGCGCGTTTTCACACCGTTGGCCGTTCCGGCTCTTGGCGGTCCGTAGTTACTCCTACACCTATATCAACACCAGCTAACGACGATCATAAAGCACCAAGTGAGACACACGGTGTACTCCCTGTATTAGACGGTAAAGAAGGCGCAGAAAAAAGCACAACAGCCGCAAAAACCCACGCTTATGAGCACACCACCGACCTCGGCAAGCTCACGAGCGCCTATCGCGTCCTAGAGGCCACCGGTGCGGGTGTCGCCTTTACGCTTAATTGCAGCCCTGATGAGATTGCAGCCGCCCAGCGCCACCCCGAGGGCTTTACCGACTACTTCAAGCGAAGGATTAGCCCGGCGCTAGAGCGGGCGCTTGGCTAAGCTCCGCTCTATGGGCTCGCCGTTGACGTTACGCCCGATGGTCGCTTGCACTTTCACGGTGGTATCGCTGCGAACGATAACCAGCTTGATGCCATCAAGGGGGCGCTCTGTCACGCCGCCGGCAAGTGGGCATCTCCATGGCACCGTGAGAAGCAGTGTAAATTCAAGCTGCTGAACCCTGCCGACGGCAGGGCGACCTACTGCCTACGAAATCAAGCGCGGGCGAAGCGGCTCATTCGGGGGCGAGTGATTAGCATCACGACCCCGCTCCGCCGTCGCGCAAAGGAGCTTTGGTCGGTATTGCGCGCTGCGAGGACTTGAGATGGCGCTAAAGGATTGCAGGTTGCTTCCGATATCCTCGCAGACCGAGGACGGTTACAGGATGGGTCGTAGTGCCTCTAGGAAGGCCACTGGTAAGTCGGAACGTGCCTAGCGCCCCCTTTTAGCGGCGGTTCAGTGCATTTTGATAAATCGTTGGAAAATCGGTCCCAACGGTTGATTTCCACGTTCAAGCTGTGAGGGGTCTGCTTCCACGTCTGATTATTCGGGCAAACCCCCAACTTTTTGACACCATTCTTTTGCCGCAGCCGGGCAAGTGATCTGATTATCCATCGCACCTAGCGAGCTTCGGTAAATCTGAAAAACGTGGCTGCTGGCGGCTTTCAAACCATGCGCGCTCAAGGCGATGTCGAGTCCGAGGATGAAAACCGCAGTGAAGGCGACGGCAAAGTACGATCGGTTGAACATTGCGGCCTCCCGATTCGGGGGTGAACCTTCAAGCCAACAAATAGCAAGGCAATGAGCCGTGGCTGTGAAAGCGGTCACACAGGCAGCGATTTTTTTGATCTGGCGCCCAGGTCAGCGCCAGTCGTGCTCCTCAAAAACCCCGAAACAACCTCTATGGGTCGTTCGGGGCAGGAGCACGGCCGGTCCATCCCAGTCGCAACCAAACAAAACCAGCCCTCGAATGATCGCCATTGGGTGAACAACGGACATAGATCGGCCCGGAAGCTGAACAGATACGCAGCGAATGACCCACTGCGACATTGGCTGTGCACTGCGGCAACGTTCTCGATGCCGGTTTCAGCCCCTGAAGCGGAAATTACATCTCTGTGCCGATGGTTGAATTTTGGCCGATGTCGTGATCTTCGACAGTGACGGCAGCGCCATTAATACCGAGCCGAGCGAGCATAGCCGAACCGGTCGAAATCGCACTCGTAGGCGCGATAGATGCGGTCGGCCAGTTCGGGTGTGTAGTAAACTGGCCAGTCATCGTGTTGAGACGCGTTGACCGGAATCATCGCGTCGCGGCGAATCGCCTCGCTGGCATTCAAATGGTCCAGGACGTGGACGAAATCTGCATCGTAGGTCTCGACCTTGCCGATCAGATTTAGTTCTATTCCCGGCATGTTTAGAATTTCATCTTGCGCTTGCAGATGAATATCGTGGCGAGCTTTCGCTGTCGCGGCGGCGAAGATGACAAAATCAGCAAACGACAGCGTACGATCCGCGCCGGCGGGGAGATCAGCATCAATCTCATGCTTTACCGCAAGGTAAGCGTCAATGAAGGTATCGCCGCGAATAAGTGGTTTGCCAGCAAACTTTTGGGCCCAGCACGATACAATGCGTGCGTAAGGGTTGCGAACAAAGGAAAATCGCAACGTGTCGGGGCTCGTCGCCAGCCGAAAGAACGAACCGACTGTTATGTTGCGCAAGCCATAAGGTCCCCGATAGCGCGACCGGAGTCCCGGTTTCAGCGAGCGCGAAAATCGGCCTTCAACTCTTGCCAAGGTCATTTTGATTCGTGTCGAGGCTACTTTTGGCACTGCGACGTAAATAACCTTGTGCTTAGGAAGCACAAACAATAGTTGCTCTGGCTCGTAGCCTCCAGCCAACAGGTTTTGATAAAATTCAACGGCCGCGGGATTGAGAAACCCAGCAACACTCCGGCTAGCGATCCAAGGCAGTTCTTTAACCGCGATCTCGAGCGGTCGCAGCAAGCGCATAAATGAAATTTCTGGCAGGTATTCGCGCCCCCGGAACGATAATTCAGACGCAGAGTACCGGCGCAACACAATTCTGAAATAATATTTCTGTAAATTTGCGCATATTCAACGCAGGTTTTTTTCTCTTTTTTCGTTCCGCTATGGTCGCGGAACGATGCTATTGGCTTAACGGACAACGCCAATCATGTTGCGGTGCGTCGGTCGCTAGTGTGAAGGTTTTTGGACGCCGGGATGACGAAGTCATCCACGCGCTCAGGTGGCCGGCGTCCAAAAAGCACCAAGGCACGAAATCGCGGGGTGTTGGGCACCGACGGTGCGGCGGGCGCTATGGGGATTTGGCCGCGGTGCGTGAATTGAATGTCGGTTGATTTTTGACGGGTGGTGGGGTCGAAGTCGTGTGCAACTTTGGCGTTATGGCACGGAGATTGCTAAATGGGGAAAGTACCTTTTGCCCAACTTGTGATTTCAAAGAGTTAGGCGACGCGATGAGCCTCACGAAAACCTTGGGGCATCATAGGGCAAACCGATCTTTGAGCACTTCAACAGACCTCGACTTTGTGCAACCGAAACTGTTTCGATCTCCTCGTCAAGATCATGACTGCGCCGGTCTCGGTCAGGTGCCGCTGGAAGCGGCGGACGAGCTTGCCGACACCTCGATCTTCAAGGCAGGGCGCCACACCACAGACGCTATCGATGATCTCCAACTCGCGGTCATGCACCCCCCGCAGCGGGCTATCGCGCAGCGATTTTGTGCCCTGGCACTTAGCCGACAAACGAAATCGGCCGCCGAATGGTCGCTAACGGAGCAAAGCGGACAAACAGAGCTTTTTGGCCTTGGCCAAATAGGGCGCGATTGATGTGGTGGACGGCGCCCGCTCCCGGCATCGAGTGCCATAGAGTGGTTCGTCGGAGACGAATCACATGAGGGGAGCCGTCCACATGCAAGTTACCACGATCGGTTTGGATATCGCCAAGAACGTATTCCAAGTTCACGGCATCGACGCGACCGAGAAGGTTGTCGTCAGAAAGCAACTTCGCCGCGGCCAGGTGATAAAGTTCTTCGAAGCTCTGGCACCATGCCTTATCGGCATGGAAGCCTGCGCCACGGCGCACCATTGGGCGCGTGAGCTGACGAAGCTCGGGCATCAGGTTCGGCTGATGCCGGCGAAGGATGTAAAGGCCTACGTCAAGCGCAACAAGAACGATGCCGCCGACGCTGAGGCGATCTGCGAGGCGGTACGGCGGCCGACCATGCGGTTCGTACCGGTCAAGTCGGGCGAGCAGCAGGGCCAGCTGATGCAGCACCGCACGCGCGATCTTTTGATGCGGCAGCGTACCCAGGTGATCAATGCACTACGAGCGCATTTGGCCGAGCTCGGCATCGTGGCCGCACAGGGACGCGAAGGCATCAAGGAATTACTGGCGATCGTTGCAGATGATCAGGATGCACGCTTGCCGATCGATGCGCGAGCGAGCGTCATTGTGCTTGCTGCACAGCTTCAGGCGCTGCAGACGCTGATCGGATCGATCGAAAAGCGGATCAAGATGCAGCATCGCTCGAACGAGGCGAGCAAGCGGCTTGAGAGCATTCCGGGTATCGGCGTCATCGGTGCAACCGCGATTGTGGCAACCGTAGTGGACCCGACGGTTTTTCGGTCGGGGCGGGATTTTGCCGCCTGGATCGGGCTGGTGCCGCGCGAAGATTCAACCGGCGGCAAACAGAAGCTTGGACCGATCTCGAAACAGGGCGATCGCTATTTGCGACGCATTCTGGTGGTCGGAGCCTGTGCGGTGTTGCGCTACGCCAAGCAGAACCCTGAAAGATATCCCTGGCTCACGCAACTCTTGGCGCGGCGACCCTTCAAGGTCGTAGCGGTGGCCCTCGCCAACAAGATGGCGCGTATGGCATGGGCGCTGCTGGCCAAGGGCGGCACTTATCGGGCACCTGCGCTTGTGCCTGCGCTTGCGGCAGCGGCGTAAGGGGTCTGGCAATGGGAGGATGAGGTTGCGTCTGTGCGTTCACGAACTGCAGGGGTGAAGACGACATTGATGCGAAACGGTCGAGACCGTCGATTGGGAGAACCCGTGATGGGTCACGCGACACTTGAGCGCGTGCGATTGTTTGGGACCCGATCAGCGGATTACATCAGGGCCAGCGGCCATAGCGGCTGCATCGCGACAGAGGTAGTCCTCCAAGCGAAAACAGGCCGAATACATGACCGCACCCGAACGCTTCGCTGAAATGTCCGATTTTTCCCTTGCACCGCGGGCGCCGTCCATACATGACCCGTCTGCGACATCCGGTTGCATCTCATATTGCAGTTGCGAAGCCGTTTTCAGCCCCGATCAAAATACTCGTTTAAACCGATACGATGCCGTCTCCTGAGCTAGGGGCGGAAATGCAGCGGCGTGGCCAATTACTGCGCCTGCGCAGATGAAGCGGATAGTCGGGGGTACTCAACGCGGTGGCAGCTGATAACAAAGAGGCGCAGCCGCGCGCGGCAGCCTTTCGGCAAAGACTTCACGAATTCGGCTTGCTGTCCGAAGTCGATGGGGTAGACTGCGCCTAAGCCGCCGTTTCTGACGAGACGGCGACAGGATTCAGGGAGGAATTTCAATGAGTGAGTTCGACAAACGCTCCGCCTTCGCAGCGTTGGGTGCGAGTGCGGCTGTCCTTGCGCTTGCCGTCGCGACACCTGGCTGCGCGCAATCCACTGACACAATCAAGATCGGTGTCATCGCCGAGGCACAGGCCGTCGCTGGTTCGTCGATCCCGCAAGCCGCGCAACTTGCCGCTGACGAGATCAACGCCGCGGGCGGCGTCAACGGCAAAAAAATCGAAATCATCTCTTACGACGATCATTCGACCGCTCCGGAAGCGGTGCGCGCCTTTCAGCGCGCGGTCAATGAGGATCACGTCAACGCGGTGATCGCGAGCTATATCAGTGAAGTCGTGCTGGCGCTCGAGCCATGGACCGGCCGACTGAAGACGGTGATGGTGACGCCGGGCGCCGCCTCCGACGTCATCACCGAGAACATCGCCAAGGATTATGACAACCTAAAATACACCTTTCACGGCTATGCGACGTCGACCAGCATCGCCGACGCCACTTGCGATGCCGCGAAGGACCTTCTGGTGAAGGATCTTCACCTGAAGTCCGCCGTGGTCATGAGCGAGGATGCGGCTTGGACGACCCCGCTCGACGCCGAATATCTCAAATGTCTGCCGAAAATCGGCATCAAGGTCGTCGACCATATCCGCGTCTCGCCCGATACGACGGATTTCACGCCGATCTACAACAAGATCGAAGGCGAAAAGCCAAACGTGATGATCACCGGCATTTCGCATGTCGGCGTGCAGCCGACGGTGCAGTGGAAGCAGCAGGAAGTGCCGATTCCGATGTTCGGCGTATCCTCGCAAGCGACCAATTCGAGCTTTTGGCAGGACACCAACGGCGCAGTCGAAGGCGTGCTGTATCAAGCCTTCGCCGGACCGGGCGTCGCAGTGACGCCGAAAACCCTGCCCTTCGTGGCAGCGTTCAATAAGCGCTATGGCAACAACCCGTCCTATTGCGGCTATACCGCATATGACGAGGTCTATTATATCGCCGACGCGATCAAGCGGGCCGGCTCGACCGATTCCAACAAGCTGGTCGAGGCGCTGGAAAAAACGGATTACGTGGGCACCATCGGCCGCGTCCAGTTCAAAGGCAAGGACTCGCCCAATCCGCACGCGCTCAAGATCGGTCCCGACACCATCGCCGGTCTCATGCTGCAGTGGCAGAACGGCAAGCAGGTCAACCTGTGGCCGGAGAAGGTGGCCAACGGCAAATTGAAATTCCCGAGCTTCATCAAGCTCGGCGCGGCCAACTGACGAGACCAATCGGACGCTAGTAATTCTCCCCGCCCGCACCCGCGAGCGGGGAGATTTCTTGACGGGGTCCTGCGTGAACGTGGTGTTCTGGCAAATCCTGATCGACGGTTTCGCGATCAGTTCGCTCTACGCGCTTGGCGCCACCGGCTTCGCGCTCATTTTCGGCGTTTCCGGCGTGCTCAACCTGTCGCACGGCGCGCTGATGGTCGTGGCCGTCGTCGCCGCTTGGGCCGCCGGCAACGATCTGCATGCCGGGCCCTATACCGGGGCGGTGTTCGGCGTTGGCATCGGCCTTGCCGCCTCGCTGCTGACCTATTTCGTCGTGGTGCGCCCGCTGCAGCAGACGCGCAAAATCCGCGAGGAGGAGAAAGAAATTTTCATCCTCACGGCGACGCTGCTTTGGGGCATCATGATCCAGGAGCTGATCGCCTACCTCTACACCAACAATGCCAAGACCGTGGCGCCGATCGTCGAAGGCGTGGTGTCGATTGCCGGCGTGCGCACGCCCTCGAACGAGATTTTCACCGCCATCGTGTGTTGGCTCGTCATCGCGCTGCTGTGGCTTCTGGTAAACCGCACGCGCGCCGGTAAAGCGGTTCTCGCTGCCTCGATGAATCCGCGCGGCGTGACGCTGCTCGGCATCGAGCTCTCGCAAATCTACATCGCGGTGTGGGCGATCTACGGCCTCCTGGTCGGCGTTGCCGGCGTGTTGCTTGGCATGTTTCTGGGCGTTTCGTCCTATAGCGTCGGGCCGTTGACCGCGAGCGCATTCTCGATCGTCGTGCTCGGCGGGCTCGGCAGTGTCTCCGGCGCGCTGATCGCGGCCTATGTGGTCGGCTATCTGGAAACGGTGACAGCGTATCTGATATCGCCGGCCTATCGCACGATTCCTGCGCTGCTGCTGCTTGTGGCCGTGATGTATGTCCGCCCGCGCGGCCTGTTGGGGCGCCGCTAGATGCGCTCGTTTTCCACCACGCGCGTCCTCCTCGTCGCTTTAGGCGCCGTCGTGATCGCGTCGTTTCTGCCGCTATGGGTCACCGGCTACATCCTCGGGCTGTTGACGATGGCCTATTATTCGGGTGTTTTCGCGATGGCATGGGACCTGCTGTTCGGCTTTGCCGGCGAAGTCAATTTCGGCCCGACTTTCCTGATCGGCACCGGCGCCTATACCGCGGGCATCCTCGACAATCTCTACCAGCCGCCGATCTTGCTCTGCGTCGTCGCCGGCACGCTTGCCGCCGTCGTTGGCGGCGTCGTGCTCGCACTTCCGGCGCTGCGGGTGCGCGGGCCGTATTTCGGGCTGACCACGCTTGTCGCCGTACTCATTCTGCAGAATTTCATAGTGGTTGATGCCCATCTGACTGGCGGGGAAAATGGGCTGACGGTGCCCGACGTAATCTCGATCAGCGACACGACAAATTACGAAATTGCGCTGTGGTTCATGGCGGTCAGCGGCGCGATTCTGTTTTCGCTGGCGCGCTCGCCGGTCGGGCTGATCCTGCAGGCGAGCGGTCAGGACGCGGTGCAGGCCGGCGCGCTTGGCTTCAACGTGACCAAGCACAAGCTGATGGCTTTCATCATCAGCGCGTTCTTCTCCGGCCTCGCCGGCGCGTTGCTGGTTTTCTACGTGGGCTCGGCCTCGGCCAGCTCACTGGTCGATATCACTGTCGGCGTGCAGATCATCATCGCCGCGGTGCTCGGCGGCCGGCGCACCATCCTCGGCGGCGTGCTTGGCGCGATCTTCATCATCGCCATGAGCGAGGCGCTGCGCCCGATCGGCGACCTGTCGAACTTCGTCGTGTTCGCCATGGCGCTGGTCGTGGTGCTGTTGTTCCCGAGCGGCTTCATCGGGCTGCTCATGCGCACCAGGGAAGACGCCTGAGATGGCCGAGGCCGCCCATCTCGAAGTCTCCGGCCTGACCAAGCGCTTCGGCGGCCTGGTCGCCGTCAAGGACATGGCGCTCGGCGTGCAAGCCGGCGAAATTTTAGGTCTGATCGGCCCGAACGGCTCCGGCAAGTCGACCGTGATGAAGCTCATCATGGGCATCGAGCGCCCCGATGCCGGTTCGGTGCGCATCAACGGCACCGAGGTCGCCGGCTGGCCGTCGCACAAAATCGCGCGCATGGGCGCGGGCATCGTGTTCCAGCATTCGCGCCCGCTGCACCGCCAGACCGTGCTCGAAAACATCAAGCTCGCGCTCCTGCCCGACAAGCTCACGCGCCTGATCGCCGATCCGCAAACCGACGAGCGGGCGCGCGCCATCGCGGCCCGGGTCGGCTTGAGCGGCGTGCTCGACCGCCGGCCGGCAACCTTGCCGTTCGCCGATCTGCGCAAGATAGAGATCGCCAAGGCGATCGCGCGCGATCCGCAGGTGCTGTTGATCGACGAGCCTTTCGCCGGACTGACTGCGGTGGAAACCGCAGCATTCTCCGATCTCATCTGCGAGCTGCGCGACGACGGGCGCGCGCTGCTTCTGGTCGATCACAACGTGAAAAGCGTGGCGCGGCTGGTCGACCGCGTGCTCGCCATGTATGTCGGCGAGCGCATCGCGGAAGGCACCGCCGAGGAGGTGATGCGCAACGAGACGGTGCGGCGCGTCTATCTCGGCGGCAGCATCGAGACCGCGGCGCGCCCGGAATCCTCGTTCCGCGATGCCGCCGCGCCGTTCCTCGAAGTCGAAACGTCAGCGTCCATTACGGCAAGGCGCAGGCGCTCGAGAACGTCTCGATCCATGTCCATGCCGGCGAATTTGTCTCGGTGGTCGGACTCAACGGCGCGGGCAAAACCACGCTGTTCAATGCCATTTCGGGCTTTCTGCCATATGGCGGCGACATTCGCCGCGAAGGCGCCTCGCTGCGCGGCCAGTCCGCGGCGACAGTTGCGCGAAGCGGCATCGTGCAATGCCCCGAAGGCCGTGAACTCTTCACCGACATGACGGTGCGGGAAAATCTCGATCTCGGCGGTCAACATTTACCGCCGGCCGACGTCACCGAACAGATCGCCTGGCTGTTCGATCTGTTCCCGATTCTGCGCGACCGCCAGAAGCAAGCGGCCGGCACGCTGTCGGGCGGCGAGCAGCAGATGTTGACCATCGCGCGCGCGCTGATGATGAAGCCGAAGCTTTTGATCCTCGACGAGCCGACGCTCGGGCTGGCGCCTGTCATCCTCGAACAGCTGTCCAAGGCGCTGGAGCGCTTGCGCAGACCACCGCGATCACTGTGCTGCTTGGCGAACAGAACATCACCTTCGCGCTACCGCACGCCGACCGCGTCTATGTGCTCGAACACGCGCGAATCGTTTGGGAAGGCGAGCCAACGAAATTCGCCGCCGAGATGGGAACGGGATACCTTTAGGCTAGGCAGCCGCGGCCAGACCTGCGGCGACATTGCATCGGCGCCGCCATCGTCGTTGGAAAGACAGGCCTTCTGGGCCTCTTCGTCGGAATTGTAATATCTATGAGCAGCGCAGGTATTGGTTTCGAAGCTGGGCGATTTTCACCGATAGAATGGCCGGAATTCCACCGCCTCAGCGGGTGAGCTATCGCGCAGCGATTTAGTGCTATGGCACAATGCGGAACTCGCAAACGCGTTTCCGAAGCTCCGCTTTTGGGGCTAAAGCAGACATCTAAATTCAAAGACCGTCACTTCT